>CAYJXE010000003.1:0-182635 GCA_964373965.1 uncultured Aquabacterium sp. | reverse complement strand
ACCCATGTGACCGCACTTCTTGACAGCGGCGAGCTGGTCTTCGAAGTGAACGCCAGCGGCGCCCGAAGCGATCATGTTCTTCATCAGTTCGAAGGCGTTCAGGACACCACCGAAACCGGCTTCAGCGTCAGCGACGATGGGCAGGAAGTAGTCAACGAACTGCTCGTCGCCGGGGTTGATGCCACGCGACCATTGGATTTCGTCAGCACGCTTGAACGTGTTGTTGATGCGGCGAACCATGGTGGGCACCGAGTCGTACGCGTACAGCGACTGGTCGGGGTACATGGTTTCCGAGGTGTTGCCGTCGGCGGCGACTTGCCAGCCCGACAGGTACACGGCTTCCAGGCCAGCCTTGGCCTGTTGCATGGCTTGACCGGCGGTGATGGCGCCGAAAGCGTTCACGTAGCCCTTCTTGGCACCGCCGTTGACCTTTTCCCACAGCTTTTCAGCGCCGCGCTTGGCCAGGGTGTACTCGGGCTGCATGCTGCCGCGCAGGCGAACCACGTCGGCTGCGGAATAGCCGCGCTTGATGAGCTTCCAACGGGGGTTTTCGGCCCAGTCCTTTTCCAGGGCAGCGATTTGCTGTTCGCGGGTGAGTTGAGTCATGACGATCTCCGGGGTTGAAGGGAGGTGCTAGAAAAGCCGTGACTCTATCAGGATTTCTGCGAAACGGTGCGGACTTATGTCTTATATAAGACCCCCTCACACAAGGGGGTCGTTAACCCGCAACAACGCACCCCGACCGCTCACACTCGAGAGCCTCACAACGCCCCGTGCGGCAAGACCCACGACCAAGAAAAAGCCGCCTGCTCCCAGCGGAGCGCAGGCGGCATGCGTCAGGCGGGGCGACACGCGCCCAATCTGCCTCAGTGTTGCTTCTTGAAGCTTTCCAGGCCGGTGACCACTTCGGCCTTGGCGTCTTCGATGCCAGCCCAGCCGACCACCTTCACCCACTTGCCGGGCTCCAGGTCTTTGTAGTGCTCGAAGAAGTGCTTGATTTGGCTGATCAGCAGCGCAGGCAGGTCTTCCAGCTTCTGGATGTCCTTGTACATGGCGCAGATCTTCTCGGTCGGCACAGCCACGAGCTTGGAGTCACCACCTGCTTCGTCTTCCATCTTCAGGATGCCCAGAGGGCGACAAGGGATGACCACGCCCGGCTGCAGCGGGAACGGGGTCACGACCAGCACATCGACCGGGTCGCCGTCTGCAGCGATGGTCTGGGGCACGTAGCCGTAGTTGCAGGGGTAGTGCATGGCCGTGCCCATGAAACGGTCGACGAAGACGGCACCGGTCTCGTGGTCGATCTCGTACTTGATCGGGTCGGCGTTGGCAGGGATCTCGATGATGACGTTGAAGACGTCAGGCGCCTTGGCGCCAGCGGGGACGTTGAGCAGGCTCATGGTGATCGCTTTGAGCAGTTGGGATGCAGTGAAGTCGAGAGTGTAGGCGAGGCGACGATCCGGACAGCCCTGCCTCACCCTGATCTCTCGCCGTTAAAATTGTCAAAAACAGGACAAAGTTGCAAACGGTTGCTGCACCGCACAAAAAAGTGCTTGCAATCGCCGACAGCACTCCTATACTTCGAATCATGTTGCAACGCAGCAATTGAAGTTCGAAGCTGCGGTTTGCGATCAACCCTTCATAACGGAGATTGAAATGCTGACTGCCGAACAAATCCTCGCCTCCCAAAAAGCCAGCCTGGCCACCCTGTTCGACCTGGGTCAGAAGGCCTTCGAAGGCGTCGAGAAGGTCGTCGAATTGAACCTGCAAGTCGCCAAGACTTCGCTGGAAGAAGCTTCCGAGCACGCCAAGGCTGTGCTGGCTGTCAAGGACGCCCAGGAGCTGCTGGCGCTGCAAGCCTCGCTGCTGCAACCCTCCGCCGAGAAAGCTGCCGCTTACGGTCGTCACCTTTACGACATCGCTTCGACCACCAGCGCCGAAGTCGGCAAGCTGGCCGAATCGCAAGTCTCCGATGCCCAGAAGAAGTTCGCTGCCGTCGTTGACAACGCCGTCAAGAACGCCCCCGCCGGCACCGAAAACGCCGTCGTGCTGGTGAAGTCGGCAGTTGCCGCCGCCAACAACGCTTTTGACTCGGTGCAAAAGGCCGCCAAGCAAGCTGCCGATGTGGCCGAAGCCAACTTCCAGGCCATCACCAACACCGCCGTCAAGGCATCTCAGGCTGCCACGACGGCCGCCAAGCGCAAGGCCGCCTGATTGGCGCTTGCCCCTGGTTGACAAATCTTTGCAAGGATTCCGGAGCCATTCGCTTGAACTTCCTGACCGGGCCCTGATCTCATCAGGGCCGCTCTGGACAAGCGGCACTCCCTGAAAGGTTGTCTCCTCGGTACCTGTCGAACCTTTTCTAAGGTACCTTTCAGCCCGGTGGCTTGCCACCGGGCTTTTTTCTTGCCCGCATCAACTGAATGCCCGCTCGTTCATGATCCCCTGGCTGGAAGCAGACACCCCATTCCCAGACACGCTTCAAGCGCTGGGCCCCGACTCCGATGCCCCGGGCTTGCTGGCCGCTGGCGCCGACCTGAGCACCCAGCGGCTGGCGCAGGCCTACCGTCGCGGCATCTTCCCCTGGTTCGGAGAAGACCAGCCCATCCTCTGGTGGAGCACACACCCTCGCATGGTCTTGCCGGTGGCAGAGTTCAAGCTGTCCCGCTCCCTGCGCAAGACGCTTGAGCGCTTTCGGCGCACACCAGGCTGCGAGGTGCGCATCGACTCGCACTTCGACGCGGTCATGCACCATTGCGCCCTCACCCCGCGCGGCGGCCAGCGCGGCACCTGGATCGTGCCCGAGATGCGTGCCGCCTACGGAAAGTGGCACCGCGAGGGCCAAGTGCACTCCGTGGAAACTTGGGTGAACGGCGAGTTGATCGGTGGCCTGTACGGCATCCACATTGGTCGCATGTTCTTCGGTGAATCGATGTTCTCGCACCGAACTGACGCGTCCAAAATTGCCCTGGCCGCCCTGGTGTGCTTTTGCCGAGCCCACGGCCTGCCTGTGATCGACTGCCAGCAGGAGACATCCCACCTGGCTTCCCTGGGGGCACGCCCCTGGCCAAGGGGGGAATTCGAGGCCCACCTCAAGCAGGTGGTCGATGAATCAGGCCCTTCCGATTGGACCTATCATGATTCATTCTGGGATCACCTGATCCCTCGGTGAACCTTTAGCGAAACCCGCTGTGACGCACCCCAAAGACCTGCCGCTTGCCTCCCTGCAGTTCTATGCGACGGCGCCCTACCCCTGCAGCTACCTGGACGGGCGCACCGCGCGCTCGCAGGTGGCCACGCCCAGCCACCTGATCAACGCCGACGTTTACTCCGGCCTGGTGGCCACCGGCTTTCGCCGCAGCGGCATGTTCACCTACCGCCCCCATTGCGATGGCTGCAAGGCCTGCGTGCCGCTGCGCATCCCTGTGCAGCGATTCCAGCCTTCACGCAGCCAGGTGCGGGCCTGGCGCGCCCATCAGCACCTCGAGGCGCGTGTGCTGAGGCTGAATTTCAACCCCGAGCACTACCAGCTTTACCTGCGCTATCAGCGCGGCAGGCACCAAGGCGGCGGCATGGACCACGATTCGGTGGACCAGTACACCCAGTTCCTTCTGCACAGCAGGGTCAACTCTCGCCTGGTCGAGTTCCGTGAGCCGGCCTCGCCCGATGGACAGCCTGGTGCGTTGAAGATGGTGTCCGTCCTGGACGTGCTCGAAGACGGGCTCTCGGCGGTCTACACGTTCTACGAACCCGAGCCGGACACCAGCTACGGCACCTACAACGTGCTGTGGCAGATCGAGCAAACACGCGACCTCGGGCTGGCGCACCTCTACCTCGGGTACTGGATCGAGGCCAGCCCCAAGATGGTTTACAAGACGCGCTTTCGGCCGCACCAGCTGTTGCTGGGCGGCCAGTGGCGCGACGGTTGATCAGGGCTGCAGGAGGACGTCGCCAGAGACCGTGATGGTCAGCGTCCCCTTGCCTGGGGCCAGCGGCAAGGCTGCGTCGGCCATCGGGGCCGCAGCCGCCTTGGCCATCGCCATCATGGGCACCGGACGTCCCTCGAAGCCCGCATCGGTGGAAGACACCGACACCGAGCCCAAGGTGTAGCCCTTCATGCCGAAGTCGGTGGCCAGTTGCCCGGCGCGCGCCTTGAACTGGCGAATGGCCTCCGTGGTGAGCGAGGCCTCGTGCTGCTCGCGCAGTGCGCGCGACAGCCCATAGCGAACCTGCGTGACGTTGAGCTGGTTGAGCTTGCCCGAGACCGTGGACACCTTGCCGGCATCGGTGCCCGAAATGATCAGTTGGGCGGACCCTTGCCAACCTGTGATGCGGCTGTTGTTGCCGTACCGCGGGTAAAGGTTGAAGCCGCCGGTCTGCACGCTGACAGCTTCAGGTGCAGCACCCTTGATGAGCGCACGCGCCTCGGTCAGGGCCGACTCGAGCACACGCTTGAGTTCGGCCTGCACGTCTGCGGCCTGGCTGCCGTCCTTGACGGTTTCAAGGACGACGGTCAACTCGTCCTGCACCACCTCGCGGTGCGCGGTGGCGCTGAAGTTCACGCTGCCCTGGCGCGGGGCTTCGGCCTGCGCGCCACAGGCGGCAGCGGCCAGCAGGCAGGCGGTGGTCAGTTGGCGGACGGCCGCGGGGCGTCGAGACAGGATCATGGTCAACCTTTGTCGGTCAGTTGGAGACCCATTCTCAACGCGAAATACCCCTGTGGCGCCGACATCCTTTCAGCTTGACGGGAGCGTCATGAGCGGGCAAGAATTGTAACAACCGGTCAAATACGGGCGTTTGGGGTCCGCAAACTGCGCACAATCCGCGCTTGTTACAAATGCCTAGGAACGCACCATGACTTCCAACAACGCCAACCAGCGGCCCGACCGCGTCCTCGTGGTGGACGACGATGCGCGCATCCGCGACTTGCTGCGGCGATACCTGAGCCAGGAAGGCTTCGAGGTGCTCCTGGCAGAAGATGCCAAGGCGCTCAACCGCCTGCTCACCCGTGAAACGGTCGACCTGATCGTGCTCGACCTGATGCTGCCAGGCGAAGACGGCCTGTCCATCTGCCGCCGCCTGCGTGCCGCCAACGACGTCACGCCCATCATCATGCTGACGGCCAAGGTCGAGGACGTCGATCGCATCGTCGGCCTGGAGGTCGGCGCCGACGACTACCTGCCCAAGCCCTTCAACCCACGCGAGTTGCTGGCCCGCATCCACGCGGTGCTGCGTCGCCGTCCGGCCCAGGAAGCCCCCGGCGCTCCCGCCAAGGAAGCGCAGACCGTCACCTTCGGGCCGTTCGAGTTCGACCTCGCCCTGCGCCGCCTGAGCAAGGAAGGCGAGCCCATCGCCCTGACCACGGGCGAGTTCTCCATGCTCAAGGCCCTGGTGCGCCACCCGCGTCAGCCACTGAGCCGCGACAAGCTGGCGCAACTGGCACGCGGCCGCGAGTTCGAGCCGTTCGACCGCAGCCTCGATGTGCAGATCTCGCGCCTGCGCAAGATGATCGAGCCCGATCCGGCACAGCCACGCTACATCCAGACGGTGTGGGGCGTGGGCTATGTGTTCGTGCCGGACGGCGGGGCTTGATCGATGCCAAGAAAGCGGTTCGCCCTCAGCCTTTTCTGGCGCACCTTCATCCTGCTTGGCCTGTTGCTGACGGCTGGCATCTTTGCCTGGGTCCAGACCTTCCGTGCGCTCGAGTTCGAGCCGCGCGCAGTCCAGGCCGCCCAGCAGATCGCCAGCCTGGTCAACCTGTCGCGGGCGGCGCTGCGCTACTCCGACAGCATCAACCGGCTCACGCTGATCAAGACGCTGTCGGACCAGGAATCCATTCGCCTCAAACCGCGCGAGCCTTCTGACCGTTTCGAGGCCTTCGAGATCAGCCGCTTCACGCGTGCCATCGGCGAGCAGTTGCGCTCGCGCCTGGGGCCGACCACGGTGGTGGCCAGCAGCGTCAATGGCGTGCCGGGCCTCTGGGTGGGTTTCCAAATCGAGCGAGACAACTACTGGCTGCAGGCTGATCCGACCCGCGTCGAGCCGATGGCCGCGGGCACCTGGTTCATCTGGGTGGGCATCGCACTGGTGGCAACCGTGCTGGGTTCGGCCATCATCGCGCGCCTCATCAATCAGCCGCTCAAGGAACTGTCGTTCGCCGCCAGCCGCATCCGCGAAGGCGAGTACGACTCGGTGCTGGATGAATCCATGATCACGCGCGAGATCCGCGAGGTGAACCAGGGCTTCAACCGCATGGCGCGCGAGCTGGCCAAAGTGGAAGAAGACCGCGCCGTGATGCTGGCCGGCATCTCGCACGACCTGCGCACGCCGCTGGCCCGCATGCGCCTGGAAGCCGAGATGAGCGTGGTCGATGAAGAGGCCAAGCGCAACATGGCGGCAGACATCGACCAGCTCGACGCCATCATCGACAAGTTCATGGACTACGCCCGCCCCGGCGAGGTCGAGCTGGTGGCGGTTCACGTCTCCAGCGTGGTGGACAAGGCGATCAGCCAGTTCCGCGACACCAAGCGCATCCGCATCACGGCCAAGTTGCCGATCGACACCCGGGTCATGGCCGACGAGACCGAACTGGGACGGGTGCTGACCAACCTGTTCGAGAACGCCCGCCGCTACGGACGCAACACCTACACGGGCGTGACCAACGTGGACGTGAGCTACACGCGCTCTGGCGCCTGGGTGATCTTGTCGGTCCGCGACCACGGGCCTGGGGTGGCGCCAGAGAAGCTGCCTCAGCTGACCACGCCTTTCTTCCGGGGTGACGCCGCCCGCACCGCCGCAACCGGTGCAGGCCTTGGCTTGGCCATCGTGGACAAAGCCTTGCAGCGCATGGGTGGCTCGTTCGAGTTGGCGAATGCGCCAGGCGGCGGCCTGGTGGCGCACATTCGGCTCAAACGCGCGCCCTGACAAGCGCACGCTGGGTTGCGACCACGGCTGATCGGTCAGCCCCAGGGCAGATTGCCTGCTTCTGCAGGTTCAGCGCCGATCCGTCAAAGTCGGTAGAGCAGGCAGACCGCTCGCGTCTCGATTGCCCGGCCCTCACCCACGGGCCCCATCTTCTCGGCCGTCTTGGCCTTGACGTTGACCCGCGACTCATCGAGCTCCAGGGCTTGGGCGATCCGCTGACACATGGCGCTGATGTGGGGTGCCATCTTCGGCGCTTGGGCAACGATGGTGGTGTCCAGGTTGATCACACCCCAGCCGGCGTCTTTCACCCGGCGATGGGCCTCCTGCAGCAGCACGACCGAATCGGCGCCTTTGAAGCTTTCGTCCGTGTCGGGGAAGTGCCGACCGATGTCGCCCAGACCGGCTGCGCCCAGCAGTGAGTCCGTGATGGCGTGCAGCAACGCGTCGGCATCGGAATGCCCGAGCAGGCCATGGGTGTGAGGGATGGCAACCCCTCCCAGGATCAAAGGACGGCCGACGACGAGGGCGTGGGTGTCCCACCCTTCTCCGATGCGGATGGCTGGTGCGCTCATGTGAACGGTGCTTCAAAAGGGACCGCGAGCGGTCCGCGCTGGTTGAACTGATGTCGGTTGACAGCAGCCATTGTCCGGCGATCCGAGCACCCGATGACGCCAGACGCAAGAAAAGCTCCCAGTGTGCTCACCTCGCGGCGCGCACTCCGCGGCGCCGCAAAACGCACAACACAGGTGCGTAAAGCAGTGAAAGCACGCTGACGCACCAAACCGAATCATATTTCAGCCTCGCAGACCGTCCTGCCGCCCCAAAAATAGGCATGCGTTTTGCTTGCTTTTGGTGCTTTCCGATGTACCCGGCCCAGAACGACTCAGATCGGTGCGGCCTCCTCCGCTGTGGAACCAAACTATGGATCAACTCAAACAAGGCGCTGACGCGCTGTTCATCCTTTTGGGCGCCGTCATGGTGCTCGCCATGCACGCCGGCTTTGCCTTCCTCGAATTGGGCACGGTGCGGCACAAAAACCAGGTCAACGCCCTGGTCAAGATCCTGGTCGATTTCTGCGTCTCGACGCTGGCCTACTTTTTCGTCGGTTACACCATCGCCTACGGGGTCGACTTCTACGCTGGCGCAGGCACCCTGGCGCAGAACAACGGCTACGCCCTGGTCAAGTTTTTCTTCCTGCTGACGTTCGCAGCGGCCATCCCGGCCATCATTTCCGGCGGCATCGCCGAGCGCGCCAAGTTCGGCCCGCAGTTGATCGCCACGGCGGCCATCGTGGGCCTGTTCTACCCGCTGTGCGAAGGCGCCATCTGGAACAACAAGTTCGGAGTGGGCGACTGGCTGCAGTCTCTCTCGGGCACCCCGATGCACGACTTTGCCGGCTCGGTGGTGGTCCATGCCTTTGGCGGCTGGCTGGCGTTGCCGGCCGTGCTCATCCTGGGCGCACGCCGAAACCGCTATCGCAAGAACGGCGAAATCTCGGCCCACCCGCCCTCGAGCATCCCCTTCCTGGCGCTGGGTTCGTGGATCCTGGCCGTGGGTTGGTTCGGCTTCAATGTGATGAGCGCCCAGACCATCGACAAGATCTCTGGCCTGGTCGCCGTCAATTCTCTGATGGCCCTGGTGGGTGGCACGCTGGTGGCCGTGCTCATGGGCCGCAACGACCCGGGCTTCGCCTACAACGGCCCCCTGGCCGGCCTGGTGGCTGTGTGCGCCGGCTCCGACATCATGCATCCGGCGGGTGCGCTGGTGGTGGGCGGCATCGCAGGCGCCATCTTCGTTCTGATGTTCACCCTGGTGCAGAACAAGTGGAAGATCGACGACGTGCTGGGCGTTTGGCCGCTGCACGGCTTGTGCGGTGCGTGGGGCGGTATCGCAGCAGGCATCTTCGGGCAGACCGAACTCGGTGGCGCTGGTGGCGTGAGCCTGCTGACCCAGACCGTCGGCACGCTGGGCGTGGTGGCCTTTGCACTGATCTGCGGCGGGCTGGTTTACGGGGTGCTCAACAAGGCCATGGGCCTGCGCCTGTCGCAGGAAGAAGAATTCGAAGGCGCCGATCTGTCGATCCATCGAATCAAGGCGACCCCTGAACACGAAACTTCCTGGTGAGGCCCCCAAGCCCCGCGCACCACAGAACCCGGCACCCGCCGGGTTTTTCTTTTTTCGTCGCGCACATTGCGGCACCAGATCACCCCCACGAGGAATGCCCCAATGGCCCAAAGGCGCTTTGGTGACGCATCCTTTGGGAAACTCTCGCTTTGGACCGCGCCAAGGCACCGGCACAGCGTCACCACGAAGCATCTGTCGCGCCAAGCCCACCCAACACCCAGCCCCGCCTCACCATGCAACACCGTTCGTGTTTCCCTCGCTCGATCATTGCCCCTCTTGCCATGGGTGCTGCCCTTTGCCTCTCACCGGCCGCTCACGCCATCGTCGATGGCACGGCGACCAACAGCTTTGACGCCATCGGAGAGCTTGGCGGTGCTTCTGGCGTGCTCATCGCGAGCAACTGGGTGCTGACGGCAGCGCACGTGGCCAGCTCGCTGACGGTCGGCTCGAGCAGCTTCGTGTCGCAGTCCGGCTCGTCCCTGGTGAGTGCCACCTACACGTTCAGCAGCGCCGAGTTCCCGAACGACGACATCGCGCTGGTCCAGCTTTCTTCATCTTTGAGCATCGCCACCCCCGTTCTCAATGACGAGGTGATCACCTCGTCGCAGGTCGCGTCGCTGGGCACACTGACCATGGTGTCGGCGCAGAACCAGGCACCCAACGGCTTCGCCATCACGACCGCGTACGACGCTGCCACCACCTACCAGGCAGATGCCGGTGTTGCCGCCTCGGTGAACTGGCTGCTGACCAACGGCAACGCCCATTTGCAAGGGGGAGACAGCGGCGGTGCCTTGTTCGCCGGAACACCGACCGACAGCGCTGCAGCGCTGCTGCTCGGCGTGGCGTCTGCGGTGCTCCAGGACGGCGACACGGGTGCAACGGAGGGTTCGGCTTTCGTGCAGGTCGCCAGCTACCGCAGCTGGATCGACGCCACCATGGCCGGCTCCGGGCAGCAGGCCACCTGGGTGTCCAGCGTGCCTGAGCCGTCCAGCATGCTGCTGCTCGCCATCGGCGGAATGGCCATTTTGGCCAGAAGAACTGGACAAATCAGCCGAAATGGCTAAAATGCCCTCATCGATCGCACATTGATCGCGAAGGGCGTCCCCATGACTGCACTGACCTTGCGCAACCACCGTGGTGAAGAGGTGGCTGTTCCCGAGTTTTCTGCCACCGAAGCCAAAAACAGCTTCGGTCGCGTCCTGGACGCCGCCTCCAGCCAAGGCATGGTGGCCATCACCAAGCGAGACCGCCCCACGGCAGTGGTGCTTTCGCTGGACGCTTACCAAGCGCTGCTTGACGCACGCGACCAGGCCCTGGGCAGCCTGAGCCACGAGTTCGATGCCTTGCTTCAACAGATGCAAACGCCCGCGTCGCGCCAGGGCATGCTGGCGGCTTTCGACGCTTCCCCCGAAGAGCTGGGCGCAGCGGCCTTGGCTGCGGTGATGCCAGCTCACTGAAGCAGGCCAGACGCAACACCAGGCGCCTCGATGCGCCGCACGCTCCAGGCGCACCCCCAGGTGCGCCTTGTCGTTTCAACCCAGAAAACAGAGAGACTGCCCGTGGACCAGACTGCCCACGCCCCCCGCATTTTTGTGCTGGCTGGCACCAACGGTGCCGGCAAAAGCAGCATCGGCGGGGCCACCATCCGCGCCCATGGCGCCCAGTACTTCAACCCGGATGAGGCCGCCGCCCGCATCCGGGCAGCTCAGCCGCACCTGAGCGCCACACAAGCCAACAGTGCCGCCTGGCATGAGGGCAAGCGCCTGCTTCAACATGCCATCGCCCAGCGGCTGGATCACAACTTTGAAACCACCCTGGGCGGGCAAAGCTTTGCGCGCCTGCTCAAACAGGCCACTCTCGCAGGCATCGAGGTGCGGATCTGGTACGTGGGGCTGGCCAGCCCGGAGCAGCACCTGGCTCGCGTCAAGGCCCGGGTGCGCAAAGGCGGCCATGACATCCCTGAGGCCGACATCCGCCGACGCTTTGACCAAAGCCGCCTGCAACTGATCCAGCTGTTGCCACACCTGGCTGAGCTGCGCGTCTACGACAACAGCCACGATGCCGATCCACACCAGGGTCAAGCGCCTCAACCCAAATTGGTGGTGCACTGGCAGCAAGGTCGGGTGCGCGCGCCATCAAGCGCCGTCGCCATGGGTCAGACGCCGGAATGGGCCAAACCGATCGCGATGGCAGCCATCAAGGCAGCAGCCTCGCGAGAGGCCGCCTCCTCGACAGAACCGAAAGCAGCCAGGGCCAAGGCCAGCGAGCCCAACCGTTCGGCGCTCAAGCCCGCGTCGCCAACAGGCGCTCGGCCAAAGCGAAGTCGCCCGGCCAAGTGACCTTGAAGTTCTCGAAATCGCCCGTCACCAGGCGAGGCGCGTGCCCCAGCATTTCGATGGCACTGGCCTCGTCGGTGACGGCCGCCGCCGTGGCGGAGTCAGACAAGGCCCCCAACAAGGCTGGCTGGAGCAATCCCAGGCGAAACACCTGAGGCGTCTGGGCGCCCCACTTGGCGGTGCGGTCCACCGTCTGGCAGGAGCGGGGTTCACCACCGCCTCCAGGCTCCGATGCCTTGAGCGTGTCCGCCAATGGCAGCGCCAGCAAGCCTCCCACCTCGTCATCGACACAAGCATCCAGCAGCCGATCCACCCATTCGGGCCGCAAGAGGCACCGCGCCGCGTCATGCACCAGCACCCAATCGTGGGGCTCGGCGCCCCGGGCTCGCAACTCGCCCAGCCCGTTTAGCACGCTCTCGGCTCGGCTGGCCCCGCCGACCCGAGCCACCCAAGCCCCTTCTCCGGCGAAGTCAGGTGCGTGGCGCTCGAATTGCGTGTCCTCGGGCGACAGCACCACCAGCGTCGCGAACAGCCTTGGCACCGCCTGCAGCGCCCTCAAGGTGTGCGACACCACCGACCGCCCTGCGACAGGGTGGTACTGCTTGGGCCCACCCACGCCAGCCCGCTCGCCGACCCCGGCACACGGCACCAGCGCGAAACAACGTGGCTGAAACTCAGGTGACGTGAGGGTGAACAGGGATGTCTCGGGCATGGCCGGATTGTCTCGCACCTAAAATCAAAGCCAATGCGTTGATCGTTGACGCCCGGCCACACCTGTGCCCGGGCCTTTTGCTTTTCCATCTGCCCATGCTGCCCGCCCTGCCCTCGCCCGCCATCGCCCCCGGCAAACGCTTCTCCGTGCCTCGACCCATCGGCTCGGGCGACGCGGCTTTGCTGGCCCACTTCGCCCAGGCACGCAAGGCACAAGGCCAGCTCACCGCCCTGCTCACGGCCGATCCAGCCGACGCCCAGCGCCTGCTCGACGAGGTCGCCTTCTTTGCGCCCGAGCTTCGCTGCGCCATCTTCCCTGACTGGGAAACACTGCCCTACGACACCTTCTCGCCCCACCAGGACCTGATATCGGAGCGCCTGGCCACGCTCTGGCGCATGCAAAACGGTGTGGCGGGAGAAGGCGACAAGGGCGTCGACCTGGTCATGCTGCCCGCCACCACGGCCCTCACGCGCTTGGCGCCGCCCTCCTTCCTGGCCGCCTACACCTTCCACTTCAAGCAAAAACAAAAGCTCAACGAGGCCGCGCTCAAGTCGCAGCTCACCTTGGCCGGATACAACCACGTCAGCCAGGTGGTGTCGCCGGGTGAATACGCCGTGCGTGGCGGCCTGATCGACCTTTACCCCATGGGCTCGCTGGTGCCCTACCGGGTCGACCTGTTCGGCGACGAGATCGACTCCATTCGCACGTTCGACCCAGACACCCAACGCAGCCTTTACCCCGTGCCGGAGGTTCGCCTGCTGCCAGGCCGCGAGTTCCCGATGGACGAGGCCTCGCGCGCAGCCTTCCGCGACCGCTGGCGCGAACGCATCGAGGGCGATCCGAGCAAGTCACGCATTTACAAGGACATCGGCACGGGCGTGGCCACGGGCGGCATCGAGTACTACCTGCCCCTGTTCTTCAACGAGACCTCCACCTTCTTTGAACACCTGGGGGACCCGACTCAGGGTGGCGCCGCAGTCGTCCTGCACGGTGACATCGACGAAGCCCTGCGCCGCTTCTGGACCGAAACCCGGGAGCGCCACCGGTTCCTGCAGCACGACCCCGAGCGCCCCCTGCTGCCACCCGAAGAGATCTTCCTCAAGTCAGACGAGTTCTTCACGCTGGCCAACGCCCACGCGGTGCTGGCCATCCGCGGCACCGAGCCCACAGAATGGGCTCGCCCCCTGCCCAACCTGAGCGTCGAGCGCGGTGGCCAGGACCCGCTGCGCAAGCTCGAGCAGCACCTGAGCCAGACCGAAGCCCGCGTGCTGGTCGTGGCAGAAAGCGCCGGCCGCCGCGAAAGCCTCATGGAGCTGCTGCGCGACCACAAGCTGGAGCTGCCCAGTGTCGACAACCTGCACGCTTTCACAGTCAGCGGCCACCGCCACGCCATCACCGCAGCCCCCCTGGCTGCGGGCTTCATCTGGCAGGCCGCCACCAACGCCCAAAGCCTGCACCTCATCACCGAGACCGAGCTCTTCGACGCCAGTCCGGCCACACGCAGGCGCCGCAAGAAGAACGAACAGACCACCGACGTCGACTCGCTGATCAAAGACCTCTCCGAGCTGAACGTGGGCGACCCGGTGGTGCACAGCAACCACGGCATCGGCCGCTACCAAGGCCTCATCAACCTCGACCTGGGCGACGGCCCCTCCGAGTTCCTGCACCTGGAGTACGCCGACAAGGCCGTGTTGTACGTGCCGGTGTCACAGCTGCACCTGATCAGCCGCTACACCGGCGTCAGCGCCGACGAGGCCCCGCTGCACAAGCTGGGCTCGCCGCAATGGGACAAGGCCAAGCGCAAGGCAGCCGAGCAGGTGCGCGACACCGCCGCCGAGCTGCTCAACCTCTATGCCCGCCGCGCCGCCCGCGAAGGCCACGCCTTCCGCTTCAGCGCGCAGGACTACGAGGCTTTCGCCACCAGCTTCGGCTTCGAGGAAACGCCCGACCAGCGTGCCGCCATCCACGCCGTCATCCAGGACATGATCAGCCCCCGCCCGATGGACCGCCTGGTATGCGGCGACGTGGGCTTCGGCAAGACGGAAGTCGCGCTGCGCGCCATGTTCGTGGCCGTGACCAGCGGCAAGCAGGTGGCCCTGCTGGCGCCCACCACCCTGCTGGCCGAGCAGCACTACCAGAACATCGCCGACCGCTTCGCGCAGTGGCCAGTGAAGGTGGCCGAGATGTCACGCTTTCGCTCGGCGAAAGAGATCAAGGGCGCCATGCAGGGCCTGGAAGATGGCACCATCGACATCGTCGTTGGCACGCACAAGCTGCTGAGCGAGTCCGTCAAGTTCAAGCGCCTGGGCCTGCTCATCATCGACGAGGAACACCGCTTCGGCGTGCGCCACAAGGAGGCCATCAAGGCCATGCGCGCAGACATCGACGTGCTCACGCTCACCGCCACGCCCATCCCCCGCACCCTGGGCATGGCGATGGAAGGCCTGCGCGACCTCTCGGTCATCGCCACCGCTCCGCAACGCCGCCTGGCCATCAAGACCTTCGTGCGCAGCGAGAACTCCAGCGTCATCCGCGAGGCCGTGCTGCGCGAGCTCAAGCGCGGCGGCCAGGTTTACTTCCTGCACAACGAGGTCGAGACCATCGAGAACCGGCGCGACAAGCTCGCCGAGCTGATCCCCGAAGCCCGCATCGCCATCGCCCACGGCCAGATGCCCGAGCGCGAGCTCGAGCGCGTCATGCGCGACTTCGTGGCCCAGCGCCACAACGTGCTGCTGTGCTCGACCATCATCGAGACCGGCATCGACGTGCCCAGCGCCAACACCATCGTGATGACCCGCGCCGACAAGTTCGGTCTGGCCCAGCTGCACCAGTTGCGCGGTCGCGTGGGCCGCTCGCACCACCAGGCCTATGCCTACCTGCTGGTGCCCGACGTCGAAGGGCTGACCAAGCAGGCGGCCCAACGCCTGGACGCCATCCAGAACATGGAAGAGCTGGGCTCGGGCTTCTACCTGGCCATGCACGACCTGGAAATCCGCGGCGCCGGCGAAGTGCTGGGCGACAACCAGAGCGGCAACATGATGGAGGTTGGCTTCCAGCTCTACAACGAGATGCTGGCCGAAGCCGTGCGCGCACTCAAATCCGGCAAAGAACCCGACCTGCTATCGCCCTCGGGCCTGTTCGGCAGCAACACCGACATCAACCTGCACGCCCCCGCCCTGCTGCCCGACGCCTACTGCGGCGACGTGCACGTGCGCCTGAGCCTGTACAAGCGCCTGGCCACCGCCGACTCGGCCGACAAGATCGAAGGCATGCTCGAAGAGCTGGTCGACCGCTTCGGCAAGCTGCCGCCTCAAGCCCAGGCCCTGTTCGACACCCACAAGCTGCGCGTGCAGGCCAAACCCTTTGGCGTCATCAAGATCGACGCCGCTCCCGGCATCATCAACGTGACCTTCCGCCCCAACCCGCCCATCGACCCGATGCGCATCATCGAGTTGGTGCAGAAGAACCGCCACATCAAGCTGGCCGGCAACGACAAGCTGCGCATCGAGAAGGAGTTGAAAGACCCGAAAGACCGCGCCCAGTACGTGCGCGACCTGCTCAAGCAACTCGGGCAGCCGCTCAAAGCCTGAGCACGCAGATCAACCCTGGCGCTGCACATCCTCCAGCGCCATCAAGAGGCTGGCGCGATCGGCCGCGGCCACCTCCTGCCAGGGCCGGTCGGTCAGCGCCCCCTCCAGGGCCCACAACAGGTTCAGGCTCACGCCCGGACAAACCTCGCGCGTGCGCACGTACGCCCTCACCGCACCGAGTTCCCGCAAGCCATCCAGGCTGGTGATGCCCGCAGTCGCCAACGCGGCCACGCTGCGCGGCCCCAGGTTGGGCAATTGGTTGAGAGGCACAGGTGATGCCGCGGCGCTGTCGCGCTTGTCCGTGCGACCTGCCTCGGCCACGCCAGGCACGGCCTCGGAGGCGGCCAACTTCGCCAGCAACTTGCCGCCCCGCTTGTTTCGGGGCTGATCCCGGGCCCTGAGCGCCGCTTGCCAGGCCAATGCGCACCACTCGGCCATCTCAGCAGGATCCTCCAGTGCTTGAGGCGGCGCCTCGTGATAACTCAGTTGCACCGTGCGCCCCTTGGCGGCAAATGAAAAAGGCCGCAAATTGCATTTCGTGAAAACCGCACGGTTTTGATCGTCCACCTTGAGATAAAGCACCCCGTTTGCCAAAAGCGCAAACATGACGCCATCGCGATACAAGCCATGCCCCCCGAACATCGCGCGTGCGCGCACCGCAGCGAAGCGATCCATCAGGTCGATGAAATGCTGCGCCACTGCACCGGATGGTCTGATCGACTCACGGGACATGGCAAAACTCCTGGCAAAGGGTTGAACGCAGGCCACAGGCCCGGGAACAAGGGGTTGTCAAGTGTGAGGTATTCACAGTAACGTTCCGATTAACTGAAAACGCCCCAGGGGAGAGGTTCCCCAAAACCGGAGCAAACCATGATCCAAAAGCTTGCCATCGCAGCCGCCCTGTCCGCAGTCGCCCTTTCGTCGGCCCAAGCCGGCGTGGTCGTCGGCGCCCAATCTGCCAAGATTGTCTCCGGTGCACCCGGCATTGGCGCCATCTCCAGCACGTACGACCAATATGGCCTGATCACCGACTACGTGAGCGGCGTGACCGACTTCGACACCTACATCGCCAGCAACCCGCTGCACGTGTGGGACTACAGCGTTGAAGACGCAGGCACCACCTACTACTACGAGTGGTTCTCGAACTTCGGCACCTCCACCGCCAGCGTGTCTTACGACCTGGGCGAAGTGCGCTTCACCCAAGGCCTGGCGCTGTGGAACGAAGACGGCAATGGCATCGGCAAGCTCAACATCCTGGGCTCGGTCGACGGCATCACCTGGACCACCCTCGGCAGCAGCCTGTCCCCCACCGACAACGCTTCCGGCCAAGACTACGGCGCCGACGTGTTCAACTGGGACGCCATTGCCACGCGCTACATCAAGCTCGAAGCCAGCCAGTGCCCGTCCAGCAGCACCTGGGTGGGCTGCAGCGTGGGCGAAGTGGCGTTCAACGTGACCGACGTGCCTGAACCCAGCAGCGTCGCCATGGCCGGCTTGGGCCTGGCCGTTGTGGGTGCCGTGGCCGCACGCCGCCGTCGCCAACAAGCCTGATCCTCCTCGCCCCCTGCTAATCGGTGCCCGTGGCGCTGTGATAATCACAGCCCTCGCGCACCGATTTCTCTTTTCATGTCCACCTGCTTTCACTCACCTGGCCTGGCCATCCAGGGCATCACGCCTCCGCTGAACTGGTCCTCGTTCAAGGCCATTGCCTTTGACATGGACTCCACACTGATCAACATCGAGTGCATCGATGAGATCGCCGATGCTGTTGGCAAGAAGGCCGAGGTGGCCGCCATCACCGAAGCTGCGATGCGCGGAGAAATCACCGACTTCAAGGACAGCCTGCGCAGGCGCGTGGCCCTGCTCAAAGGTGTGCCGGCTGAAAGCCTGGAGCAGGTATACGAAGAGCGGCTGCGATTGAACCCTGGCGCCCAGACCCTGATGCAGGCAGCCAAAGAAGCCGGCCTGCAAACCATGCTGGTCTCGGGTGGCTTCACCTTTTTTGCCGATCGCGTGAAAGCGCGCCTGGGCATGCACGAAGCACACGCCAACGTGCTGGCCATTGAAGGCGGCTTGCTGACCGGCGAGGTCGTCGGCGACATCGTCGATGGCGAAGCCAAGAGGCTGCACCTGATCTCGCTGTGCGCCCGCCTGGGATGCCCCAGTTCGGCGGCGATCGCTGTGGGCGACGGCGCCAATGACCTGCCCATGATGGGCGCAGCCGGACTCAGCGTGGCCTACCACGCCAAACCCAAGGTGCGCGAGCAGGCCATGGTGTCCATCCAGGAGGGCGGCCTTGACCGTCTCCTGGAGTTGATCCGCTGAAGAAGCCCGGCAGAGGTCAGATCAGTGGCCGCGAGGCCACCACGATCCCGTCCTCGTCTGCGTAGAGCCAGTCACCCGGACGCACCCAGACGCCCTGAACCTGAACAGCCACATCGCTTTGGCCCTCCTGGCGCTTTTCAGTGGGCAACGGCATCAAAGCCAGCGCTCGGATGCCCACATCGCACTCGGCCAACTCAGCGGAATCACGCACGCAACCATCCACGACCACACCAGCCCAGCCGTTCTTGGCGGCGGCCTTGCCCAGGTTGCCCCCAACCAGCGCTCGGCGCAGTGAAGCGCCACCGTCAACCACGAGCACGCGTCCATTGCCAGGCGAGTCCACCGCCGCCTTGACCAGGGTGTTGTCCTCGAAACACTTCACGGTGCTGACCTGGCCCGAAAACTTGATCCGGCGGCCGTAGTCCTTGAAGACTGGCGGCAAAACCCGGAAGTCGCCGTCGGTGTTGTTCTTGTGCTCGTCACACAGGTCGCAGGTGGCAAAAGGTGTGGTCATGTCTGGCTCCAGTCTTCGGTCGTCTGTTGGTGCGATCGCATGACGCCCCCAAAAACACGGGGCGCATGACAACGGCGCGCGCAAAATGAATGCCCGGATCGTATCGCAGCGCCCCGCCATTCACGGCAGGCCGGCTGCATGCTAAATTCCGCGCGCCACCCGACCACCCCCTGCGCACATGCCCATCGTCAGCGTCATCATCCCGGCTTACAACGCGGCCAGCTACATCGCGGAGACACTGACTTCGGCCCTTGGCCAAACACTTGCCGACATCGAGGTCATCGTGGTGGACGACGGCTCCAAGGACAACACGGCCGAGGTGGTTCAGGGTTTTGCGTCGGTGCGCTACGTGCATCAGAAAAACGCCGGCGTCTCAGCTGCGCGCAACACCGGCGCGGCGAACGCACGCGGCGAGTTTCTGGCCTTCCTGGACTCCGATGACCTCTGGCACCCGGACAAATTGCGCCAACAGGTGGAAGCCTTGCGTCAGCACCCCGGCAGCGTCTTTTGCCGCACCGAGGCGGTGAGTGACCCTGCACGGCAAACCGAAATCCAGCGCGGCACCCCCAGCCCCCACGCGCCGCACGAACTGATCCCCGACTTCCACAGCAGTTTCCTGGTGCCATATCTGACCACCTCGACGGTGATGGTGCGGCGCTCGGCCTTCGAGGAGGCCGGTGGCTTTGACACCCGCCTGCGCATCGCCGAAGACGTGGATTTCTACCTGCGCGTGCTGGTGCGTCACCCACTGGTGATCAAGATGACGCAGGCGCTTGTCTACAAACGCCCCGTGCCCGGCAGCCTGGGCGACGACAGCGTGGCCGGTTACCACCAGTTGCTCAAGGTCTACGACCGTTTCCTGGCCAGCCACCCTCAAGCCCGCGGGGTGATCGGCACACAGCGCATCGAGCAGGCTTATCACAAGCTCTACCTCGACCTGGCTCGCAGCCACCTCTGGATTGGCGAGAACCGCCAGGCATGGCAAGCCGCCTGGCAGGCTCGAAAGCATGGCCCGGCCAGCGCATCGTGGCCCCTGATGGCCAAGGCCTGCGTGCCGAACTGGCTGCGCGAACATCTCGGCAGCCGCCGCAAGCTGGCGAGCTGATCACCCGCTTGCGTGGCCCTGCGTCAAGGACGCTTCAGGACCGCGCCTGGCACGGCAGCGCTTTGCCAGACTGGATGTCCCTCAGGAAGGCTTCGAGTTGGCGCGTGTTGTGGCACCACTGACGCTCACGGCCGATGTACTCGCGGGCCGCCGCCCCCACCCGAGCCAACTCGGCAGGCTGGCGTGCGCGCTCAAGCACGCAGGCGACAGCGTGATCGAGGTCTCCGGCTCGGAACACCCAACCCGTCTCATCGACCTTGAGCACCTCCTTGATGGGCTCGAAGTCCGGAGCGATCGGCGCGATGCCGCAGGCCATGAATTCGAACAGCTTGACGGGTGACGTGTAGTCACCTGCGCTGGGCAGCACGGCCAGGTCCATGGCGGCCAACAAACCAGGCACCTCTTCGTGAGCCACCCGCCCGGTCAGGATCACCTGCGCCTGCAAGCCCTTTTCGTTGACGAAGCGGCGCACCTCGTCCGAGGTGATGCCGTCGCCAATCAACAGCAACTTCAACTGCGGCTCGCTCTTGAGCCGGTCGGCGATGCGGTAGACGAACTGGTCGATGGCATGCCAGGGCAGGAACGCGCCGAGGTAGCCGCAGACGGTCGCGCCCTCCAGGCCCCACTTGCGGCGGGCCGTCTCACGCTGCTCGGGCGTGAAGGAGAACTGCGACAGGTTCGCCGCGTTGGGCGAGACGATGGCGGGCGCCATCCAGCCGTGGGCCTTGACCAGTCGGTCGCGGAACACCGACGACACGAACACCAGGCCGTCGGCGCGCTGAACGGTCCAGCGCTCCAGCCAGATGGCCAGGCGAGACAAGGACAGCGGTCGCACGCGGTAGACGGTTGCCGAGTCGTTGATCTCCAGGATCATGGGCACGCCGAACCAGCGAGCGATCAGGGTCGGGGCGAACATGAACAGCGAGTAGCGCTCGTAGATGAGCTCGGTGTCGCGGTGCTTGAGCAGGTAACGGCCCACCCGGTAAGCCGCCACCAGGTTGTAGGCCAGCTCGACCAGCTCGAACAAGGGCTCGGGCAGGCGGCTGACCAGCTTCATCCACCACTTGGCCTGTTTGGTCGGCGACAGGGTCTTGGGCGACGAGTAAGGGTCGGCCCCTGGCAAAGACAACACATCCACCACGGTGCCGTCGGCCCGCAAGGCGTCCGTGATGCCACGGATGTGAACGCCCTCGACTGCCTTGCCCTGGGTGCGGTGGTGATACAGAACTCGCTTGATCATGTGTTGTATTGCCGGGTTGTGGACCGTTTTCCCCCTCAATCATACGGTCTGCCCCCCAGGCAATCTCCGCTATCATCCGCGCACTCCCCGTGTCCACGGGCCGCCGCCATCCTGCGGCAAAAGGGCATGGCCCGCGCGCATCGGTCCGCACGGCGATGCACCCGCGTTCATTGCCACCTTTTGAGTCTGCCGCGATTGAACATGCACATCTACTGGGGATTGGGTCTGGTTGCAGCGGTGTTCCTGGCCGCAGTCGCCGTTCTGGCGCGAGAAGTCCGCAACCGCCACATCGGCATCTGGTTCCGCTCCTGGCTGAAACAGGACTGGCGCGAACCCGCCCCGCAAGGCGTCACGCGCCACCTGATGTTCTGCTTCGTCGACCACTACGAGCCCGCCTGGGCCCGGCCCACTTACGAGGTTGAACGCAAGCGCGTGCTGGAGTGGAAACAGCGCTACCCCGAGTTGTGCGCCAAGCACCGCGACGCCGACGGCTTCCCACCGGTGCACACCTTCTTCTACCCCGAAGAGGAATACCGCCCCGAGCACCTCGACGACATCGTCGACCTGTGCCGCATGCGCCTGGGCGAGATCGAGATCCACCTCCACCACGAGGACGACACCGAAGCCGGCCTGCGCGAGAAGCTGCAACGCTTCACCCGCACCCTGATCGACCGCCACGACGCCCTGCCCGTTGACCCCGTGACAGGCCAGGCCCGCTGGGCCTTCATCCACGGCAACTGGGCCCTGGACAACGCCCACCCCGACGGCACCGGCTGCGGCGTCAACAACGAACTCATCATCCTGCGCGAAGAAGGTTGCTACGCCGACTACACCCTGCCGGCCGCGCCCAACCCCTGCCAGACGGTCACGATCAACCAGATCTACTACGCCAAGGACGACCCGGATCGCCCACGTTCGCACGACCACGGCATCCCGGTGCGGGTGGGTACACCGCCAAGTGGCGACCTCATGATCCTGCAAGGCCCGCTGACCTTCGACTTCAAAAAGCGCAAGCTGGGTCTGATCCCGCGCATCGAAAACAGCGACGTGCGCACCAACAACCCGCCCACGCGCCAGCGCGTCGATGCTTGGGTCGAGACCGGCATCCACGTCAAGGGCCGCCCCGAGTGGATCTTCGTCAAGGTGCACACCCACGGCACGCAAGAGCCGGACATGCCCACGCTGCTGGGCCCGGCCATGGACGACTGCTTCACCTACATGGAGACGAAGTACAACTGCGGCCGCGACTGGAAGCTGCACTACGTGAGCGCGCGGGAGATGTACAACATCGTCAAGGCGGCCGAGCAGGGCCTCACTGGAGACCCCAACGCCTACCGTGATCACGTGATCCCCCGTCCGGCTTACGCCCCACGGGTGGGCGCATGAATGCGGCGACGCTGACCCTGGTTGGCATCGCACTCGGGGGCTGGGCCCTCGTGGTGTACAGCTACGCCGGCTACCCGGTGCTGCTGGCCCTGGTTGCCGCGTTGCACCAGCTCAAGCGCGACCTGAGCTTCGTGCTGGGCAAGACCGAGCGCCGGCGCCAGGCCAACGCCAACGAGCCCACCCAATGGCCCGACGTCGCCGTGGTGATCGCCGCCTACAACGAAGAGCGCCACATCCACGCCCGCGTCATGAACCTGCTCGAGCAGGACTACCCGTCTGACAAACTGAGCATCCACATCGGCTCGGACGGCAGCCGAGACCGAACCGCCGAGATCCTGCGCAGCATCGATGACCCTCGCCTGAAAGCCCACATCTTCGAAGCCAACCGCGGCAAGGCCAACGTGCTCAACGACCTGCGCGGGCGGGTCAGCGCCACCATCGTGGTTTTCTCCGACGCCAACACCTTCTTCGACCGCCAGGCCGTCCGGCGCCTGGTGAGCTGGTTCAACGACCCCGATGTGGGCGGCGTCAGCGGCGAGTTGCGACTGCTAGGCAACGCCGGTCAAAACCAGGACAGCCTGTATTGGCGCATCGAGCAGGTGCTCAAGTTCTTCGAGGGCCGCATCGGCGGGCTGCTGGGCGCCAATGGCGCCATCTACGCGGTGCGCCGTGAGCTGTGGCCCGAGCTGGCAAGCAACGCCATCTGCGACGACTTCCTCATCGGCATGCACGTGAGCGCCAGCGGCAAGCGCATGGCCTACGACCCATCGGCCTGGGCCGAAGAGGACACGCCCGAGAACATCTCGGAAGAACACCACCGGCGCCTGCGCATCGGGGTGGGCAACTTCCAGGCGCTGTTCGAGCACCCCGAGTTCCTGACGCGCACCAGCGGGGCCACCCGCTTCGCGTACGTGTCGCACAAGGTGCTGCGCTGGCTGACCCCCCACCTGCTGCTGGCGGCTTTGCTGGCCAGCTTGGCGTTGTCGGCCCTGCCCAGCCCGAATCAACACCTTTGGCAAGCCTGGGCCGCGCTGCAGGTGCTGGGCTATGCCATGGTGTCGTGGTGGTACCGGCGCAGCAGCGCTGGCGCGGCGCTGCCACGCATCGCCAAGCTGCCCACCTTCTTTTTCGCCCTGAACTGGGCCTTCCTGTTGGCTTCGATCCGTTACGCGCGTGGCACCCAGCAGGGGACCTGGCGCCGCACGGCCCGCTGACCCACGGAGCACGCGATGCTGTTCAACTCCGTCGAGTTCCTCTTTCTCTTCCTGCCGATCGTCCTGATCGTGTACTACCTGCTGCCTCACAAGCAGCAAAACACCTTCCTGGTGCTGGCCAGCTGCTTCTTTTATGCGAGCTGGGACTGGCGCTTCCTGCTGCCGCTGCTGTGCACCACCGGCCTGGACTACTGGATTGCGGGCAAGCTGGAGGCCTCGCACAAGGCCAAGGGGCCGCAAGCCGAACGCAAGCGCCTGGTCTGGATCAGCGTGGTCTCGAACCTGTGCCTGCTGGGCTTTTTCAAGTACTGCAACTTCTTCATCGAATCGACCTCGGCGGTGCTGACCGCGCTGGGTTTCGAGGTGTCCGTGCACACGCTCAACATCGTGCTGCCGGTGGCGATCTCGTTCTACACCTTCCAGGCCCTGTCCTACACCATCGACGTCTACCGGGGCGAGCTGCACCCCTCGGGCACCTTCTGGGATTTCTTCCTGGGCGTGCTGTACTTCCCGCACCTGGTGGCAGGCCCGATCCAGCGCGCCTCCACCTTGCTGCCTCAAGTGCTGCTGCCCCGCCAAACCACGCGCCAGCAGTGGGAGGACGGCCTGCACCTGATCATGTGGGGCTTTTTCAAGAAGGTGTTCCTGGCCGACAACCTGGCGCCCATCGCCGACCAGGTGTTCAGCAAACCCGATCCGACCGGAGGCGAGGTGCTGGTGGGCGTGCTGGCCTTCACCTTCCAGATCTACGGCGACTTCTCGGGCTACACAGACATCGCGCGCGGCATCGCCAAGATCATGGGTTTCGAGTTCACGCTGAACTTCAACCTGCCCTACTTCGCGACCAACCCGTCCGACTTCTGGCGGCGCTGGCACATCAGCCTGTCGCAGTGGCTGCGCGACTACCTCTACAAGTCCCTGGGCGGCAATCGCGGCGGCGCTTTCTTCACGTACCGCAACCTGATGATCACGATGGTGCTGGGCGGCCTGTGGCACGGCGCGGCCTGGAACTTCGTGCTCTGGGGCTTCTACCACGGCGCGCTGCTTTGCATCCACCGCTACCTGAGCCCCTACCTGGACCGTTGCGAGCAGGCGATCCCCCTGCCCCGCGCGCTATGGCTGACGCTGCACATCGCCAGCATGTTCGTGATGACCTGCTATGGCTGGCTGCTGTTTCGGGCCACGTCTTTGGACCAGGTGCTGGGCATGAGCAGCGCCCTGAGCAATCCCCTTGAAGGGCTGGACACGGGCAGCCTGCAAACGATCGGCCTCTACGCCCTGCCCCTGGTCATCGTGCAATGGCTGCAGTGGCGCAGTGGCGAGCTCCAGTTCATGCGCCTGCCCATCATCCCCGGCTGGCTCAAGCCCGTGCTGTATGCCGGCATGTTCTATGCGGCGGTCTTCCTGGGCGGCACGCCCCAGTCTTTCGTCTACTTCCAGTTCTGAGTCATGAGCATGCGATCCGTGGCCCGCTGGGTGGCCTACAGCCTGATCTTCCTGCTGACGCTGGAGGCCCTGGCGCGCCTGGATGACTGGGTGCGCGAGGGTGCACCGCTGGCCGGCAACCACGACATCGACACCGTCTTCGTGAGCGCCCCGGGCGTCAAGGCCGGCAAGCCGGGCGCCCACTTCGGCAAGTGGCAGATGAACAGCCTGGGCTTTCGCGGGCCCGAGCCCATCGAGGGGCGGCGCAACATCCTGGTCTACGGGGCGTCCGAGTCCTTCGGCATCTACGAGGGCCCCGATCAGGAGTACCCGCGCCAGCTGGCCCGCCTGCTCGACGCCGCCCAACCCGGCACCTACAACGTGCTCAACGCGGCCGTGCCCGGGCTTCGCATCGGCCGCATGGGCTACCTCGAGCGCATCCTTCAGCAGGCGCCCGCCAGCCACCTCATCGTCTACCCGACGCCGGCGGCCTACATCGGCGTGGACAAGCCCTTCTGCGACGAGCCGGCCACCTGGCCGAGCCAGCTGAGCACCCAGGACTCGCCGCGCGCGCGCCTCAAGGGCAAGGTCGAGCTCGTGGCCAAGCAGGTGATGCCCGAGCCCCTGATGACCGCGCTCAAGGAGTTCGGCATCTGGCGGGCCACGCGCGATGCCCAGGTCATCGACCGCCTGCCGGACGTTGCCATGCAGGCTTTCGAGAAGGACTTGCGCTGCGTGGTCGAGCGAGCTCGCCGAGCCGGTGCCACCCCGGTCCTGGTGACCCACGGCAATTACTTCGGCGACCAGATCACCCCGGAAAACCGCCCGATGCTGGTGGCCTGGCGGCGCTTCTACCCCGACCTGTCGGAGGCTGGCTTCATCGACATGGAAGCGCGCGCCAACCAGGTCGTGCAGCGCGTGGCACTCAGCGAGCCACAAGCCATCCTGGTCGACATCCGCAAGGCTGTGCCGCCGGGGCCCGAGCACTACGCCGACTTCGTGCACTTCACCGATGAAGGCGCACGTTTGCTGGCCCAGCAACTCAGCGCCGCCATCCTGGCAAGGCCTGCGCAGGAGGCGCGGCCATGACCCGCCAGCGCTGGGCGATCGTTCCCCCTGACCTGAGCGGGCACATCCCCTCGCTGGACGGCTTGCGCGCCTTCTCCGTTTTGCTGGTCCTGATCGGGCACGTCGCGGCCACGCACGGCGCCCCGCTGTGGTTGGACAAACCGGCCATCACCTCTCTGGGCAACATCGGGGTGCGGTTCTTCTTCCTGATCTCGGGCTTCCTGATCACCACCTTGCTGCTGCGCGAACATGCGCGCACGGGTCGCATCGACCTCGGTCAGTTCTACCTGCGACGCGCCTACCGAATCCTGCCGGCGGCCTTCGTCTACATCGGCCTGATCTGGCTGGCCTTCCAGCTCGGCTGGATCGATCTGTCGCTGAGCGTGCCCACCCGCGCGCAGGACGGAGAAGCGCCCATGCGGCACCTCCTGCACGCGCTGACCTTCACCGCCAACTACAACCACGACTACAACTGGTACTACAACCACCTGTGGTCGCTGTCGGTTGAAGAGCAGTTCTACCTGCTGTGGCCCTTCGTGCTGGTGATCGCCGGGCTCAGCCGCAGCCTGATCGTGGCCGCTGTTGCGATCGTGCTGTGCCCGCTCATCCGACTGGCCATGCACCTGTGGACCGACGCGCCCGAGATAGCCTTCAACCGCGAGTTCCAGGCCATCGCAGACGCCCTGGCCATGGGCTGCCTGGCGGCCATGCTCCACGCCAAGCTGAGCGCCATGCCGCGCATCAAGGCATTCCTGATGCACCCGATGGCGCCCTTGGCCCTGGGCGGCCTGCTCATTGGTGCGGCGTACGCCTCGGCGCTGGTGTCGCGGCCGTTCGCATTCATCGGTGGCCAGTTCCTCAGCAACCTGGGCATCATCATCATCTTGCAGCACCTGGTGCGCACGCCAGGCTCATGGGCCGGCCGCATCGCCAACCTCAAGCCAGTGGCCCTGATTGGCGCCATGAGCTACTCGCTCTACCTTTGGCAAGAGCCCTTCCTGTACTTCCTGGTTGACAGCTGGGAAACGCGCTTCCCGCTGAACCTGCTGCTGAGCTTCGGCGCCGCCTGGTTGTCGTACCGGTTCGTCGAGCAGCCTTTCCTGCGCCTGAAAGAGCGCCTGCACGGCTCGCCAGCGCGATCCACGGCGAAAGCGCCATGACGTTCAAGCTGTACCTGCTGCTGATCGCGCTGTCGTACCTGCGCGTCTTCGAGCTCTTCGCGCCGCAACTGGCCCCGCTGCGGCCGATGCTGCTGCTCATGCTGATCGTGCTGGGCCTGTCCATCATCGACCTCAAGAAGCAAGGCGGCAGCGCGCTCAGCAAGCAGCACCAGCGGCTGATGTGGGGGATCATCGGCATGGTGTTCCTGTCGTCCCTGCTGGCGGCCGGGTTCGGCGACGCCATCGGTTCCCTGATCGCCTTCCTGCCCACGCCGATGCTGTTCTTCATCTCGGGCATGAACCTCACCAGCATGGACCGGGTCAAGCGGACGGCGGCCACCATCATCGGCTGCCTGGCCATCCTGGGCATCATGAGCGTCGCCTGCTATCACACCGGCTTCATGGTCGACACCCTGACCATGAAGGAAAACGGCACCGGTCCGGACAGCGGGTTCGCGGCCGTGATCGAAAGCAACGACATCCCCGCGCTCGACACCTCTGGTCGCTACCTCTGGCGCATCCGCTCCGTGGGCTTTCTGGGCGACCCCAACGACTACGCCCAGACCATGGTGTGCTTCCTGCCGCTGCTGCTGACGTTCTGGCGGCCCGGACACGCCATGCGCACCCTCCTGGTCATCGCGCCAACAGTCACCCTCCTGCTCTACACCATCTACCTGACGCGCTCTCGGGGCGCCCTGCTGGGCCTGAGCTCGCTCTTTTTCCTGACGGTGCGCAAGAGACTGGGCAACGTGCTGACCGCTGGCCTGGTCGTCGGCATCTTCGTGGGTGCGATGGCACTGAACTTCACCGGTGGACGGGCCGTCTCCTCCAAGGACGAATCCGCAGGCGGGCGCATCGAAGCCTGGGCCCAAGGCCTGAACATGCTGACCTACCACCCCGTGGCCGGGGTCGGTTATCACCGCTTCAGCGACCACCACACCCACACCGCGCACAACACCCTGGTGGTCTGCTTCGGGGAGCTGGGTCTGCTGGGCTATTGGGTCTGGCTGGGGCTGGTGCTGATGGTGTTCACGCAACTCAGCCGAGCGGCCGATGCCGCATTGCCAGGCACCGATGAGCAGCTTTGGGCCACCCGGGCCAAGATGTCCTTCATCGGGTTCTTCGTTTGCAGCATGTTCCTTTCACGCGCGTTCGAGCCTCAGCTGTTCATCCTGCTCGTGATCAGCATCGGCATCTGGAACGCAGTGTGCAAGCAACTGCAGGGCACGCCACAGGGCGTCGCGCTGGCGGCCACCCTGCCCTGGCGCTCGCGCACCTTCTTCTGGGCCATCGGCACCATCCTGTTCTTCTACGTGCTGGTCAACGTCAACAACATCCTGCTGGGCCGCTGAAGCACCCCGCACACCCGCCAGATGAGCGCAACCACCTCCACCCACCAACCAGTGGCCCCGAGCAGGCGCGGCATCCTGCATGTGGTCGATTCGCTGGAAAGAGGCGGACTCGAGCGCCTGGTGCGCGATCTGGCGGTGGCCCAGCTGCGCCGCGGTCACCACGTGGCGGTGTTCAGCATCAACCAGACGGGTGGCTTCATCGATGAGCTGAGGGCAGAGGGCGTCCCCGTGATCGAGGGCAACAAGCAAGGCACGCTGGACCTGCAGGTCTTGCAGGCGTTGCGCCAGGCAGTTCGAGACCACCACATCGACACCGTCCACGCCCACAATTTCGTGCCCAGCTATTACGCTGCGGCCGCCCTGATCGGCATGCGGCAACGCCCCACCCAAGTCGTCACCTGTCATGACATGGGCACCAGGCTGAGCAACCGGCGCCTGCGCTGGCTCTTCAAGTGGTCGATCCTGCGCACTCAGGGCGTGGCCATGGTCGGGCAACAGGTGCACGAGCGGTTCACGCGCGACGGCTACGTGCCCCCACGCAAGGCCATGACCCTGCTCAACGCCGTGCCGGTCGAAGACTTCGGCATCACGCCCGAACGCAGGGCGTCCGCGCGCCAGGCGCTGGGCCTGTCCGATGACGAGGTCGTCGTCGGCTGCGTGGGACGCCTGGTCGAACTCAAGAACCACCTTGGCCTGATCCGCCAATGGCCGGCGGTGCTGTCTGCACACCCCAAGGCCCGGCTCGTGCTGATCGGCGAGGGGCCCCTGCGCAAGCAGATCGAGCAACTGATCAGTGAGCTCGATCTGGGAGACCGCGTCCTGCTGGCCGGCATCCGGTCCGATGTTTCGCGGCTGCTGCCAGGCCTCGATGTCTTCGCCCTGCCATCGTTCACCGAGGGCGTCTCGATCGCACTGCTCGAAGCCTGCGCCACCGGGCTGCCCGCTCTGGCCAGCCGCGTCGGAGGCAACGTGGAAGTCATTCAGGAGGGCGTGACCGGCAGGCTCTTCGACGTCCAGGACGCGTCTGCCTTGCGCGCTGCGCTGCTCGACCTGGTGGGCAGTGCCACCTTGCGCGAATCACTCGGGCGTCAAGCACGCCAGTGGGTGCAGGAACACGCGTCCTTGTCCGCGCTGTGCACCCAGTACGACCGCCTGTACGACGACTCGGCCTCGCGCCGGTGAGGCCCATCCGTGCGCAAACCCCACCCAGCCCCCCACCCCGACGCGCTGCAGGCTGCCCTGTCTCAGCCACGCATCCCCGGCCTGGACGCCCTGCGCGCCCTGGCCGTCTTCCTGGTGCTGGCCGACCACTCGGGCTGGTCAGGCCCCTTCGGCCTGCCGCTGTTCGACGGCGGCTTCGGGGTGATGCTCTTCTTCGTGCTCAGCGGCTTCCTCATCACGCGCGGGTTGCTGGCCGAACTGCGCCAACGTGGCGACATCGACCTGGGGCGTTTTTACCTGCGCCGGGCCGCGCGCCTGCTGCCGGTCTTCTACGTCTACGTGCTGGTTGGCCTCGTGCTGCTGACCCTGGCACACCGTCCTGTTCCCTGGGGCGCGATCTGGAGCAGCAGCACCTACGTGGTGAACTACTACCAGGCGTTCACGGGGGCTGCTTCGCACTACCTCTCCCATTGCTGGTCGCTGGCGGTCGAGGAACAGTTCTACATGCTCTGGCCTTTGGGCCTGCTGCTGATCCACCGGTACATCAAGGTGACCTGGCACGGCGTGCTCGCCCTGACCCTGGCGCTCATTGGCTGCCGGCTCGCCTGGGTCGCCGCGGGTGCCTCCGATGAATACCTGTACCGAGCCCTGGAAACCCGCGGGGACCAACTGGCGATCGGTGGCCTGCTGGCCTGCGCCGTCGCCTCGGAGCGGGTTCGCCAAGGGTTTGCTCGCGTGCCGGCACGGCACTGGGCCCTTCTGGCAAGCCTGGGCCTCGTGATCCTGAGCTTCAACGTGTTTCGAGGCAGCAATGTCCTGAAATACGCAGTTGGTTTTTCCATCGAATCCCTGCTGGTGACCCTGGCCTTGCCACTCGTCATCCTGGCAGCCAACCAGCCAGGCACGCGCACATCCAGGTTGCTCAATGCCGAAGGGCTGGCCTGGATCGGCCGCATTTCCTACGGCATCTACCTTTTCCACCCCATGGTGTTGCACCCCGTTCGAAACATCCTGACGCGGCTCGGGCTGCACACCGACGTGGCCATTGCCGTGTCGATGGTGGCTGTGGCCATCGTCGCCCACCTGTCCTTCCGCTGGTTCGAGGAACCCTTGCGCCAGCGCATCGTGCAGAACCAACGCCCGACCGCATGACCCGCATCGCCGTCATCACCCCCATCCTGCCCGTGCCCGAGGACATGACCCGCGGGCGTTTCATCTATGAGACCACCCGCGCCCTGGCCAGACAGGCGGACGTCCGGGTTTTCCTCACACAGGCCCAGTATCCCCAAGCGACCTGGCTGCAACCCAGCCGACACAAATCGGTTGTCATGGCAGACGCATATTCCCTGCCAGGCATCGACATCGAAACCGTGACCTACCCTGCCCTGCCCCTGATTTCTCGGGTGACAAATGGCGTGGCATCAGGAATGTCCCTGCTGAAACGGGTTGCTGAATATGCCCCCGATGTCCTGATTGGATATTGGACATACCCTGAAGGTGCCGGCGCCGAATACGTGGGACGCAAGCTCGGCAAACCCGTGGTCATCGGCGCGCTGGGCACCGACATCAACGACCGACATGGCATCAACGCCTGGCTCACCCGCAGAACGCTGCAAGCCGCCGACAGGATCGTCTTCGTCAGTCAGGCCATGACGAGGCACGCCATCGACACCTTCGGCGTCTCGCCCGAGCAATGCGCCACCGTGGTCAATGGCATCAACACCGCGGTTTTTCACCCTCAGGACCGAAACAACTGCCGCGAAGCGCTGGGCCTGCCCCCCGATGCACCCGTCGTGATTTATGTCGGCCGATTGATTGAGGCCAAGGGCCTGGGCGAACTGGTGGCAAGCGCCACGAAACTGCGTCAAACGCATCCTGATTTGCGCACCATCCTGATCGGCGATGGCCCCTACCTTGACACCTTGCGCGGGCTCATCGCTGCCAATGGGCAGCAAGACAGGATCGTCCTGGCTGGGGGGCAACTGCCACAGAAAGTGGCCCAATACATCAATGCGGCCGACGTCCTGACCTTGCCCAGCTGGAGCGAAGGCTACCCCAACGTGCTGGTGGAGGCCCTGGCGTGCGGCTGTCCCGTTGTCGCGACCCGCGTTGGCGGGATCCCCGAAATCGTCACAACCGACAATGGCTGCCTGATTCCTGCGCGAGATACAAATGCCCTGATCGAGGCCCTGGACCAAACCCTGAAAAAGGCGTGGGATCGCCCCGCGATTTCCAGAAACATGTCACGGACCTGGGACGATGTCGCCCGAGAAACATTGCACGTGTGTCGCTCACTGACCCGCTAACCCAGCCTTCAAGGGGCTTTTGCGTGAATGGCCCCCTCGAAAATCCAAAGCAATTCTTACGGTCCGTTACTTCCTATCTGTGACAGACTCACACCCCAGTGCTTGCCGCAACTTTGAGAATGACCTCACTGGCAACCGAAATCCCGGTCAGCTCATCGCAAGGGGCCTAGCGGTTCCAAATCCGCTCCGGCACTCAGCAACGCACTTCATTCGAGAGTCCTTCATGCCCAACCACCCGTCTCACCTGTCTCGCGCCGCCCTCCTGGCTTCGATGGCATCCGTTGTCGTGCTGACCGCTTGTGGCGGCGGCGGTGGCGGCGGTGACAACCCGAGCACCGAGAACACCACGTCTCAGGGCATGACTCAAGCCGAGGCCGACGCTGAGGCAGAACGCCTGCGCCGCAAGACGGCCTCGACAGGCACCACAGCCCCCACAACGACCACCACCACGACCACGCCCACCACCGGGACCACCACCCCGACGAGCGGCAGCACGACCACCACTCCAGTGGTTCGCACGGCACCGGACTGGAACAACTACGAAACCCCGACGAACTGGGACTATCAGGCCGTCTATCCCAGCCGCTCGGCTTGCGCCGCAGGCGAAGGCAAGACCTTCGAAGTGGGTGACGGCAAGGAATTCGCCACGCCGGCAGCCGTGCCTTGGCTGACCCTGCTGCCTTGCGACATCGTCAACATCAACTACCGCGCCACGCCCTACAACAACATCATCTACCTGGCATCGCGCGGCCGTCACAACAAATGGATCACCATCCAGGGCGTTGCCGGCCCCAACGGTGAAATGCCCATCCTCGACGGCACCAACGCCGTGATGCCCAAGAACACGGGAGCCCCCTCCGCCGTGGACACCGCCGGCATGATCGTCATCATGACGCCGAGCAACAGCGTCGTGACCCGCTCCAGCAACTACAAGCCTGGTTACCTGCACATCACCGGCCTGAAGATCCGCAACGCCCGCCCCCCCCAAAAGGTCACCAACATGGCCGGCAGCACCGGCGCCTGGGGCAATTTCTCTTCCGGCATCGCCATGTACGGCGCCGAAAAGGTCGCCATCACCAAGTGCGACATCGGTGACAACGGCCTGGGCGTGTTCGCCAACTCGACCGGCGGTGAATGGCTGCAGACCCGCAACCTGCTGATCGCCCGCAACCACTTCCATGGCAACGGCAACGTCGGCAGCTTCAGCGAGCACAACTCGTACACCGAAGGCATCGGCACCATCTACGAGTACAACTACTTCGCACCTCCGGTCAACGGCAGCAACGGCGACAACATCAAGGAACGCTCGGCTGGCGTCATCTTCCGCTACAACTACATCGAAGGCGGCGCGGACCTGATCGCGATGCGTGACCCCGAGTCCAACGTCGACCACGAGAGCGTCCAAGTTGACACCCACGGTGAAAAGCTGGTGGCTAACGCCTTCGTGTACAGCAACATCCTGATCACCCGCCAGTACCTGCAAGCCATCGTGGGCCACGGTGACGGCGGCATGGGCACGAACAAGCAGCCCCGTGAAGGCAACCTGTTCTTCTACAACAACCGCGTGGCCTCGTTCGTCAACAACGAATCCTTCTGGCGCAACAACAACTACTTCGAACTGCAGCCTGTGCCGCTGATCGACCTGTTGAACACCCGCGCCCAGACCACCGTGGTCGCTCGCAACAACCTGCTGTACGCGGCCCCAGCCACCGCCGGCGCCACCGCCGCACCCATCGGGCTGTTCTACTACCAAGGCCGCGCTGACTTCCAAGCCAACTGGAGCAACAACTTCGCTCACACGGTTGACCCGTACGGCGGCACCAACCTGGCCACCGGCACCAAGTGGAACGGCATCAACACCCTGACCAACACCCTGATCGACGGCAATGCTGCCAACGGCCTGACCAAGAACTCGTCCAGCCCCGGCTTCGTGGACATGGCCAAAGGCAACTTCCTGACCACCAGCTCCTCGCCGTACGCACTGCTGGCAGGCAACCTCCCAACCGGCATCACCAAGCGCAACCTGATGCCGATGGCCGAGCCCGTCACCGCCCCGCCGGTCAAGTGACGCAGGCGCCACAAGCCACCCAAGCCCGCCTCTGGCGGGCTTTTTTTTACCCCGGATCCACGGGGACCGTCTCCAGAATCCCACCAAACTCGTTACCGAGCCATGCTCTAATCATGTCGCCGCCCAATATGCGGCGCTGCGACGATGCCCCTTGAGCGGGCGATCGAGCCGATCCTTGTCCATCCGGCTGCCCGCCCGATCAGAGGCGGCAGGGATTTCAAACAGAAGAGGGTACCCAGATGACACCGCCCCGTTCCATCCGCCAAGCAGGCAGCTTCTGGCTCATCGCCCTTGCCCTTGCTACAGGGCTGACCGGCTGCGGCTCGTTCCAGCAACACCCCCCGGCGCCCATGACCGCCGACAACGTCGAGCAGTCCTACCGCATCGGCGCACTGGACCAACTCTCTGTCGTCGTCTGGCGCAACCCGGACCTGTCGTCGAACATCACCGTGCGCCCTGACGGTCGCATCTCGCTGCCCCTGGTCGAAAACATCCAGGCCGCCGGTCGGCGACCCGATGAGCTCTCGCGCGAAATCGAGCAAGCCCTGGCCAAGTACATCCGCGAGCCGGTCGTCACCGTCATCGTCAACAACTTCCAGGGCGTCTCGACCGAGCAGATCCGCATCGTGGGCGAAGCGGCCCGCCCGCAGTCGGTCCCATACCGCCAGAACCTGACCCTGCTGGACGTCATGATCCAGGTCGGCGGCCTGACCGAGTTCGCCGATGGCAACGCGGCGGTGCTGGTGCGCGGCGCCGAAAAGAGCAAGCCCTACAGCGTCAGGCTCAAAGACCTGATCCGCCGTGGCGACATCTCCGCCAACGTGGAAGTGCGCCCCGGCGACATCATCATCATCCCCCAGAGCTGGTTCTGACACCGGGCCCCTGGGCAGGCGGCAGACCTGTCGCCTGAGGGTCCATTTGTATCGCCTCTATGGACGAGCTTTTCAGACAAGTCTCCGGCATCCTGGTTTCGATGTGGCAGCGCCGCTGGTTGGGCGTGGCTGCGGCATGGGCAGCCGCTCTCCTGAGCATGGCTGCCGTCACCCTGCTGGTGCGAGACCGCTATGAGGCTTCGGCTCGGGTGTTCGTCGACACCCAGACCGTGCTCAAACCCCTGATGAGCGGCTTGGCTTTCCAGCCAGACGTCGATCAACAGGTTCGCATGTTGGCGCGCACGCTGATCAGCCGCCCCAACGTCGAGCGACTGATCTCCTCGCCCCGGGCCGGTTTGCAGAACCTCAGCCCAGCCGACCGCGAAAAGACCATCGACCGCCTGACCCGCGAAATCAAGGTGCTGCCCAGCGGAGATGCCAACCTCTTTGCCATCACCTACCGCGACATCAACCCCCAGCGGGCGCAGGTCATCGTTGACGAGTTGGTGTCGCTGTTCGTGAGCTCCGGCGTGACCGACAAGCAACGCGACTCCGAACAGGCTCGCCGCTTCCTGGACGATCAGATCAAGTCCTATGAAGCCAAGTTGATGGAGTCCGAGAACCGACTCAAGGATTTCAAGTTGCGCAACTTCGGCCTGACCGGCACCTCCGACCAGGATCACTACGCGCGCATGTCGGCGTCCACCGAAGAGGTCAACCGCCTGAAGATCGAGCTGCAAGCCGCTGCGCAAGCGCGTGACGCCCTCAGGAGGGAACTCTCCCAGGAAGACCCCACCATGCCAGTCGAGGCCATGATGCCAGGCATGGCGCCAGTTCAAAGCGACACCGAGTCCCGCCTGGATGCGCAAAAGCGCCAACTCGATGAGCTGCTGCGCCGCTACACCGACCAGCACCCGGATGTCATGGCGGCACGCCGCACCATCGCGCAACTGGAGCAACAGCGCAAGACCGAGCAAGAGGCTCGGCGTGGCGATGGCAAACGGGGTCCAGCCCCCACCAGCCCCGTCTTCCAGCGCATCCGCGTCTCACTCGCCGAAGCTGAAGCCAAGGTGGCGTCGCTGCAAGGCCAACTCTCCGCGCAGCAGTCACAACTGGAGCAAGCCCGGGCCATGGCGGGTCGCATGCCAGAGGTCGAGGCAGAGTTCAGCCAGCTCAACCGCGACTACACCGTCGTGCGCAAGAACTACGAGGAGCTGGTGGCCCGTCGCGAATCCGCGTCCCTGGGCGAAAAAATCGACCTCACCACCAAGGTCGCCGACTTCCGGGTGGTTGAGCCGCCACGAGTCTCCCCCACGCCCGCGCGCCCCAGTCGCATGCTGGTGGCTGTCCTGGGCTTCATCGCTTCCATTGCTGCAGGCTTCGGCGTCGCTTTCGCACTCACGCAAGTCTTTCCGACGGTACAGGACTCGCGCAGTCTGCGGGAAGTTGGCGGACGACCGATCCTCGGATCGGCCTCGCTGGTCATCAACCCGCTGACATCGGAAGCGGTCCAGAAGGCCAACCGCTTGTTCGTCGGCCTCGTTGGCCTGTTCCTGCTCGTCAACGTCTGCTGGCTGATCGTCGTCAGACAGCAGTGGCTGCCCTGAGGTCGAAGACGATGAACACGATCGAACAAGCCGCCCAACGACTGGAACAGCTTCGCCGCGCGGGCGTGCCATTGTTGCAGGAAGAGCCTGCTGCACCGCCGATAGAAGTTGCCCCGGCGCCTGCGACCGACGTCAACAGCGCGGTGGCAACCAACACTGCCCCACAAGGCACCTCACCGACACAGTCGGCGCCTGCAGCACAGGCCACCACTTCGCCGGCTGCCACATCGCCTGAAAACACGAGCCAGGGAGAACGCCGCAGCCGCGAGGTGACCCTCGACCTGCTGCGCATGCAGCGTGCCGGCCTGCTGGTGCCGGGCCAGCCTCGCTCGCAGCTCGAAGAAGAATTCCGCATCATCAAGCGACCTCTGCTGGAAAACGTCCGGCACGAGGGCCCCATGCGCCCGAACCGCGCCAACCTCATCATGGTGACGAGCGCAGTCGCCGGTGAAGGCAAGACACAAACATCGCTGAACCTGGCCATCAGCATCGCCATGGAGCTGGACCACACGGTGCTGCTTGTCGAAGCGGACGTGCTCCGGCCGTCTGCCCTGGCGCGTGTTGGCGTGCAAGCCAGCCACGGCCTGCTCGACCTGCTGGAGACCCCGCAAACCCAGTTGCCGGACGTGCTCTTGCGCACCAACATCCCGAAGCTGACCCTCTTGCCTGCCGGCACGGCCAGCTCGCGCTCGACCGAACTGCTGGCCAGTGACGCCATGGACAACCTGCTGTCCGAGCTGGCGAGCAAGTACCCCGATCGCATCATCATCTTCGACACCCCACCACTGCTGTCGACCACCGAGTCCAGGGTCCTGGCCTCGCACATGGGACAGGTGGTGCTGGTGACCGAGGCCAACAACACCCCGGTTTCGCTCGTCAAGCAGGCATACGCCACGGTTGAAAACCACCCCGTGGTGCTCGGCTTGCTGAACAAATACCGCGGACCGAAAGGCAGCACGGCTTATGGTTACTACGCACCGTGAAGCCCTCAAGGCTGCGTGCCTGGTCGCCTGCACCAGTGGCGCACTGATGCACGCCGGCCTCGTGCAGGCTCAAACGCGCACGCACAGCGTCACCCCGAAAATCGCGGTGAAGGTCGAGCGCACCGACAACGTCGACTCGGTCAGCAACACCGCCCAGCAGCCTCGGCGCAGCGAAAACACCCTGACCCTCAACCCGATGTTGATGTTCGAACATCGCGGGGCCGACACGACGCTGGATGGCAGCTTTGGCATCCTCGCCGAACAACGCCTGAACAACACCGGGGCAGACCGGGTGTCGCCAGACGGTTTTGTGCGATGGCGAACCCTGCTGAGAGAACAGGGCTTGGGCCTGGACGCCAGCCTGCAGTCTCAACAGGTGCCTCCATCTATCGCTTCGGTCGGACAGGGCATCGACAGCACCAGCACCACGTCCACGCAGACGCGAGCCAACGTCAGCCCCACCCTGGAGCGGCGCCTCAACGAGCGTCAGAGCCTGCGGCTGCAGGGCAACGGGCTGCTCATCCGCACCGATCCGCGCGATGACACACATCGGACCCTGCGCACCCGCGCGAGCAACGTTCAAGTGTCCTGGCTCAGCAGGCCGGCCCCCATGGGTTACGCGATCGAAGCAAGGTCGCTGAACGAGCACTCGACGGTCGAAACCCCCGCGGTGATCACCGGCACCAATGCATCCCGAGAGATCGGAGAAACCCGCCAGCGCTCGCTGAGCGCGACGCTTTTGTACGCATGGGGCGAAGAGTTGCAGGTCGGTGTGCTCGCGGGCGTTGAAGAAGATCGCCGCCGGGTGACATTCGACACGCCAAGCACCAAGCTGCAACTCGATCGCGACTTCGACGGACCCTTCGGCGGCTTTCAGCTGACCTGGCACCCGACCCCGCGAACCACGCTGGAGGGCCGCTATGAACGGCACGAGACCGGGCGCACCTGGAACGCGGACTTCTCGCACCGCATGCGTCGGACCACGTTCGCATTGATCAGCAGCCAGTCAACGGTTCGCAACACACCGACCCTCACCACCGACCTCGGGCAGCTCGCCAGCTCAGGGCTGATCGCCAGCACACCCACGTCCAGCACGCTGACCGCCGACCGCAATGCGGTGACCAATGCGGCGCTGGGGGTGCAACGCAACCTCGCGCTGAGGGTGACATACGAGGGCGTGCGCGCCACCTTGAACCTGACCTCGGGGCGCTTTCAGTCCAGGGCGCTGTTGAGCGCTAGCACGCAGACCAATGGCACCGACCGCAGCCGATACCACGCAGCCCTTGTTTCCTACAGGCTGACGCCCAACGTCACCCCTTCGGCCGGTCTGCGCTGGAACCGGGCACAGGACGGCCTTGGCGTGTCACGCCGCGAATGGGTCGGGTCGCTTGGCTTGTCCGTCCGGCTGTCGCCCCAGAGCGAGTTCAGCGGAGGCTTCAGCCTGCTTCGCAGCCGAGGCACGTCGATCGCCACGTCGGACTCCTCCCTCACGGTCGTGCGCAGCGCCAACGTCCGTCTGGAACACCGCTTCTGAGGCAGCACGCATGTACGAGTCGTACTTCGGCCTGAACGGCGCCCCATTCCTGCTCAATCCTGACCCCAGCTTCTACTTCGACAGCCGGGGGCACAACAGCGCCCTGTCCTACCTGAAGTTCGGCCTCTACCAGGCCGAGGGCTTCATCGTCATCACGGGCGACATCGGCGCGGGCAAGACCACGCTGGTGCGCACGCTGCTCAGCGACATCGACAACGAGAAGGTCGTGGCCGCGCAGTTGGTGAGCACCCAACTCGAAGCCGGCGACTTGCTGCGCTCAGCCCTCACCGCCTTCGGGGTGCCGGTCAAAGGGCAAACCAAGGCCGAGCTGATCGCCTCGCTGGAGGCCTACCTCACACTGTTGGCCACGCAGAACAAGCGCGCCGTGCTGATCGTTGACGAGGCCCAGAACCTCAGCCGCGACGCCATCGAAGAACTGCGCATGCTCTCGAACTTCCAGTTCGGCAACCAGGCGCTGCTACAGAGCTTCCTCATTGGCCAGCCCGAATTGCGCGACATGCTGCTCTCGCGCAGCCTGGAGCAGTTGCGCCAGCGCGTGATCGCCTCCTACCACCTGGGCCCGATGGACCGGGAAGAGACTCGCCGCTACATCGAGCACCGCCTGCACAAGGTCGGCTGGCAGGACAACCCGCACTTCGACGACGACGCCTTCGACGAGATCTACCAGTGGACCTCGGGCATCCCCAGGCGGATCAACCTGCTGTGCAACCGGGTGCTGCTGGCCACGTTCCTGGCCGAAGGGCACATCGTCACCTCGGCCGACATCGCCCGTGTTGCGCTGGAAATCCGCGCCGAGATCGGCGAGGTCACACCCAGCCCCGCGCCAGCCGGATCGGGGCTGGCGCCCCTGTCGCCGAGCCAGGCCCGTGAGCCCCAGTTGGCGGCCTATGGCCACCCCCCTGTGGGCGTGCCCACGCTCACCGACAACGTGGCGCTCGCGCCGCTGCAGCCGCAGTTCGCCACCCCTCAGTACCACGGGCAATCGGCAACCGGCGGCCAGCCTCACGTGCTGATGCTCACGGCCTCGCGCGCGGGCTGCATCCGCGCAGCTGCCCTGCAGAGGGCCTTCCTCAGCCGCCAGGACCTGCCCGCATTGCGCACCCTGCTGATCGACTCGCCGGGGCGTTTCGAGCTCACCTCCGAGTGGTGCGAACACATGGGCTTGGCTGCGCCCGACGTGTCCATCCGCCTGCCGGGCGGCACCCCGATCGCCCAAACAGCCGACGCCCTGCGCCAACTCGATCACCTGCTGAACGAATACCGGCCGACTGCGGTCATCGTGCAAGGCGGTGAAGATGCCGCCCTGGCCGCCGGCCTGGCTGCGCACCGGCAAGGCATCCCGGTGCTGCACCTCGAAGCCGGCCTGCGCAGCTTCGATCGCAGCCGCCCCCAGGAAATCAACGCCATGATGAGCGATCACATGGCCGACCTGCTGCTCACCTCCGAGTGGGTCGCTCACGACAACCTCACACGCGAAGGCATCCCGGCCGACCGGGTCGTGTTTGTCGGCAACCTGATGATGGACACCATGCGCGCCATGCTGTCCCAGGCGGCGCCCCCGAAGTACACCCTGCGCCAGTTCAACCAGTCGCCGGAATTGCTCAAGGCGGGCCGAGGCTATGCCGTGGTCTACCTGCAGGACCAGGGCATCGCACAGAACCCCGAAGCCCTGCTGGAGCTGGTGATCACACTGAAGTCGGTGGCGCGGGACATGCCACTGATCTGGACCATGACCGAAGCCACCCGGGCCTGGATCGAAGAAAACCACGTGCTCGAGGGTGTTTCGGGCAACCAGATCGGGCTGCTGCCGATCATTCCCTATTTCAAGATGATGGGATTGATCGGCACCGCCGCTTGCGTGCTGACGGACTCCTCCGCCGTTCAGGAAGAAGCCACCATCCTTGGCGTTCCCTGCCTGACGCTGACCAACTACACCGAAAGGCGTATCACGGTCGAGCAAGGCACCAACATCGCGGTGGGACGCAACAGCAGCCTCATCCACCGCGCCGTGGCCGAAGTCATCCGCGGCGGAGGCAAAAAAGGCCGGCTTCCCAAGTTCTGGGATGGCCTGTCGGCCCAGCGCACGGCCGATCACCTGGCCGCATGGTGGAAACAGCGACAACCTCGCTCGCACACCCCCCAGGGTTGACCACCCCACCCGAGGGGGTTGGATTGTGTCCAAAGCCACAACCATCCCCCTAATGTCCAGGGGTCCCCCACAAACGGAGGATATTGGCGCGCCCTCATCCCGCTGACAATCAGTCCATTACAAAATCTTACCAAAGCAGGTCATTCGTTTCAGGCCCTACCTGTGAGACGGCGCGACAGAGAGGCACCACATGCTGCGGGTTTTTCAACACCATATTTCGCTGGCCACCCTGGCTGAACTGATCGCGGACAGCCTGACGAGCTTCCTGGCGATCATGCTGGGTGTCCTGACGCTCGCTCACTTCTACGGTGACGGCGATGCCTTGGGTGTCTCCACGGTGCTGCGCTCCGGCCTGGGCTTCGCCCTGCTGATCCCCCTGCATTGCGGCCTGGTCGGTGTCTACCGCGAAGGCGCCACCCGCCAAACCGCCCGCGCCAAGCTCGGGCGTGCCGTGCTCGGCTGCCTGATTGGCGCCCCCATCGCGTACCACTTGGCCGTCAAGACGTTGGTCGATGGCACCCAGGCACCCCAGTTGATGGGTTTTGCCATCGCCTACCTGATGGTGGGCCTGGTGCTTGTGCGCGGCCTGCTGCTGACCGCCTGGCACGGCTCGCTCGTGCAACAACGCGTGCTGATCGTGGGCACGGGCAACGAAGCCCACGCGGTGGCCGCAGACCTGAAGTCGCGCCGCCGCTCCAGCCACGCCGTGGTGGGTTTCTACCCCGCCGGCCACTCGGTGCTGCCGGGTGACGACAAGCGCTTCAACATTTTCTCCCGCGACACGGCCATCGATGACATCGTCAACAAGCACGACGTCAACCAGATCATCGTGGCCGTCAAGGAGCAACGTGGTGGCAACGTGCCCATGGACCAGCTGCTGCAGGCGCGCATCCAGGGCATCCCGGTGATGGACCTGGCCACCTTCTACGAGCAAACCACTGGCGAAGTGCCCGTCGACAGCCTCAAGGCCAGCTTCCTGGTCTACGGCCGCGGCTTTGCCCAGGACCGCACCCGTGCGCTGGTCAAACGTGTCTTCGACATCGTCACCTCCGGCCTGTTGCTCACCCTGGCCTCGCCGATCATGCTGATCACCGCGATCGCCATCAAGCTGGAAAGCGCTGGCCCGGTGATCTATCGCCAGGAACGCGTGGGCCTGGCTGGCAAGGGCTTCATGTGCCTGAAGTTCCGCAGCATGTGCACCGACGCCGAGAAGGATGGCGTGGCCGTGTGGGCCAAGAAGAACGACAGCCGCGTGACCCGCGTCGGCCGTTTCATCCGCAAGACCCGCATCGACGAGCTGCCCCAGTTGCTGTCCGTGCTCAAGGGCGAGATGAGCATGGTCGGCCCGCGCCCTGAGCGCCCCTCGTTCGTGGCTCAACTGCGTGACCAGATCCCCTTCTATGACGTGCGCCACAGCGTCAAGCCGGGCGTGACCGGCTGGGCCCAGGTTCGCTATGCCTACGGCGCTTCGGTCGAAGACGCGCTGCACAAGCACCAGTACGACCTGTACTACGTCAAGAACAACTCGCTGTTCCTGGACCTGCTGGTCCTGTTCGAAACGGTCAGCGTGGTGCTGTTCCGCGAAGGCGCACAGTGAGCCAGCGTTGAGACGCATCTTTTCCGCAAGGCGGGCTTCGGCCCGCCTTTTGTTTTGTGCGCGACAATCCCGGGTTCGCCGGATCTCTTCCGCCCTGTGAATTCCCCACAAGCCACCCCTCCCACCTCCCCCCGCTCGCGCCTGAAGCTGGTGCTGACGTGGGTCGTGGGTCTCGGTCTGCTGGGCTGGCTGCTGCAGCACGTGCCCCTGGCACAGGCCCAAGACGCTTTGACGCGGCCCGGTGCTTCGACCTGGGCCTTGACGCTCGGCGGCTTGCTGCTGAGTTACGGGCTGCGCAGTGCCCGACTGCAAGTCGTGCTCGACCTGGACAATCATCGGGCACCGCCGCGGCGCTGGCTTGGTCTGCGCACCGACGCGCTGAGGGTCATCCTCATGCACAACGCCGCCATCAACCTGCTGCCCATGCGCGCTGGCGAGCTGAGCTTTCCATGGCTGGCTTCACGCGAGCTGGGTTACCCGGTGGCACGGGCCGTGGCATGCCTGCTTTGGATGCGCCTGCAAGACATCACCGTGCTGGTGGGCCTGGGCATCTTGCTGTGGCCTGGCCTGGCGTCGGTCTGGCGCGTGGCGGGGTTCGCGGCCATCGTGCTCGGCTGGTGGCTGCTGCTGACAGGTCTGCGCAGTTGGGATCGCCAACACCCCAGCGACGCCTCGGTGCCCGCCGGGTTCCTGGGGCGCTGGCTCAACAAGTTGCGCCATGCCCTGCTGGAGTCTGCCCACCACCGCGTCACGGCCTGGTTGCTGACGCTGTCGAACTGGGTGGTCAAACTGGCCGCCGGGGCCTTCTTGCTGTCCGCCATCGCCGATGTCCGGTTGCCCATCGCCTGGGCTGGCGCTTTGGGTGGAGAATTGGCAGCCATCGTGCCCCTGCAAGGGCCGGCCGGTTTCGGCACCTATGAAGCTGGCGTGTGGGCCGGCATGGCCACGAACCTGGGGACTGGCTCTGCGCTGCTGACTCAAGCCATCCCAGCAGCCATCGCGCTGCACCTCTGTTTCCTGGTGTGCGCCGTGGTCGCCGGCGTGGTCGCGCTCCTGCTGACCCGACTCCAGCCCGCGCCCGCCACCCGCTGAACACACGAAAACACAAGAACAAGTCATGAACACTGCTGTGACCATTGCCGCCACTTCCGCTTCGGCCCTTGCCGATGTGCCCATGCACCGCCTGTCCATCGTGGTGCCGATGTACAACGAAGTGGAGAACGTCGAGCCTTTCGTGAGCGCCGTTCACGAGGCCCTGGCGAACTACGGCTTCCCTTGGGAGTTGCTGATCGTCAACGACGGCAGCCGCGATGGCACGCAGCAGGCCCTCGACGAGCAGGCGCGCCTGCGCGGCCCACACGTGCGCCCCATCCACCTGTGGCGCAACTTCCGCCAGACGGCGGCCATGCAGGCCGGCATCGATGCCGCACGTGGCGACGTCATCGTCACCCTCGACGGCGACCTGCAGAACGACCCCAAGGACATCCCCAAGCTGGTGGCTCGCCTGCTCAAGGATGACATGGACCTGGTGGCCGGCTGGCGCCAGAACCGTCAGGACGGCCTGTGGCTGCGCAAGGTGCCTTCGCGCATCGCCAACCGCCTGATCCGCAAGGTCACGCAGCTCGAATTCCAGGACCTGGGCTGCAGCCTCAAGGCTTACCGCGCCAGCGTGCTCAAGCGCGTGAGCCTGTATGGCGAGATGCACCGCTTCATCCCCGCGTGGATGGCGACGGTGACGTCACCGGCCCGCATGGCCGAAGAGCCGGTGAGCCACCATGCGCGCACCCGAGGTGAGTCCAAGTACGGCATCTCGCGCACGCTGCGCGTGGTGCTCGACCTGCTGGCGGTGAACTTCTTCCTGCGCTTCTCGGGTCGCCCCGGTCACTTCTTTGGTGGCGTGGGGCTGGGCGTGGGCCTGGTGGGGATGCTGATCCTGTCCTACCTGGCGGTGCTGAAGATGTTCGGCGAACAAATCGGCGGCCGCCCCCTGCTTTGGCTGGGCTTCTTCTGCGTGCTGGGCGGGCTGCAGTTCCTCACGACGGGGGTGCTGGCCGAGTTGCTGATCCGCATCTACTACGATCGGGGCGATGTGGCGCCATACCACACCACGCAGGGCCCTGAACTGGCCGCAGAATCGGCTTGGCACCGGCCGCGCTGAGGCCACGCATCGACTCAGTCGAAAGTCCGCTCAAGCATGACCGTCCCGTCCGCTGTACCGCACCCGCATCACCCATGACCGCTCCAACGCCTGCCACCGCGCCGCCTTCACCAGAAGCCCGCAAACCCGTCGGACAGCGTTGGCCCGCCATCTGGGGGCCCATGCTGTGGGCCTTGATCGGCCTGGCGATGTTGCTGCTGCTCTACCGCGTCTGGGTGGTCCACCACAGTGGCATCTCGCTGTTCTTTGACGAGGCCCAATACTGGGACTGGTCGCGCAGCCTGCAATGGGGTTACTACTCCAAACCGCCCGTGATCGCCGCGATCATCCGCGCCAGCACCACGCTGTTTGGCGATGGGGTCATTGGCGTCAAGCTGCTGAGCATGCTGATCTACCCGGCCACGGCGCTGGCGATGGTCGGCTTGGCCCGCGCGCTGTGGCCCACCAGCAGCGGTGTGCGCACCGGCATCGTCGCCGGGGCCTTGTTCCTGTGCATGCCCATGGTCGGCACGATGGGCCTGTTCGCGAGCACGGACGCCCCCTTGCTGTTGTGCTGGACGCTGGCCGCATGGGCGCTGTGGCGCGCGCAGGTCACCAATCGCTTCCACCACTGGGTGCTGCTGGGCATCGCTTGCGGCATCGGCATCCTGAGCAAGTACACGATGGCGGCATTCGCGATCACCGCGGTTTGGGCGCTCTGGGGTGTGCACGGGCCGCGCCGGGGCTTGTTGCGCGTCGGTCCTTGGGTGGCTGTGGCGATGACCCTGCTGATCATTTCGCCCAACCTGGTCTGGAATGCGCACAACGGCTTCCCAACGCTGCAGCACACGGCGGAACTCACCACGCAATCTGAGCGCTCGGGCGGCGTGCTCAAGTTGCTGGAGTTCCTCGGTGGACAGCTGATGATGCTAGGGCCGGTGGCCATCTTGGCCGCAGCTTGGCTTTGGTGGCGCACCAGGCGTGTGCCGGCCGCGCCGCTGGCCCCTGGTAGCCAGTGGGCAGCCAGCACCCAGGTGTCGCCGCCCAGCCAGTGGGCTCACACCACGGCGATGGGGGGCCACAGCCTGCCCCCCGGCACGCAGCCGCAGCGCAAAGCGGCGGCGCGCACTTCAGCCTACTACCTCGCGTCGGTTTCCAGCTACCGCTTCCTCTGGATGCTGAGCCTGCCGTTGCTGGGCGTCGCGGCCGTGCAGGCCTTCATGGGTGGCGCTCACGTGAATTGGGCAGCTCCCGCCATGGTCGGGCTGACCCTGCTGCTGGCCTCGCTCCTGAGCGCCCCGCTGGTGCCACTGGCCGCACCGAGGCCGCAGCGCTGGCTGCTGGCCATCTTGCTGAGCAACGTGCTGCTGACGTCGCTGGCTCTGCATGCACGAGACATCCTCTCTGACCCCGTGAACCCCAAGCTCGATGTGCTGGTGCGCATGCGTGGCTGGCACGAGGCATTTCGGCAGCTCGAACCAGTGGTCACCGAGCCTCGCATCGCGGGCCTGCCCATCCTGGCCGACCAACGCGTGTTGATCACCCAGGCGCTTTACAACTGGCGACAGCACAAGGTTAGGGCCTTCTACTGGAACCCCGACGGCAAACGGGACAACCACTACCTGCTGCAGCACAGCCTGCCCAACAAGATCGGCCCCGACGTGTTGTTGCTGACGGCCGATCCAAAACCTGATGAAATCACCTCGCGTTTTGCGATCGTCAAACCCATGAAGTCGGTGCGCATCGAGGTGGCTGACCAGCGGTTTGTCGAAGTGCATGCTTTTTTCCTGCGCGGCTTCCTGGGCTACACCCAGCAAACCTACATGGAGCAGTCTGGCGGCAGCGGCCACTTGCTCGAAACGCCCTGACTTGCGATGGCCCAAGTGCGTCTCAACACGGCGTCCGACCCCGATGACGACGCCGGCATGGACAACCGCCTGATCTGGGCGGTGTTCTTTTTCGTTCTGGCGGTTTACGCCAAGTTCCCGGCGTTGGACCTGATGGTGTCTTCACGCTACTTCGACCCGGCGCGCGGTTTCTTTCACGCCCAGGATCCGCTGGTGCTTTGGCTCTACGACTGGACGCCGCCCCTGGGACGTGGCCTGGCACTGCTGGCGGCCGTGCACGTCCTGTTCGCACCCTGGATCGCAAAGGTCCTGAACGCGGCGGGACGCACGCAAGCGGCGCAGCGCTGTCGTGGCCCCTGGCGGCATGTCTCGACCGTCTTCCTTTGCGCCGCCCTGCTCGGGCCCGGGCTGGTCATCGAAGGGGTGTTCAAAAACACCGTGGGCCGACCTCGCCCGGTGCAGATCGAGCCATTCGGGGGCACCCAGGCCTTTCAAGGCCCGTTCGCCTTGGGCGACAACCCCGAAGCACACCGCAGCTTCTGCAGCAGCCACGCCGCGGCAGGTTTCGCCCTCATGGGCCTGGGCCTGACCTGCGGGCCCGTGTGGCGCCGCCGCTGGTTCCTGATCGGCCTCGTCGGCGGTGCGGTCATCGGTGCGGGGCGCATCATGCAGGGCGGACACTTCCTCAGCGACGTGATTTTTGCGTTCTATGCCGTGTGGCTGTCGTGTGAACTGGTGGCGTGGATCGACCGCCGCCGGATGAGTCGGGGCCAGCCCCCGCCTTCGCGTGCGCACCGCCCGACGCTCTGATCTTCGCCGCGTCGCCCCCTCGGCCAATCAGCTTGCAAGCATCGCCCCCTGCCCCCACCTGACAGCGCCATGAACAGCCCCACCACCGTCAGCTACGACTATGACCTGCAGGACGCCTCTGGCGCCACCTGCACCGCCCACGCCTGGGCCCGCGTGCCGGCACCTTTGAGCCCAACGGCCAAGGCCGCCACCAAGGCCCGCATTGCCGAATTGCTCAAGGCGCGCAATGCCGTGCTGGTGGCCCACTACTACGTCGATGGCGACCTGCAGGACCTGGCCATGGAAACCGGCGGCTGCGTCTCCGACTCGCTGGAGATGGCGCGCTTCGGTCGCGACCACGCCGCGCAAACGCTCATCGTCGCTGGCGTGAAGTTCATGGGCGAGTCGGCCAAGATCCTGTCGCCCGGCAAAACCGTGCTGATGCCCGACCTGGACGCGACCTGCTCGCTCGACCTGGGATGCCCGGCCGACGATTTCACTAAGTTTTGCGATGCCCACCCCGACCGCAAGGTGGTGGTCTACGCCAACACCAGCGCCGCCGTGAAGGCCCGCGCTGACTGGATGGTGACGAGTTCGTGCGCGCTGGCCATCGTCAAGCACCTGAAAGACCAGGGCGAGAAGATCCTGTGGGCGCCCGACCGCCACCTGGGCCGCTACATCCAGAAGGAAACCGACGCCGACATGCTGATGTGGAACGGCGCCTGCATCGTGCACGACGAGTTCAAGGGCCTGGAGCTGGACCTGCTCAAGAAGGACCACCCAGATGCCCTGGTGCTGGTGCACCCCGAGTCGCCCGAAAGCGTCGTCGCCCAGGCCGACGTGGTGGGGTCGACCTCGCAACTGCTCAAGGCCGTGGTCGAATCGAACGCACCGGAGTTCATCGTCGCCACCGACAACGGCATCCTGCACCGCATGCGCCAGCTGGCTCCCCACAAGGTGCTGATCGAGGCCCCGACCGCCGGCAACAGCGCCACCTGCAAGAGCTGCGCGCACTGCCCCTGGATGGCCATGAACGGCCTGCAAGGCGTGCTCGACTGCCTGGAGCGCGGCGTCGGCGAGATCACCGTTGAAGAGGCCACCCGACTCAAGGCGCATGGCTGCATCGACCGCATGCTCGACTTCGTCGCCAGGAACCCATCGGCCATCACCAAACCGGTGCAGGGCTTCGTGCCCAACATCGGCTCGGCTTGAAGTCACGCCGACAGTCCGCGCCGATTCAACGCCAGCCCTCATCCTGCTTGCCCTCTCCCATGTTCGACCACAACGAAACCCTCGAAGAAGCCCGTGCCCGCAACGTCCGTGACGCCCTGTTCGAAGACGTGGGCGTTTGCGACTGGACCGCGCAATTGGTGCCCGCCAACGAGCGCGTGCAGGCCCGCCTGATCGTGCGCGAGGAAGCCGTGCTGTGCGGCCGTGACTGGTTCGAAGCCTGCCTGCTGCAGCTCGACCCCAGCGCACAAATCGATTGGTGCTACGAAGAAGGCGCGCTGATGGCACCCGACACGCCGGTCTGCCACATCCAGGCCGATGCCCGCGCCCTGCTGACGGCCGAGCGCCCAAGCATGAACTTCCTGCAGACGCTCTCGGCCGTGGCCACGCTGGCGCGGCGTCACATGCAGGCCATCGACGGCGCCTCACCCAACCCACGCGGCTGCGTGGTGCTCGACACCCGCAAGACCCTGCCCGGCCTGCGCCTTGCACAGAAGTACGCCGTGCGCGTGGGTGGTGGCGCCAACCAGCGCCTGGCCTTGTACGACGGCATCCTCATCAAGGAAAACCACATCGCCGCAGCCGGCTCGGTCACGGCCGCCGTGCGCAACGCCCAGGCCCTGGTTGCCGCCCAAGTCTCGCCGCTGCGCGAGCAGATCAGCATCCAGGTGGAGGTTGAAACACTGGACGAGTTGCGCGAAGCCCTGGCAGCTGAAGCCGTCAGCGTCCTGCTCGACAACTTCAGCCTGGAGATGATGCGCGAGGCCGTGCGCATCAACCAGGAAGTGGCCCAGGGTCGCGCCTTGCTGGAGGTGTCCGGCGGCGTCACGCTGGCGCAGCTGCGCGGCATCGCCGAAACCGGCGTGGACCGCATCTCCATCGGCAAATTGACCAAAGACGTTCAGGCCGTGGACTTCTCGATGCGGGTGCTGGGCAAGGTGGCCTGACCTCGCGTTGGAGCAAGGCGCGACGCCGGGGCTGTTCACCCAGCTTGGCCGAAGCGGCTGAACGGTTTTCTGCCGCTTTTTTCACGCCCCGGGAAAGCCGGTGTCGGCGACACTCCTGAGAACCACCCGAGCCACACGAGCCAGCTGCGCTGGCTTGCCTTGGCCGTTGCCCGACCTCAGCTCGCCCAGCCCCAGCCATGCCCGCCGACTTCACCACCCTCCACAACTACTACGAACAGCAGGTCGTGAACATGGTGATGGACATGGCGCATCGCTACCCCTTGCTCACAGAAGACCACCACCCCGATGTGGCCTGCGTGGCACTGAACCGCCTGCCGCCGCGCTACATCCGTCATCAGGTGGACCTGGCCTTTCACATGACCGAGAAAGAGCGCCAGGACAGCGAGCAACTGATCCTGGACACGGTGGTCTACGCCTTCGAGTTCGTGCAGGCGCGCTTTGCGATGCGCGCGCGCCGATGAATCAACTGACAGCCATCAAGGCAACCAGGCGTCCTTCTTCTTGGGCTTCTTGCACAGGATGGTGGGAAAGCTCACCGGCAACGTGCGCGGGTAATCGCGGCTGAAGTGCAGCCCACGGCTTTCCTGGCGAGAGAGGGCCGAGCGCACGATCAGCTCGGCGCAGTCGACCAGGTTGCGCAACTCCAGCAGGTCGCGGCTGACGCGGAAGGCCGCGTAGTAGTCGTCGATCTCCTGGCGCAGCAGCTTGATGCGGTGCAATGCGCGCTCCAGTCGGCGCGTCGTGCGCACGATGCCAACGTAGTTCCACATCAGCAGGCGCAGCTCGTCCCAGTTGTGGGCGATCACCACCTCTTCGTCGGCGTCGGTCACCTGGCTTTCGTCCCAGTCGGGCAACTTGGGTGACTTGGCTTCGCGGCTGGCCTCGATGTCCTCCGCGCAGGTGCGTCCCAGCACCACGCACTCCAGCAGCGAGTTGCTGGCCAGGCGGTTGGCGCCATGCAGGCCGGTGTAGGTGGTCTCGCCCACGGCGTACAGGCCGGGCAGGTCGGTGCGCCCTTGCAGGTCGGTGACCACGCCCCCACAGGTGTAGTGCGCCGCCGGCACCACCGGGATGGGCTGCTTGGCGATGTCGATGCCCAGCGAGAGGCAACGCGCGTGGATGGTCGGGAAGTGCTCTTTCAGGAAGGCCTCGCCCAGGTGGGTCGCGTCCAGCCAGACGTGGTCCAGGCCGTGCTTCTTCATCTCGAAGTCGATGGCCCGCGCCACGATGTCGCGCGGGGCCAACTCACCGCGCTCGTCGTGCGCGGGCATGAAGCGGGTGCCATCGGGCAGGCGCAGGATGGCGCCTTCGCCGCGCAAAGCTTCGGTGATCAGGAAGCTGCGCTCTTGCGGGTGATACAGGCAGGTCGGGTGGAACTGGATGAACTCCATGTTGGCCACGCGGCAGCCTGCGCGCCAGGCCATGGCGATGCCGTCGCCCGTCGAGGTCTCGGGGTTGCTGGTGTAGCGGTAGACCTTGCCCACCCCGCCCGAGGCCAGCACCACCGCAGATGCGGCCAGCGTTTCAACCCGGCCATTGGACAGGTCAAGCGCGTAGACGCCGTGGCAGCGACCGGCGTCGAGCGATCGCACCGCGGTGTCTTGCTGCGAACGCTTGAGGTGGCGGTTGGTGACCAGGTCGATCGCCATCCACTTCTCGCGCAGCTGGATGTTGGGGTGGCGCTTGACCTCGGCCAGGAGCACGTCATGGATGGCTTTGCCGGTGGCATCGGCCGCATGCGCGATGCGGCGCACGGCGTGTCCCCCTTCGCGCGTGAGGTGCAGGCCCAACGGCCCTTGCGGATCAGGCGAGAAAGGCACGCCTCTGGCGACGAGCCACTCCACGGCGTCGGCACTGTGGCGGGCGATGAACTCGGCCGTGCGCTCATCGACCAGACCAGCGCCTGCCTCCTGCGTGTCCCGAACGTGGGACTCGATGCTGTCGTCGCTGCCCAGCACCCCGACGATGCCGCCCTGAGCCCAGGCCGTGGCGGCTTCTTCGAGCTGCCGCTTGGCCAGCACGATCACGGGCTGGGTCTCAGCCAGGTTCAGGGCCACGGTCAGGCCAGCCAGGCCAGCGCCGATGATGACAACCGGCAGTTTTGCTGCCTGAGCGACGGGGGTGTCTTGCATGGGGGCGATTCTATCGGGCCGCTGGCGATGCCCCACATGGATGAAGCGGCGATGACCCGTGCGCCAACGTGGCGCACGCCCTCCGCCCCCGCAACGGTGCACTGCTAACATCCGGCGCGTCACACTACCACCGGGCCCGGGGAGTTCGCATGAAACTGGATGGACAACGCGAGAGCGAGAACGTCGACGACGTGCGCGAATCGGGCGGTGGCCGAGGCCCCCGCTTGCCCCTGCCAGGCGGCAGGCTCGGGCTGGGCACCGTGGCCATCGCATTGGTGGCCAGCTACTTCCTCGGCATCAACCCGATGACGGTGCTCAACGTGTTGGGCGGCATGCAGGGCGGAGCGAACCAGGCCAGCAGCGAGGTGCAACGCCCAGACCCCAGTGCCACCCCAGCCCAAGATGAGGGCTCGCGTTTCGTGCGCCAGGTGCTGGCCACCACCGAAGACGTCTGGCGTGGCCAGTTCAAGGCCCAGGGCGCGCAGTACCAAGAGCCGCGCCTGACGCTGTTCCGCGGCAGCACGCCAACGGCTTGCGGCCAGGGAGAGTCGGCCATGGGCCCTTTCTATTGCCCGGCCGACCAGCGCGTCTACATCGACCTCGACTTCTATGACACCCTGAAAAACCGCCTGGGTGCGCCCGGTGACTTCGCTCAGGCCTACGTGATCGCGCACGAAGTCGGCCATCACGTGCAAAGCCTGGTTGGCACCAGCGCCAAGCTGGAAGAGGCCCGCCGCCGCGTCAGCCAGGCCGAGTACAACGCCCTGAGCGTGCGCCTGGAGCTGCAGGCTGACTGCTACGCCGGCATCTGGGCCCACGACACCCAGCAAAGCAAAGGCCTGATGGAGTCTGGCGACCTGGAAGAGGCCATGAACGCAGCCTCGCAGATCGGCGACGACGCCCTGCAGCGAGGCGCCGGCAGAGAGGTCGTGCCCGAGAGCTTCACGCACGGCAGCAGCGCCCAGCGCATGCGCTGGTTCAAGCGTGGCTTCGAGACCGGCGACATGGGCCAATGCGACACCTTCAACACCCGGACGCTGTGAGACCCTCTCAGCGACCGAATAAAACGCGCAACAAGCGCGCCCCTAGCGCATCAACACGAGGAGACACCCGCGATGCAAGCCTGGTTTTGTGAAACCCTGGACGGCCCTGAGGCCCTGACCTGGAAACAAGCCCCCACCCCCGAGCCCGGCAAGGGCGAGGTGCGCGTGGCCATCAAGGCCGCCAGCCTGAACTTTCCCGACCTGCTGATCGTGCAGGGCAAGTACCAGATGAAGCCGCCCCTGCCCTTCGTGCCCGGCGCCGAGTTCGCAGGCGTGGTCGAGGCGGTGGGCGAAGGCGTCAAGCACCTGAGTGTGGGCACGCAGGTGGCGGGCTTCGCGGGCACGGGCGGCTTCGGCACGCACGTGGTGGCCCCGGCCGCCATGTTGATGCCGCTGCCACCGGTGTTCTCGTTCGAAGACGCCGCAGCCTTCCTGTGCACCTACGGCACCACCTACCACGCGCTGATGGACCGCGCAGCCCTCAAGGCAGGCGAGACCGTGCTGGTGCTGGGCGCCGCCGGTGGCGTGGGCACGGCCGCCATCCAGATCGCCAAGGCCGCAGGCGCCAAGGTGATCGCCGCGACGTCTTCGGATGAAAAGTGCGCACTGTGCAAGGAGCTGGGTGCCGACGCCACCATCAACTACAGCACGCAGAACCTGCGCGACGAACTCAAGACGCTGACCGAAGGCAAAGGCCCTGACGTGGTCTACGACCCGGTGGGCGGCGAGCTGACCGAGCAGGCCTTCCGCTCGATCGCCTGGCGTGGCCGCCACCTGGTGGTGGGCTTCGCCAACGGCGCCATCCCCAACCTGCCGCTGAACCTGGCGTTGCTCAAGGGCGCCTCGGTGCTGGGCGTGTTCTGGGGTGAGTTCGCCAAACGCGAGCCGCAGAACAACGCCGCCTGCCTGATGCAGCTGGCTGCCTGGTACATGGAGGGCAAGATCAAGCCCGTGGTCGAGCACAAGCTGCCGATGTCGCAGCTCAAGGAGGCCTTCACGCTGATGGGTTCGCGCCAGGTGCGCGGCAAGCTGGTGTTGGTCAACGGCTGATCAGGTTCGCGCGTCGGGGCGCGGGAACCGCTCGCATCAAGGCGTCCGATCATCAGCCTGAGCCAGCGCCCAGGCAACATGCTCGGCCACCAGCGCATGGTGTTCGCCAAGTTCGGGTGGCTGCCGTTGCCAGGTCTGCAAAGCCAGCAGCAGCTCGTCCCGCAAGGCGGCCGGGCAGGAGCCCTCGCCGCCATGCAGCCGCCCCGCCAGCGTGTTGCCGATGGCCACCGCGATGTTGCGCTGCCAACGCGCAAACCCGATGCGGCGGATGGCGCTGCCTTGCGTCTTATTGAGGAAGGTGGCCTCGTCCCAGCGCCACAGCTGCAACAGTGTCGGGTCGGCCAGGTCCGGGCGCACGTCGAAGTCCGGCACCACCGCGCGGCGGGCAAACTTGTTCCAGGGGCAGGTGAGCTGGCAATCGTCGCAACCGTAGATGCGGTTGCCCATCAACGGGCGGAACTCTTGCGGGATCGGCCCACCCTGCTCGATCGTCAGGTAGGAGATGCATCGGCGTGCGTCGACCAGGCCTTCGTCGACGATGGCCTGGGTCGGACAAACATCGATGCAGGCACGGCAGGTCCCGCAGCGGGTGGGCTCTGAATCGGTCAGTGGCAAGGGCAGGTCGACATAGATCTCGCCCAGGAAAAAAGCCGAGCCGGCTTCCCGCGAAAGCAACAGCGTGTGCTTGCCTCGCCAGCCGATCCCGCTGCGGCTGGCCAGTTCTACCTCCAGGACCGGCGCAGAATCTGTGAACACGCGGTGTCCAAACGGGCCGATGCGTTCGCTCAAGCGATCGGCCAGCTTCTGCAGGCGCGCGCGCAAAACCTTGTGATAGTCCCGCCCCCGGGCATAGACCGACACGGTGGCCGCACCGGGCGAAGACAGCCTTTGCCACTCGATGGTCTGCCAGCCGTCGGGGTCGTTGCCAGGCAGGCTGTCGGGCAGGTAGTCCATGCGCGCCGTGATCACCCGCACGGTGCCCGGCACCAACTCGGCTGGCCGCGCGCGCTTGAGGCCGTGCGAGGCCATGTAGTGCATGTCCCCGTGGAAACCACGCGCCAGCCAGTCCATCAGACCCGGCTCGGCACTTGACAAGTCGACACCAGCTACGCCAATCTGAGAAAATCCCAGTTCTGTGGCCCACTGGTGCAACTGCGCCCACAACTCGGGCGCCAACAACTCGGCATCCTGCCCGAAGCCCTTCCGGACGTCTTGTTGGGCCGAGTCGGGTCGAAGTTCATGACGCATCCGTCCATCCTAGCAAGCCATCCGGCACTCGCGACGCTCGAAGACACCTGGCCCGATGAGGCCGGCTGTGCTGCGCTGGCTGAACGACTGGCTTTGACGCTGGCCCCAACGCTGCGCCAAGGTGGCAGCCACGTCATCGAGTTGCATGGCACGCTGGGCGCAGGCAAGACCACGTTCACGCGCCACCTGCTTCGAGCGCTGGGCGTGCAGGGGCGCATCAAAAGCCCGAGCTATGCGGTGGTCGAGCCGCACCAGGTGCCGGGCATCGACATCCAGCATTTCGACTTCTACCGCTTCAACGACCCGCAGGAGTGGGAAGACGCCGGCTTTCGCGACCTGTTTGGCGCCAACGGGCTCAAGCTGGTCGAGTGGCCGGACAAAGCCGCCGGCCTGCTGCCCTGCCCTGACCTGCAACTGCTGATCGAGCCGCTTGACGAGCATCGTCGCCAGGTTCGGCTGCAGGCTTGCACCGTCGCAGGCATCGCATCGCTCAACGCGATGGCCCAAGCTGGGGAGGCCGCACATGGCTGAGCCGAACAACACCCGCCGTCGTCTGCTCAGGCAGGCCCTGGGCGGCTCCGCCCTGCTGGTGCTGGGCCCCGTCGAGCTGGCCTGGGGTGCGCAACTGGTGGCCGTGCGCCTGTGGCCAGCCGAGGCCTACACCCGCGTCACCCTGGAGTCGGACACGGCGCTCAACGCCACCTTTTTTGCGGTGGACAGCCCGAATCGCCTGGTCATCGACATCGACGGCCTCGAGCTCAGCCCGCAGATCAAGGAGCTGGTGCGCAAGGTGCGCGCCGACGACCCGTACATCGCCGGCGTTCGCGTGGGCCAGAACCGACCGAAGGTGGTGCGCCTGGTGATCGACCTCAAGCAGGCGATCAAGCCACAGGTGTTCGGCTTGCCCCCGGTGGCGGCCTACCAGCACCGCCTGGTGTTCGACCTCTACCCCAAGCAGGCCATCGACCCGAGGCTGGCGCTCCAGGCTGCCTCGGCCCCCGCCAGCGGGGCTGCGGCTGGCGCCAGCGTGCCAGGCACGAGCAGCTTGCCGAGCCTGCCCATTGAGGGCAGTTCGGGCAGCGCGGCTGCCCCCCCCTCTGCCCCTGCCGGTCACGTCGGGCCGCAGACGGGTGGACCAGCCAGCACATCCTCCGAGCAAGCGGCCGACTCCATGAACGATGCCTTGGGCGAGTTCATCGGCAGCCTGCCTGGCAAAGCAGGCTCTCCGGCGGAACGCCAGGCACAAGCACCTGCAGGAACTGGCCGCCCACCGTTGCCCGTGCCCGACCGAACAGCAGAGCGGAGCAAGGACACACCTGATCGCCCAGCGTCAACCCAGCGCCTGATCATCGTGGCCATCGATGCCGGCCATGGTGGCGAAGACCCGGGCGCCATCGGGCCCAGCGGCCTGTACGAAAAAGACGTGGTGCTGTCGATCGCGCAAAAACTGCGCGCGCGCATCAATGCCCAGCCAGGGATGCGCGCCATGCTCACGCGCGAGTCCGACTACTTCGTGCCCTTGAAAGACCGCGTGGGCAAGGCCCGCCGCGTGCAGGCCGATCTGTTCGTTTCCATCCACGCCGACGCCTTCATGAACCCGCAAGCGCGGGGCGCCTCGATCTTTGCGCTGTCCGACAAGGGCGCCACGAGCGCCGCCGCCCGCTGGATGGCCAAGCGCGAAAACGCCTCCGACATGGTGGGTGGCGTCAACATCAAAGCCAAGGACTCGTCGGTCATGCACGCGCTGCTGGACATGTCCACCACCGCCCAGATCAAGGACAGCCTCAAGCTCGGCCAGGCGGTGCTGTCGCACCTGGGCAAGGTCGGCAAGCTGCACAAACCCAGGGTCGAACAGGCGGGCTTTGCGGTGCTCAAGGCCCCGGACATCCCGTCGATCCTGGTGGAAACGGGCTTCATCTCGAACCCGGACGAAGAGTCAAAACTGCGCGACGACGACTACCAGAGCAAGCTGGCCGATGCGCTGATGTCGGGCATCAAGCGCTACTTCGAGCGCAACCCGCCGCTGGCGCGCAACCGCGCGCTGTGAGCGCCCCCCGTCGTCGCAAAGGGGTCGCAAAAGCCCCGCGACAACAGGGCAACGCCGTCAGGCGGCGCTGGCGGTCTGCTTGTCGGCGCGGGCCGCACGCCAGCCACCATACAAAGCGATCAAGCCCGGCACGATGATCATCGCCAAGATGATCTTGCTCAGGTGCTGTTGCACAAACGGGATGTTGCCGAACAGGTAGCCGGCCACGCACAGCCCCACCACCCAGATCAGTGCCCCCACAACGTTGTAAGCCGTGAACTTGGCCCGGTCCATCTCGGCCACACCGGCCACAAAAGGCGCGAAGGTGCGGATGAAGGGCATGAAGCGCGCCAGGATGATGGTGACGCCGCCGTGCTTTTCATAAAAGGCGTGGGCCGCATCAAAGGCCTTGCGGTTGAAGAAGCGCGAGTCCTCCCACTGAAAAACCTTGGGGCCGAAGTAGCGACCGATGCTGTAGTTGAGCTGGTCACCGGTGATGGCTGCCACCAGCAAGATGGCGATGGCCAAAGGCAGGCTCAACGCGTCGGCAGCGGCGAGGGTGCCGACCATGAACAGCAGCGAGTCGCCCGGCAGAAAAGGCATCACCACCAGCCCTGTCTCGACAAAAACGATCAGGAAAAGCAGCGCGTAGACCAGCGTGCCGTAGGCATCGACGAACTCCTTGAGGTGCTTGTCGATGTGCAGGATGAAGTCGATGAGGAAGGTGACGATTTCCATGGTGGGCGACGAAGCGGGCGGCAAAAAAGGCGTCGAGACAGAAAAAGGGCAGAAAGCAGCGCCCTTCTACAATCATGTCATGACAGCAGACCCCCTCCGCTCCGGCGGGTTCCCTCCAGAGGCCGCCAACACGCCCGATCCAGGGGGGAACACACCCAGGCGCACCATCCAAGCCCTGCCCGACGAGCTGGTCAGCCAGATCGCGGCCGGCGAGGTGGTCGAGCGCCCGGCCTCGGTGGTGCGCGAGCTGGTCGACAACGCGCTGGACGCAGGCGCCACCCAGGTCACCGTCAAGTTGATGGGCGGCGGTGTGCGCCAGATCCTGGTCGAGGACGATGGCTGCGGCATCCCCGTGGCCGAGCTGCCCCTGGCACTGCAACGCCACGCCACCAGCAAGATCCGCTCGCTGCACGACCTGGAACACGTGGCCACCATGGGCTTTCGGGGCGAGGCGCTGGCCGCCATCGCCTCGGTGTCCGAGTCGTCGATCGCCAGCCGCACGGCGGCCGATGCACATGCCCACAGGCTCGATGCCCGCTCAGGCGAGCTCAGCCCGGCCGCGCGGGCCGTGGGCACCAGCGTCGAGGTGCGCGAACTGTTCTTCAGCACGCCCGCTCGACGCAAGTTCCTCAAGTCCGACGCCACAGAGCTGGCCCACTGCCTGGAGTCGGTGCGCCGCCATGCACTGGCGAGGCCGGACGTGGGCTTCAGCGTCTGGCACGAAGGCAAGCTGGTCGAGCAGTTGCGCGCCGGCTCGCTGCAGCAGCGCGTGCACGACATCCTGGGCGACACTTTTGTCGAGGGCAGCCGCGAGGTCGAGCTGCAGATCGGGCCGATGCGCGTCTTCGGGCGCACCGGCCTGCCAGATGCCGCCCGCTCGCGCGCCGACTGGCAGTATTGCTACGTCAACGGCCGCTACGTGCGCGACAAGCTGATCGCCCACGGCATCCGCTCGGCGTACGAGGACGTGCTGCATGGCAGCCGCCAGCCCACCTACGTGCTTTTCATCGAGATCGACCCCGAGCGCGTGGACGTCAACGTGCACCCCACCAAGATCGAAGTTCGTTTTCGCGATTCGCGCGAGGTGCACCAGGCGGTGCGCAAGGCGGTCGAAAAAGCATTGGCCTTGTCCCGGGCACAAGCAGCCGCTCAAGGCGACGCACACGCCGACAACGCGGAGATGTCAAGCTCGCAAGGCTCGGTGCCTGACCAGGGGGCCGCGGGCATCTCAGGCAGCACACAGCCCACCCCTGCACCCCTGCTCTCGAGCCGCCAGGACGCCCTGCCCTGGCAAGCGGCCGACGGTGCCACCGAGCGCCGCTGGGCAGGTTGGCCCCACGATGGCGCCCCGACGCAACCGACCTCGCTGCAAACCGGTGGATCGGTGGACGCATTCGCGGGCATGAACCTGCCTCGCGTCGTGCGCCAGGCCGACGAAGGCCTGCTGGCAGGCACAACCACTGCCTCAAGCGCTTCGTTCGCGGGCGGATCCCTTGGCTCCTCGGCATCAGCCGGTGGGCCGCTCGCTTCAGCGCTGCCTCGCGGCGCGGCAGACGCATCGCTGCCCGAGCACGAATGGCCGCTGGGCCGCGCCATCGCGCAAGTCGGCGGCATCTACGTGCTGGCAGAAAACGCCCAGGGCCTGATCATCGTGGACATGCACGCCGCACATGAGCGCGTGGTCTACGAGCGGCTCAAGAGCCAGCTGTCTGCCGACCGCCTGGCCAGCCAGCCGCTGCTGCTGCCCCAGACTTTTGCCGCCACGCCGCAAGAGTGCGCAACGGTTGAGAGCCACCACGAAACGCTGCTGCAGCTGGGCCTGGACGTTGGCCTGATCGGCCCAGGCAAGTTGGCTGTGCGCGCCCTGCCCACGGCCCTGGTGCAAGCCGATGGCGTCGAGCTGACCCGCTCGGTGCTGGCCGACCTGGCCCAGGTCGATGCCAGCGATGTGCTGCAACGCGCCCAGCACGAATTGCTGGCCACCATGGCCTGCCACGGCGCCGTGCGCGCCAACCGCCGCCTGACCCTGCCCGAGATGAACGCCCTGCTGCGTGACATGGAAGCCACCGAACGCGCAGACCAGTGCAACCACGGCCGCCCCACCTGGCGCCAGCTCACCTTGAAAGACCTGGACGCGCTCTTTTTGCGCGGCCGCTGAAACCCCGATGACCGAACGCAAGAAGATCAGCCTGTCGCGCCCCGCCGCCACGGGTGACGCCCCCTCCGCCCACAAGCCGCCGGTGCGTGGCTCCGGCAGCGCACCACGCAAGCGCATGACCGCGACCGAGGCAGAGCAGGTCCGCGTTGAACGTGCCGAACGCGAAGCCCGTGGAGATCGCCGGCCGCATCCGCGCCAGGACGGCCCCACCTCTCGCCACGCCGACGACCGACGGGCCAACCCCGGCCCTCGTGGCGATGGCCCGCGCCGCGACGATCGCCCATCACGAGGGCCTCGCCCAGATGGTCGTGTTGATGGTCGGCCTGATGGCCGCCCTGTTGGCCGCACCGGCGCACGCCCGGACACCCCGGCGCATCACGAGCGCCAGCGCTTTCAACCAGAGCCCCGTGCCGCCGAAGCGTCCATGGCGCCGCGCCAACCGGCCTTTCAGCGCCCGGTCGAGGACGATGGCCGCGTGCGCCTGTCCAAGCTGATGAGCGAGCGCGGCATGGCCTCTCGCCGCGAAGCCGACGAGTGGATCGCGGCCGGCTGGGTGCGGGTCGATGGCGAGGTCATCGCCGAGCTGGGCTTGCGCGTTTTGCCCGACGTCACCATCGACATCGACCCGCAGGCACACCAGCAGCAGGCCCAGCGCGTCACCATCTTGCTGCACAAGCCCATTGGCTACGTGAGCGCCCAGGCCGAAGACGGCCACGAGCCGGCCATCACCCTGATCACCCCTGACAACCGCTGGTCCGACGACAAGCTGCCGATCAAGCTCAACCGCGCGCACCTGCGCAACCTGGCGCCAGCCGGGCGCCTGGACATCGACTCGACTGGCCTGCTCGTGCTGACGCAAGACGGGCGCATCGCCAAGGCGCTGATCGGCGAGGACTCCGGCGTCGAGAAGGAGTACCTGGTGCGCGTGCAAAGCGTGGCCCAACCCGAGGCTGAGAACGTGCAAGCCGCCACGCCGGAAGAAGCCATCGCGCTCATGCGCCACGGCCTGGAGCTCGATGGCAAGCAACTCAAGCACGCGCAGGTGTCTTGGCAGAATGAGCAGCAGCTGCGCGTGGTGCTGCGCGAAGGCCGCAAGCGCCAGATTCGTCGCATGTGCGAGCTCGTCGGCCTCAAGGTCGTGGGACTCAAGCGCGTGCGCATGGGTCGCGTGGTGTTGGGCAAGCTGCCGGCCGGCCAATGGCGCTTCCTGCGTCCGGACGAGCGCTTCTGAAGCGGTCCATGTCCGCAACATCACCGGCCTCCGCAGCCACTGGCCCTGCCCCCATCCCGGCCTGGGTCGTTGTCACGGCCCTTGGCTTGCTCACGGGCCTGCAACCGCTGACCACCGACCTCTACCTGCCCGCCCTGCCGCAACTGCAGCAGGGACTGGGCCTGCGCCCGGCCTCGGCGCAGTGGACCTTGTCGGTGCTGATCCTGGCGTTCGGCATCGGGCAGCTGGTGTGGGGCCCGATCTCCGATCGTTTCGGTCGCCAGCCGGTGCTGCGTTGGGGCCTGGGCCTGTACACGCTGGCCAGCGTCGGCGCGGCCCTGGCAATCAACTTCGAGACGATGCTGCTGGCGCGCATCGCGCAAGGCGCAAGCCTGTCGGCTGCGGTGGTGTGCGGCCGCGCGATGGTGCGCGACCTGTATGCGCCCGAAGCCGGTGCCCGTGCCATGGCTCGGGGCATGACGGGGTTGGGCATCCTGGCCTTGTTCGGGCCAGTGCTGGGCGGCCTGGCAGCGACGCACGGGGGCTGGCGAGCCACCATGGCCCTGCTGATCGTGTTCGGAGGTTTGATCTGGGCCTTCGTGTGGCGACAACTGCCCGAGACCTTGCCCGACGATCGACGCCAGCAGAGACTGGACTGGGGCTCGATGCTTCAGCAATGGATCGGCATCTCTCGCCACCCCACGTTCCGTGCGCACGCGCTGTTGACATCGAGCACCTACGGTGGCCTGTACGTCTACCTGGCGCTTTCCCCTTTCGTTTTCATTGAGCTGATGCACGTCGGCCGCACGGCATTTGGCGCCACCATGGCCACGCTCTCGCTGTCTTACCTGGTGGGCACGCTGTTTTGTCGGCGATGGCTGCCTCGCCACGGCCTGCTGGGCACGGTGAGGCTGGCAGGCTGGTGCTCGCTGGGCGGAGGGCTGTGGATGGCCATGGTGTCGGCCTGGCAGGCCAGCGCCTTGGCCGAGACCCACCCGGTGCACCCGGGCGCCTTGCTGCCCGGCCTGTGGCTCTACGCCTTCGCCCATGGCATCCACCAGCCTTGCGGCCAGACCGGCGTCGTCGCCGCTTTCCCGACCCAGGCGGGCGCTGCGTCGGCTTTTTCCGGCTTCGTGCTGGCGACCACGGCTTTCGTCGTGGGTGCCGCGCTGTCCTGGTGGACTTCGCTGCCCGGCTGGGCTGGCACCCTGCACCCGATGACGCTGGGCCTGGCCATGGGTGGCGCCCTCACCGCCTGGACCGCCTTGAGGCGGGTGCAACGCCATGGCCTGGCGCCGCATTCGGCCTGAGCCCCATCGGCAGCCACCCCACCAGGCCCATCGATCAGCCTCATCCACACGACGCCATCCCCACAGCCCATGCACGTCACCACGCCCGCCCCTGCCCAGCCCGATGAGCCGCTGTGGGTGCTCACCGGCCCCACCGCCTGCGGCAAAACGGCCGTTGCGCTGGCGATGGCTGAGCGACAACATGGTGGCCACCCCATCGAAATCGTCAGCGTCGACTCGGCCTTGATCTACCGCGAGATGGACATCGGAACGGCCAAGCCGACCGCTCAGGAACTCGCCCAGGCGCCGCACCACCTCATCGACATCGTCGACCCGCTTGAGCGCTACAGCGCCGCCCGCTTCGTGGCCGACGCCAACGAGGCCATTGCCGGCATCCGCTCGCGCGGTGGCAGGCCGCTGCTGGTGGGCGGCACCATGCTCTACCTCAAGGCCCTGCTCGAAGGCATGGACGAGATGCCCGCCATCGCACCCGAGGTGCGCGCCGAACTCGATGCACGCATGAAAGCCCAAGGCAGCGTGGCCCTGCACGCGGAGTTGCAACAGGTCGACCCCATCACCGCCGCACGACTGGCGCCAGGTGACACGCAGCGCATCCAGCGGGCGCTGGAGGTCTTCCATGGCACCGGGCAACCGCTGTCGCATTTCCACAGCAAGCAGGCCGATGCGCCACCTCGTGTCAGCGCGACCCTGGTTTCGCTCGAACCCGCCGAGCGAGCCTGGCTGCACCGCCGAGTGGCGCTTCGCTTCGAGCAGATGATGGCCCAAGGCTTCATCGACGAAGTCCAGCGCCTGCGCGCACGCGGCGACCTCGACGCCGACCTGCCCTCGATCCGCTGCGTGGGTTATCGCCAGGTGTGGGAGGCCTTGGATGAGGGCCTGAACCTGGCCGACCCCCAGGTACGCCACGAGGTCACGCAGCGGGGCATCGCGGCCACACGACAGCTGGCCAAACGCCAGGTGACCTGGCTGCGCAGCATGCCGCACCGACACGTGCTGGCCTGCGACGACGGCCGCGACGCGCAAGCGCTGGCCGATGCCGCGTGTGGCATCTTCACGGCACACGCATGACGCCAACGCGCCTCGCGCGACCAGCCCGCAGCAGACTTGATCTGAATTAAGGCCCCTGGCAGCCGGGCTGCCTACAGTCCCCATCCACGTTGGCCCCGTTGAGCCAACCCAGATCAAGGGACACCCATGCCGCAAGAGCTTTTCCGCCAGGGCGACCACGCCTGCCTGATGTTCTCCAACCTGGGTGACGAAGGTGGCGAGGCCGTGCAGGCCAACCAGTTCCTCATCGTCGATGGCGACCATGGCGCCATCATCGACCCGGGCGGCAACCTGGCCTACAGCGAGCTCTACCTGGGCATGACGCGCCACTTTCCCCCCTCGAAGCTGTCTGCCATCCTGGCCTCGCACGCCGACCCGGACATCATCGCCTCGCTGGACCGCTGGATGACCGCCACGCCCGATGCCAAGCTCTACGTCTCGACGCTGTGGGAACGGTTCGTGCCGCACTTCTGCAAGCCCGGCAAGACCACGGGGCGCGTGGTCGGCATCCCCGACGCAGGCATGCGCATCACCGTGGGTCGGCGCGAGCTCATCGCCCTGCCCGCGCACTTCATGCACGCCGAGGGCAACTTCCAGTTCTACGACCCCACGGCGCGCATCCTGTTCTCGGGCGACCTGGGTGTGTCGCTGGTACCTGGCGAGGAGGCGCTCAAACCCATCTCCTCGCTGAACCCCCTGCCTCGCGGCATGGAGGGCTTTCACCGGCGCTACATGGTCTCCAACAAGGTGCTGCGCTGCTGGGCGCGCATGGTGCGAGAGCTCAAGATCGACATGATCGTGCCGCAACACGGCTCGCCGCTGGTGGGCGACGCCGTGCCGCAGTTCATCGCCTGGGCCGAGAACCTGGTGTGCGGCATCGACCTCATGAGCGAAGCGCACTACCGCGTGCCGGCTTGAGGCAGACCCCGGCCCGACTTGACGAGGGACTCAGTGCGCCCCGCCATCCACCGCCGCAGCACCCTTCTTCACCTTCGCCAGCCAGATCAACGGGACCAGCAGCAGGAACAAGCCCGCCGAAGCCAGGAAGACATCGTCGGCCGCCCGCGTGAACGCCTGCTGATCGATCAAGCGGTTGACCTGCGCGGCGGCCTGCTGCATGGACAGCCCCGCCGACTGCAAGGTCGAGAAGGCCTCGACCGCACCCGGGTCGGTGGAGCTGATGTGCTCGACCATGTGCGCGTGGTGCATGGTCGCTCGGCTGTCCCACAGCGTGGTGACCACCGACGTGCCCATCGCCCCTGCCGTGATGCGCACGAAGTTGCTCAAGCCCGATGCCGACGGGATGCGGTCCGGCGTCAGCCCCGCCAGCGTGATCGCGCTCAAGGGGATGAAGAAGAACGCGATGGCGCCACCTTGCAAGATGGTCGGAATCATGATGGTCGTGAAGTCGGCCTGCACCGTGAAGCTCGAGCGCATCCACAACACCAGCGCAAAGAACAGGAAGGCCACCGTGGCCAGCAGGCGCGGGTCCACCTTGGTCACGTTCTTGCCCACGATGGGCGACAGCAAGATGGCCAGCAACCCGACCGGTGCCACCGCCATGCCAGCGACCGACGCCGTGTAGCCCATGTGCTGCTGCAACCACAAAGGCAGCAGCACCACATTGCCAAAGAACAGCCCGTAGCCGATGGACAGCGTCAGCACCCCGAAGAGGAAGTTACGCGAGGCGAACAGGCGCAACTCCACCACCGGGTGCTCCTCGTTGAGCTCCCAGATCAGGAAGACGATGAAGCCCACCAGCGCCACCACCCCGAGGGCCACGATCTCGCCGCTCTCGAACCAGTCCAGCTCCTTGCCCTTGTCGAGCATGATCTGCAGCGCCCCCACCCACAAAACCAGCAAGGCCAGCCCCACCTTGTCGATGGGCAGGACCTTGATGGGCGTCTCGCGCTTGGCATAGATGCGCCAGGTCGCGGCGGCAGCGGCCAGGCCCACGGGCACGTTGATGTAGAAGATCCAGGGCCAGCTGACGTTGTCCGTGATCCAGCCCCCCAACAACGGCCCAGTCACTGGCGCGACCAGCGTCGTGATCGCCCACATCGCCAAGGCCGTGCCCGCTTTGGCTGGCGGGTAGCTCGACAGCAACAAGGTCTGCGACAGCGGGATCATCGGCCCCGCCACCAGGCCCTGCAGCACGCGGTAGCCGATCAAGGCCTCCAGCGAGCCCGCCAGCCCGCACAACCACGAGGCCAGCACGAACAGCAGCACGCTGGCGGTGAACAGCCGCACCGCACCGAAGCGCTGCGTGAGCCAGCCCGTCAACGGCACCGAGATGGCATTGGCCACCCCGAAGCTGGTGATCACCCAGGTGCCCTGCGTGGGGCTCACGCCCAGGTCACCCGCGATGGCCGGCAGCGACACGTTGGCGATCGACGAGTCCAGCACGTTCATGAACGTGGCCAGGGACAAAGCGAGCGTGCCCAGCGCCAGCGAGCCGCCTTGCAGCGGCGCATGCGGCGTCTGCTGCACAGCGGGCGCAGCCTCAGACTGCGCCTCGGTCGGCGCCACATCGGCGCCCGGGTTGGCGGTCGACATGGGTCAGGCGCCCGCTTGGGTGCCAGCGCTCACTCGAGCACCCCGCCCCAGGTTGCGATCGACGATGCGGTTGACCAGGGCGTCGGCGTCTTTGCTCAAGGCATCGAACACATCCGTGTGCGCCACGTCGTGCGGACGCGGCTCGGCCGCCAGCACGCCACCATCTTGGCGGCTCACATCCACTTCGACCAGCATCGACAAGCCCACGCGCAAGGGATGCGCCGCCACCTCTTTGGCGTCGAGCGCGATGCGAACCGGCACGCGCTGCACCACCTTGATCCAGTTGCCCGTGGCGTTCTGCGCAGGCAGCAGCGCAAAGGCCGCGCCCGTGCCCGCGCCCAGGCCCGCCACGGAGCCATGAAAGACCACCTTCTGGCCGTAGACGTCAGCCGTCAAGGTGGCCGGCTGGCCAATGCGGATGCGCTTGAGCTGGCTTTCCTTGAAGTTGGCGTCCACCCAGGCCTGCTCAAGCGTCACCAGAGACATCACCGGGGCACCCGGCTGCAAGCGCTGACCGACCTGCACACTGCGCTTGGCCACGAAGCCATCGACCGGTGCGATCAGGGCCGAGCGTTGCAGGGCCAGGTAAGCCTCTCGCACGCGGGCCGCAGCGCGGGCCACGTTGGGATGCTCAGCCACCGACGTGCCATCGGTCAGCGACTGGTTCGACACCAGTTGCTCGCGGGCCGCCGCCAGTGCCGACTCGGCCGCGGCCACCGCACTGCGAGCCGATTGTTGTTGCGCCTGCGCGTGCTGGAACTCTTCCTTGCCAACGGCCCCGGTGGCCACCAACGGACTGCGACGCTGCACATCGTCCTGAGCGCGTGCGAGCTCGTTTTGCACACGCGCAAGGTCGGCCTGGCGCAGTTGCACTTGTGCCGACAGCGTGCCGTTGTTGGCGAACAGGGTGCGCACCTCGCGCACGGTCTGCGCCAGCTGGGCCTCGGCTTGGTCCAGCGCCACTCGGGCATCGGCCTGGTCGAGCTTGACCAGCACCTGGCCAGCCTTGACGCGGTCGGTGTCGTCGGCACCGATGGCCACCACCGTGCCGCCCACCTGAGGCGTGATCTGCACGACATTGGCCTGCACATAGGCGTTGTCGGTGTGCTCGTAGTGGCTGGCCACCAGCGTGTAATAAGCGGCATAGGCGCCACCGCCGAGCAGCACCAAAGCGGCCACGATGGTCAGCGCCTTCTTGCGTCGCGCAGCGGCTCGCTGGGTCGCTGGCGTGGTGTGGGTCGAAGGCGAGGTCATGAACGGTCTCCGGACTGCGAGGGGGTGTTCTGGGTGAGGGGCGGCGCTGGGGTCCAGCTACCACCCACGGCGCGGATCAGCGCAAAGCGGGTGTCCAGCGCTCGGGCTTTGAGGTCGACGGCCTGGCGGCGTTGCGCCAGCACGGCGGACTCGGCCGACAGCACCGTGAGGTAGGCGCCCAGACCTGCGCGATAACGCTGCGTGGCCAGGTCGTAGGCGGATTCGATGTGGCTTTGCGCCGCCTGCTGCTCGCCTTGCTGGCGCGCCACCGAGCGCACGCTGTCGACCTGATCGACCGTTTCCTGCATGGCCTGCAAGATGGTCTGGTTGTAGCTCGCCACGGCGGCGTCCTGGTCGGCCACGCGTGCACTCAGGTTGCCAAGGCGCCTGTCGCCGTCGAAGATCGGCAGGTGAATGGCTGGCAGCAAGCCCCATTGCAGGCTGCTGGCCTGGAGCACCTGGCTCAGGCCGATGGCGTTGTAGCCCGCGTAGCTGGTCAGCTCGATGTTGGGGTAGAAAGTCGCGCGCGCGGCGTCGCTCATGTCGCGAGCCGACTCCACACGCCAGCGTGCGGCCATCACGTCGGCGCGGCGGGCCAGCAAGTCCAGCGGCAGGCTTTGGGGCACATCGGGTGCGCGCAGGCGCTCCAGCGACACATTCAAGTCGTCCAGCGACTTTGGGGCTCGCCCGACCAGCACGGCCAAGGCATGCCTGGCCAGGCTGAGTTGCTCTTCGAGCGCGGCGATCTGCTGGCGTGTGTCGGGTACCGCGCCTTGCCCTTGTCGCAGCTCGACCTGGGTGTCCAGGCCGGCATCCACCCGTTGGCGGATCAGCGCCAGCACCTCCTCGCGCTGGGCCAGGGTGCGCATCGCCACCTCGCGTTGCGCCTGCAGCCGGCCAACCTGCACGTACTGGCGGGCCACCTGCGACGACAGCAACAAGCGCGCGGCCTGAAGGTCTGCCTCGGAGGCGCGACGCTGGCCGATGCTGGCCTCGATCTCTGCGCGCTGTTTGCCAAACAGGTCCAGCTCCCAAGCGCCTTCGAGCTGCAAGGTGCCCGTGGTCAGCGTCGAGCCAGCCACTGGCGGCGGGTACAAGCCGTGTTCGGTGAAGCGCTGTCGGTCGGTCTTGCCGGTGAGCTGCAACTGCGGCTTGTCGGCGCCGCTGCTGAGCACCTCCTGGGCCTGGGCGCGCTGCAGGCGGGTTTGGGCCACCTGGATGGTCGGGCTGTCGGCCAAGGCTTGCCCGATCAGGGCATCGAGCTGCGCGTCGCCGCACGCCCGCCACCACTCGGGCATCTGCGCCGAAACTGGCTGCGGCGCGGGTGTGCTCACGCCCAACGCGCTGGCCCCCAGGGCCGTCAGCTTCGGCTGGATCGCCTGGTGCGCACACCCGGTCATCAGGGCGCCCAACCCGGCGAGCGCGAACCAGGCCAGCGGTCGGCTCACCTGGGTCACGGGCCTTGCAGGGAGCAAACGATTGAACTGCGTCATCGGGAACACCTTCTCGTGGGCTGGGGCAGCCCTTTCATCGTCGATCGGGGCGCTTCAGCTCACGTCGGTGGAGGGGGCGCCATCGCCCGTGCACTCGCCTGGCTGAGAGTCCTTGAGCGCCTCGGCGTTGCCCACGATCCGCTGCAGGAAGCCCATCAAGGTCTCCCACTCGGCTGGCGAGAAGCCCTGCAGCATCGCGTTGGAGACATCGCACAAGATGCCGGGCACCGGCTCGGCGGCTTTTTCGCCCTCCGGCGTGAGCATCAGGTGCACCACGCGGCGGTCTTCGGCCGAGCGCTCGCGCCGACACAGGCCCTTGGCCTCCAGCCGGTCCAGCGTTCGGGTCAAGGCACCGGCATCCACCTGCAGCTCACGCGCCAGCGCGGCCAGGGTGTTGGCCTCACCACGGTGGATCAGGAACAGCGGCGCCCATTGGGCATGGGTCAGCCCCGTGCAGCCAAGCCGCCGGTCCACCTGCCCGACCATCAACTGCGTGATGCGGCGCATGAGGTAGCCCATGCTGTTTTCGCGGCAATAAGTGGCCCGGTCGTAGATCGGGGGGGTGGAGCGCTGACCTTTCATGGGGGGCGAATTTATTTGCCTACGCAAATATTGTCAAGGCATCATAATCACGGCAACGCGAACTTCTCACGCCGCCAGGCATGGCCACCGCCGAGCCCAGACCCAACATGTCCACGACCAGCCCCGCCGCCGCAGGCAAGTCCATCCGCCCGCTGGGCTCGCTGCGCCCTTTCCTGATGCCGTACCGCGGACGCATCGCGCTTGCGGGGTTGTTCCTGGTGCTGGCCGCCATCACGACGCTGGTGCTGCCGCTCGCCCTTCGCACCTTGATCGACCAGGGGTTCGTCTCCCCTGACCCGGGCGAGCGCGTCATGCAGATGCGCCAGCACTTCCTGGCCCTGTTCGGCGTGGGTGCGGCGCTCGGCGTGTTTTCAGCCTCGCGCTATTTCATGGTGACCTGGCTGGGCGAGCGCATCACGTCCGACATCAAGGGCGCCGTTTATGCCCACGTCCTGCGCCAAAGCCCCGAGTTCTTCGAGACCACGCAAACCGGTGAGGTGCTCTCGCGCCTGACCGCCGACACCACCCTGATCCAGACCGTGGTGGGCACCAGCGTGTCCATGGGGCTGCGCAACGTGATCATGGCCATCGGTGCGCTGACGATGCTGGTCGTGACCAACCCCGTGGTGATGGCCCAGGTGCTGGGCGGCCTCGTGCTGATCGTGTTGCCCGCCATCGCCTATGGCCGGCGCGTCAGGCGCCTGTCGCGCGCCAGCCAGGACCGCATCGCGGACTCATCGGCCATCGCCGCTGAGGTGCTCAACGCCGTGCCCGTGGTGCAGAGCTACACCGCCGAGTCGCGCGAAGCGCAGCGTTTCAGCGAAGCCAACGAGAACGCTTTTCGCACCGGCGAGCGCCGCATCCGCGCACGCGCCCTGCTGGTGGGCTTCATCATCACCGCCACCACCGGGGCCCTGCTGTGGGGCCTGTACCAGGGCACCCAGGCCGTGCTCGACGGCCGCATCACGGCTGGCCACATGGGACAGACCGTGGTCTACGTGATTTTGCTGCTGAGCTCGGTCGCCGCGCTCTCGGAGGTGTACGGCGACATCCTGCGCGCCGCTGGCGCCACCGAACGCATGATGGAGCTGTTGAAAGCGCGCTCGCGCATCGAGTCCCCCACGCAAGCTCGCTCACTGCCAGCAACCACAGCTGGCTCCACCGTCAAGCTCTCGGGTGTGCAGTTCCACTACCCCTCCAGGCCTGCCCAGCCAGCGCTGGAAGACTTCAGCCTGGACGTCGCTGCAGGCGAAACCGTGGCCCTGGTCGGCCCCAGCGGCGCCGGCAAAAGCACCGTGTTCCAGCTGCTTCTGCGCTATTACGACCCGCAAGGCGGGCACGTCGAAATCGATGGCGTGAAGCTGCCCGAGGCCAGCCTCGACGCACTGCGCGAACGCATCGGCATCGTCCCGCAGGACAGCACCATCTTCTCGGCCAGCGCGATGGAAAACATCCGCTACGGTCGCCCCTCGGCTTCGGACGACGAGGTCTTCGCCGCAGCTCGCGCCTCCCACGCCCACGACTTCCTGCAGCGCCTGCCCGAGGGGTATCACACCTTCCTGGGCGAGCGCGGCGTGCGCCTGTCTGGCGGTCAACGACAACGCATCAGCATCGCCCGGGCCATCTTGAAAAACGCCCCCCTGCTGCTGCTCGACGAGGCCACCAGCGCCCTCGACTCGGACAGCGAACGCGCCGTGCAGGCCGCACTCGAAGAGGCCATGAAAGGCCGCACGACCCTGGTCATCGCGCACAGGCTGAGCACCGTGGTCAACGCAGACCGCATCGTCGTGATGGACAACGGCCGCATCATCGACGCTGGCACCCACACCGAGCTCATGGCCCGCAATGGCCTGTACGCGCGCCTGGCGGCCATGCAGTTCGACCAGGCCGCAGCCTGAGCACGCCCCAGCGCACGCGTGGGCCGCGCGTCATCCGATGCCCGGCCCGCTGCGTTGAGCAAGCTGTGCCGGCCCCGGCACCCACAGGAGTAGACGAAATGAACCACAAGACCTCGCTCACCGTTTCCCGCCGCCAAGCCACGTTCCAGCGCACCCTGATCGTCGGCAGCGCCATCGCGGTTGCCCTGCTCACCTCGGGCTGCGAAACCATGGGCCCGCAGGAAAAGGGCACAGCCGTTGGCGCCGGCATCGGTGCCGTGGCTGGCGCCGCCATCGGCTCCATGACCGGGGGCAAGAACACCGTGCGTGGCGCGGCCATCGGCGCCGCAGCCGGGGCCCTGGCCGGCAACCTTTGGTCCAAGCGCATGGAAGATCAGCGCCGCGCCATGGAAGCTGCCACGCAAGGCACGCCCGTTGAAGTCAGCCGCACCGCCGACAACCAGCTCAAACTCGACATCCCCAACGACATCTCGTTCGCCACCGGCAGCGCGGCCCTCAAGCCCGAATTGCGCAGCGTGCTCGACGCCTTCGCCAGCGGCTTGAAGTCCGGGGGCCAAGGCACCCTGGTTCGCGTGGTCGGCCACACCGACAGCACCGGCAGCGACGCCATCAACAACCCGCTGTCGCTCGAGCGCGCCGAGAGCGTGCGCAACTTCCTCGAGGACCGTGGCATCGCAGGCAACCGCATCGAGGTGGTGGGCCGTGGTTCGCGAGAACCCCTGGCCAGCAACGACACGGCAGAAGGTCGCGCCAAGAACCGCCGCGTCGAGATCTTCATGCGCGACCCGGCCCAGGCCAACTGAGGCCTGCCCCCGGGCTTTCATCCACACAAGCGCCGGGCCCCTGCCAACGACCTCGACAGCCGGGATAATCCCGGCTGTTGCCTTTGCGGCGCCCACCTTCGAGAACCTCGACGTGACCACCCTCCCCGCCCAGCGCCCCGTGCGCAGCCAGTACGAAGACTTCATGCGCCACGTGCACACCCACGGCGTGCTCAAGACCGACCGAACCGGCACCGGCACGCGCAGCGTCTTCGGACACCAGATGCGCTTCGACCTGTCCGAAGGCTTCCCGCTGGTCACGACCAAGAAGGTGCACCTGAAATCCATCATCGTCGAGCTGCTGTGGTTCCTGCGTGGCGACGACAACGTCAAGTGGCTGCAAGAGCGCGGCGTCACCATCTGGGACGAGTGGGCCCGCGAAGATGGCTCGCTTGGGCCCGTCTACGGCGTGCAATGGCGCAACTGGCCCAAGCCTGACGGCACGCACGTCGACCAGATCAGCGAAGTCGTCAAGCAACTCAAGACGTCGCCTGATTCGCGCCGCATCATCGTCAGCGCCTGGAACCCCGGCCTGATCGACCAGATGGCGCTGCCGCCTTGCCACGCCTTCTTCCAGTTCTACGTGGCGCCCGCGCAAGACGGCGGCCGCCCCAAGCTCAGCTGCCAGCTCTACCAGCGCAGCGCCGACATCTTCCTGGGCGTGCCCTTCAACATCGCCTCCTACGCGCTGCTGACCCACATGCTGGCCCAGCAGTGCGACCTGGACGTGGGCGACTTCGTCTGGACGGGCGGCGACTGCCACATCTACAGCAACCACACCGAACAGGTCGAGCTGCAGCTCAGCCGCACGCCGCACCCCTATCCCCTGCTCCACATCAAGCGCAAGCCCGCTTCGATCTTCGACTACGAGTACGAAGACTTCGAAGTGCTCGAGTATCAACATCACCCGGCCATCAAGGCGCCGGTGGCGGTCTGAGGACAGACCAGGATGCCAAACACCCCTCGAACGCTCTCGCTGATCGCCGCCGTGGCCCGCAACGGCGCCATCGGCAAAGACAACGCCCTGCTGTGGCGCCTGCCGGAAGACCTGAAGTTCTTCAAGCGCACCACGCTGGGCTGCCCGGTCGTCATGGGTCGCAAGACCTGGGACTCCATCGGTCGCCCCCTGCCGGGTCGGCGCAACATCGTCATCACCCGCAACACCGCGTGGCAGGCAGAAGGTGCCGAGGTTTTCCATGACCTCGCCAGCGCTTTGGCAGCCACGGCCGATGCACCCAAGGTCTTCGTCATCGGCGGTGGCGAGCTCTATGCCCAAGCCCTGCCGCTGGCCGACGAGCTCGTGCTGACCGAAGTTGATGCCGACTTCGACGGCGACACCTTTTTCCCTGACTGGGAACGCAGCGCCTTCACCGAGGTCAGTCGCGAAACCCACACCGCCGACGCCGGCTGGGCCTATCACTTCGTGGTTCGGCGACGCAGCTGAAGTCGCGCCTGGCTGAAGGGTGCGGCCAGCTGGCGCTTTCGATTCGGTTTTTTCGAATCATCGACGCCATAAATTCGAAATAACTTGCGCGAACAATGCGCCTGGTTTGATCAGACAATGTCGGGTTTTGCCCAACATTCGGGCCTCCTCTCACACCCACGACCGCCAAGCCATGGACTTCCTGCTCGACCCCAACATCTGGATCGCCTTTGCGATGCTCACCGCCCTGGAGATCGTTCTGGGCGTGGACAACATCATCTTCATCTCCATCCTGGTGGGACGCCTGCCCGCAGACGTGCGCGACAAGGCTCGCCGCCTGGGCCTGGGTTTCGCCATGATCTCGCGCCTGGCGCTGCTGTTCTCCCTGAGCTGGGTGATGGGCCTCAAGGACGACCTGTTCCAACTCCTGGGCCAAGGCATCAGCGGGCGTGACCTGGTGCTGCTGGGCGGTGGCCTCTTCCTGCTGTACAAGGCCTCGCATGAAATCTTCGTGGAGGTGGAGGCTCGCGAAGAGGACGGCCCGCCTCAGACCGACCCAGCCGTTGTTAAGGCCGCCGGCACACGCTTGTTCTGGGGGATCATCGGCCAGATCGCCATCATCGACATCGTTTTCTCGCTCGACTCCGTCATCACCGCCGTCGGCATGGTGGATCAGATCGGTGTCATGGTCGCAGCGGTCGTCACCTCGGTAGCCGTGATGCTGTTCGCGGCCAAACCCATCGGGGAATTCGTCGACGCACACCCGTCCGTCAAGGTGCTGGCGCTGGCCTTCCTGGTGATGGTCGGCATGGCCCTGACGGCCGAGGCCTTCGAAGCCCACGTGCCCAAGGGCTACATTTACGCCGCGATGAGCTTCTCACTGGTCGTTGAAGCACTCAACATCCGCGCTCGCAAGAAGCGCCTGGCGGCTGCCGCCTCGTCGCGCGGAGCCTGACACCAAGCGGGCCCTGGGTCTGCCGTCGCAAGGCCAGGGTGGCTCAGGCCACCCTCACCTCGGTCACCAAGGGGGCCAGCATCGACACCACCCGGTTGCGCCCTTCGCTCTTGGCCCGGTACATGGCCTGATCGGCCCGGCCCAGCGCCACCTCGGGCGACTCACCAGGCAACAACACGGTCACGCCGATGCTGGCCGTCAGCCGCACGTTTTCATCGGTGAGCCGGAGCGGGTGATCCGCCAGCAGCCCTCGCAGGCGCTCGGCCACACCCTGGGCCTGCTCCACCGAGGCGCGGGGCAACAACACGGCGAACTCTTCGCCACCCAGGCGTCCCATCGTGTCCTGCACGCGCATGCAGCGCTGCGCCACCTCCACGAAATGCCGCAAGGCGTCGTCGCCGGCGCTGTGGCCCCAGGTGTCGTTGATGCGCTTGAAATGGTCGAGGTCGATCACCAGGATGGGCAGAGCAGGCCGCTGACCACCGCCATCACTGAGCTGCTGCAGGCGATGCAAAAAGGCACGCCGGCTGTGCACGCCCGTCAATTCATCGCGGTCCACCAGCCTGCGCAACTCGCCATGCGAGTACTCGGCCACCAGCAGCAGCACGCAAAAAGCCATCACGTTCATCGCCACGGCCGACTCCAACAGGATGAACGGCGAGATGGCCGTCATCCGCGCCAGGCTCATGGGCCCACTCAGATCGAAGGAAAACAGCCAGGGGCGCCCCAGCATGAACAGGCCATGCAGCAAGCTGACTGCCGCCAACAGGTAACGCGCGGGGTATGCGCGAACGCCGCCCTTGGCCATTGCCTGCGCGGTCAGCACGAACAGCACCCCCAGCGACAGACTGTGGATGAGGAACCGGGCCGTGAAGTCCGGGTGCACCGACGTGAAGTAGACCGCCACGGAGGTGACGGCGCCGATCATCAAGGCACCGATCCAATGAGGGGGGTGTGGCTCACCCACATGGCGCCTGGCGCCCACGAAGATGAAGTAGCCCATGCCCAGCAACAGCCCCTGAGCCAGGGCCACCGACACGACAGCAGGCCAGTGCCCTCGCAGGAGCAACTCCAGGCAAGCCAGGAAGCCCAGGCCATGCGCCAGGCTCCACCAGGTCAGACCAGGCACCGGGCGGTTGATGCGCCAGACGGTCGCCATGACCAGCGACATCAGGCCCATCAGGATGGTCATCAAGATCAGCAGGGTGGGACTGTGCAAGGTGTCAACAACCGGAAAACCACAAACCTGGTCGCAGCCGCACATTGTGTCACGCGGCCTGCGCACCGACGCATTCGCCATTCATCGTCCACCAGGCGAAAAGCTTGAGCGGTTTTTCACGCTCTTACAACGACTCATCCACCGGGTTAGGATCCGCGCACTCCATCTTGATCTGCAAGCCCCGTGAAACTCGCCACCTGGAACGTCAACTCCCTGTCCGTCCGCTTGCCCCAGTTGCTTGACTGGCTGGCAGCCAACCCGGTCGATGCCCTGGTGCTGCAGGAAACCAAGCTCACAGACGACAAGTTCCCGCAGGCAGACATCGAAGCGGCCGGCTACCAGTCTCAGTGGTTCGGGCAAAAGACCTACAACGGCGTGGCATTGCTGAGCCGACAAGCTGGCATCGACACGGTGCGCAACATCCCTGGGTTCGCCGACGAGCAGGCGCGCGCCATCGCTGCCACGGTGCCGCATGCCACGCTTGGCAGCGTGCGCGTCATCGGAGCCTACTTCCCCAATGGCCAGGCGCCCGACAGCGACAAGTTCGTCTACAAGATGGCCTGGCTCGAAGCGCTCAACGCCTGGGTCAAGGACGAGCTCACCCGCCACCCTCACCTGGTGCTCATGGGCGACTACAACATCGCGCCCACCGACGGCGACGTCTACGACCCGGTCGGCTGGAAAGACCAGATTCACTGCACGGTGCCCGAACGCGAGCACTTCCAGCGCCTGATCGGCCTGGGCCTGACGGACGCTTTCAGGCTCTTCGAGCAGACACCCAAATCATGGAGCTGGTGGGACTACCGCAACCTGGCATTTCGCAAGAACCAGGGCCTGCGCATCGACCACATCCTCGTCAGCGATGCGCTCAAGCCCAAGGTCAAGGCTTGCCACATCGACAAGCAGCCGCGGCGCAACGAACGCCCGAGCGATCACGCCCCGGTGATCGTCGAGCTCAGCGACTGACCAGGCTCATTCGCCGAGCAGCCAGCGCTGAAATGGCTTGGGCAGGGCCTTCTCGCCCTGCGCCAGGGCAGACAGGCTCACCCATTGGCCCTCGCCGAGCAGCGGCTCGGACACGCGCGACATCACTCGCCTCACATTGCCTTCGTGCGCCGCACCCGCCTGCGCGCGGGCCAAGTGCAAGCGCCAATCAAGGTGGGTGAGCACGTGCGTGACTGGGGGCTGAAGTTCAGCAGGATGCGGCCAGGCTGCCTTGAAATCGGCCTCCGAGGCAAACATGGGCAAGGTCCACAAACCGGACCAGATGCCGGTGTGCGGCCGCTGAACCAGCCAGACGGCATCGTCCTTTTGCAACCACAGGCACCAGTTTTCTCGACGGCTGCGCTTGAGCTTCTTGGTTTTGACAGGCAGGCGCTCAGGCTCACCCTGCTTGCGCCCCTCACACAGGTCTGACCATGGACAACTCAGGCAGGCCGGTTGGCGTGGCGTGCACAGCGTGGCACCCAGGTCCATCAGGCCCTGGGTGTAAGGCACCATGTCGGCCGACAGAACAGGCACCAGCGCCTGGGCCGCTTCGGTGAGCGCGCGCTCATGCGCTCGCACGGAAAGATCGCCCTCCCAGCCCAGCACGCGGCTGAGCACCCGCCTCACGTTGCCATCCATGATGGAGATGCGCTCACCAAAGCAGAAGGCCGCGATGGCCGCCGCCGTCGAGGGGCCGATGCCCGGCAGCTGCTGCAAATCAACCGCATGGGCGGGGAAGCTGCCAGCGTGCGCGTCCCGAACCACCTGGGCACAACGGTGCAAATTGCGTGCTCGGCTGTAGTAGCCAAGCCCACTCCAGAGGGTCAACACCTCGTCGAGTTCCGCATTGGCCAACGCCACCACCGACGGAAACCGCGTCAAGAAGCGCTCGTAGTAACCCAAGACCGTGCTGACCTGCGTCTGCTGCAGCATGATCTCCGACAGCCAAACGCGATACGGGTCGCGCGTTTGCTGCCAAGGCAGGTGGTGCCTGCCCTGCGTGCGTTGCCAGGCCACAAGGCGATCAGGCAGGTCCGGGTGCAGTCGGGTGGCCCTGCCCATCAAGGCGGCCGCGTCAGGTTCCATCACAGCTCAAGCAAAGAAGCAACGGCAAGACTCAGGCTGTCTCTCCAGCAGCCGGCACGTCATTCGCCTGCCCCAGGTTGAGGTCCAATGAAAGCGCCTCGATCACTGCAGCGCTGGGCTGAGGCTGAGGCACCTCGACCAGGTCAGCCTGCGCACTGGGGTCCGCCATCTCACCGAGCTGATCCATCAGCGTTTGCAGGCGAGTTTGCAACTGCAGCACACGCTCGTCTTGCGCTTGAACTTCCTGCAGGCGGGTATCGAGTTCGTTCGATGCCGACTGGATGCGATCAAGCGACTCGTAACGGCGCTTGAAGTTGCGACGACGCTCGCGCAACTGGCTGTCAACCTGGGCCGAAGCGGTTTTGTTCCACAGCTCGATGTCGTTGCTGATGGTCTCGAAGACCACGCGCAGACGCGAGATCAGCATGCGGCGGAACTGCTCTTGAAAGCCAGGCTGCGCCAGCCGGAAGGCCTGGCTCAACCCCAAGTACTGCACGTAGTTGCGCTCGATGAGGTTGAGGTCATCGGTGTACTTGCGCACATCCAGCGGCACATCGGCCACCAGGCTGAAGCCAAACTCGGCGTTCAGGCGCGAGAACGAAGCCACCAGCATCGCGTGGATCTCGTCGTTGCGCTGCTGCGCCTGCTCGATGAGCTCACGCAGGCGGGCACACAGATCGACGAAGGCTTTGCGGGCCCCAAGAGGCAACCAGGAGCCACCCAACACCTGCTGCAGCACGTCGACTTCCTGACGCAAGCGTTCGGAAGACAGGTCATGCAACATGCTGCGCAACATGCGCGCGTGGATGCTGCGCATGGCGTGCAGGCGTGCGGTGCACTGCTCGAACTCTGCCGCCTCGGCCTGCACACGCTGGATCATCAGCTGGACCTTGCCCGAGCTCTTGCCGCGCAGGCCACGCAATTCGTGCAGCTGGTCGGCATGCAGGCGCCGCATTTCACCGAAGCGACGCGTGAGCTGCTGCTGGAACTGTTGGGCCCCCGACCACGAGGCCTGGGCCAGGTTGTCGCGGCGCCTGGGCAGCAAACCTTCGGACAGCGCGTGCTCGAAAGATTCCAGGCGGCTTTGAACCAAGCCTTGCGCGTCACCCGTCAGGCGGGCCGCGAGGGCCTGGCGCGCAGAAATCGGGAACACGTTCTCCGTCGGGATCTCGAGGGTCTGGGCAACGCTTGAGCACTGGCGGGTGATGACCTGCTGCACCTGTTCGGGCGTGCTCAGCGGGTCGGCCAGCGTGTCGATCTTGTTGAGCACCACGTAGCGGGCCAGCGCCGGCCCACTGAGGTGGTCGCGCCAGATGTCGAGGTCCGACTTGGTCACCCCCGTGTCAGCCCCCAGGATGAACACCGTGGCGTGAGCCTGGGGCAACAGGCCCAGCGTCAGTTCAGGCTCGGTACCGATGGCGTTGAGCCCAGGGGTGTCGAGCACCACCAATCCTCGCTTGAGCAGCGGATGAGGCAGGTTGATGCGCGCGTGGCGCCACACGGGCACCTCGACCTGGCCATCGGCGGACAGTGGCGGGTTGTCTGCGGGACGCTCGGCATCCCAGAAGCCCAGTGCCGTGGCCTCTTCAGGCGAAACCATGCGAGTGCGCATGACTTCGGCCAGGGCCTTGGCCATTTCATCAGGGTTGGCCAGATCCAGCACATGCCAGGTCCAGGCCTTGGGCTGCACGCGGTACTCGGCCAGCGACGTGGCTTCCAGCCGCGTCTCGATGGGCAGCAGCGACAGGCCCACCGGGTCCTCTGCGTCATAGCCCAACTCGACTGGGCACATGGTGGTGCGCCCAGCCGAAGCAGGCATCATGCGACGCCCCTTGTCAGAAAAGAAGATGGCGTTGATGAGCTCGGACTTGCCACGAGAGAACTCGGCCACGAAAGCCACCATGAGCTTCTCGCCAGAGAGCCTGCGGCGCATGGCCTCGAACCACTCCGCCGAGCCATCGTCGAGCAAATCGTGTTCACGCGCGAAGCGGGCCAGCGCGGCCAACCGGGCATCGGTTTCGAGGCGCCATTGACCAAAGGCGTCAAGGTGGCTGGCGAATGTCGGCTTCATGTGGTTGATCCTAGCGCATGGAACACCGCCCATTGCATCTGGTGCAAGCGAGTTTGGGACAAAAGGTACATCGTTATCGGCAGATGGCAGCCGATGTCCAATGGATTAATGCCCCGAAGCTGAGTCCAACTTCACGCCAACTCACCGGCGCTGACAGGTGCCGCAAAAGAAGGTCGAACGCTGGGCCTGCACGATGCGCCTGACGGGCGAGCCACAGGACCTGCAAGCCTGCCCCTCCCGCCCGTAAACCTGGGTCGCCAGCTGAAAGTGCCCCTGGCTCCCATGGGCGTCGCGGAAGTCACGCAAGCTGGAGCCACCCTGCTCGATGGCCTCGGCCAGCACGGCTTTGACTTCCTGGAGCAGGCGAGCCGCACGCGGCCGGCTCAGCTTGCCAGCCTGCAGCCGAGGGTCGATGCCCGCGCGAAACAAGGCTTCGCAAGCGTAGATGTTGCCCGCGCCCACCACGATGTCTCCAGCCAGCAAGGCCTGCTTGATCGCGACCCGCTTGCCCGCAAGCGCGGCGTGAAAGTGCACCGCGTCGAGCGCCGCATCGAACGGCTCCAGGCCCAAACCCGCCAGCAGCCTGGCGGGCAGCCCATCCTGCAGCGACGCGCCCCAGATCACCGCCCCGAAGCGGCGCGGATCGGTCAGCCTGAGTACGCCGCGGTTGGTGTTGAGCTCGAAATGATCGTGCGGCCCAGGCTCGCCCGGCGACCACTTGAAAGCCAGCGAGCCCGACATGCCGAGGTGGATCAGCAGCCCGCCCGAGCGGTCGACAGGAAGCACCAGCGGCAGCCACAGGTACTTGCCTCGGCGCACCACATCGCCCACCACCCCGCCTCGCAACTCGTCCACGTCCAGCCCCAGGGGCCAGCGCAGCGGCTTGCCCAATTGAGCAGACAACACCTCGGCACCACAGATGCGTTGCGCAAAACTGCGACGGGTGACCTCGACTTCAGGGAGCTCTGGCATGAGCAAGATCATAGAAGCTCGCTCGAGTCCCAAAAGGCCCGATGTGGAATCGAGGGCACAGACCCACCTCGACCGCACGCGCCCGTTCATCCATCCCTAGAATGGCGCGAGCACCCTGGAGATTGCATGCTGCGTTCTGCGTTCCGCCCCATCAGCAACACCGCCCAAGCAGGCAACCACCCACCGGCATCGACCGAGCGGGCCGTCAATGCCGAGAGACAACAACCCAAGCTCAAAAAGGGTGGGCCTCGTCCAACCTTGGCTTTGATTGGGCTGAATTTGTTGATCGGAACGGCACTTGCCGCACCCATGCTGCCTAGCCAGGGTTGGCAGGAAACGCTGGCGCAAGCCTCTCCCACCGCAGCACCCGCGCAGCAGGCCTCGCCTCCTGCGGTGACCACCCCTCCCACCCGCTCGGCGATGGACGCCAACCTGTTCTTCCAGGTGTTGGTCGCCGAGATCCAGGCCAACAGCGGTGACCCAGGTTCGGCCTACCAGATCTACCTTGAGGCCGCACGACGCCTGCAAAACGGTCAGCTCTACCAACGCTCGGTGGAGGTCGCGCTGCGCGCTCGCGCCGGGGAACAAGCCCTGACGGCAGCCAAAGCCTGGCGCCAGGCACTGCCGCAATCTCGAGACGCAGCCGAGTTCAACACCCACATCCTCATCGCCTTGGGCCGAAGCAAAGAACTGGCCGGCCCCTTGCGCGCGCTCATCCAGCTCACCCCGACCGAGCAACAAGCCCAACTGATGGCCAGCTTGCCGCGCAGCCTGGCACGCCTGCAGGACCGGGTGGCTGCGGCCAGGGTGATCGATGAAGCCACGCAACCCTGGCGCAGCGCCCCCATGGAATCGGCTGCCGCCTGGGCAGCCAGTGCCGAAGCCTGGCTGATGGCCGGCCGCACCGACACCGCCATGGATGCCGCACGCCAAGCCTTGAAGCTCGACCCTGGCCAGCTCGGCGCCCAGCTGGTGGCCACCGACCTCATCGGCCAGCAAGCTGACGCCGAGGCCCTGGTCAAGTCACAGCTGACCCGCCAGGATGCCCCCCCGGTGCTGCGCCTGGCCTACGCTCGCAAACTGGCCACGGCCCAGCGCTACGCGGAATCTGCCGAGCAACTCGAAACCCTGATCGCCGCACAACCCGATCAGGACAGCCACCGCGTGCTGCTCGCGGCCATCCGGCTGGAGATGCGGCAGGTCGACGCTGCCGAGGCCGTCATCAAGCCCGTTTTGCAAAGAGCCACCACCCCACCCAGCAAGGACCACGAACAGGCCTTCCTGCTGATGGCCCAGGTGGCAGACCGCCGCAACCAGCCGGCAGAAGCCTTGCGCTGGCTGGACAAGGCCGACACCAAGCATGAAAAACTCGCGGTTCAAAGCCAGAAGGCCCGATTGCTGGCCGCACAAGGCAAGCTGGCCGAGGCCCGCAACAACCTGCGCAAGCTGCCCGAAACCGAGGCCCGCGACGGCATCCTGAAGATCCAGACCGAGGCACAGCTGTTGCGCGAACTCAAGCAATGGCGCGAGGCCTGGAACGTTTTGGAGCAAGGCTCTCAGCGCTTCCCGGAAGACCCCGACCTGCTCTACGACCAGGCCATGGTTGCCGAAAAGCTCCAACGCTTTGAAGACCTGGAAAGGCTGTTGCGCAAGGTCATCGCCCTCGCCCCCGACAACGCAGGCGCTTACAACGCACTGGGCTACAGCTTCGCGGATCGCAACATCAACCTGCCAGAGGCGCGCAAACTCATCGAACAGGCCCTGGCCCTGCGTCCGAACGATGCCTACATCGTGGACAGCCTCGCCTGGGTCGCATTCCGCGAGGGCAAGCTCGACGAAGCCCGGCAGCTGCTGAGCCAGGCATATGCCAGCCGCCAGGATGCCGAAATCGCTGCGCACCTGGGCGAAGTGCTTTGGCTGCAGGGCGACCGCGAGGGTGCACTGAAACGCTGGCGCGAAGGTTTGGCCATCGACAAAAACAACGAGACCCTGAAAGAAACGGTGCAGCGATTCGGGATTCAACCGTGACAGGCGCAAACCGCGGGCTTCGGCGCCGGACCTGGCTGCTGAGCGCCCTGGCGAGCACCTGCCTTGCGACCGCTTGCGCGCCCACCCCCCTCGCGCCGCTGCCACAGGCCGCCCCGGGCGGTGCCCGCATCGATGAAGCCTTGTTGTCCGACGCGCCTGCACCGAAGGCCAGCACCGCACCGGACGCCACCATGGCGCTGCAAGGTCAGATGGGCATCAAACTCGGCGCCTGGCAGGACGAGCCTGCGAGAGGCATGAGCTTCGGCTTCTTCTTTCAGGGGCAAGTCGAACGCGGCAGCCTCGCTCTCATGACACCGCTGGGCAGCCAAGTCGCCCAGATCGAATGGACGCCCACCGCCGCCACCCTTCGCCGCGTCGGACCCGGAGGTGGAGAGGACTTGCGCCGAGGCGGCATCGAGGAGCTGGCCGAAGCCGCCTTGGGCGAGGCACTGCCCCTTCAGACCCTGGTGCACTGGATGCAGGGGCGCCCCGATCCAGCGCTGCCTCACACCCCCCAAACCGAGGCAGGCCTGTTTGAGCAAAGAGGCTGGCTCATCGACACGCGCGAACGCGCCCAAGGCCGCATCCTCGCCACGCGCCACGGCCGCCCCGGCTTGCGCGATGCTCGCATTTCGGTGCGACTGGATCCCTGACACCACACGACATGCCCAGCCTCCATGACCTGGCAGCACCTGCCAAGATCAACCTGTTCCTGCATGTCACCGGCAAACGCCATGACGGCTACCACCTGCTTCAGTCCGTCTTTGTGCTGCTGGACTGGCATGACACCTTGCACATCGAGACCCGCGAAGACGGCCGCATCATCCGGCATGACATCAATGTCCCGCTGCCCGCCGACGACCTGTGCGTGCGGGCCGCCCGCCTGCTGCAAGCAGAAGGCGGCACCCGGCTCGGCTGCGACATCCACATCGAAAAGTCACTGCCTTGGGGCGCCGGACTGGGCGGCGGCAGCTCCGACGCCGCGACCGTTCTGCTGGCGCTGAACCGACTCTGGGGTCTGAACTGGTCAGCACAACGCCTCGAAGCCCTGGCCGTCAAGCTCGGCGCCGACGTGCCTTTCTTCGTGCGTGGCCGCAACGCCTGGGTCGAAGGCATCGGCGAGCAGATCACCCCCATCGAGCTGCCACCCGAGGTGTTTGAAACCCCACTGGCGCTGCTCAAGCCCCCCGCAGCCATCCCGACCTCGGCGATTTTTGGCAGCTCATTGCTCAAACGCGACACCGAGCGCGCTATACTTGCCGCCTTTCTTGCAGCGCCAAAGCGCTTTGGTCGAAACGACCTGCAGGAGCCCGCCGAAGCCTGGCGCGAGACCGAGCACCCACCCGCTGGGGATGCCGGCAGCCTCAGGCCCGAAGCGAGCGACGGCAGGCAAGTCAGCCAAGCTTTGAGCGCCATGCAGAACCGCTTCGGCAACAGCCGGATGACCGGTTCGGGCAGCACGGTGTTTTCATGGGTCAACCATGCACAGACGCCCCACCCCGAGCAGGTCCTTCAGGCGATTGAGGCGAGCCTGCATGGAGGCCACTGGGTCGGTCGCGTCTGTCGCGTGTTGCCGTGTCACCCTTTGCTTCACCTGATTGGCAGCGATGCGGCCAAGCCATGACGAAGCGAAGCAAAAACACAACAACTTGCAATCACAGTCAAAAACGGGCTAGAATGTGAGTCTCTCGTCAAGAGAGCAGATTACAAGGTTGCGAGACACAAAGCTTCGGCCAGTGACTTGAAACCTGTGTAGGGGAATCGCCAAGTTGGTTAAGGCATCGGATTTTGATTCCGACATACGAGGGTTCGAATCCTTCTTCCCCTGCCAAATTTTCCAGGTGATCGGTTGCAACACGCAAACTGACCACCGACTTGCCCCAAGCCTGCCACCCTCAAAGGTGATGTCTGGGCGATGGCCAAGGCAAGCTCTGGTGAACACCAGCTGCGCATGCCGGGCTTCCTCGACGGGCAAGTGAAGGGCAAGACGTTTTCGCAGCCACCACCGTCACGCCCGCCATGCTTTCCGACACCGTTCTGTTCACTGGCAATGCCAACCCGGCCCTCACCCAGGAAATCGCCACCCAGCTCGGCGTTTCGCTCGGCAAGGCATCCGTGGGTCGCTTCTCCGACGGTGAAACCACCGTCGAGATCCAGCAGAACGTGCGCGGCCGCGACGTGTTCGTGGTGCAGTCCACCTGCGCACCCACCAACGACAACCTGATGGAACTGCTGATCATGGCCGACGCGCTCAAGCGCGCTTCCGCCCAGCGCATCACGGCTGTCATCCCCTACTTCGGCTACGCACGCCAGGACCGCCGTCCGCGTTCCACCCGCGTGCCCATCTCGGCCCGCGTCGTGGCCAACATGCTCGAAGCCGTGGGCGTCTCCCGCGTGCTGACCATGGACCTGCACGCCGACCAGATCCAGGGTTTCTTCAACATCCCGGTCGACAACATCTACGCCTCGCCGGTGCTGCTGTCAGACCTGCAGTCCAAGAACTACAGCGACCTGGTGGTCGTGTCGCCCGACGTGGGCGGCGTGGTGCGCGCCCGTGCCCTGGCCAAGCAACTCGGTTGCGATCTGGCCATCATCGACAAGCGCCGCCCCAAGGCCAACGTGTCTGAAGTGATGCACGTCATCGGTGAAATCGAAGGCCGCAACTGCGTGATCATGGACGACATGATCGACACCGCTGGCACGCTGGTGAAAGCTGCCGAAGTCCTCAAAGAGCGCGGCGCTAAAAGCGTGTACGCCTACTGCACCCACGCCGTGTTCTCGGGCCCGGCCATCGAGCGCATCAAAGCCTCGCACCTCGACGAAGTCGTCATCACCAACACCATCCCGCTGAGCGACGCTGCCAAGGGCACGCCCAAGATCCGCCAGCTCACCACCGCCTTCCTGTTTGCCGAAACCATCCGCCGCATCACCGACGGCGACTCGGTGACCTCCCTCTTTTCGGAACAGAACAACAACTTCTGATCCGGCATGTCCTGACCGCCAAGGCAACGCGGCGGTCTTTTCTCAGCGCCTGGTCGCGGGCGCTTCACTCAACTGGAGTACTTCCATGAAATTCACTGCTTTCGAGCGCAACGTGCAGGGGACCGGAGCGAGCCGCCGCCTGCGTGACGCTGGCAAGACCCCCGGCATCGTCTACGGCGCCGGCAAGGCCCCCGTCGTCATCGAGCTGGACCACAACGCGCTGTACCACGCCATGCGCAAAGAGGCCTTCCACTCGTCCATCCTCGAGATGGACCTGGGCGGCACGGTCGAAAAAGTCCTGCTGCGCGACTACCAGAAGCACCCGTACAAGCAACTCGTGCTGCACGTGGACTTCCAGCGCGTGGACGCCACCACCCGCATCCACAAGAAGGTGCCCGTGCACTTCGTGGGCGAGGCCGACGCTCCTGCTGTCAAGCTGGACAAGTGCCTGATCAACCACGTGACCACCGAACTGGAAATCGAGTGCCTGGCTGAACAGCTGCCCGAATTCCTGACGCTGGACCTGAGCAAGGCCGTCAAGGGCCAAGTCTTCGGCGTGGAAGACCTGGGCCTGGCTGCCCACATCAAGCTGATCACCCACGGCCGCAAGGCCCCGACCCTGGCCACCGTGGTCGAGCCGGTGGAAGAAGTGATCGCAGCCCCCGTGGCCGCCGCCGAACCCGCCAAGGGCAAGAAGAAGAAGTAATCTTCTTCAATTGCCTGAGAAGGCCTCCAAAGCCACGTGCTTTGAGTCAAGCCCCGCTTTGGCGGGGCTTTTCTTTTTCTGACCTGATCGCGAACAATCGCTGCCATCATGATTCGACTGTTTGTCGGCCTGGGCAACCCGGGCCCCGAGTACGAAGACACCCGCCACAACGCGGGCTTTTGGTACATCGACGGCCTGGCTCGGCGCCTGGGCGTCTTCCTGCAACCCGACCGGGCCTATCACGGGCTGGTCGCGCGCGCCAACACGCCCCAAGGCCCGGTCTGGCTGCTGCAGCCGCACACCTACATGAACCTGTCGGGCAAGTCGGTCGCGGCCTTGGCCCGCTTCTTCAAGGTCAACCCCGATGAAGTGCTGGTGGCCCACGACGAACTCGACCTCCTGCCTGGCCAGGTCAAGCTCAAAAAGGGTGGCGGGCACGCGGGGCACAACGGCCTGCGCGACATCCATGCGCAACTGGGCTCGCCAGATTATTGGCGGTTGCGCCTGGGCATCGGCCACCCCGGGGTCAAACACGAGGTCGCGGCCTTTGTGCTGCGCAAGCCACCACAGGCCGAGCGCGAGGGCATCTTCAAGTGCATCGACCAGGCGCTCGACGCCACCGAAGCGTTCCTCAAGGGTGAGATGAACGAGGCCACCAAGGTCATCCACGCCGGACCGCAACGACCCAAGCCTCCGCGCAAGGAGCCCCTGCCAGCGCAGGGCAAAGACGGCGACGCGGGGGGCAACTGAAAAGCACCATGCACCTGGCTATCACCGCCCTCGCCTGCCCATCGCGCACCCGCCATGCTTTGCTGATGTGGCTGATGGCTTGCGCTCTTCTCGGCACGCCAATGCTCGGGTCGACACAGACCGATCAGGTGTGGCGGTGCGCCATCAGCGAAGGCGGGGCAGCCACCTACCAGTCCACGCCTTGCCGAAGCGGTGGTCGAGCCCTGCCCCCGAGCAAGGACCCGTCGCCCGAAGACCAACGAGCGTCTGCCCACGTGGCCAAGCGGGAAGCCGATCTGGCACGCACCATGAGCCGGCAACGCGTCCGGCACGAGAATGCCCGCGCCAACGCCCATGCCCACGCCAGCCTGAGCGGCCCAGTCCGACAAGTCAACGTTGGCCAGCCAGCAACCAGCGAGCTCAAGGCGAGCAAACGGCGCAAGACACGAGCCCACCACAGGCGCGCCCAGGAGCACCGCAACGACGTGTTCAGGGCCGAGGTACCAAGTCCCCGCAAACGATCAAGTCAGTCTTCTCAGGCGGGAGCTGCGTTGGCGTCCCCACCTTGAGCAGCCAGCGCCTGCAGGCCCTGGTACTTGATCATCAACTGCTCGGCGGTTTCCACGCGCAAGGGGTCGACCGGGATGCATTCGACCGGACACACCTGCACGCACTGAGGCTCATCGAAGTGCCCGACGCACTCGGTGCAACGGTTCGGGTCGATCACGTAGATGGTCTCGCCCATCGAGATGGCCTGGTTGGGGCACTCGGGCTCGCAGACGTCGCAGTTGATGCACTCTTCGGTGATCTTCAGGGCCATGGTGGCGAGCCTATCGAGAAGTCAGCGATGCTGCACCGGCACCACGCTGACGGGAAGCCAGCTTGTCCTGCAGCCGCTGGAGCACGCTGGGTGCCACGAACTTGGAGACGTCCCCACCCAGCATCGCGATCTCGCGCACGAAGGTGCCCGAGACAAACTGGTATTGATCGGAAGGCGTGAGGAACACCGTCTCGACGTCCGGCATGAGCTGGCGATTCATGCCTGCCATCTGGAACTCGTATTCGAAGTCGCTGACTGCGCGCAGGCCCCGCACCACCACCTGACCGCCATGCTGGACGACGAAGTCGCGGAGCAGGCCATCAAAGGCCATGACCTCGACGTTGCCATGCTCGCTCGCGAGCTCCTGCGCCATGGCCAGACGCTCTTCGACGGTGAACAAGGTCTTCTTGTGGTGTCCTGCGGCCACCGCCAGGATGAGGCGACCAAACAGCCGGCTGGCGCGCCGCATGAGGTCGGCGTGCCCCAGCGTCATGGGGTCGAAGGTGCCTGGGTAGATGGCGGTCAACACTTGTGGTGGGTTCAATCGGTGCTCCATTGGAGGCGACGAAAGCGCCGCCAGTGTAAAGCTCAGTCGGTCGACGCAAGCGCGGGCGGGGAGAAGGCCTCGCGGCGAAACAGGTGAAAGTGCACTGCACCGGCCTGGCCGTGACGATGGCGGCTCAGAGCGTGCACCCAAGCGCAGGCCCCAGCATCCGCCGTTGATGCCGGCCCGCCCAGCTCGTGGGGTGCCTCGACATAGATCCATCCGCCCTCGGGCACGCAGGTGCAGGCGGCATCCAAGGCTGCGTCAAAAAGGCCCTCGTCAAAAGGCGGGTCCAGCAAGACCAGGTCAAAAGCCTGCCGGGCAGAAGGCATCCAGCTCAGGACATCGGCCTGCAACACCTCCAGGCGCTGCCCTGGCTGGGCTGAGGTTCCTTGCGTCAGGCGCTGAACGACGGTTTTGAGCGAGCGCACCAGGGTGGCATCGCGCTCGATCAGGGTCACGCGCTCGGCGCCGCGCGAGGCGGCCTCCAAGCCAAGGGCCCCGGAGCCGGCAAAGGCGTCCAGCACACGCCAGCCGGCCAGATCCTGGCCCAACCAGTTGAAAAGGGTTTCGCGCACACGGGCAGGCGTCGGGCGCAAGCCCGCCGCAACGGGCACAGGCAGGGGCGTTCGCTTCCACCGGCCACCAATGAGGCGCACTTCCTGGGTCGAGCTCGCGGCCACGCGTTGCGCCGAGCGAGCCTGGCGCTCGCGGACACCCTGGGTCGCATCGGGGCGGTCGGCTTGGCTGCGAGGGTGGCGAGGGGAGCGTGGTGGCATGGCGTGTCGTGCAGGAGCGCGCATTGTAGAGAAGCACCCCTCTACAATCCCGCTCATGTTCAGTTTCATCAAGAAAAAGCTGGGGTGGGGCGCGGCTCAGCCCGATGCCACCCCGAGCGAGGTGTCACCCACCGACGGCGCACAGGGCAAGGCAAGCGCGGCCGAATCGGCAGCGCCGCCAAAGCAGTCGCTCAGCGACACCGCCTTGTCGCCTCGCGCAACGGCCGCAAGCTCCCCCACGCCTGCGTCGAACTCCGCCGCTGCAGCGGTGGTCGACGCAAAGCCCGTGGCGACGAGCGCCGAACCTGCACGCCGTTCCTGGCTCGACAAGCTGCGCAACGGCCTGCGCAAGACCGGCTCCAGCATTGCGCAGGTCTTCACTGGCACGCAGATCGACGACACGCTGTACGAAGAGCTCGAAGCCGCCCTGTTGATGGCCGACGCTGGCGTGGCCGCCACCGAGCACCTGCTGCAAGACCTCAAGCGCCGCGTCAAAGAGGCCAAGGCCACCGACCCGGCCCAGGTCAAGGGCCTGCTGATCGACGCCATCACCGACTTGCTGCAGCCCCTCGAAAAGAGCCTGGAGGTGGGCGAGCACACCCCGACGGTCATCATGGTCGCGGGCGTCAACGGTGCCGGCAAGACCACGACCATCGGCAAGTTGACTCGTCACCTCTCGGACGCTGGTCAGCGGGTGCTGCTGGCGGCCGCCGACACCTTCCGAGCCGCCGCGCGCGAGCAGTTGCTGGTCTGGGCCGATCGCAACCGCGTCGACATCGTCAGCCAGGATGGGGGCGACCCGGCCGCCGTGACCTTCGATGCCGTTCAGGCGGGCAAGGCCAGAGGCTGCGACGTGGTCATCGCCGACACCGCAGGCCGGCTGGCCACGCAACTGCACCTGATGGACGAGCTCAGCAAGGTCAAGCGCGTGATCGGCAAGGCCATGGACGGCGCACCGCACGAGGTGCTGCTGGTGGTCGATGGCAACACGGGCCAGAATGCACTGGCACAGGTCAAGGCTTTCGATCAGGCCTTGGGACTGACCGGCGTGATCATCACCAAGCTGGACGGCACGGCCAAGGGCGGCGTGCTGGCTGCCATCGCGCTTTGGTCACGCGAGCGCAAGGCAACGGTGCCGGTTTACTTCATCGGCGTGGGTGAAAAACTGGAAGACCTGCAAACCTTCCAGGCACGAGAGTTCGCCCAGGCGCTTTTGAGCTGATCGACCCGCCCCGGCGGTTGGCTAGGGCGATGCAGCAGCAGGTCAGGCCTTTTCCGCAACGCGAGTGCTGTTGGCCCCGTCGAGCGGCATGCGCCCCGAATCGAGGTCCATGTCGTCAAACCACGTCGATGGTGGGGGCTCCTTGCGCTCACCGTCGGAGCCACCACTGGCCTCCCACTCGTCCATGGCCTCGTCGATGACCACGTCGATCGCCCGCTCCTGCAGCGAAAGCCCTTCGAAGTTGCCACCGCCCTGCAGCGAGGCCACGACGGCCGCAGCTTCCGCGTCCCGACGCGCCGTGTCGTTGCCCGACTGACCCTGCGGCCCGGTGCTGGCTGTGGCAGCGCCCAGGATGGCCTCGCGGGCCACCACCGGCCCCGGCAAAGCGCCTTCCAGCCAGATGTGAACAGGGATGCGCGCGCCATCGAGCACGCGGTCCATGCGCGCATGCCGACGGCGGGCACGCTCGTTTTCTTTTGAAGCGGGCTGGCGCACCTCGACCACGGCGATCACCTGGGACTGAGCGTCACAGACGACCAGGTCAGCGCACAGAGAGCCGACGCGACGCAGCCACTCTGAATACGGGTTGCGCGTGGGCACCTTGATGAATCGGGCCACCGGCACCTGCCCCAGCACCATGTGATCGGGCAGCGCCCGGCGCAGGACGTGCCAGGCCTCGCGCTCGTGGGCGGTCAGCACACGCGTGGCCACGGGAGCCCAGTCGATCAAGGTGTCGAGTTGATCGGGGGTTCGCTCTCCTCGGCCCCGAGACAAGCCAAGGCGCCGTCCTTTGCCTGCGTCGCGGTGTTCCCGGCGAGCCGATGCATCGGAGCGATCGTCATCACGACCGGCCTTTTCAGACCTTCGGCGAGCGGCACGCGAGGCCCGCGCGCGCTGCGCGGCGGCTCGCTGACGCACCACCCACAACGCCCCAGCCAGCCCCAAGGTGCCCACACCTGCCAGCCACATGGGCCACATCGAAACGACGTCCATACCAAACCTTTCCAACTCGGTCGTGGGTGAAGCCACCCACGTCCGCCGGATCATCGGCTGTTCAGGCGATGACTGAAGGCCACCTCAACCAAGCGGTACAGACGTCACATCCGCTAACAGGTGTGCAAAAGTTGGCGGTCAGGCTGACATGCGACTCAGCGGCTCAGCGCCCCATGCCGGGCAGGCCCTTCATGCCGCCCATGCGTTTCATCATCTTGAACAGGCCGCCGCCCTTCATCTTTTTCATCATCCCCTGCATCTGGTCGAACTGGTTGAGCAGGCGGTTGACGTCCTGAATCTGCACCCCCGCACCGGTTGCGATGCGGCGCTTGCGGCTGGCCTTGCTCTTGCCATCCATCAGCAAAGAGGGTTGGGCGCGCTCCTTGGCGGTCATCGCGTTGATGATGCCTTCCATGCGGCGCATGTCGCGCTCGGCCTTGCCCATGTCGGCCTGGCCGGCCTTGGCGGCGATCTCGGTGGGCAGCTTGTCGATCAGGCCGGAGAGACCGCCCATCTTCTTCATCTGGCTGAGCTGCGAGAGGAAGTCGTTGAAATCGAAATCGGCGCCGGACTTGACCTTCTCGGCCAGCTTCTGCGCCGCCTCGATGTCGACGCCCTTTTGCACCTCTTCGACCAGGGCCACGATGTCGCCCATGCCGAGCACGCGGCCGGCGTGGCGCTCGGCGTCGAACACCTCCAGGCCGTCGATCTTTTCAGACACACCGGCGAACTTGATGGGCACGCCGGTGACCTGGCGCACCGACAGCGCCGCGCCGCCGCGCGAGTCGCCGTCGAGCTTGGTGAGCACGACGCCGGTCAGCGGCAGCGTGTCCTTGAAGGCCTTGGCGGTGTTGACGGCGTCCTGGCCCTGCATGGCGTCGACCACGAACAGGGTTTCGACCGGGCTGAGCTGGGCGTGCAGGGCCTTGATCTCGGCCATGAGCGCTTCGTCGATGGCCAGGCGGCCGGCGGTGTCGACCAGCAGCACGTCGAAATAGTGGCGGCGGGCGTGATCGACTGCCGCAGCCGCGATGTCGGCTGGCTTCTGATCGGGGGTGGACGGGAACCACTCGGCCCCGGCCTGGGCAGTCACCGTCTTGAGCTGCTCGATGGCGGCAGGGCGATAAACGTCGGCCGAAACCGTCAGCACCTTCTTCTTGCGCTTTTCGATCAGGTGCTTGGCCAGCTTGGCGGTGGTCGTCGTCTTGCCGGCGCCCTGCAGGCCGGCCATCAGGATGATGGCCGGCGGCTGGGTGGCCAGGTTGATGTCGGCGATGCCCTCGCCCATCGTCGCGGCCAGCTCTTTCTGGACGATGCTGACGAGCACCTGCCCGGGCGTCAGCGAGGCGATGACCTCCTGGCCAAGCGCTTTGTCCTTGACGCGGGCGACGAAGTCGCGCACCACCGGCAGCGCGACGTCGGCTTCCAGCAGGGCCATGCGAACCTCGCGCAGCATGTCCTGCACGTTGGATTCGGTGATGCGGGCCTGCCCGCGCATGGTTTTGACCAGGCGACTGAGGCGTTCGGTGAGGTTGGAAGCCATGAAGAAGCGCTTTGCTCTCGTAAACTGATCACATGATTTTATCGCCCACCTTCTGGCCCAGCGTGTTGGCCGTCATCGGCTACGCCGTGGCCATCGGCTGGCCCCAGCGCGCCGAGCAGACCGGACACCGCGTGCCGACCGTGCTGGCGGCCTTCTGCCTGCTCGCTTGGTTGTCGCAAGCGGTGGCCATCGGGGTGGACGTTTTGGCGCTCGATGCGCCCCAGGCAGGCGCCCGCTTCGGCTTCGCGCCCGCGCTGTCGGTCACGTCCTGGCTGGTACTGGGCGTCTACGCCCTGGAAAGCCGCCGCCTGGGCCTGCCCGCCGTGCGCCAGACCTTGGCCCTGCTGGCCGCGGTGACCGTGGTGCTGGCCTGGGTCTTTCCTGGCCGGACCCATGCGGCCGGCCAGATCGATGCCTGGGCCCCCTTGCACTGGGTCACAGGCTTTGCCTCTTACGGCCTGATCGGGGCAGCCCTGCTGCACGCGGTCTTGCTGACGCACGCCGAGCGCCGACTGCGCTCCGGCACAGCAGGCTCAGGCCAGATCCCCTCACCTCACCGGCCCGCTGGACAAGCGCTGGGCATGCCGCTGCTGCGACTGGAATCCTTGACCCTGAAGTTCGTGGCTGCGGGCTTCGCGATGCTGAGCCTGACCCTGTTGCTGGGTGCCGCCTTCACATCGCCGTGGAAGTGGGATCACAAAACCATCTTCTCGGTCCTGTCCTGGGGCGTCTTTGCCGTCTTGCTCGTTGGCCGCGCCCGTTTCGGCTGGCGTGGCAGGCAGGCCATTCGCTGGCTGATCGCCGGCTCGCTGCTGCTGTTGCTGGCTTACGTGGGGTCGCGCTTCGTGCTCGAGATCCTGCTTCACCGTCCTGCTGCCTGAAGGGCCCTCATGCTGAAGTTCCTCCTGCTGGCTGCGTTGGTGCTGTGGCTGCTGTATTCACCTGGCGTGCGCAAGTTGCTGCGCAGCGTTCGATCCAGTGAGCCTGCGCAGCCGCCTCGCCCGGCCCAGGCCAAGCCAGAGCCAGCCCAAACGACCGCCATGGTCCCCTGCGCGCACTGCGGCGTTCACCTGCCAGCCAGCGAGGCCCTCATCAACGGGCAAGGCCAGACCTTTTGCAGCGAGGCGCACCTCCAGGCGGCCCGCCGCCCCGCCTGACCCGACATGTCCGTCTCGCCATCAAAAGCCCACGCCGGCGCTGCGCAGGCGAACTCCTGGTTCGGCCCACCGGACGGCGTCGACAGCACCCTCATACAGGAAGCGTTCGGTGGTCGTGGATGGAGCGGGATTGGCAGCGCCCCGCCCTCTCAGCCTGCATCCGAAGCATCGGGGGCGCCCTACTTTTTCCGGGTCTACCGCGCCTTCCTCAACGCGCGAGCTGTTCTGGCACTCACCCTTCTGGGGCTCATCGGTGTGCTCCATGCCGCCGGCACCGAAACACCGGACTGGATGAGATGGATGACGCTGGGCTATGCCGGGCTGGCCTGGCTGGTGTGGTGGTGGCCCAGTCAACGCCGCCCTGCACCGGCCCAGCAATCGACACTGCGTCCGCGTCAGGTGCTCGGCAGCGTTGGCGTGGACCTGGCCTTCTTTTCCGGGTTGCATTACCTGACTGGCTCCTCGGTCAACTCGCAAGCCCTGCTGGTGCTGCCCGTGCTGATGGCGGGCGTGCTGATGCCGCGCATCATGGCCCTGGGCACAGCAGCCGTGGCCACCCTGAACCTGCTGGGATCCGCTGCGCTGCAACTGGTCCAGGGCCAAACCCAGATCACGCAGCTCATGACCCAGGCGGGGCTGACCGGCATCGGCTTGTTCGCCATCGCGATCCTGGCCAACGAGCTGGCCACCCGCCTGGCCCGGGAAGAACGCAGCGCCCGAGGCAGCCTGGAGCTGGCACGTCAGCAGGCCGAACTCAATCGCCTGGTGCTCGACGAAATGACGGAGGGCGTGATGGTGGTCGACCGACGCGGTCGCGTGCGCACCGCCAACCCGGCGGCGCGTCGCCTGCTGTCGGCCCATCGCATCGCCTCGAACGCTCCTTTCCAGTTGCGCGGCGTGCCCGCCTGGCACCCCCTGGTCGAGGCTGTCGAACGTGCCATCAACCACCCGCTGCAGGCAGAGGGCGGACAGGAAATCCGCCTGCGCTTTGACGACCAGTCGCAGCGTGAGTTGCGACTGCGGGTGCGCTTCACCCGCAGCCCGGCACCACCCCAGCAGGACGCGCGCCGAGAAGACATGTGCGTGATGCTGCTGGAGGACCTGCGCACCGTGCGCGCGCGCCAACGACAGGACAAGCTCGCCTCGATGGGCCGGATGTCGGCCGGCATCGCCCACGAAATCCGCAACCCACTGGCCGCCATCGCCCAGGCCAATGCCCTGCTGGCCGAGGACGTTCTCCAGCCCAGCCAGCAAAAGCTCACCCAGATGATCGGCTCCAACGTCGATCGACTCAAGCACATCGTTGACGACATCCTCACCGTGGCCCCGGGCGTGCGCCCGCCTGCGCCCGCCATCGACCCCGTCGAAACGGTGATGGCCATCTGCAACGAGTGGCGCAGCACCCACCGCATCGCCACAGGCGTCGACAGCTTGTTTGAAATCGATGTCAGCGGGTGCCACCCTGGCCCCAAACAGGTCCCGTTGCGGGTGCGTTTCGAGCCTGAGCACCTGCAACGTGTGCTGGTCAACCTGCTCGACAACGCCCTGCGCTACAACAGCGGCGAGCCCGGCGCCATCCTGCTGAGCCTGCGCTGGCTGGCCTCGGTCACGCCGGAGGGTTTGCTGATGCTGTCGGTGGGCAACGATGGTGAGCCCATCCAGCCAGACACCGAGCGCGCCCTGTTCGAGCCCTTCTTCTCGACCAGCAGCCGAGGCACTGGACTGGGCCTGTACATTTCCCGAGAATTGTGTGAGAGGCACGGTGCGAGCATCGACTACCGCCAACACCCTCCCTCCGTTCGACACCGCAACGAGTTCTTCATCACGATGCCCGTCGACTCCCCGGCTGACAGCCCGTTCACCGCATGAACGCACCTTCCCGCCACCGCCTGCTGGTCGTCGACGACGAGCCTGATCTGCGCACGCTGTACGAACTGACCCTGCTGCGCGAGGGCTACCACATTGAAACCGCTGGCTGCGTTGAAGACGCCTGGCAGCTGCTCAGCGAGCAAGCGTTCAGCGCCATCATCACGGACATGCGCCTGCCCGATGGCGAAGGACTGGACCTGATCCGCCGCCTCGACGCAGCAGGCAGGGCCGAAAAGAGCATCGTCATCACCGCCTACGGCTCGGCCGAAAACGCCGTCAGCGCGCTCAAGGCAGGCGCCTACGACTACCTCACCAAGCCGGTGGACCTCAAACAGTTCCGCAGCGTGGTGGCGTCGGCGCTGCAAGCCCGCGAAGACTCGGCCACCGCCGCGCCAACACCGCCTCAGCCCGAACAGCGCATCCGCCCCCGCGCGGGGAGCGAGCCACCAGGCTTGGCCCGACTGGCAGGACACAGCCCCGCCATGCAGCAGGTGCGGGTGCTCATCGACAAGGTCGCTCGCAGCATGGCGCCCGTGTTGCTGTGGGGCGAGTCGGGCACCGGCAAAGAACTGGTGGCTCGGGCCATCCACGACTGCAGCAGCCGTGGCGCGGCCCCGTTCATCGCGGTCAATTGCGGCGCCATACCGGAGCAACTGCTCGAAGCCGAGTTCTTCGGCTTTCGCAAAGGCGCCTTCACCGGAGCAACCGAAGACCGCGCCGGTTTTTTCCAGGCTGCGCATGGTGGCACGCTCTTCCTCGATGAAATCGGCGACCTGCCACTGGCCATGCAATCGAAACTGCTGCGCGCCATCCAGGAGCGGGCCGTGCGCCCCGTTGGCGCCACCCAGGAAGTGCCCGTGGACGTGCGACTCATCAGCGCTTCGCACAAAGACCTGGCCCACGAGGTGCAGGCGCAACGCTTTCGGCAAGACCTCTTCTACCGCCTCAATGTCATCCGCATCGCGCTGCCCCCCTTGCGCGAGCGGCTCGAGGACCTGCCCCTGCTTTGCCAACGCATCCTTGACCGCATCGGCCAGGAGTCAGGCCTCGCCTCGCCGCCGCAACTGAGCACCGACGCATTGGCAGCGCTGCTGGCCCATCCCTTCCCCGGCAACGTTCGCGAGCTGGAGAACATGCTGCATCGGGCGGTGGCGCTGAGCAACGCCACCACCTTGGAGGCAGACGACCTGGGCCTGCTGTCCGCACCCGCTCACACCTCGCAGCCCTCCCTTGCGTCCCCCGAGCCAGCCGAGGCCGGCTCGATGGCCTCGACTGCCCCGCACATCCACGCTCAGCTCCCCGCGACGACCGCGCCCATGCCGAGCGACCTGGTCGCCCACCTGGACCAGGTCGAGCGCGAGATCCTCATCCAGGCGCTGGAAAAGCACCGGCTCAATCGCACGGCCGCTGGTGCCAGCCTGGGCCTGTCCCTGCGCCAGATGCGCTATCGCATGGCCCGCCTGGGCGTGCAGGTGAGCGACCAGGGCGTGCTCCTGGGCGAACGCTTCGACCCCGAAACCGATGGCGACTGAAGCCGATCCCTCGAGCGCCTGGCGGGCAGGCTGGCACCTGGGAGCGCGCCATGCACCCTCCCCCAACTTCGGCCCACGCCCCCTCGATGCTGCCATCGACCTGGCCATCATTCACTCGATCAGCCTGCCGCCTGGTGTGTACGGCGGCGACGAAGTCGAGCGGCTGTTCACCAACACGCTCGACTGGGACGCGCACCCCTACTTCGATCAGATTCGCGGCGCCGAGGTCTCGTCTCACTTTTTCATCCGGCGGGATGGCGAACTGGTTCAGTTCGTCAGCGTCAACGAGCGCGCCTGGCACGCGGGCAAATCCTCGTGGCAAGGTCGCGACAATTGCAACGACCGCAGCGTGGGAATCGAGCTCGAAGGCCTGGAACATCACCCCTTCGAGGACGCCCAGTACCAGGCCCTCGCCAGCCTGCTCACAGACCTGAGCAAGGCCTGGCCCATCCGCCAGGCAGTTGGCCATGAACACGTGGCGCCGGGGCGAAAACAGGACCCAGGCAGGGCTTTCGAATGGGCTCGACTGGCCGCCCTGACAGGCTGGCAAGACGACCGATTGCCCCCCCTTGCCACGCCACCGCTGCAGGCCTGAATCAGCGCTTTCCCGAGTTTTTGCAACAGCCTGATGCACGCCCCAAAAAAGGCGCTATAGTCGCCACCGAACACTACAGGTAGCGTCCAAAAACAAATCGGACACCATATCTAGTGCTCCAGCAGTCGGCGCCCGGCCACCCCGCGGCGCCTCCCATCTTCAGGCCCGCGAGCCCCATCACAAGGGGCTTCGGCCCTGTGCCCACCGAAGGGAACCCCATGCAAACGTCCACGCCCAGCACCCAGTCGTCCACCCCGTCTGCCTTCTCCGGCGCCGCCGCCGAAGCCGGCCAGCAGCCCCGTCAGTCGGCCTACGCCGCCTACCAGATCATCCGACGCAACGGTGCGGTCGTCTCGTTTGAACCCAGCAAGATCGCTGTCGCCCTGATGAAGGCCTTCCTGGCCGTTCACGGCACGCAAGGCGCCGCCTCCGCTTCGGTGCGCGAAACCGTCGACGGTCTGACTGAAGCAGTGGTGCGCGGCCTGCTGCGCTCGCGTCCGAGCGGCGGCACCTTCCACATCGAAGACATCCAGGACCAGGTCGAACTCGGCCTGATGCGCGGCGGCCACCACGAGATCGCCCGCGCCTACGTGCTCTACCGCGAACGCCGAGCGCAAGAGCGCGCCAAGCAAGCCAGCGAGCAACAGGTCGCCGCCCCCACGCTGCATGTCATCGACCGCGGCCAGCGCGTGCCCCTGGACACCGCGGCCCTCAAGGCCCTGATCGAGACCTCCTGTGCGGGCCTGGGTGAAGACGTCAAGGCCGGCCCCATCTTCGCCGAGACCCAGCGCAACCTGTACGACGGCGTGTCCATCGACGAGGTCTACAAGGCCGCCATCCTGGCCGCCCGCACCCGCATCGAACACGACCCGGCCTACACCCGCGCCACCTCGCGCCTGCTGATGCACACCATCCGCCGCGAGATCCTGGGCGAAGAAGTCACGCACGCCGAAATGGCCACGCGTTACGCCGACTACTTCCCCGGCTTCATCAAGAAGGGCATCGAAGCCGAGTTGCTGGACGAAAAGCTCGGTCAGTTCGACCTGGCCCGCCTGGGCGCCGCGCTGAAGTACGAGCGCGACCTCAACTTCGACTACCTCGGCCTGCAGACCCTGTACGACCGCTACTTCCTGCACACCGAAGGCAAGCGCATCGAAATGCCGCAGGCCTTCTTCATGCGCGTCGCCATGGGCCTGGCACTCAACGAAATCGACCGCGAAGCCCGCGCCATCGAGTTCTACGAACTGCTGTCGTCCTTTGACTTCATGTCGTCCACCCCGACGCTGTTCAATGCCGGCACCCGCCGCTCGCAGCTGTCTTCGTGCTACCTGACCACCGTCCCCGACGACCTCGACGGCATCTACGAAGCCATCAAGGAAAACGCCCTGCTCTCCAAGTTCGCCGGCGGCCTGGGCAACGACTGGACCCCGGTGCGCGCCCTGGGCTCGCACATCAAGGGCACCAACGGCAAATCGCAAGGCGTGGTCCCCTTCCTGAAGGTGGTCAACGACACGGCCGTGGCCGTGAACCAAGGCGGCAAGCGCAAGGGCGCCGTCTGCGCATACCTGGAATCGTGGCACCTGGACGTCGAAGAATTCCTGGAGCTGCGCAAGAACACCGGCGACGACCGCCGCCGCACCCACGACATGAACACGGCCAACTGGATCCCCGACCTGTTCATGAAGCGCGTCATGGAAGGTGGCGACTGGACCCTGTTCTCGCCCTCGTCCTGCCCTGACCTGCACGACAAGTTCGGCATCGCGTTCGAGGAGGCCTACACCGCCTACGAAGCCCGCGCCGACCGCGGCGAAGTCAAGCCCTTCAAGCGCGTCAAGGCCACCGACCTGTGGCGCCGCATGCTGTCGATGCTGTTCGAAACCGGCCACCCGTGGATCACCTTCAAGGACGCCTGCAACGTGCGCTCGCCGCAGCAGCACGTCGGCGTGGTGCACTCGTCCAACCTGTGCACCGAAATCACCCTGAACACCAACGGTGGCGAAATCGCGGTGTGCAACCTGGGCTCGGTCAACTTGGCCCAGCACATCAAGGACGGCGGCATCGACCACGACAAGCTCAAGAAGACCGTGCGCACCGCCATGCGCATGCTCGACAACGTCATCGACATCAACTATTACGCCGTCAAGAAGGCGCGTGATTCGAACCTGCGCCACCGCCCCGTCGGCCTGGGCATCATGGGCTTCCAGGACGCGCTGTACCAACTGCGCACGCCTTACGCCAGCCAGGCCGCCGTCGAGTTCGCCGACCGCTCGATGGAAGCCGTCTGCTACCAGGCCTACTGGGCCTCGACCGAGCTGGCCGAAGAACGCGGCCGCTACAGCAGCTACCGTGGTTCGCTGTGGGACCGCGGCATCCTGCCGATCGACTCGCTCAAGCTGCTGCTGGAGCAACGCGGTGGCTACGTCGATGTCGACAGCACCACCACGCTGGACTGGGACGCGCTGCGCGGCCGCATCGCCCAGCACGGCATGCGCAACTCCAACTGCGTGGCCATTGCGCCGACCGCGACCATCTCCAACATCATCGGTGTGGACGCGTCCATCGAGCCCTGCTTCGGCAACCTCTCGGTCAAGTCCAACCTGTCCGGTGAGTTCACCGTCATCAACGAGTACCTCGTGCGTGACCTGAAAAAGCTGGGCCTGTGGGACGACGTGATGGTCATGGACCTCAAGCACTTCGATGGCTCGCTGCGCCGCATCGACCGCGTACCCGAAGACCTCAAGGCCCTGTACGCCACGGCCTTCGAAGTCGAGCCCGTGTGGCTGGTCGAAGCCGCCTCGCGTCGCCAGAAGTGGATCGACCAGGCCCAGTCGCTCAACATCTACATGGCAGGCGCATCGGGCAAGAAGCTCGATGAAACCTACAAACTGGCATGGGTGCGCGGCCTCAAGACCACGTACTACCTGCGCACCGTGGGTGCCACGCACGCAGAGAAGTCGACGGTCTCGCGCGGCCAACTCAATGCGGTGTCGAGCAACGCTGGTGGTGGCTTGAGCGCGGCCCCCGAAGTGGCAGCACCCGTGCAAGCAAGCGCTGCACAAGAGGACATGACGCCGGCCACCGACATCAAGTTCTGCTCGATCGACAACCCCGACTGCGAAGCTTGTCAGTGATGCAGTCATGAAAGAGGCATGGGGCCGCAAAGCCCCATGTCATCGGCCCTTCAAGGCGATGACATGCGGGAAGCCCCTTGCCTCCGACATCGCGCCACGGCCCTCATTCGATGCGATCCCGCAACAAACATGAGGTCACTTGGCTCGTCGATGTCAAGAAGTGCTTGGTGTTTTTCACAACACCCTTCCATAATCCGATCCCATAGGAAGTCAACCATGCTGGTCTGGGAAGACGATTCGTCCAACTCCTCATCCAAGTCTCCTGCTTCCGTGTCGAACGCCTCCGGCGCAACACGGGACACGGCCTCGTCGCCTCTCGCTTCGTCGATGAACAGCGCGACCCCGGCCACCAGCGCATCCACCCGTCGCGTCAACGTTGCCGACAAGCGCATCATCAACGGCCAGACCGACGTCAACCAGTTGGTGCCGTTCAAGTACAAGTGGGCTTGGGAAAAGTACCTCGCCACCTGCGCCAACCACTGGATGCCGCAAGAGGTCAACATGTCGCGAGACATCGCGCTGTGGAAAGACCCGAACGGCCTGAGCGAAGACGAGCGCCGCATCATCAAGCGCAACCTCGGCTTCTTCGTCACCGCCGACTCGCTGGCCGCCAACAACATCGTGCTGGGCACCTACCGCCACATCACGGCGCCCGAGTGCCGCCAGTTCCTGCTGCGCCAGGCTTTTGAAGAGGCCATCCACACCCACGCTTACCAATACATCGTTGAAAGCCTGGGCCTCGATGAGTCCGAGATCTTCAACGCCTACAACGAAGTCCAGTCCATCCGCGACAAGGACGAGTTCCTGATCCCCTTCATCGAGGCGATCATGAACCCCGACTTCAAGACCGGCACGACCGAGAACGACCAGACGCTGCTGAAGTCACTGATCGTCTTCGCCTGCCTGATGGAAGGCCTGTTCTTCTACGTCGGCTTCACGCAGATCCTGGCCCTGGGCCGTCAGAACAAGATGACCGGAGCTGCCGAGCAGTACCAGTACATCCTGCGCGACGAATCGATGCACTGCAACTTCGGCATCGACCTCATCAACCAGCTCAAACTTGAAAACCCGCACCTCTGGACTGCGCAATTCAAGGCCGAAATCAAGGCGCTGTTCATCAAAGCAGTCGAACTCGAATACCGATACGCTGAAGACACCATGCCCCGTGGTGTGCTGGGACTCAACGCATCGATGTTCAAGGGCTACCTGCGCTACATCGCCAACCGCCGTGCCACCCAGATCGGGCTGGAGGAGCTCTTCCCCAATGAAGAGAACCCCTTCCCCTGGATGAGCGAAATGATCGACCTGAAGAAGGAACGCAACTTCTTCGAAACCCGAGTCATCGAATACCAGTCGGGCGGAGCCCTGTCCTGGGACTGATCCGCGATCTGCCGCAAAGAGCAGACGCAAGTCCCGAGGGCGCCGACCTGGCGTACCCCGTTCATCACACCGCGTCCAGATCCTAGGGGGCGTCGGGTGATGGATGCCTGAGTCGCACTCCTGCGGCTCAGTGCTCTTTGCAACTTGATCAAGGAGATACGTATGGCAACTGCGAAAAAAGTGGCACCCAAGAAGGCTGCCGCCCCCAAGAAGGCCGCTGTGAAGAAGGCCCCCGCCAAGAAGGCTGCTGTCAAGAAGCCTGCAGCCAAGAAGGTTGCAGTGAAGAAGGCCGCTCCCGCCAAGAAGGTTGCGGTCAAGAAAGCTGCCGTGAAGAAGGCTGCGGTCAAGAAGGCCGCCGTCAAGAAGCCCGCAGCCAAGAAGGTTGCAGTGAAGAAGGCCGCCGCCCCCAAGAAGGCTGCTGCCCCGAAGAAGGCTGCTGCGCCCAAGAAGGCCGCAGTGAAGAAGGCCGCTGCCCCCAAGAAGGCTGCTGCCAAGCCCGCCGCGAAGCCGGCCGCCAAGAAGGCTGCTGCGAAGAAGCCTGCCGCCAAGCCTGCCCCTGCGAAAAAGGCTGCTGCAGCCCCTGCTGCCAAGACCACGCTGAGCCCACAGGCTGCTTGGCCTTTCCCCACCGGCAACAAGCCCTGATGAAGGGTGGCGCTCTGAGCGATCGGAGCGCCTTGTCCGATGAGCCCGGCTTCGGCCGGGCTTTTTCTTTTTGCGCGTCCTTGGTGCCCGCCCCTGTGCCTCCACGAACATGAGCCAGCCCCATCCATGGCCCTGCCTGCGTGTCGAAACATCAGGCAAAGGCAAACAACTCACCACCCGTGTCATCCTCGACATCAGCGTCTCACCGAATGCACCGCGCACAGAAGTGACTGGCTGGCACGACGGCGCCCTGCGACTGAGGCTGTCGGCCCCGCCTGTGGACGGCGCTGCCAACGACGCCATTCGCAAGTGGCTCGCCCAGCAACTCGGCGTAAGCCAATCACAGGTCGAGCTGCTGCGGGGGCAGACTTCGCGTCGAAAGCAGTGGGCGATCGACATCGACGAAGCGAGCACCTGCCGCTGGCTGGCATCCCTGCCCACATTGCAAAAATGAGCGCCGCATTCCGCAAGCGCCCGGCAGAACCCCTCAATCAGGCGCTACCCCCTCCCCGCCCGCCTCTCCAGAATCAAGCTGTGGTCGCCCAATGGCCACTTCACAGGAGAAGCACCATGTCGAGCGAAAACCACTTCGAGCCCAGCCCCGCCCAAGTGGCCGAGATGCAAGATGCGCTCTTCAGCCTGCGTGACGGCCTGATGCGCCTGAAGATGTCGCTGCTCGAGCTCGCCGAGATGACCGACGAAGGCGGTCAGCGCGCTGCAGCGGCCGAAACGCAAGCCCTGCTCCAGCGCCTGCGCGCCTGAACCCACACCGAGCGCGGCGCCAACCACCTCAGGCCTGCCGCGCCCCGACGCACCGAACTGAGCCCCTCACATGAACGCGCCCCCAGGGGCGCGTTCTGACTCGTGAATTGCCGCGGATGCCTTAAGCTACGCGGTTTGACGAAAGACACTCGCTTTTCGCGAGCCTGCCATGGCCCAGTACGTTTTCACCATGAACCGCGTCGGGAAGATCGTTCCCCCGAAGCGGCAGATCCTCAAAGACATCACCCTGAGCTTCTTTCCCGGCGCCAAGATCGGCGTCTTGGGCGTGAACGGCTCGGGCAAGTCCACCTTCCTGAAAATCATGGCAGGCGTGGACAAGGACATCGAAGGCGAAGCCGTTCCGATGCCCGGCATCAAGATCGGCTACCTGCCGCAAGAGCCGCAGATGAACCCCGAGCAAACGGTTCGCGAAGCCGTTGAAGAGGGCATCGGCGGCGTGCTGGCCGCCAAGAAGCGCCTCGACGAGGTGTACGCGGCCTACGCCGAAGAAAACGCCGACTTCGATGCCCTGGCCGCCGAGCAAGGCGAGCTCGAAGCCATCATCGCCGCAGGCGGCTCCGAGAACACCGACCTGCAACTGGAGCTGGCCGCGGACGCCCTGCGCCTGCCCGCCTGGGACGCCGTCATCGGCAACCTCTCCGGTGGTGAAAAGCGCCGCGTGGCCCTGTGCCGCCTGCTACTGTCCAAGCCCGACATGCTGCTGCTGGACGAGCCCACCAACCACTTGGACGCCGAGTCCGTGGACTGGCTGGAGCAATTCCTCAGCCGCTTCTCCGGCACCGTGGTGGCCATCACCCACGATCGCTACTTCCTGGACAACGCCGCCGAGTGGATCCTCGAGCTCGACCGCGGCGCCGGCCACCCTTACAAGGGCAACTACTCCGACTGGCTCGATGCCAAGGGCAAGCGCCTGGAGCAGGAACAAAAGACCGAAGACGCCCGCGCCAAGGCCTTGAAGGTCGAGCTGGAATGGGTGCGCAAGAACGCCAAGGGCCGCCAGGCCAAGAGCAAGGCCCGCCTGGCCCGCTTCGAAGAACTGAGCGACGTCGAATACCAAAAGCGCAACGAGACGAACGAAATCTTCATCCCCGTGGCCGAGCGCCTGGGCAACGAAGTCATCGAGTTCAAGAACGTCACCAAGTCCTTCGGCGACCGCATGCTGATCGACAACCTGTCGTTCAAGGTGCCGGCTGGCGCCATCGTCGGCATCATCGGCCCCAACGGCGCCGGCAAGTCGACGCTGTTCCGCATGATCCAGGGCGTCGAGCAACCCGACAGCGGCGAAGTCGCCATCGGCAAGACCGCGCAACTGGCCTTCGTTGACCAGAGCCGCGAAGGCCTGGCCGCCGACAAGACCGTGTGGCAGGACGTCTCCGGCGGGCTGGACAACATCATCGTCGGCAAGTTCGTGATGCCCTCGCGCGCCTACATCGGCCGCTTCAACTTCAAGGGCAACGACCAGCAAAAGCTCGTGGGCAACCTGTCTGGCGGTGAGCGCGGTCGCCTGCACCTGGCCAAGACCCTGGCCCAGGGCGGCAACGTGCTGATGCTTGACGAGCCCTCCAACGACCTGGACGTCGAAACCCTGCGTGCCCTGGAAGACGCGCTGCTGGAGTTCGCTGGCTCGGCCATGATCATCTCCCACGATCGCTGGTTCCTCGACCGCATCTGCACGCACATCCTCGCGTGCGAAGGCGACTCGCAGTGGTTCTTCTTCGACGGCAACTACCAGGAATACGAAGCCGACAAGAAGAAACGCCTGGGCGAAGAAGGTGCGCGCCCCAAGCGCGTGCGCTTCAAACCCATTCGCTGACACGCCACGCGAAGGCCACAGCCCCGCACAAGCCCGCGCTCGACGCGGGCTTTTTTGTGCCTGAGTGAAACGGAGGTGGGGCACACCATGAGGGGGATCGGGGGCTTTCCCTGATGCGACGACGCCGGCCGCACGAGGTTGCACAGATAGAATTTCCAGGACTTTTTTGGCACCTGCCGCCAACCCGCGAGATCACGGAAATGCGCCCGCGCACCACCCTCGAACGCGGGCAGCCAACACGACGAATCTTGCTGGAGACCCTTGATGACCGCACGGATCACACGCCTGCTGACCACCACCGCCCTGGCCATCTCGGCCCTCACCATGGGCGGTTGTGCCCTGATCGAATCGAATGTCAGCAGCACCACGCTGTCCATCATCGAAGACGGGTTCACGCCGCCGACGCTGAAGATGGGCGACGTTGAAATGGCCTGCAACTTCTCGGTGGTCAACACCCCGCTGGTGGGTGCCGCACGCAATTTCTACGGCGACCCCTCCCTGATCGAAACGGTGATGCTGTCTTCGGCCGGCGTGTGCTCCGAGAACCAGGCCATGACCGACGAGATGCGCTACCTGCGCGCCTCGCGTGACAAGCGCGCCGACGAGGCCCTGGACGCCCGCATCGCCCAGAAGCGCCACCTGACGACCGCTGCCCATCGCCAGTACGCCGCCTTCACCCGCATGCGCGACAAGCTGGAGCAAAAGTACTTCTTCAAGTACGGCAGCAACTGCCCTGCCTTCAAGCGCGACTTCGATGAGCTGGTGTACCTGCTGGGCTCCGTTGCCGGCCTGCAAGCCATGCAGAACGACATCGCCGCACAGCAAGCCGTTGGCGTGCCCACCGACACCGCGCCCATCGTCGAGCGCGCCCTGGGCTGCCTGGACAACAACAAGTGGTGGGGCGCCCCTCAAGCCGCCCGCGCCACGGTCTGGAGCATCATCCCCGGTGGTGGCGAAGGCAAGGACATCAAGGGCACCTTCGAGGCCAGCATGAAGCTGGGCGAGGCCAAAGGTGTGCGCCTGGCCCACGTCATGGCCGCCGTCGCTGCCCAATCGACCGACGACAACGCCCGCCTGCGTGAACTCATCAAGCGCTTCTCGTCGGCCCCGGGCTTCACCCCGAACAAGGACTACCGCCTGATCGACGCCATCGCCGAATCCCAGATCCAGAACATCTCGGACCGCATGTGGACGCAAAACGCCGGCACCCGCACCCCGATCGCCGCGCTCGGCAAGTTCTGGGACGACAAGGCCGGCGGCGACATCGACGCCGACAGCTTCCTGAAGTGATCTGACAGGCTGACGCCTCAGATACGGGTAATCCCTTCCCTCGCTCAGGCGGGGCAGGGTTTACCTCGGGAAACGATCTGCCCGATATAGTTACAAAACAAGATGTCAGATCGCGACAGCGGTCATGACACCGCCTGATGCGCAGGCACACAGCCGAGGGCCCTCAGAGATGAGGCCCTCTGTTTTTTGCACCGAGGAGACTTCATGAAGTTGGTCAATACGACGAGCAAGATGGGCATGGCTGCGCTGATGGCGTGCGCCATGGCTGCCCCGGCCCAGGCGGGTCAGAAAATTTGTGTTTACGACCTGCTGGGCACCTCAGGCGACCTGTTCAACATGGCCAAGGATTACGCCGTGGCCATGCAAAAGCATGGCGCGGCCCTTGAGCTCAAGGGCTACACCGACGAGCGCGTGGCCTCCGAGGACTACCGCACCGGTCAATGCGATGCCTTCATCGCCACCGCCTTCCGCACACGCCAGTTCAACGCCGTGGCCGGCGCGGTCGACACCCTGGGCGCGACCACCATCGTTCGCGACGGCAAGATCAACATCGCCGACAGCTACGAAGTCGTGCGCAAGGTCATCCAGACCTACAGCGCGCCGCAAGCCAGCAAGCTGATGGTTGACGGCATCCACGAAGTCGGCGGCATCCTGCCCTTGGGCGCGGCCTACCCCGTGGTCAACGACCGCAAGATCAACACCGTCGAAGCCCTGGCTGGCAAGCGCATCGCCTCGTTCGACTACGACAAGGCCCAGGCCGTGATGATCCAGCGCATCGGTGCGCAGCCAGTGTCGGCCGACATCACCAACTTCTCGACCAAGTTCAACAATGGCTCGGTGGACATGATTGCCGCACCAACGCTGGCGTACAAGCCGCTGGAGTTGCACAAAGGCATCGGCAAGAACGGCGCCATCGCCCGCTTCCCGATCCTGATCCTGTCCTACCAGGTCATCCTCAACAAGACCAAGTTCCCTGAAGGCTTTGGTCTGCATTCGCGTCAGTACTGGCTGGGCCAGTTCGACCGCGCATTGCAGCTCATCAAGCAGGCCGATGCCGGCATCCCGCCTGGCACCTGGATGGACCTCACCCCCGAGAACTCCTACAAGTACACGCTGATGCTGCGTGAGTCCCGCATCGACATCGCCGAAAAGGGCTTGTACGACAAGCGGGGCCTGAAGGTGATCAAGAAGATCCGCTGCAACGTGAACCCGGGAGACCCGGAGTGCGCAACCAAGTCTGAAGAAGACTGGAAGTGAGCAACTGACCCACAGGGGCCCCGTGCTTTGCCACCGGGCCCCTGACGCCATCCTGCCCCCTGTCCGAGGGCGCCAAGCCTGACGCCCTCACCGCTGCGCAACCCTCGCAGCCTGCTCCAACTCCCCATGAACACTCCTGCATCTCGTTCTCTCCTGGGCCGCAGCCCCATGGAGTGGCTCTCCAGCCTGCCCGTCTTCATCCTGCTGCTCCTGACCCTGATCATTGGCACCGGTGAGATGGTGCACGGCCAGCTCCTGCGCCTGGGCGAATCCATGTTTGGCGACCCCTCGGCCCAGGTCCAGTACTTCATGCTGCGCGCCGAGCCGACCAAGCCCGAATGCGACGCCAACGTCGACATCGACGCCGAGTTGGCTCGTCAGTCCGCGGCCCCGTCGGGTGGCGGTGACGACATCGACGACCTGTTCGGTGACAAGCCCGCAGCCGATCCGGCCATGATGCGCAAGTCCATCGAGCAGGCACGAGAGATCTGCCGCCTCAAGCACGAGCTCTACACCAAGGTCGCCGAGCGTCAGACGCCGCAGGTCAAGATCTACCGCACGATCGAAACCAGCTTTTTCGGCCTGTTCCAGATCGGCACCGAGAACCGCCCGCTGATCCTGCTCTTGATGGTGGCCATCTCGGCCATCACCACCACGCTGGGCTTTCACCACATCGGCATCCGCACCGGTCACTACACGCGCGACTACATCGCCCAGACCTGGTCCCAGGTCGCCGCCTGCGGTCTGCTGCTGCTGTCCTGCGTTCGCTACTACCAGATCCTGCAAGCCAGCGGGGGCGCCATCGAGGGCGAGATCCTGCATTTCGTCTGGATCGGCCTGTTCAGCATCCTGCTGCTGATCAACCTGTGGCGCTTGGTGCGCATGCCCAAGTCGCCCAATGGCGAGGGTGAGTGGAGCACGGCCCTGCTGTCGGTGCCGCTGTATGCCAACATGGCCATCATCGCTGGCTTGTACTTCCTGATCGAAGGTCACGAAGCCGGTCTGGCGATCTACATCAGCCAGATGATGGCCCTGCCCAGCATCTTCATGAACCTGGCGCTGTTCATCTGGGCGGGCATGCTGCTCAAGCAAAGCCGCATCGTCGACCTGGTGCTGGACGTCATCCGTCCCTGGAACCTGTCGCCGCAGCTGCTGACCTACCTCATCCTGATCGGCGCCTCTTACGGCACGGCCTACACCGGCGCTTCGGGCATCTTCGTGATCGCAGCCGGCGGCGTGATCTACCACGAGATCCGTGCATCCGGCGGCACCAAGCAGTTCGCCCTGGCTGCCACCGCCATGTCGGGCTCGCTGGGCGTGGTGCTGCGCCCCTGCTTGCTCATCGTGCTGATCGCGGCGCTCAACAAGCAGGTGACCACCAACGGCCTGTACCACTGGGGCTTCTACGTCTTCCTGACCACCTCGACGCTGTTCTTCATCGTCTCGCAACTGCTGCGCACCGAGCGCGCCGCCATCGAATCGCCGCGCGTGGCCATCCCGGCCATGTTCGCCAAGATGGTGCCCGTGCTGCCTTACGCGGCCGTCGCTGTGGTCATCGTGTTCATCTACGAGTTCGGTCTGGACACCAAGCTCAACGAGATCACGGCCCCGACCATCGTGCCGGTGATGCTGATGCTGATCCTTGTTTTCGACAAGGTGCTCAACAAGGGCAAGAGCGAGCTCACGCCCGACTACGCCAGCCACCGCCAGGAAGGTGTCGAGAAGTCGGTGCGCTACGCCACCACCGAGACCATCAGTCACGTGGGTGCGCTGCTCAGCTTGATGATGCTGTCGCTGGCCATCGGTGGTGTCATCGAGCGTTCGGACGTCATGCACCTGTTCCCACAGGTCTTTGACAGCCACTGGACGGCGATGGTGTTCCTGGTGCTGGTGATGGTGTTCCTGGGCATGGTGATGGACCCCTTCGGCGCGGCCGTGCTGGTGTCCGGCACGCTGGCGCCGGTGGCCTACGCCAACGGCATCGACCCGCTGCACTTCTGGATGATGGTGCTGGTGGCTTTCGAGCTGGGTTACCTGACACCGCCCGTGGCGCTGAATCAGCTGCTGACCCGCCAAGTCATCGGCGAAGACGAGGTCTCGAGCGCCGATGCCGAGGTGCGTCACCTGGGCTTCTTCCGTCGCTACGAGCGCTGGATCCTGCCACTCATCGTCATGGCAACGGGCCTGAGCCTGGTCGCCTTCGGCCCGCTGGCGGTGCAAGACTTCCCGGTCCTGGCTCCGCTGGTGGATTGGCTGCCTCACCCGCCCCAATGAGCTCGGCCGTGATGGCCTGAGTCCCCCCTGAAAGGCCGGCGCTGTCCAACGACACGCCGGCCTTTCTGTTGGCGCCAATCCACTTACCCGCCCGGTGTTATGGTTTGAAGATGAGCCATCGCAGCCCCGACATCGCGCCCTTGAACCCACGTCGCGCCCAGCCCTGGAGGCTGCCCAGCCTGATTGCGCTGCTGGCCCTGAGCGCCTGCGCCACATCGCCTCAGCCTTCGGGCACGGCGACACCAGCCCCAACCCCAGCTGCAGCGGCCGCCACGCCCCCGTCGCCGTCAGGCGCGCCTGCGAGCTTCGAATCCCTGACCCGAGGCGCCACGCGCAGCCCTGGCCTGCTGCCCATCTGGCGCAAGCAGGACAAGGTGTGGGTCGAGATCCCGGCCAAGCTGATCGGTCAGCCCCTGTTCCTGTCGCCCAAAATCGCCAGCGGCATTGGCGAGGGTGGCTTGCTCGGCGGCCTGATGCAAAGCCGCTGGGCCCAGGTCGGACGGCCGCAATGGGTGACGTTTCGGCGCGTGCAGCAGCAGGTGCAATTGCTGGCCGTGAATGCCAGCTACACCGCCGCCGCCGGCACGCCACAAGCCCGTGCGGTGGAGGCCGCCTTCTCTCCCAGCCTCATCGTCGCAGCGCCCCTGGCCAGCGCAGCCGACCCGGCCACCGGTGCCTTGCTCGTTGACGCGTCGGCCCTGTGGCTCAACGACTGGCTGGGCATCGGCGCGCACCTGCAGCGCCAGTACCGACAGGGGCACGCTTTCGACGCGCGCCAGTCTCAGGTCGTCCAGGCCCGGCAGGTGGACGGCACAACGGTGTTCGAGGTGCAACAGCATTTCGCCACCGCGTCCATCAACACCGCGCCCGGTTCCGTGGCACCTGGCATGCCGGCGCCCGCCTTGCCCCGCACCCTGCCCGACCCGCGCAGCCTGTTCGTGCAGGTTCACCACAGCCTGAGCGCCCTGCCCGAGCAGCCCATGCGCAAGCGCCCCGCCGACGCACGCGTGGGCTACTTCTCGACCACCGTGGTGGACTTCACGGACGACCTCTCGCGCACACCGCGCAAGCAGTACATCAGCCGCTGGCGCCTTCAAAAGCAGGACCCGGCCGCTGCCCGCTCCAAACCCATCCAGCCCATCGTGTTCTGGCTCGACGCCAGCATCCCCGAGGCTTACCGCGCCACGATCCGCGACGGCGTGCTGGCCTGGAACCTGGCTTTTGACGCCATTGGCTACCAGGACGCCATCGAAGTGCACCAAGCCACGCCCGAGCAATCGGCCGACAACCTGGCAACCGGCCGCGCGTCCATCCGCTGGATGACCAACGCGCAAGCGCAGTTCGGCGCGATCGGCCCCAGCCACGTCGACCCGCGCAGCGGCGAGATCCTCGACGCAGACATCGCCATCGAAAGCCTGACCGTGCGTGGCATGCGCCAGTTGCGCAGCCAGTTCATGCGCGACGAGGGCGATGACGCATCGGCGTCACCAGCGAGCGCCAAACACCACGCAGGCGACGCCTGCGAACACGGCCTGCACGCGGCCGAGCAGCTGGGCACGTGGCTGAGCCTGACCGAGGCCGACCGTCCCACCGACCCCGACAGCCCCGAGGTGCAGGCCTTTGTGCAGGCCTACCTCAAGGACGTCGTCATGCACGAGGTCGGCCACGCGCTGGGCCTGCGCCACAACTTCCGGGCCTCGCGCTGGCGCAGCCCCGCGCAGTTGCTGGACAAGGCACTGACCACGCGCGAGGGCAACAGCGCCTCGGTGATGGACTACGCCGCTGTCAACCTGCCTCCACCCGGACAAAGCGGTGGCGCGCCCTTTCAGACCACGCTTGGCCCTTACGATTTCTGGGCCATCGAATACGGCTACGGTGAACTGCCTGAATCAAACACCGAAGCCGAACGCAAGCTGCGCGACATCGCACGGCGCAGTGCCGACCCGCAATGGGCCCGAGCCCTGGCCTATGGCAGCGACGAGGACGAGGCCCTGGGAATCGACCCACAAGCGCTGACCTTTGACCTGGGCGACGACCCCATCGCCTTCGCGCGCAACCGCTTCGCGCTGGCGCAGGACCTCATCGACCGCACCGAACGACGCATGGCCACACCGCTGGAAGACGTCGACCGACCGCGCCGGGCCCTGGCGCACGCGTTGCGGGAATCGGCCCGAGGTGCGCAGGTGCTGATCCGGCAAGTGGGCGGGGTGGTGATCCGCCGCCAGGGGCCCGAGGCCAAGGCCGATCCCATCGACCCACTGCCCGCCACACAGCAACGCGAGGCACTCGCCCTGCTGCAGCAGAGTTGGCTGCGTCCGCAGCCCTTGCGCGTCCCTTCTTCCTTGATGCGCCGACTGGGCCCGGACACGCTCGACTGGAGTCCCAGCGACTTCGGCTCGATCGGCAAGCCCGATGTGTCCATCGCCGAGCAGCAGCTGCAGGTTCAACGCTCGGTGCTGAACCAGTTGATGGCCGATGGCCTGGCCGAGAGGCTGCTGGACAACCGCGACCGCACGCTGGATCTAGAAGTGCGCCCGCTGCTGCCGCAGGAGCTCCTGCAGCGCCTGCAAGACAGCATCTGGTTGCCCGCATCGCCCGCTGACGTCAACGCGGCAAGCTGGGCACGCAACCTCCAGCGAGAGCACGTGCAGCGCCTGGCCTCTGCGGTGTTGCGCCCGGCCAGCGCACGCGCCGACGTGCGTGCCGCTCAACGCACCGCTGCCCAGCACCTGCTGAAGCTGTTGCAGCAAGCCCCTGGCCGCACCGCAGAAGAGCGTGCCCACCGGCAGGGTTGCATGGATACCCTGCGCGCTGCGCTCTCGGCACCATTGGTGCAGCAAGGGCTGTAAAGGCGAAGCAAAGAGGTGCCTTGGGCGAGGCGCCGCATGCCATCCGCGCAGGATCGACCCGATGACACCCGCTCAGGGGCCCACTGCAAGGGGAAATGCGCTTGGCGACCTTGGGAGCCGCCGCGTTGACATGACAATGGCAGGCTGAGCGCGCGACCATGGACCCCAACGAACTTCCTCACCTTTTCTCTGCCACCGGCCCCCTGGCCCGGGCGTTCGACGGCTACTGCGAACGCCGCGAGCAGATCGAGATGGCCCAGGCCGTGCAGGCCGCCATCCGGGACGCCAGCACCGTCGTGCTCGAAGCGGGCACCGGCGTCGGCAAGACGGCGGCCTACCTCGTGCCGGCCCTCGTCGAAGGTGGCAAGGTCATCGTCTCGACCGGCACCAAGGCCCTGCAGGACCAGCTTTTTCACCGCGACCTGCCCGCCGTGCGTGATGCCCTGGGCATCCCCGTCAAGGTGGCCTTGCTCAAGGGGCGCAGCAACTACCTGTGCTGGCACCACCTTGACCGCAGCAACCAGGACGCCACCTTGCTGGGCAGCAAACAAGAGGTGCGCGACCTCTCGGCCATCAACCGCTTTGCGCCGCTGAGCAGCACGGGCGACAAGGCCGAGTGCACCAGCGTGCCCGAACACGCCCCCATCTGGGCGCGCGTGACCTCCACGCGCGAAAACTGCCTGGGCAGCGACTGCCCCCGATATGCCGATTGTTTCGTCGTCAAGGCGCGCCGCGAGGCGCAGGACGCCGATGTCGTCGTCGTCAACCACCACCTTTTCTTCGCCGACCTGATGCTGCGCGAAGAAGGCGTGCCCGAGCTGCTGCCCAACGCCCAGACCATCGTTTTTGACGAAGCCCACCAGTTGCCCGACACGGCCACGCTGTTTTTTGGCGAGACGGTGTCCACCGCGCAGGTGCTCGACCTGGTGCGCGACACGCTCGCCATCGGCCAGGCACAGGCGCGCGACGCGGCCCAGTGGAACGACATCCTGGCGCCGGTCGAGCGCGCGGCACGCGACCTGCGCCTGTGCTTCGGCCCGCAGTTGCAACGCCTGTCGCTGCCGCAACTCAGCGCCGACAACCTGCTCATGCCCACGCTGGCTGAGCTGCAGGACAAGCTGCTTGCCCTGCGCGAGGTGCTCGAAGAGGCGGCGCAGCGCGGACCGGACCTCGCCAACCTGAACCGCCGCTGCAACGACCTGATGCAGCGACTCAAGGCCTGGGGTGCACCTGAGCGCGCCCACGAACCCGAGCTGTGCTGGATCGACGTGGCCAGCCACGGCGTCCAATTGCACCGCACGCCCATCTCGGTGGCCGATGTGTTCCGCCGCCAGCGCCTCGGACTCGACGCCTCGTCGCCCAACGACGAGGCCGAGTTCGTCGATGCGTTCGCCAAGGCCGAGACAACGGCCTCCGCGGACGCAGCCAGCGAGGACGACGATGAAGAGCACGACCTGCAAGCGCTGATGTCTGGCCGGGCCGATGCCCCAGACATCGAGCAGGACAAGCCTCAAGCGCCCCCCCGCCGAGCCTGGGTTTTCACGTCGGCCACGCTCGCCGTCAAGAACGACTTCCGCCACTTCACCGAAGCGCTGGGCCTGGAAGACGCCGCCTGCGCCTCGTGGGCCAGCCCCTACGACTACCCCTCGCAGGCCATGCTGTACGTGCCCGCCGGCCTGCCACTGCCCAACGACCCCACGCACACCGACGCCGTGGTGGACGCCGCCCTGCCGCTCATCCGCGCCAACCGGGGCCGTGCCTTCGTGTTGTGCACCAGCCTGCGCGCCGTGGCCCGCGCAGCCGAGCGCCTCAAACAGGCCTTCCTGGCCGCAGGTGATCCGTTCCCAGTGCTGCAACAAGGCGAGGCGCCCCGCCCCACCCTGCTCGACGACTTCCGACGCACGGGCAACGCGGTGCTGGTGGGCAGCCACAGCTTCTGGGAAGGCATCGACGTCAAGGGCGATGCGCTCACGCTGGTGGTGATCGACAAGCTGCCCTTTGCCCCGCCCGATGACCCGGTGCTGGCCAAACGCCTGGAGATGCTCACCCAGGCTGGAGGCAACGCCTTCATGTCGCACCAGGTGCCACAGGCCATCATCGCGCTCAAGCAAGGTGCTGGCCGCCTCATCCGCTCGGAGACCGATCGTGGCGTGCTCATGATCTGCGACACCCGCCTGATCGACAAACCCTATGGCCGCCGAATCTGGCAGAGCCTGCCGCCCATGAAGCGCACCCGAGCCGAAGCCGATGTTGTCGCCTTCCTGGAGACGCTGTGAGCGCCGCTCCTGCCCACATCCCAGCAGCCGAGTGGCAGGCCTTCGTCACCGGCATGAATGCGCTGTCGCCATTGAACGATGAAGACCTTGCCGATGCCGCCGCGCTTTGTCAGCGCTTGAGCCTGGACAAGGGCCAGGCCCTGCTGCGCGCAGGCGAGCAGGCCAGCCTGGTGGGCTTCGTGGTGTCGGGCGGCCTGCGCGAACACTACGTGCTGGCCGACGGGGGGGAGCGCACCAAGGGCTTCAGCCTGCCCGGCTGGTTCGCCGGCTCGCTCTCGGACCTCATCAGTGGCGAGGTCTCCAAGGTGTGGATCGAGGCGGCAGCGCCCTCGGTGCTGCTCACCCTGCCATGGTCCGACGTTCGCCGCTGGCAGGAGAGCCGTCCGGCCTGGACGCGCTTTGGCTGGCGCGTGGCCGAGCGGCTCTACATGATGAAGGTCGAGCGCGAATACGAACTCCTGGCGATGGACGCCGCCGCGCGCCTGCATGCCACGCTGGCGCGCTGGCCCACGCTGGAGCAGGTGTTCTCGCAACGCGACATCGCGTCTTATGTGGGCGTCACGCCCGTGCACCTGAGTCGACTGAGGACGTCGAAATCGACGGGGCAGGCCAAGGCAGGGTTGCCAGCGCCAGGAAGCCCCCCATCACGTTGATCAGCTTGAGCCAGCCCAGCGCCTCGCCCACGCCTGGTGTTGCCGCCAGGGCCAGCGCTGCGGCCCCCACCGGCAACTGCCAGCCAATCAAACTGATGCGAAACAGCCGCCAGGGCAAGGCCTCGAACCACAGCGCCACGCCCAAGAGGCAAAAGGCCACGTGGCCCATCAACCACTTCACCGAACTCAGCCATTCACGCGACACCATGGTGTCGTAGCCGATGGCCTGGCCTTGCTCGACCGCATGCAGCAGGCTGAGCACATGGTGGTTCTCAATGGCGTCCAGCAAGCCAACGGCCACAGCCATGCCGACGACCCAAGGGCCAAGCACTTGGATGCGAGCTGCAGGCGGCGCTGAAGCTCGCAAGCGCTGCACCAGCAGCAGCGTGGTCGTCACATAACACGCGATGAACACGTCGTCGAACACGGTCAGCCAACGCAGGTGCTGGGCATGGGCCAGGAACGACTCGGCCCAGAAAGCCGGCGATGAAACGCGCTCGAAGTGCTGCACGTTCAGCCCGGTGGCCCAAGACAAGCTCAGCATGGCCAGCAGACAAAGGGCGCTGGCCGCAGCGAAGGCCCGCAGCAGCGCGAGCGACGGCGCGGCGGCCGGGGCATCGCCTGCTGCTGAGGCCAAAGGCCTGGCGCCCTCCAGGGGTGGTTGGTTGATGGCAAGGGAAGGCATGCGTGACTCCTGTTCAAAATGGGAGTCCGCAGTCTGGCCGGCAGGGCCCGCCGGCGCATTAACCCATGTTCACGCTGGCAGCGTCGTCACCTCGAACGCAGCGACCACACCGACCACGGCGCCAATCACACTTCCAGGTTGTCGATCAAGCGGGTGGTGCCCAGCTTGGCCGCCACCAGCGTGACCAACGGCGTGGCCGACAGCCCTTGCGCCAACTCTTGCGCGGTGGCCGGGTGCAGGTCCTTCTGGCGGCGCACCATCACGTAATCGGGTGCCCAGCCGCGCGAGCGCAAGCTGTCCATGGCGGACTGCTCCCACTGCGCGAGCAATTCGGGCGTGAGCGAGGCCGCACCTCGGGCCTGCGATTGCATGTCGCGCAGCAGGCCGATCAACGCCAGCGCCTCGGTGCGCTCGGCGTCGCTCAGGTAGCCGTTGCGCGAAGACAGCGCCAGGCCTTCGGCTGAACGCAAGGTCTCACCGCCCACGGTCTCGATGGGCAGCCCCATCTGCGCCACCATGCGGCGAATCACCATCAGCTGCTGGTAGTCCTTCTTGCCGAAGACGGCCAGGCGCGGCTGCACGATGTTGAACAGCTTGTGCACCACGGTGCAAACACCCGTGAAGAAGCCTGGCCGGAACGCGCCTTCGAGGATGTTGGCCAGCTCGTCGGGCGGCAGCACCTTGTAGCCCTGGGGCTCGGGGTAGAGCTCGTCTTCTGCGGGCGCAAAAAGGATGTCGCAGCCTGCACCGGCCAGCAACTCTGCATCGCGCGCCAGGGTGCGCGGGTAGCGGTCGAAGTCTTCGTTCGGGCCGAACTGCAGGCGGTTGACGAAGATGCTGGCCACCACGGGGCTGCCGCTGCCGGCCACGCGCTCGCGGGCCTGGCGAATCAGCGCCAGGTGCCCGTCGTGCAAGTTGCCCATGGTGGGCACGAAGGCGGGGCGCGACGGGGCGCGGTCCAGCTCGGCGCGCAACTCGGCGATGGTGTGGATGGTTTTCATCGGTGACTCGAGAGATCAGTAGCTGTGCACGGCTTCATCGGGGAAGCTGCCATCCTTGACGGCGGCCACGTAGCGGCGCACGGCGTCGTCTGCCGTGCCACCTTCGGCGGCGAAGTTGCGCACGAAACGCGGCAGCTTGCCACGCGTGAAATGCAGCATGTCGTGCAGCACCAGCACCTGGCCGGCCGTGGCGCTGCCCGCGCCGATGCCGATCGTCATCAAGCCCGGGTTGTCGGTCTGCACCTGTGCGGCCACGGCAGAAGGCATGAGCTCGAGCACCATCATGGCGGCGCCGGCTTCGGTCAGCTCCTTGGCGTGGCGGCGCATCGTGTCTGCACCGGCCTGGTCTCGGCCCTGGATGCGGTAGCCGCCCAGCGCGTGCACGCTTTGCGGGGTCAAGCCCAGGTGGGCGCACACCGGGATGCCGCGCTCGGTCAGGAAGTGCACGGTCTCGGCCGTCCAGCCACCGCCTTCGAGCTTGACCATGTGCGCGCCAGCCTGCATCAGGGCCACGCTGCTGCGCAAAGCCTGCTCGCGACTCTCCTGGTAACTGCCGAATGGCAGGTCGCCGATGACCCAGGCTGTGCGGTTGCCGCGCACCACGCAGCGCGTGTGATACGCCATCTCATCGATGCTCACTGGCACGGTGCTGCTGTGCCCCTGCACGAGCATGCCCAGCGAGTCACCCACCAGGATGCAATCGACACCGGCCTCATCGACCAGGCGTGCAAACGTGGCGTCGTAAGCCGTGAGCATGGTGATCTTCTCGCCTTTGGCGTGCATCTCGCGCAGGCGGTGCAAGGTCACGGGTTTGCGGGCGGACTCGACGGCGGTGTTCATCTCATGTCTCCTCGGCGAATGCGGCTTCGCGGGTGCGAAGGTGGGCGCCATGGTGGCTGACCTCTGCCGCAAGTGGCGCCGATTCTAAGGTGGCGAACGTCACCACGCTGACGCCAGCGTCATGTGTCCGATCCGCCTATGATTCGGACATCCCTGGCGCCACAGCTGTCCTGCATCCCTCCGCCATGATTCGACGCTTTTTCACCATCCCCATCGTTGTCACCACGGCCCTGCTCACTGCGGCGGTGGGGTGTGCACTCACCGGCAGTTGCGGCAGCGTCTCGGAGGTGCAAGCCCGCCTCCTCGATGGCCTCAAGGTGATCACCGTTGCGCGCGACCTCGACCACCCGTGGGGCTTGGCTTTCCTGCCAGATGGCAAGGCGCTGGTCACGGAAAAAGGCGGCCGCATGCGACTGGTCGCCCTGACGGGGCAGCAAGCGCCCCTAGTGATCGAAGGTTTGCCACCTGTTCGCGACGAAGGCCAAGGTGGCCTGCTAGACGTTGCGCTGGACCCCGATTACACGAGCGAGCCCTGGGTGTATTGGAGCTACAGCGAAGCAGGCACGGGCCCGGAGGCGCGGCTCAGCGGCACGGCCGTCGCGCGTGGGCAGATCAAGTCCGGCCGCATGACGCAGGTCGAGGTGATCTACCGCCAAGAACCCAAGGTCGAAGGCAGCGGGCACTTCGGCTCGCGCCTGGTGTTCGCACGGGACAAGACGCTGTTCATCACCCTGGGTGAGCGCCAGAAGGACCAGCCCTCCAAACCGGGCCGCGATCACGCACAGAACGTGGCCTCGGCACTCGGCAAGGTCGTGCGCATCCAGCGTGATGGCGGCATCCCCAACGACAACCCGCGCTTTGCCGGCTCGGGTGCCTTGCCCGAGCTTTGGAGCATCGGCCATCGCAACCCGCAAGGCGCTGCGCTTCACCCCGTCACGGGCGAGCTCTGGATCACGGAACATGGGCCACAAGGCGGTGACGAGGTCAACCGCGTGCTGCCTGGTCGCAACCACGGCTGGCCGCTGGCGAGCGATGGCTGCCCTTACGGCAGCCTGCCGACGGAGTCGTGCCGCGTCAATGGTGGGCGCCACGCGCCCGACTTCGAGCCGCCGCTGACCACCTGGGTGCCCTGGTCGATCGCCCCCAGCGGCTTGGTCTTCAACACAGGCAAGCGCTACCCAGGCTGGGAAGGCCAGTTGTTCAGCGGTTCGCTCAAAGGAGAAGCCGTCTGGCGCATGACACTGGACGGCAACCGCATCGTCGATCGCGAGCCCTTGCTCAAGGGCCGCATTGGCCGCATCCGCGATGTGCGCATGGGACCGGACGGCTGGCTTTACCTGCTGACCGATGGCGATGGTGGCAGGCTGATCCGACTGGAGCGCTGATGGGCTTGCCCGCTGCCTGATTCAGGCTGCGGTGGGCTCGTAGGCCAGGCGCACGTACACCGGCGCGAAAGCCTCGGCCTGCGTGATCTCGATGAGGCGTTCGCGCGCCAGCTCGAGCATGGCGATGAAGGTCACCACCAGCACGGGTGCGCCGCGCGTGACATCGAAGAGGTGCTCGAACTCGACGAAACGCTTGCCCTGCAGTCCGCGCAACACGATGCTCATGTGCTCGCGCACCGACAGCTCTTCGCGCGTGATGGTGTGGTGGGTGTGCAGCTTGGCGCGCTTGAGGATGTCCAGCCAGGCTTCGCGAAGGTCCACCAGCGTGACGTCGGGGTGGCGCACGACGATGGACGGATCTGAGTGCACCTGCACGCGCAGGAAGTCGCGCCCCAGCAAGGGCAGCTGGTCCAGGCGGGCGCCGGCCAGCTTCATCTGCTCGTACTCGATCAGGCGGCGCACCAGCTCGGCACGCGGGTCTTCCGGCTCATCGCTGCCTTCGACCTTCTTGGGCGGCAGCAGCATGCGCGACTTGATCTCAATCAGCATCGCGGCCATCAAGAGGTACTCCGAGGCCAGCTCGAGATTGCTCTTGCGGATCTGCTCGACGTAGGCCAGGTACTGGCGCGTGAGGTCGGCCAGCGGGATGTCGAGGATGTTGAAGTTCTGCTTGCGGATCAGGTAGAGCAGCAAGTCCAGCGGACCCTGGAAGGCTTCCAGGAAGACCTCGAGCGCATCCGGCGGGATGTAGAGGTCCGTGGGCAGGTCGAACAGGGGCTCGCCGTACAGGCGCGCCACGGCCACGTGGTCGACGACCTGGGGCTGGCCGTGCTCGTCGAGGACGGCCGAGGGCTCGGCATCGGCCTCGTCAAGCCCGGTGACCTGCATGGGGCGTCAGCCCTTGGTGTGGTAGACGTAAGCCTGCTGGGCCACGCGGGACTCGTTGAAGTCCTGCTGGGCCTGGCGGTCTTGCGGGCGGTCCCACAGCAGGTTGCGGCCTTGGCGCTGACGCTCTTCGAGCTGCGGGTCGCGCTGCTTGAGGCTGTCGATGAACTGGGTCGCGTCGGACTTGTAGGGCTTCCAGAAGAGCGGCATGGTGGGCGTCACATCGAAGGGGGAACAACCCGCCATTTTAAGGGAGGCTGACACATCCCGGCCCCGCTGGGGCTCGACAATGCGCGCCATGCACGAAATCGAGCTCAAATTCCAGATCCCGGCCGAGCGCCTGGCCGCCGTGCGCGCCGAACTCGGCCGCCTGGGCGCCGACCTGGCCGCCCCGCTGATCCTGCAGGCCGCCTACTTCGACACCACCGACCGCAGGCTGGCCCAGGCCCGATCGGCCCTGCGCGTGCGCCGCGAGGGCAACGAGTGGGTGCAGACGCTCAAAGCCGCCGGCAGCCACACCATGGTGCGGGTGGAAGACAACCAGCCCGCGCAAGCCCCAGCCGATGGCCAGGCGCTGCGCCCCGACCTGGGTCGCCACAGCGAAGTCGCCCGCCAGGCCCTGGTCCACAGCCTGGGCTGGCAACCCCATGCCGATCCGCGCGGCGAGCGCTGCGCCCTCGTCGAGCTCTACCGCACCGACATGCGCCGCACCCGCGCCCGCTTGAAGGTGGCCGAAGGCACGCCCCACGCCGGCGTGGTCGAGCTGGCGCTGGACGAGGGCGCCATCCTGGCTGGACACCTGCAAGAGCCCGTGAGAGAGCTTGAAATCGAATTGCTCAGCGGCCACCCGCAGGCCGTCATCCTGGCCGGACAGGACTGGGTGCACCGCTTCGGCCTGTGGCTGGACACGCAGACCAAGGCCCACCGGGGCGACCGCCTGGCGCGCCTGGCCGCCACCGTGCCTGCAGGCGAGCGCCAAAGCGCCCATGCCCCCCCACAGGTGACCTCCCCTCAAGCCGCCAAGGTGCCCGCTGGCGCCAGCCTCGACCAGGCATGGCGCGCCGGCCTGGAGGCCTGCCTGGCACACCTGAGCGCCAACATGAGCGAGCTGGCCACCCTGCCCTCGGGTGAAGGCAGCGAGGTCGCCTACGAATGGCGGCGTGGCCTGCGACGCCTCAAAGCCTTCGCCTTGCTGATGGCCCACACCTCCCAGTCCTGGCCGGTCGAGGTCGTCTCGCGCGCCAAGTCGCTGATCCGCCAGCTCGGCCACTGGCGCGACGACGAAGCCCTGAGCTGGATCCCTTCGCAACTGCAGGAAGCCGGCGGCCCCAACGTGCCGATCCCGCCCGCACCGCGTCCGCTCGACCTGCCCGCATCGGCCGCCGACCTGGCCCGCGGCCCGCAAGCCACCGAACTGTGCCTGTGCCTGCTGACCGCCCTGGTGCGCTCTGGCGAAGACGACAGCGAGGCACGCCTGCCCTTCGAGCCCTGGCTGCACACCCACCTGCACCGCCAGCACCGGGTCATGCGACGGCACATCCGCGAGCACCAGCGCCTGGGCGACGAGGACGCGCATCGACTGCGCCGACGCCTGCGCAACCTGCGCGACATCGTCCACCTGTTCACGGCGGCACGGGTGCCTTCGTCCTTCGAGCGGGCGCAAACCGAAGCCATCGCCGCTTTAGGCCGGCTGCAGGACGAAACGGTGGCACGGGCGCGCTACCAGGCCGCATCGGCCCTCGATCCGCGCGCCCTGTTCGCCGCAGGCTGGCTGCTGGGCCGGCGCCTGCGCACCCGCGCCCAGGCCCGCCGGGCGCTGCGCCAATGGGCCCGCTGCGCCGCCCCCTGGTGAGCCTTTGGAGTTGGAGCCTCAGCGCTCAGCGGTCACGGTGGGTGACGTGGCAACGCCACCCGAGGCATGCTGCGCCAAGGCCGCCTGCACCGTAGCCAGGTCGGGAAGCACGTTTTCCGCACCAAAGGTGTCCGCGTCGCGGCCGCTGCGGCGCATCAGGCTCAGCGGCTGCTCGTTGAGCCCGCACAGCATCAGCCTGATCTGCTTGCGCGCCAGCGTGCGCTGCAATTGCACCAAGGCGTCCAGGCCCGAGGTGTCCATCGAGATCAGCCGCGACGTCTCCAGCACCACCACCCTCGTGGCCGGCGGCAGCTGCTCAGGCAGGTCTTCCACCTTGCCCACCGCACCAAAGAACAGCGAACCATACAAGCGGCACAGCCGAACCTGCCCAGGCACCTCACCCGACGCCAAGCCCGGCGCAAGGCTCGGCAACTCGCTGACCTCGACGCGAAACAGCGTGCTCATGCGGTAGATGAAGAACAGGCAGGCCAGCACCAGCCCCACCTCCACCGCCACCGTCAGGTCGAAAATCACTGTCAGCAAGAAGGTGCCCACCAGGATGGTGCGGTAGGTGTAGTGGTACTGCTTGAGGTGAGCAAAGGCCTGCCACTCGCCCATGTTCCAGGCCACCGACAGCAGGATGCCCGCCAGCACCGGCAGCGGCACGTGCACCGCCAGCGGGGCGGCCACCAGCACGATCAACAGCAGCACCAGCGCGTGCACCATGCCCGCCACCGGCGAGGTCGCGCCCGAGCGCACGTTGGTGACCGTGCGGGCGATGGTGCCCGTGGCCGGGATGCCGCCGAAAAATGGCGTGACCACGTTGGCCACGCCTTGTGCCATCAGCTCCTGGTTAGGGTCGTGGCGCGGCAGTTCGGTCAGGTTGTCGGCCACGCGCGCACAAAGCAGCGACTCGATGGCGCCCAACAAGGCGATGGTCACCGTGGGGATGAACAGCTGGCGCATGCCCTCCCAACTGAACTCCGGCCAGACAAAATCGGGAAGCCCTTGAGGGATGCCGCCAAATCGGCTGCCAATGGTGGCCACGGGCAGCGACAACCAGGCCGTGACAGCGCCAAACAGGATGATGGCGACGATGGGCCCAGGCAAGCGAGCCACCACGCGAAAGGCCCTGGATGACTGCCAGGCCGGTGGCGCCATGCCACCTTGGGCAAAAGCGCGCGGCCAGAGGGTCACCAGCGCCAGCGCCGCCAGCCCCATGCCCACCGAAAAGGGGTTGACCTGATCGGAATGCGCCCAAAGCGTGCGCAACTGCCCCACGAAATCAGCCGGCATGTGCGCCGGGTCCAGTCCCAGCAGGTCCTTGAGTTGCGACAGGGCGATCAAGACCGCAATGCCGTTGGTGAAACCGATGACGATGCTCACCGGGATGTAGCGCACCAGCGCCCCCAGCCTGAACCAGCCCATCAGGAACAGCAGCCCACCCGCCAGCACGGTCGAGATCAGCAGATTGGCCAGCCCGTAACGCTCGACGATGCCGTAGACGATGACGATGAAGGCCCCGGCTGGCCCGCCGATCTGAACGTGCGAGCCGCCCAAGGCCGAAATCAGGAAGCCGGCGATGATGGCCGTGAACAAACCCGACTCCGGTTTCACGCCCGAGGCGATGGCAAAAGCCATGGCCAGCGGCAGGGCCACGATGCCCACCGTCAGGCCCGCGCTGCAGTCGGTCAGCAGGCGATGGCGGTCGTAACCTTGCAGCGCGTCGAGCAGGCGCGGCCGAAACGGCGCCAATGGCAATTGGGCCAGCCAGGCGCGCAGGCTCGTGCCAGCGCTTCTCAGTTGTTGTGGGTCAGGGCGTTCCATCAGCCCCGATTGCACAGCAAGGGTTGTGCCGGGTCAACGGCAGCTGCCCTCAGCGGATGCGCATGCCCGGCTCGGCGCCTGGGAAGGGTTCGAGCACGTACACGCCCGGGTTGGCCTTCTCGTCGGTGTGCGAGGCGGCCAGCACCATGCCTTCGCTGACGCCGAACTTCATCTTGCGCGGCGCCAGGTTGGCCACCAGCACGGTGAGCTTGCCGATCAGCTGCTCAGGCTGGTAGGCCTCCTTGATGCCACTGAACACATTGCGGTGGCGTCCTTCGCCCACGTCCAGCGTCAGGCGCAGCAGCTTGGTGCTGCCCTCCACGTGCTCGGCGTTGACGATCTTGGCGATGCGCAGGTCCACCTTGACGAAGTCGTCGATGGTGATGGTCTCCGCGATGTCCTCGCCGCCAGGCTTCGGCGCCTCGACCACCGGAGCGGCGGGCGGTTCGAACAGCGCATCGAGCATCTTCACGTCCACGCGCTGCATCAGGTGCTGATAGGCGCCAATGGTGTGCGCGCCCAGCAAGCGGCCGGCATCGGCGAACGTCAGCGGCTCGACTTTCAAGAAGGCCTCGACGTGCGCGGCCACGTCCGGCAGCACCGGCTTGAGGTAGATGCTCAGCAGGCGGAAGGCCTCGATGCACACCGTGCAGACCTCTTGCAGGCGCGCGTCGGCGCCTTCTTGTTTGGCCAGCTCCCAGGGCTTGTTGGTGTCCACGTACTCGTTGACGCGGTCAGCGAGCAGCATGATCTCGCGCAGCACCTTGCCCAGCTCGCGAGACTCGTACTGCTCGGCGATGTTGGCACTACCGGCCTGCAGCGTGGTCAGCAAGGCCTTGCCCCCATCGCCGATGGCAGCGGTCAGCTTGCCTTCGAAACGCTTGGACAGGAAGCCCGCCGCACGGCTGGCGATGTTGACGAACTTGCCCACCAGGTCGGAGTTGACCCGGGCCATGAAGTCGTCTTTGTTGAAGTCGATGTCCTCGACGTTGGCGTTGAGCTTGGCCGCGATGTAGTAGCGCAGCCATTCGGGGTTCATGCCCAGGCTCAGGTACTTGAGCGGATCGAGGCCCGTGCCACGGCTCTTGGACATCTTCTCGCCGTTGTTGACGGTCATGAAGCCGTGCACGTTCACCTGGTTCGGCAGCTTGCGGCCACTGAACTGCAGCATCGCGGGCCAGAACAGGGTGTGGAAGTAGGTGATGTCCTTGCCGATGAAGTGCACCTGCTCCACCGCCGGGTCGGCCATGAACTCCTCGAACGAGCGCGTTTCGCCGTACCTGGCCTTCGGACCGCCAGCCGCGAAGTAGCTCTTGAGCGAGGCCAGGTAGCCGATCGGGGCGTCCAGCCAGACGTAGAAGTACTTGCCAGGCGCGTCAGGAATCTCGATGCCGAAATAAGGTGCGTCGCGGCTGATGTCCCAGTCGCCCAGGCCACCCTCGCCATTTTCGTCTTTGGTGAACCACTCTTTGATCTTCTTGCTCACCGCCGGCTGGAGCTTTCCGTCCTGCGTCCACTGCTCCAGAAAGCCCAGGCAGCGCTGATCGGACAGCTTGAAGAAGTAGTGGTCGGAAGTCTTGAGCACCGGCGTGGCACCCGAAAGCGACGAATACGGGTTTTTCAGCTCGGTGGGCGCGTAAACGGCACCGCACACCTCGCACGAATCACCGTACTGGTCTTTGGCCGCGCACTTGGGGCACTCGCCCTTGATGAAGCGGTCAGCCAGGAACATGCCCTTTTCGGGGTCGAAGAACTGCTCGACCGGACGCACGTCGATCAGGCCCTGGGCCTTGAGCTCGCGGTAAATGCTTTGCGCCAGCTCGTGGTTCTCGGGGCTGTCGGTGCTCGACCAGTGATCGAAGCTGATGTGAAAGCCGTCGAGGTAAGGCTTGCGGCCCGCGGCGATGTCGGCCACGAACTGCTGCGGCGTCTTGTTCACCTTCTGGGCGGCGATCATGATCGGCGCGCCGTGGGCGTCGTCGGCCCCAACGAAGTGCACCTGATGACCCTGCATGCGCTGGAACCGCACCCAGATGTCGGCCTGGATGTACTCCATGATGTGGCCGATGTGGAAGTGACCGTTGGCGTAAGGCAGCGCGGTGGTGACGAAGAGCTGGCGGGGCATGGTTTGGTGGGATGGCGATCGCAAGGATGAGATTTTAGGCTGCCGAGGCCACCCCACCCACCTGCATGGAGGAAGGCCCTGGCCAAGGGCCTCCTCCTGGGGCGATCCGGGCTAGACTGAACGCCCGATCGAGCCCCGAGCTCCCACCGCCTGTTTGCCCGTTTCCATCGCATGACCGCTGTCCCCTCGCCCCTCGAAACCGCCGCCCTCGACGCTTTGCGTCAATTGCCAGATCCGCTGACAGGTCAGGACTGGGTGTCGACCCGTCGCGTGCGCAGCCTCAACGTGGCCAACGGGCGAGCGGAACTCGACATCGCCCTGGGGTACCCCGCGCGTTCGCAGTGGCCCGCCTACACCGGCCTGATCGAGGCCGCGCTCCGTCAGGTCGAAGGCATCCGCGAGGTCGCGGTCAAATGGTCCACCGACATCGTCGCCCACCAGGCCATGCGCGGTCAGGCCCTGCTGCCTGGCGTGAAAAACCTGGTCGCCGTGGCCTCTGGCAAGGGTGGCGTGGGCAAGAGCACCACCGCCGTCAACCTGGCCCTGGCCCTGGCGGCCGAAGGCGCACGCGTGGGCATGCTCGACGCCGACATCTATGGCCCCAGCCAGCCCCTGATGCTGGGCCTGTCCGGCAAACCCGACAGCCCCGACGGCAAGACCATCACCCCCCCCATCAACCACGGACTGCAGACCATGTCCATCGGGCTGCTGATCGAAGGCCAGGCCCCGGCCATCTGGCGCGGCCCCATGGCCACCCAGGCCTTCGACCAGATGCTGCGCCTGAGCAACTGGGGCGCCCCCGGCGAGCCACTTGACTACCTCATCGTCGACATGCCCCCCGGCACCGGCGACATCCACCTGAGCCTGAGCCAGCGCGCGCCCATCACGGCGGCCATCATCGTCACCACGCCTCAAGACATCGCCCTGCTCGACGCGAAAAAGGGCCTGCAGATGTTCGAGAAGGTGTCGGTGCCGGTGCTGGGCATCGTCGAAAACATGGCCACCTACTGCTGTCCGAACTGCGGCCACGAGGCGCACATCTTCGGGCAGGACGGCGGCAAGCGCCTGGCCGAAACCTGCGGCGTGCCCCTGCTGGGCTCGATGCCGCTGGACCTGGGCATCCGCGAACAGGCCGACAGCGGCCGCCCAACCCTGGTGGCCGAGCCGGACGGCAAAGTCTCCGGCCTGTACAAGGCCATGGCCCGCCAGATGGCCGCTGGCCTGTCCAGGCTGCCCAAGGACTACAGCGGCAAGCTGCCTGGGGTCAGCGTCGCACCCAGCGAAGGCCCGGGCCAGGTCCAACCCGGCTGAGGCCTGCCGCCTCGCCAGCGCCGCTTGCGCCCCACCCCCTCGCCCAACCGCACCCCGACCACAGGAGAGACAGCCATGGCACCAATGCTGTCCGCCGACGACGCCTGGTTCGACCTCGTGCCCCTGGCCCTGATCGAATTCAACGAACATGGCCGCGTGCTGCGCGCCAACTCGGCGCTCAGCGCCCTGCTCGGCTATGCCACCCTGCCGGGCAGCAACCTGGCAGAAGGCGCCTCGGCCTTGCAGCGCCTGTGCGGCTGGGACTCGCCCCTGACCCTGCTGGCGCTGGGCCCCGAAGACGCGCCCCTGCAGTCTCGGGTGCACCAGTCTCGGGGTCAGGCCGGCTTGGTGAGCCTGCACAGCCAGGTCTGGACGGTCGCACACCCATCGCCGGAGCAGCCCCGCCAGTTCCTGTGTGCCATCCGCGAAGCCCCAGGCAGCGAGCCCCTTGACTCGCCAGGCATCCGCATCGCCTCCGACGCCGATGCCGACCCGCTGCCCGACCAGGCCGTGCTCTTGCACGAACTCAGCACCATCCTCGAGAGCACACCCGCCGGCATCGCCTACCTCCGGGACGACGTGCTGGTGCGCTGCAACCGGCGCTTCGAACGCATGCTGGGGCTGCCACCGGGCTCCCTGCCCGGTCAGAGCCTGTCCGTGCTGCTGGGCGCCGACCCTCGGATCGAACGCGCGGTCACGCAGGCCGCGCGGCAAGTGCAAGAGCACAGCCAGCACGAAACCGACATCGAGATCGTCCTGCCGGGGCACAACACACGCTGGTACGCCCTGTCGGTCAGGCGCATCGGTGAATCGGCCGAGCCGCTGGAGCTCATCGTGGTGCTCTCGGACATCACCCGCGCTCGGCAGCAGCAGGCCCAGCTCGAATCGCTGGGCCGTGACCGCGACCTCATGTTCTCGCTATCGGGCGTGGGCATCGCCTTCGTGCGCGACGGCCACATCCAGCGTGCCAACCCCGCCCTGTCCGACCTCATTGGCGAGCCCGATGCCGACCTCACCGGTCGCGCCCTGCAGACCCTGTACGCCCCGGAACTCGACCTCAACACCGAGGCCGACGTGACCAGCGTGCTGCGCAGCCTGGGCCATTGGCAGGGCGAGCGCGCATTGCGCGTGCACTCAACAGCAGGTCAAAACGCAGGTCAAGGCAGCTTGCAGGGCCTGTGGGCCGAGGTCGCCATGCGCCTGGTCAGCCCGGCGCGCCCGGAAGAAGGCTTCATCGCGTCCTTCGTCAACGTCGATGCACGCCACCGTGCAGAGTGGAACCTGACCCTGCAGGCCGACCGCACCCGCGCCATCCTCGACTCGGTTTTCGTCGGCATCGTCACCATCGACACCCACGGCATCGCCTGGATGAACCGCTCGGCTCGCCGCATGTTCGCCGGTGACCTCGCCGACTTTGTCGGGCAGCCCCTGAGCACCGTGGCCACCACCGACCTCGACCACCCCTTCAGGCTGACCGACTACCTCGATGGCCTGGAAGACGGCCAGTCCCACACCTTTGAATGCCAGGTGATGGGGCGAGACGGTCGCGTGTTCTGGGTGGTGGGCAACGCCGTGGTCACGCTCGACGAGCTGGGCCAGCGCCAAGCCACCTACGCCCTGCTCGACATCGACCGCCGCCGCCAGGCCGAAGCCGAAACCGCCGAAGCACAAGCCACCTTGCAGCGCATCATCGCCATGGCGCCCATGGCCATTCAGCTGATCGATGCGCACCACCTGACCCTGCTGCAGGCCAACCAGGCCAGCGCGCTGTTCATGGGGCAGGACCCGTCCAAGGTCATCGGCCAGCCCTTGGAGGCGGCCTTCCCGGCCGAACGCGGACGCCAGCTGTGCACCGAACTGCAGGCCGCGCTCGACAGTGGCAAGTCCCGCCACAAAGAACACGTGGTGGCCGCCCGCAACGGCAACCAGATCTGGGACGTCAACTACCTGCCGCTGAACGCCGACGGCGAAGCGGCCGATCAGATCCTGCTGGTGGCCTCGGACATCACCGAGCAGCGCGCTGCCGAACAAGCGCGCCTGGAAGCGGCCATCGCCCAGCGCGAGATGCTGGTCAAGGAAGTGCACCACCGAATCAAGAACAACTTGCAGGGTGTGGCGGGCCTGCTCCAGCAGATCGCTGCGCGCAAGCCCGAGGTCGCCTCGGCCATCTCCGAGGTGGTCGGGCAGGTTCAGGCCATCGCCCAGGTGTACGGGTTGCAGGTGGGCACGGGCGGACCGCTGCGGCTCAAATCCGTGGTCGAGGCCATCGCGCAATCGGTGCAGCGCACCTTCGGGCGCCCCATCCAGCTGGACCTTGAAGGCCCCAGCGCTGGCGACTGGCAATTGCCCGAGGCCGAGTCCATCCCGATCGCGCTGAGCCTCAACGAGTTGCTGACCAACGCCCACAAGCACGGCCCCGGCCAACAAGCCATCCGCTGCCTGCTGCAGTCGAGCGAAGCGGGCGTGCGCATCGACATCCGCAGCCCGGGTCAGTTGCCCGAAGGCTTCAACATCGATCGCGTACCGGGTGGCGTGTCAGGCCTGGGCCTGGTGCGTGCGCTGCTGCCTCGCCGCAGCGCCAAGCTGGCGTTGACACAAGACCAGGGCGAGGTGTTGACCCGGCTGGACCTCACGCCGCCAGGCATCCTCCTCGTCGTCCAGCCTCCCCCTTTGATCGCGGGAGAGCCCGCTGGCCACCAGATCGCGCTGTGGCCACAATGATCGAGCGTCCGCCGCGCGGTAGACTTGTCCCATGTTCCAGGGAGGCGGACCCCCTGGTGATCAGATCGCTGGTGCGCTCGAGAGGCTGCGCGTGAATCAAAAAGGCAAGATCCTGGTGGTGGACGATGATCGGCTGGTGCTGGCCACGCTCACCCATGGCCTCTCCCAGGCGGGCTACGAAGTCATCGACGCTGACAACGGCGATGACGCCATCCTGCTGGCTCGGCAGCACAAGCCCGAGTTGGCACTGCTCGACATCCGCATGGAAGGCAAATCCGGCTTCGACGTCGCCGCCTACCTGCGTGAGTACTGCCAGATCCCCTTCATGTTCCTGTCGGCCTTCGCCGACGAGGCAACCATCAAGCAGGTCAAAGCACTTGGCGCCCTGACCTACCTGGTCAAGCCGCTGGACATCCAGCAGATCGTGCCCGCGGTCGAGGCCGCCTTCGCCAACCGTCCGAACCAGCAACCGCACCAGGCGGTGGCCTCTGCAGCCCAACCTGCCACGGCGCCCACAGCCGCGTCGGCAGCGCCCCCAGCCGTTGACCCGCTCACCGACACCATCGCACTGGCCGTGGGCATCGTGATGCACCGGTATTCGCTCACCCGCCGCCAGGCACTTGAGCGCTTGCAGCAACAGGCCCGACAAGAGGGCTGCACCACCGCTGCGCTGGGCGAGAGGCTGATCAACGCGCAGGAAGTGCTCGCCGGCCTGGGCTCGATCTGAGCATCAACCCGGCAGGGCTGTGCTGTCGAGCCGATCGGTCAGCGTGAAATAAAAGCAGGCCCCCTGCCCCAGTTGAGCCTCTGCCCAAATCCGCCCACCGTGGCGGCGAATGATGTGGCGCACGCCCGCCAGACCGACCCCGGTGCCTTCGAAATCCTTGGCACTGTGCAGGCGCTGGAACATGCCGAACAATTTGTCGGCGTGCTGCATGTCAAACCCGGCGCCGTTGTCCCGCACGAAATACACAGGGGGATTCGTGGCCGGCATGCAACCAAATTCGATGCGAGGTGACGCCACCTTGGCGCTGTATTTCAGGGCGTTGCTGAGCAGGTTTTCGACAACTCGGCGCAACAACGTGCTGTCGGCCTGCGCGCACAGACCTGGCTGAATCACCCATTCGACCGATGGGTGCGAGGTGCACACCACCGACTGCTCGTCGGCAACGTCTTTCACCAGGGCCGAGAGGTCGATGTCCTGGCGCCCCAAGGGCTCGGTGGCCAGTTGGGCTTGCGCCAGGATCGCATCGATCATGCCATTCATGCGGGACGAGGCCGCGAGCACGCGCTCGAGGTGATCCTGCCCCAGCTTGTCGAGGTGGCGCCCGTAGTCTTCCTGCACGATGCGCGTGAAGCCATCGATCACGCGCAGGGGCGCCCGAAGGTCGTGCGAGAGGGCATAGCGCAGGGCCTCCTGCTCAACTTCGCGGTCTGCGTCGGGCTCGGCAGCGCCCCCCGCGCCGGCAGCGTGCAGCACGTTCTGAATGGCGTCGCGCCCTGGAGCCGGCAACGTCGGTGGCACGGTGGTTTCGGCCACAGGTTTGTCAGGCTCCGGCGCAGCACCCACCGGCGTGCCGCGACCGACATCGGCACGCGGCATGGCGGTCCCGGCAACATGCGCCGAGTCAGGGACAACGGCGGGCAACAACCTGAGCAGCACCCTCACCAGCGCCGCCACCGACAGCCAGGACCCGGCAGCCAGCACCCAGGCCCAGGCAGGTGCGTCGGTGACGAGCAAAGCCAGGGCAAAACACAGGCCGGCAACGCCCCAGCCAGGGAGCAACGCCCCCATTTCGGGCCTGGTGGCCCTGGGCTCATCCGACGGTCCGTTGTGAATCCGCATTCAAACGATTGTAAGGAAGGCCGAAAGGGGTTTCTTCTGCTGGCCTGAAACTTTTCAGCCAAGCTAAAGTTCGTGAGATTGTTGACGATTGTCCCTTGATTCCCGGATGAATCATTTCCGGGCTCACCCTGTTTTCGCCAGATTCGGCAGCCCATTTTGACCGCACCCATGCGCACCCCCTGGAAGGCCCTGATGTTGATGATGGCCCTGGCCGGCACGTCGGCTGCGGGCTGGGCATGGGGGCCTGCTGGCGCGGGCTTGACCCTGGCCATGCTGGCATCGGGCAGCATCGGCTACCTTGCCCGCAGGCGTCCCCTGCCCGCTCCCGAGCTGGGCCCGCCCCTGACCACGGTGCCCACCTCGTCCCCCAACAGCCAGCCCCAGGTCGACGCGGAAGCCTTGCAGGCCAGGCAAGAAGCCCACCTGCGGCTCATCCGGGACATCGCCGAACACGCGCGCTCCGCCGAAGCCCTTGGGCAGGCGCTCTCACGCGTCGGCGAGGCCCTGCACCGCCACCTGGGCTCCAGGGCTTGGGCGGCGCTGCAGGTCGATGGTTGGAATGGCGAGTCCGCTTTGCTGCGCCCCTGGGCTCACCAGGCTGGCGGCCCCGAACACATTGACGTCAGCGCCATCACCCCCACCCACCGCGATGACCGCCCGCTCGGTCAAGCGCTGGGCACGCTCAAGGCCACCGTCTCCGACTTGCGCCAGTCTGCCGGCACGCCCAGCCCCTGGCGCGCGGCAGGCACCCAACGCGTGCTGGCCCTGCCCGTGTCCGTCGACGGCTGGCCGCTGGCCATGCTTGAGTTCGACGACCCGGCCCGAGCGCATGCAGACGTGGAGGCGGTGCTGGAAGTCGCGGCCATCCAGCTCGGCTTCGTGGCGCAGCGAGACGCCAACCGGGCCCGCATGGCGAGCCACGAGGAGCACCTCGGCCGCCTGGCCCTGGTGGCGTCGCGCATCAGCAGTGGCGTGGCCATCACCGATCGCCATGGCACCATCGAATGGATCAACGCCGCTTTCGTCGCTTTGACCGGCTGGCCTGAAGACCGGGTGCTGGGTCGCAAGCTGCCTGAACTGCTTGCGCAAGAGGTGACCGATGCCGAGACCATCAACGAGTTGGAAAACCAGCTCGAACGCGGCGTGCCGTTCCGCATCTCTTACGAGGCTGGGCGCCAGAGCTCCCAAAGCATCACCCGCTACTGGGGCGAGATTGACGCCATCCAGATGCTCGACGAAACCGGCGGACGCAACCAGTACGTCTGCCTCTTCACCGACATCACCAAGCGCAAGGCCCAAGAGCACGTGCGAGACCAGGAGCGTGAGTTCCTCGAAGCGCTGCTGGGCAACCTGCCGGTGAGCCTGTTTGTGCTGGACCCGGTCAACCTCAACGTGGTGGCCATCAACCGCTACACCGAGATCGAATTCTCGCTGCAGCGCGACCGCGTGGTCGGGCGCTCGTTCGAGCAGGCGCTGGGCAAGTCGGTCATGGGCCTGACCCAGCCGCACATGCAACAGGCGGTCGACAGCGGCGAAACCGTGGAGCACGATTTCACTTGGCAAAGCGACGCAGGCGTGCGCGTGGTCAATGCGCGGCACTTCGCGCTGCGCCACAGCAATGGGCGCCCACGCTTGTTGATCTCTCTGGTGCGCGACATCACCGCCTCGCGCCAGGCGCAGGCCGACCTGGAAGAGTCGGAGCGACGCTTCCGCGAGCTGGTCGAGTCGATGGACGACGCCGTCTACGTGGCCACGGAGAGCCGCGGCCGCTTCCTCTACCTCAGCCCGCGCACCCATGAGTTGCTGGGCATGCCGGGCGAAGACATCCAGGCGCGTGCAGAGAAGGTCCAGGCCCTGGTCGTGCCCGAGGACATCCCCCTCCTGCGAGAGCAGGAAGCGCAAGAGCGGCTGGGCCTGAACACCGACACCTTGTTGCGCCTGCAGATCCCGGGCAAGGGCCTGCGCTGGATGCGCCACCGCAGCCGCACGCGCCGACTCGCCGATGGCGACACCCGCGTCTACGGCCTCGTCTCGGACGTGACGGACGAGCACAACCAGGCCCTGGAGCTGCAACGTGCACGCGACATGGCCGAGGCCGCCAGCCAGGCCAAGAGCCAGTTCATGGCCAACATGAGCCATGAGATCCGCACGCCCATGAACGGCATCCTGGGCATGACGGAGCTGTTGCTGGGCACGCCGCTCAACGACAAGCAGCGGCGCTTCGCCCAGGCGGTCTACCGCTCCGGCGAAAGCCTGCTGGAGATCATCAACGACATCCTGGACTTCGCCAAGATCGAAGCCGGCCGGCTGGAGCTGGCCAACAGCGATTTCGTGCTGCGCACCCTGGTCGAAGACACGCTGGAGCTGATGGCCCCCCGCGCCCACGAAAAGGGCCTGGAGCTGTCCTTCCGCGAGCAACCCGGCCTGCCCAGCGTCATCCACGGTGACCCGCTGCGCCTGCGCCAGATCCTCACCAACCTGGTGGCCAACGCCATCAAGTTCACCGAGCATGGCGAAGTGGTGGTCGACATCCGAAGGGGCATGGGCGGCACCGTTCACAGCAGCGTGCCGTCAGCGAACCAGCACATCGAGCTGGAGTTCATGGTTCGCGACACCGGCATCGGCATCCCCAGCGAGGTCATCCCCCGGCTGTTCAGCGCCTTCGTGCAGGCGAACGTGGGCATGGCGCGCCGCTATGGCGGCACGGGCCTGGGCCTGGCCATCTCCAAACAACTCGTCGAGCTCATGGGCGGGCAGATCGAGGCGCACAGCGCGCCGGGCGTCGGCTCCGAGTTCGTCTTCCGCGTGCCTGTCTCGGTGGGCGACACCCAGATCGACATGGCCCTGATCGAAGAGCCCGAGATGCCGGCCTTCAACGTGCTGGTGGTCGATGACAACGACACCAACCGAACGGTCATCGAGAACATGCTGACGGCCTGGGGCATGAAGGTGACGCAGGCCACCAACGGCCGCGAGGCGCTCGACATCCTCATGGCCCACCCCACGCAGGACGCGGACTTCGACCTGGCCCTGGTGGACATGAACATGCCCGAGCTCGATGGCCTGGGCCTGGCCGACGCCCTGCACCGCAGCGAGCGCTACCCACAGCTCAAGATGGTCCTGCTGTCTTCGGTGTCCTCGCCCGACGACGTGCGCAAGGCGCAGGACGCCGGCTTCCAGCGCTTCGTGCCCAAACCCCTGCGCAAGGCCGAGCTGCGTCAGGCCATCCTGGGCATCTCGGCCGAACTGGGTGGCGACCTGCCGCATGACATGCCGCGCATCAACAAATCGGTGCTGGTCATCGAGGACAACCCGGTCAACCAGGAGGTCTGCACCCAGATGCTCAAGCGCCTGGGCTGCGAGGTCAAGGTGGCCTCGTCCGCGCTCGAAGGCCTGCGTCGCCTGGGCGAACAGCGCTTCGACCTGGTGCTCATGGACATCCAGATGCCGGGCATGGACGGCGTCGAGGCCTTGAGCTGGTTCCGCCGGGGCTCGAACACGCGCTTCACGTTCCTGACGCCGTCCGTCACGCCGGTGATCGCTGTCACGGCGAACGCCCTGGAGGGCGACGAACAGCGCTTCCTCGACGTGGGCTTCGACGACTACCTCTCCAAGCCCTTCCGTCAGAGTCAGCTGCAAAAGGTGCTGGTCGAGCACACGCACCCGGAGGGCTGGGGCGAACAGGCGCCGCCGCCCGATGTCGCACCTGCGGCTGCAACCACGGCAGCTGCAACGCCTGCAAAACCTGCCAAGCCGCCCACCACGGCAACGTCGGCCCGTGCCGAACCCGGGGCAACCCTTGGCCAGCCTGTGGCAGATGCGCCACCACCCGCCCCCGTGCACGCCGAGACAGGTGCGGCCGCGTCGCAGGCAACAGCGGCCACAGAACTCTTCGATGCCGACGCCCTGCGTCGCCTGCGCGACCTCGACCCCCGAGGCGAAAACCGTTTGTTCGAGCGCGTCAGCAAAGCCTTCGAGGCCTCCGCCTCGCGCCTGCTGCCTCAACTCGATGAGGCCATCCGCACGAATGACCGCAGCTCGATCCTCCACGTGGCGCATACACTCAAGTCTTCCTCGGCCAGCATCGGCGCGCTCAAGCTGTCACATTTGTGTGCCGAAATCGAAACCATGATCAGGCGCCAGAGCGAAGAAGACTTCTCAGAACGCCTGCGGGCCGTGCCCGTGGAGGTTGAACACGTCCTGGCGGGCCTGCGCGCCCTGCTGGAGCAACCGTCATGACCGTGACCTCGGACTTCGCCTTCGAGGACGGCCAGGAGCAGCCCAAGGTGCTGCTGGTCGATGACGACGAAGTGAACCTGCTGCTGACCTCGATCGCCCTGCGCGAACGCGGCTTCGCCATCACCGAGGCCAGCTCGGGTGAGCAGGCCCTGCAGATGCTCTCGGACTGGCTGCCTGATGTGATCGTGCTGGATGCCGTCATGCCTGGCCTCGATGGCTTCGCCACCTGCCGTGAACTGCGTCACATGCCAGGCTATGAGTCCGTGCCCGTGCTCATGCTGACCGGCCTGGACGACGACGCCTCCATCACCCGCGCCTACGAGGCTGGCGCCACCGACTTTTTCGTCAAAAGCACCCAGTGGAGCCTGCTGGCCGGGCGCCTGCGCTACCTGCTGCGCGCCGCCCGCACCCGCGACGAGCTCGAGCGCAGCAAGTCCAAACTGGCCCGTGCGCAAGACCTCGCCCGCATGGGCAGCTTCGACTGGCGCAAGGGCGCGGGCGACCTGTCCTTCTCGGTCGAGGGCCTGCGTGTCTTCGGCCTGGGCTCCCACGACCACCTGGGCCTCAAGAGCATCCTGCGCATGTTGCCCGACGAAGAGCGGCGAGGCTTTGCCCGCATCCTTCACGAGGTGCTCGACCACGGCACCATCCTGTGCAACGACGTCCAGATCAGCCTGGCCGATGGCCGCCGCCGCATCCTGCATGTCGAGGCCGAGCCCGAGTTCAACGAACTGGCCTGTTTGATCGGCTACACCGGCATCGTGCAGGACGTGACCGACCGCCGCGTGGCCGAGGACAAGATCAAGCACCTGGCCAACTTCGACACGCTCACCGGCTTGCCCAACCGACGCCAGGTTTTCTGGCGCAGCGAGCGCGCCATCGAATACGCCAAGCGCCTGAATCACCGCGTGGCGCTGCTGCAGGTCGGCCTGGACCGCTTCAAGATCATCAACGAGAACCTGGGCCACCATGCTGGCGATGAGTTGCTCATCGAGGTCTCCAGGCGCCTGCGCAACTGCGTGCGCCACTCGGACCAGATCATCGAAGGCAACCTCGACACCACCGGACATCGCGCGCACCGCACCCTCGAAGCCGTGGGTCGATTGGGCGCCGATGAATTCGTCGTGCTGCTGCCCGAGGTCAGCAACGAACGCGAGGCCATGGCCACGGCCTACGTCATCCTCGACGCCCTGCGCGAGCCGATGATGGTGGCTGGCCAGGAGTGCTTCATCACGGCGTCGGTGGGGGTGGCGGTGTTCCCGCAGCATGGCCTGAACGTGGCCGACCTGCTGCGCAACGCCGACGTGGCCATGGACCTGGCCAAAAGCCAGGGCCGCAACACCGCGCAACTGCACGACCCGCAACTGGCCTCGAAGGGCCGCGTGCGGCTGGACCTGGACACCGCCCTGCACAAGGCCCTGGAGCGCAAGGAACTGGTGCTGCACTACCAGCCCAAGATCGACGTGCGCACCAACCAGATGGTGGGGGCCGAGGCCTTGATGCGCTGGAACCGCAACGGCCAGCTGGTGCCTCCGGGCGACTTCATCCCCTTGGCCGAAGCCACCGGCCTGATCAACCACATGAGCTTGTGGGCCATCGACGAGGCCGCGCGACAGGCCGCCGAATGGCACCGCAGCTTCGGCTTCGACGCGTCCATCGCCGTCAACCTGCCCTCTCGCCTGTTCGAGCAAAGTGACCTGGTCGAGAAGATCGAGGCCATCTTGAAAGCGCGCCAGGTGCCGCCCCGCGCCATCGAGCTCGAGATCACCGAAACCGGTCTGATGAAAGACCTCCAAGGTGTCGTGCCCTCGTTGCACCGGCTCAACCAACTGGGCACCGAGATCTCGATCGACGACTTTGGCACGGGCTATTCCTCGCTGTCCTACCTGACCACCCTGCCGATCAGCGAACTCAAGATCGACCGCTCCTTCGTGCGCGACCTGGGCGACACGCCTCAAAGCTCAGCCATCGTTTCGGCCATCATCGCCTTGGCGAGGGCCCTGGGGCTGCGCGTGGTCGCCGAAGGCGTGGAAAAGCTCTCGCAGATGGAGGTGCTCTACAACCTGGGCTGCCACATCTGCCAAGGCTTCCTGTACGCTCGTCCGATGTCCCCGGCCGACGTCGAACGCTGGCTGCAGGACACCCAGCAGGGGCAGACCTTGCCTCGCCTTGGCAACCTGACGAACGAGCATGCATCGCGCCTGGTGAGCTTGCCCCGCTGAAACCATGTCCCAGACCCCTGCGAACCTGGCCAAGGCCGCCCTGCGACGGCTCGCCGAGCAAAGGCTCGAACCCACGCCCGAGAACTACCGCAAGGCCTACGAGGCCGAGTCGGGGGTGCCAAGCGCGGCAGCTGGCGCCGCCGACAAACCCCAGGACAAAGCCACGCCACCCGACACCACCAGCCAGGCTGAAGAGGGTGAACGCTGGTCCAAGTTGATCGGACGCATCCTGCGAGGCGCCGAGCGCGGAGGTCGCCAATGGACGGCTGCGCGCAAAAAGGACAGCCTGCAGCGTGTGCTCGAGGGCAGCAAAAGCTCGGGCCAGCGCCTACACCAACGCTTGAGCCAGCTGGTGCAAAGTTGGGACAGCGACACCCTGGACAACGCCCCGCTGGAAGACGATGGATCGGCGGACGCAGCCGCGGCATCGCCCGATGGCTCGACCCCAATCTCCGCAACGCCGATGGTGACGCCACCTCAGCCTGCGCCTGAGCAGGAAAGCTCGGAGGGCGCTGCGAGCCAGGCACAGTCTCCACTGCCCAAGTCATCCTCATCTTCTTCGAGCTGGTCTGCCAGCGCGCGCACCGCGGTCGATGAGCTGGTGCGAACGGTGCAGGTTGCGCTGCCCCCCGCGTCAGCGAACCCGCGCACCCAGGCCACGGCACGGGCCCTCACCGCCGCCGCCCAGGCCCAATCCAGCGTCAACGAGGCATGCGCCCAGGCGCGCGGCATCATCGAGCAACGCCATCGCCTGCTCGATCAGCTCATGGGCCTGTGCCAATCTCTGACCGACAGCCTGGTCGATCTGGCAGAAGACGAGAGTTGGGCGCAAGGTCAGGTCCAAGCGATGCGCCACCAGCTCGCAGAGGGCATCGACAGCCGGGGTTTGCGCCATGTTCAGCAACTGCTCGACGACGCGCGCATCAAGCAACAGCAACTCAAGCTTGAACGCGAAAATGCACGCGAAGCCCTCAAGCAACTCATCCAGCAGATGCTTCAGGAAATCGGCGAGTTGGGTAACACCACCGACCGATTCCAGTCCAACCTGGGTCGCTACGCCGACACCATCGACCAGGCGGACTCGCTCGAGAGCCTGACCGGCGTGGTGCGCGAGATGGTGGCCGAAAGCCGCTCGGTGCAATCGGTGGTCGCCCAAACCCAGTTCAAGCTGCAGGAAGAGCACAGCAAGGCCCACGCCCTGAGCGAGCGCGTGAAAACGCTCGAGGACGAGATCCGCAAGCTCTCCGACGAGGTCTCCACCGACCCGCTGACCCAGATCGCCAACCGCCGCGGCATGATGCGGGCCTTCGAAGCCGAACAAGCCCGCGTTGAACGCCAGGGCACGACGCTGGCCATCGGCCTGCTCGACGTCGACAACTTCAAGAAGCTCAACGATCAGCTCGGGCACCAGACCGGTGACGAAGCCCTGAAGTTCCTCGCGCGGCGCGTCAGCGAATGCCTGCGTCCTGTGGACGTGGTGGCGCGCTACGGGGGCGAAGAGTTCGTGGTCATGCTCCCGGACACACCGGCCGACGAAGGCCAGCAAGCGTTGACGCGGCTGCAGCGCACGCTCAGCGCGGAGTTCTTCACCCACGACGAGCACAAGGTGTTCATCACCTTCTCGGCAGGGGTGACGGCCTACCGCCCAGGCGAGCCCATCGAGGCCGCGCTGGAGCGCGCCGACATCGGCCTCTACGAGGCCAAACGCACGGGCAAGAACCGCACCTGCGTGAACTGAGCAGGGCCCAGCTCAAGCCTTCAAGCTGCGCAAGCGACGCAAGGCAAAGGGCACCAGGTCCGGCAAATCATCGGCGATCAGACCTGGGCCAAAGGCCAGCGCCGCCTCGCCATGCAACCACACCGCAGCGGAAGCGGCTTGCCAGGCAGGCATGCCCTGCGCCAGCAGGCCCAGCACCAGGCCCGCCAGGACGTCGCCCGAACCCGCCGTGGCCAATTCACTGGGCGCATTTCGATTGAGGCTGGCACGCCCATCGGGTGAGGCCACGACGGTGTCGGCCCCCTTGAGCAGCACCACGGCCCCACTCAGGCGCGCGGCTTCGCGAGCTCGCTCCAGCTTGCTGGCTGCCACCGCCACCTGAGGGCTGCGAAACAGCCGGTTGAACTCCCCGTCATGCGGCGTCAGCACCACCGGACGGCTGTGCCCAGCGATGGCCGCAAACAGCAGCGAGGGGTCTTCGGCGAACGCCGTCAACGCATCGGCGTCGAGCACCACCGGGCGACCACTGGCCAACAAGGTCAGCACCAGGGCACGCAGGCCACCGGCTTGCGTTCCACCCAGCGCGCCCGGGCCGATCAGCGCGGCGCTCAGGCGGTCGTCGGCCAGCAGGGAGTTCAAACCTGCCTGCCACTGCGCAGCCCCTTCGCCACCCACCGGGTGCACCATGATGCTGGTCAGCGACGCAGCGTAGACAGCCCAGGCCGACTGCGGCACGCACACGGTGGTGAGCCCAGCGCCCACGCGCGCGGCGGCACGGGCCGACAAACGGGCCGCCCCGGTCATGACACCACCGCCCCACACCAGCGCGTGCCCTCGGTGGTATTTGTGCCCTGCCTCATCGACCGAAGGCCAGGTGTCGGCCCACAGCTCGGGTCGGTTATCCCAGGCCTGCGCCCCCGCCTCGCGCACCACCGCATCCGGGATGCCGATGTCGGCCAGCACCACCTCGCCACACAGGCTGCGACCGGGCATGAGCAGGTGCGCGGGCTTGAGGCGGCAAAACGTCACCGTCAGCGCACAAGGCACGGCGCCTTGGGAGCGCCCCGTGTCTCCGCACAGCCCGCTGGGCACATCGACCGCCACGATGGGCACGTGTCGCATGGCCACGCGCTCGAGCAGCAGTTGCACAGGCTCGTCCAGCGGACGGCTCAGGCCCGCGCCGAACAGGGCATCCACCACCAATTCGCCAGCTTGAGGGTTGGCCTCGCTCAGCGGGTGCCAGCCGGCACCACCGTTGTCATCGGCCAGCGCCAGCCACTCCCGAGCCGCCTCGGCTGCGTCGCCTTGCAGAGATTGGGGTGGCACCAAGGCGTGCACACGCACGGGCCAGCCCTGCTGACGCAGCACGCGCGCCAGCACCCAACCATCGCCACCGTTGTTGCCTGGCCCGCACAGCACGTTCACGGGCCGAGGCGCCCAACGCTCCAAGATGGCGCGGGCCACGGCTTCACCGGCCGCGCGCATGAGCACGATGCCCGGTGTGCCCCGTGCAATGGTGGCGGCATCGGCGCTCGCCATCTGGGTGGTGGTCAGGACTTCTGCGGCCATGGGTTCAACCTTCCTGACGCCAACTTTCGCACAGCTGACGGCCACTCAGTGCGAGCCGTCGCCATGTCGTGAGAAAACACACAGACGCGCGGAAGGCGCTCGCGCACAATGGATTCACGGTGATCGACGAGGTGTTCGTCAACCGTGAGGCCCCCGGGTAACGGAGGTCAAAAGGGTGCCAGACCTGCTCCACTCAGGTCGGCCGGGCGGTCCGGCTGCACCACGCCACCGGTGAGGTGGCTCCCCGCAAGGGGTTCAGGACTGGGGATCGCCCCACCGGTCCAGGCCCTCCGGTTGTGAGTGGCCGCAGTGCAGCCCGTGTCGCCTTGAGCGCGCGGGCTGTTTTTTTGCATGCACGCGCCCCTCAAGGCACGCGCCACAGTGCTTGCGACCGTCAGAAACCGACTTGTGCCGACAGGTACAGGCTGCGCTGGCTCGGCTTGTCGGCGATGTTGCCCAGCTCCAGCCAGGCTGCCGTCAGGCTCAGGTTGCGATGCGGGAACCAGGCCACGAAGGCATCCCAGGCGTTCTCTTCTTTGAACGCACTGAGCCGATCAGGCTTGGCGCGCCATTCCGCGCCCACTGCCAGGTCATCGCGCACCAGCACGGCCAGGCTGGCTTCTGGCATCAACTGGTGCCGGTTGCCCAGGTCACCACCGAACCCCAGGATCCCGAACTGGTTGGCCCGCGTGGCACGCAAGGTCAAGTTGCCCAACACGTTGCGACCCCAGGCTGCGCCCAACCAGACTTTGGTGGCGGCCACGTACCAGTCGGTGTCCGATCCGCGCGTGGCACCCAGCAAGGTGGGCACGAGCTTGAAATCTTCGTTGTGCTTGTGCTGGAAACCCACGCTCACCTGTGGCCACCAGACGTCCTGGTCGTAGACGGCATCGCCCAGCACGCGCACCTTGGCGCCCAGCACGTTCATCTGGGCGCTCTTGCCAGGCACCGTGTCGCTGAACTTGAAGCTCCAGCGGGCCATGGACACTTCGACGCGGTTCTTCACCCCCACGGCAACGCCCTGGATGTTGAGGTTGAACTTGCCCTGCGTGCGGATGTGGGTGGCGTAAGCCGAGGCACCAACCTGGTCGCTGCTGCCGTTGCCGCCAATGACCGCCCAAGGCGTGAGGCCGCCGCCAGCAGCGCCCTCTATCTGTGAGACACCCGAGGTGCCCAGCAGGCGGTCTCCTGCCCAGGCTGGGAGCACGCCCATCCAACCAACCAAGACCAAACATGGCCAAGCGGCGAATCGCGACCTCGAGGTCAGGAATGTGAGAGATGCGTCCATCAGTGGATCCTCCAGCCGTCAAGCCATGCGCCAAGCTGACGCATCTTCCCGTGAATTCTGGGCAGACATCCACGGAAATGGCACCGTGATCACCCCATTCACCAGGAAACCCCCCTCCCCAAAACTGACACAGTGGTGATCATTGCCAACGAGTGACGCTCATGCCCACCCCTGCAACACCCCAACGCCTCGGGCGCCGGTTCGGCCTGCTGCTGATTGCACTCGCCTGTCAGCTGGCCGCCTGCAGCAGCACACCACCATCGCCCCCGCTGTTCCAGCAGTTGGGCGGCGTGGAAGGCATCCAGGCCGTCAGCAGCGCGATGCTGCAGCGCATGTCGACCGACCCACGCACCAAGCGCACGTTCGACGGCATCAACCTGCGCACCCTTTCAGCCAGCCTGGCCGCGCACCTGTGCAAGGTGGCGGACGGCCCTTGCGTGTATGAAGGCGAGACGATGCGCAACGCACACGCCGACCTCGGCCTGGGTGGCTCTGAGTTCGAAACCACGGTGCAGATGCTGCGAGACGAACTCGACCGCGCAGGTGTTCCGCAAGGGGCCAAGAACGAGTTGCTCCGCCGGTTGGCACCCAGCCGCCGCGACATCGTCACCACCGACCGCTGAGAGGCCTCACCCATGCGCCAGCCGAAGCCATCGCCACACGCCCACCTCATCGCGACCTGGATGAGCCTGGCGTGCGTGCCGACCCTCGCAGCCCCCTTGAGCGTGACCGTGCTGGACGCCAACGGCTCGCCGGCAGCCGATGCCGTCGTGTCCATTGAAGTGGCAGGCAGCAAGCCGACCGCCCCGCCCGGCACCCAGGCTGAATTGGGGCAACGCGGAAGAGCCTTCACGCCAACCCTGCTGGTGGTGCAGACCGGCACGGCCGTGAGCTTCCCGAACTTCGACACCGTGCGTCACCACATCTATTCCTTCTCTCCGGCCAAGCCATTCGAGATCAAACTCTACTCAGGCACCCCCGCCGCACCGGTGGTTTTCGACAAAGCTGGCACCGCCATCCTGGGCTGCAACATCCACGATCGCATGACGGCCTTCATCCACGTGGTCAACACACCGCATTTCGCCATCGCCAACAAAGCGGGGGTGGCCACGCTGGACGTGCCCACCGGAGACCACACGCTGCAGGTCTGGCACATGCAGATGGGTGACAAACAAGCGCCACAGCGCCGAGGCATCAAGGTCCCAGCAGCGGGCAACACGAGCGTCGTTCGACTCGGGGGGCCATCCAAGCCATGAACACCGGCGGCGACACCCTGGTCGATGCACTCCCGATGCGGCGCCGGCTGGCGTTTCGCATCGTTGCGCTCTTCCTGGGGCTGTTGCTGCTGGTGCAGGTCGTCACCTTTGCGCTCGTGCAGCGCAGCATCGACCACAACGCCAGAGAATTGTTGGGCTCCTCGCTGGACCTGGGCGAGCAGGTCTTCAGGCGGCTGCTGCGACAAAGCGCCACCCACCTGAGCGAGTCCACACGCCTGCTGGCAGCGGACTATGGCTTTCGCGAGGCGCTCTCCAGCGGCGACACCGAAACCTTGGTGTCGGCACTGGACAACCATGGCGAACGCGCGGGCGCCAGCTTTTCGATCATCACCGATGCCCAAGGCACGGTTCAAGCAAGCACCGGTCCCCGTTCGACCGAGCTGACGGAGCTGGTCCAGCGCGCCATCCGACAAGCCGAGTCCACCGAAGACCCCGGCGAATCGGGCGTGATCGTGGCCATGGGCAAGCAGGTGCTGCAACTGGTGGCGGTGCCGATCCGTGCGCCACTGACCATTGGTTGGGTGGTCATGGGCTACCAGCTCGACGAGCGACTGGTGCGCGACATGAAACAGCTCACCGCCATGAGCCTGGTGATCGTCACGCGGACCCAGGCGGGTGGCTGGCAAGCGGCCTTGTCACTGCTTGGCGACGACGCCCGCCAATCCCTGCTGGGCCAGTGGATGCCAGCGGCCTCTGCATCGGCGGCCACCGGCGCCAACCGCATGTCCTTCGAGCTGCCAGACGGCCTGCACGTGGCGCGCCTGCACGCGCTCGGCAACGACGCACAGTTGCCGATCTATGCCGTGATGCTGAGATCGGTGGATGCCGCCGTCGCGCCGTTTCAGCAACTGCAGCTGGCCATCTTTGCGCTCAATGGTTTTGGCGTGCTGGCGTTCGCCGTCGGCAGCGCCATGACGGCACGCCGCATCACGACGCCTGTCACCAGCCTCACCCGACTGGCCACGCGCCTGGCACGGGGCGACTTCAACGCGCCCATCCCCCGCCATGGCGATGACGAAATCGGTGAGCTCGCCGAGGCCTTCGAGTCGATGCGCCAGGCCGTTCACCAGCGCGAAAGCGAGATCCGCCGCAGCGGCCTGACCGACGCGCTGACACGTTTGCCCAACCGCGCCGGCTTCACCATCGCCGTGCGCGATGCCGTGGCGCGGGCCGTCGCACAGAACACAGGCTGCGCGGTCGTCATGCTCAACCTCGATCGTTTTCGGCATGTCAACAATGTGCTGGGCACCGACGCTGGCGACCAGTTGCTGCAGCGCGTCGCTCGCCTGCTTCTTGAGAAGCTGAGCGAGGCCGAGCACACCGTGGCCCGACTCGGTGGCGATGAGTTCGCGATCCTTCTGGCCCACGGCGGCATCGACGAGGCGCTGGCGGTGTCACGACGTGTGCAGCAAGGGCTCGAAGCCACCATCGACCTCAACGGCAGCACGGTGGACCTGGGCGCGGGCATCGGCATCGCGGCATGCCCGACTCACGCCACCGACGACGCCACCCTCATGCGCCGAGCCGAGCTGGCCATGCACCATGCCAAACAAGCGCAAACCGGCTGCACCATCTTCCGGCCCGAGCTGGACGTCAAATCCGACGCTGCCTTGTCCTTGCTCGGCGAGCTGCGCCAAGCGGTCGAGCAAAACGAATTCCGACTCTTTCTGCAACCCAAGGTCTGCCTGCGCAGTGGCAGTGTCGTGGGCGCCGAGGCCCTGATCCGGTGGGCGCACCCCTCTCGTGGCATGGTGCCGCCCGGCCTGTTCATCCCGTTCGCGGAGCAGTCGGGTTTCATCCGCCAGATCACCAGCTGGCTGCTGGTCGAGTCGATGCGCACCTGGCGACGGTGCGCCGATCAGGGCCTGCGACTGCAGATGTCGATCAACCTCTCGGCTCGCGACCTGATCGACCCCGAACTGCCCGCCCGAGTGAGCGCACTGCTGCAACAACACCAAGTGCCCGCCAGCGCGATGTGCCTGGAGATCACCGAAAGCGCGATCATGGACGACCCCAATCGCGCGCAGCAAACGCTCGAGCAGTTCCATGACATGGGCCTGCAGATGTCGATCGACGACTTCGGAACGGGCTATTCGTCGCTGGCCTACCTCAAGCGCCTGCCTGTTCACGAGCTCAAGATCGACCGCTCCTTCGTGATGAACATGCACCACGACGCCCAGGACGCCAAGATCGTGCGTTCGGTGGTCGACCTGGCGCACAACCTGGGTCTGAAAGTGACGGCCGAAGGCCTGGAAGAAGGCGCTGCCTGGGGATTGCTGGGCGAGCTCGGCTGCGACATCGCCCAGGGCTACTGGATCGCCAAACCCATGCCTGCAGACCAACTGCCGCAGTGGGTGTCAGGCTGGGTACCCCCTGCGCAGCAGGCCTCGCCAGAATTGGCCGAAGCCCACTGAGACGCTCCTGGGGCAAGCAGGCCGGGCAAGGCGCCCAGCCGCTCAGGCCCTCAGACGCCCATCAAGGCAAAGCCACGGGTGATGGCAACAATTGCTCATCCATCCAGGCTGCGCGTTGCGCCAACCAGGCTCGCAGGTGAGACACCTCCGCCTCGTAGCTGCCCAACGCGAGGGGGCTGGGTGAAATGGGGGTGTTCAAGATGTCCCAACGCTGAAAGTTGCGCTCCTGGCTGGACTGCAGGACCTCGGCACTTTGCTGGATGTAGGCCTGCAAAGCCGGCAGCTGCTGCCTCAAGTGCAGCCAACGGGCTTTCACATGCTGCTCGAAAGCGGGATCGGTGAGCAGCTGCTTGATGTAGGACGCATTGACATTGCCCGGCTCACGCAGCCACCAACCGATGGGGGACGCGTTGTCATTGAACTTCACGTTTCCGGCTGCCAGATCGAAATCCCACAGTGGCCCGAACGTGAGCTTGCCCCCGCGCTCCTTCTTGACAAAGGTGCTGGAGTAGAAGGCATCGTTGTTGCGCAGGTACTCGTTGATCAGGTAGAAATCGACCAAAGCCTCGACATCCAGGTGAGCCGCATACCCGTTGGCCGGATCCCGATGGTCGCTGCCAAACAGCGCCGACTCCATGGCGTTGACCACGTCACGGATGTGCGTGACCTGGGTTGCATCCAGGACATCGGACTTCACGGTGTAGGGGCGCATGCTCTGGCTGCGAAACCAGTGGGTTTCATCGAGCCTGGCATCGATCTCCAGGAAGAACCCCGCATCGACATCTTCAGGGCTGGTGGCCAGTGCGCCGATGTTCACGCGGTGATCCGCCACCTTGACGTGCTCGACGAATTGGTAGAGCCCCAGGAAGTCGTTGTTGAGCCGCAATTCAACATGGTGCGCCGCTGGCGTGTAGGCCATGCCCATCACCCGTCCCAGACACAGCGCCACCGCGTTGCGCAGCATGGTCTTGTCGGTGTGATTGGCCAACAGGGCCCAATCCTTGTCCGACGTCATCCCGAGGACCTTGCTCTTGCTGTCGAATTTCAGGCGATATGGCTTCTTCTCCAAGTTCCAGGTGGAGTTGCCGCGCCCGCGAATCTTGGTCGACAAATTCAGTGTCTGAGGGAAGTCAGCCGTGGCCCCCATGGTGAGTTGCGCCTGGACATAGTTCTCCTTGTCCACGACGGGCGCTCCGCCAGCCGTGTCGATGACGACCAGCGGAGGGGGCAGCGTGACGCAGGTGTGAGGCGCGAACGCCGCCTTGGTTTCATGCACCAGCGTGCGTGCTCCGACGGTGTGGAGCAATTGGCCTGTTTCGGCCTGGGTGTAGCGCCCGATGATGGGCGCCAGCACCTCTGCAGCCGCCCGCGTGGAAGCGCCCGTTGGCCCCGCATCACCCGCATCACCCGCAGAGGTCTGCGAGTGCGCCTGCGCGCCCTGACGCAGGGCCGTCACGACCCAAGCATCGAGTTTCTTCAAGTCCCGTTGTTCGTCGGTGCCGGGGGCTGCCAACAAGGAAACCTCTTCGGGCAGGCCCAACGTTCGCTTCAGGTTGGACTCGACGAGGAGGATGTCCTCGACCTCGTTCTCACCCTGGCCCTGCCCTGGCCGATGCATGGCCAACAAGGTGCTCAGGCCCGTGACAACCGCGCCATCGTCGCGCGCCGGCGTGGCCAGCACGAACGCACCAGCGGGCATGGGGGCAACCGGCAGCGTCTGGGTCGGTTGATTTGGCACCTGCACCACCAGGTTCATGGCGTGAACGGGCATCAGGGTCGGACGCAGGAACTGGAACGCACCATTCGCCTGAACCGCTCCGCCTGGCTCGGTGTCATCGCAGAGCAAGTCGCCGTTGGTGTCCAGGCAAACCCAGGCGCCTTCGGCCCCCTCCGCCAGCACTTCCCCAGAGACAGTCGTTTCGTTGCATCCAGACAGGAGCAACAAGCCCCCGAGCAAAGACGCCGTTGTCAACATTCTTTGAGCCATGTTCACCTCGCGACGTTTGTCGCGCCTCCCGTTGTTGTCATGGCGGGGATTGTCCAGATGACACCTGCTGATAAGAGTCCATGGAAAACCCTCAAGGAGGGATCACAAGGAATGTTCTGCGATGCGTGCCCCCCTGCTTGGAGGGCCCGTTTCAGGCACCCAACACCAGGGTCCGCGACGCAGGAAAGCTCGTGCAAAGGTAGACGCTGCTGCCCAGCACGTTGCCGTGCGCCTGCCCCTCATGCACCGTGAGCTTGCAGGTGCCGCAAGCGCCCTTGCCACAGCCTTGCTCCAGGTGGAGCCCGTGCTCGTTGGCCAGTTGCAGCAGGGTCTTGCCATGATCAGAGGCTGTGAGCGTGATCGCTGCGTTGATGTGCTCGAACACGACCTCTGCGCCATCCAGGTCCACGGCCTGATCGCCTTGCAGCGACAGGGCAGTCGCCATCTCGAACCGCTCAGTGTGGATGTGGCGAGCGGGCACACCCAAGGCCTTCAGCGCCTGCAGCATCTTCTGCATGAAACCATCGGGTCCGCACAGGAAGACATGCCGATCGGCCACGTCAGGGCAACGGCCAAGGATCTGCACCTCGTCCAACCGTCCTGCGGTGTGCAAGCCATCGGCTGCGAGCACCGCTTGAGGCTGACTCAAGGCCACCGTCACCGGCACGCCTTTGGCCGACCATTCGAGCATGTCGGCCCGAAAGATGACGTCGTCGGGAAGGCGGAACTGGGCCATCACGTTCAGGTCGGGTCGCTGATCGGCCGGCATCGACAGGCATTGCGCCACCATGGACGCGATGGGCGTGATGCCCGAGCCGGCAGCCAGCATCAGCAGCTTGCGATGAGCCTGCGGATCGCCCAGCGTGAAATGCCCGCGGGGCTTGCCCAGCGTCAGCACCTGTCCTGGTCGCACCGCGCTGTGCAACCATGGCGACACCACGCCATCCTCCTTGCGCTTGACGGTGATGGCCAGGCGCCCGTTGGGCCTCGCCGACGGGCTGTAGCAACGGTGGTGCACTTGATCACCCACGTTCAACAGCACCTCGATGTGCTGGCCCGGCTTCATGCCAGGCCAATGCTGGTTGGGCCGGAGCACGAAGGTCTTGACATCAGCGGCTTCGTCAATGACCTGCTCGACCAATGCCTTGAGGTCGTAGGTCCAGACGAAGGGCAAGCAGCGGCGGTTGAACTCCGTCATGGTGTTGCTGACCACGTAATCCACGCTGCCGCGCCCCACGCGATCGAGCCCCCAGGAGGCAGCCGAATTGAGCACCCGCTCAAGCACGGTTCGCTCCGACGGGGATGCCTGGGTCGTTCTGTGGCGGCTTGGAGAACTGCCACATCTGAGCCACGTAATTGCGGATGGCCCGGCCCCAGGTCTCGTTGACCTGGTAGTTCAGCCCGTGCTTGCGGCACACGGCGCGCACTTCCTTGGACATGGCCGGGTAGTGGCGCGACGGGATGTCCGGGAACAGGTGGTGTTCGACCTGGTAGTTCAGGTGCCCCCACAGGATGCTCATGAAGCGCGGGCCCTTGAAGTTCACGGACGAATCCAGCTGACTGAGGTACCAGTGCCCGCGGTGGTTCAGCGCCTCTTCGGGCTGCAAGGGGGCCGTGAAGTGCGTGGCCTGGATGGTCAGCGCGATCCAGTAGTTGTTGATGGCGTCGGCCAGCATGTTGCCCAGGAACACCTTCCAGAAGGAAAACCCGGTGGCCAGGGCCAGCAGCGGGAACACCAGGTATTCCTTGAACAGCACGCGCAGCACGGAGTGCCTGTGGCGACGCTTGAGGTCGGCCTCGCTCTGCCCAGGGTGCTCCACCAGCGCGTAGCCTTTGTTGCCCTCGGGAAAGTCCTTGGCGCGCTGGGTTTGGCGAAAGCCCAGGTTCTGGTTGTTGAACCCGTACAGGATCTGCGGGTAGACCCAGAGCAGGTAGATGGGCACCTGCCAGCGGTGCATCGGGTTCCACGGCGTCTTGTCGTTCATGCGCAAAATGCCGTGGTTCAGGTCCGGGTCCTTCTCGAACACGTTGGTGTGCACGTGGTGCAGGGCGTTGTGCTCGCGGCGCCAGCCCTCTTCGTCCACCGGCGCCTTCCATTTGAAGTTGCGCGAATGGAACTGCGGGATCTCCGCAAAACCGTCGTACTGGCCGTGCAGCACGTTGTGCCCGATCTCGATGGCCTCGATGTTGCGGTGCAACCAGACGAACAGCACACCCAGGGCAAAGGTGATCGGCTCCTTGCTGACCCACAGCAGGCCTCGCCCCAGCACCTCGAAGCGTCGCGACCAGGCACGGAGCCGCTTGATGTAGGCCACGTCCTGCGGACCCAGCATGTCGCGGTACTTGAGTTTGATGGCCTCGAATTCGGCCTCGATCTGGTCGTACAAGGCACGCTGAGCGTCAGCCTCGGCGAGTGATTCCCGGGGGGATTGGTTCATGATCTGGAGGTACGCGGGGCATCGGCTCTGGCGGGGCGATCAACCTGACCTGCCTCACGGTCCGTGAGGGAGCAGGACAACCGAGTCCCTTGGGTGGCGACAACACCGCAGTCGACTCGACCACTGCGGCAACCCCAGCAACCAGATCCTGGCGGGTGCGGTGAGATTCGAACTCACGGAACGCGCAAACGTTCGCCGGTTTTCAAGACCGGTGCCTTAAACCGCTCGGCCACACACCCTCGGAACCCGCCATTGTAGTGGCAGTCCAAGTCAGGATTGCGTCGGTTTTTGCGCCTGCGGGCAAGCCACCTGCACCACCTCACGTCGCCCACCATCGACGCGAACCGCCGTGAGGCGTCCACCCCACACACAGCCGGTGTCCAGGGCCAACAAATCAGGCCGATCGATCAGCCCCAGCGTCGACCAGTGTCCGAAAGCCACCGGCGTGCCTTGGGTGGCACGAGCAGGCACCTCGAACCAGGGAACGAAGCCTTGGGGCGCGCCGCCCGCACCTTCTTTGGTGGCAAATTCCATCTCGCCTTCGGGCGTGCAAAAGCGCAGGCGCGTGAGCGCATTGACCACGCAGCGCCAGCGGCTCACGCCTGTGAGGGTGTCGTCCCAGCGGGCGGGTTCGTTGCCGTACATCTGCGTGAGGAAGTCACCCAGGTCGGGGCTGCGCAACATGGCCTCGACCTCGCCAGCCAGCGCCACGGTGCGCGCCGCGTCCCACTGCGGCAGCACCCCCGCATGCACCATCAGCCAGCCAGCGTCCCACACCGCCAGGCGCTGCTGACGAAGCCAGTTGAGCCAATCGTCGCGGTCGGGCGCTTGCAAGATGTCATCGAGCGTGTCGCTGCGGTGCGGCTTGCGCACCCCGTGTGCGATGGCCAACAGGTGCAGGTCGTGGTTGCCCAGCAGACAGGTGGCCGAGCTTCCCAGCGCCCGCAAGCGCCGCAGCACGCCCAGCGAGTCCGGACCGCGGTTGACCAGGTCCCCCAGGAGGAAGAGCCGATCACGTGAAGGAGAAAAATCGATGGTCTGCAGCAATCGCTCGAGCGGATCGCAGCAGCCTTGAAGGTCGCCGACGAGGTAGTCCATGGCCCGGATTCTGCTACGCTTGCTGTCCCTTTACCGACGGCCCGGCCACGCCCGGTGCCTTCAATGGACTTTGCGCTGCTGATTTTCCTCATCCTGCTCAACGGCTTGTTCGCCATGTCCGAGATGTCGCTCGCAGCCAGCCGCAAGGCCAGGCTGCAGGTCATGGCGGAGACGGGAGACGCAGGTGCGGTGGCCGCCATCGACCTGCACGACAACCCCACGCAGTTCCTGTCGACCGTCCAGATCGGCATCACCTCCATCGGCGTGCTCAACGGCATCGTCGGTGAGGCCGCGTTTTCCAGCCCACTGGCGCAATGGCTGCTGAGCTACTTTCCGCTCACTGAAAGCATCGCCGCCATCACGGCCACGGCGCTGGTGGTGGTCATCATCACCTTCGCCACCATCATCTTCGGTGAGCTGGTGCCCAAGCGCGTGGGCCAGATGTACCCCGAGTCCGTGGCGCGCCTCATGGCGCCTCCCATGAAGGTGATCTCCAGCCTGACCAAGCCCTTTGTGCACCTGTTGTCGGTGAGCACCGAAGGCATCCTCAAGCTGCTGGGCATCAAGGACAACGGCGGGCGCAGCGTGACGGAAGAAGAAATCGCGGCCCAACTCGAAGAAGGCCTGGACGCTGGCGTGATCGAGGCCCACGAGCACCAGATGGTGCGCAACGTGTTCCGCCTGGACGAGCGCCAGATCGGCTCGATGATGATCCCGCGCAGCGACATCGCCTGGCTCGACATCGAAGAGCCCATGGCCGAGAACATCGCCACCATCGCCGAGCACGGTTATTCGCGTTACCCGGTTTGCCGAGGTGGCCTCGATGACGTGGTGGGCGTGGTAACGGCCCAGCAGTTGCTGCACCAGCTCACCCAGCAGCAGAGCCACGATCTCAGCCAGAACCTGTTGCCCGCGGTGTTCGTGCCCGAGACGCTCTCCGGCATGGAGTTGCTCGAGCACTTCCGCGGCTCCGACACGCAGATGGTGTTCGTGGTCGATGAATACGGTGAGGTGCAAGGCGTCATCACCCTGCGCGACGTGCTCGAGGCCATCACCGGCGAGTTCACGCCAGCCGAGCCGAACGACGCCTGGGCCGTGCAGCGCGACGACGGCTCGTGGCTGATTGACGGCCTCATCCCGGCCCCCGAGCTGAAAGACCGCCTGGAGATCAAGAACCTGCCCGACGAAGACCGTGGTCGCTACAACACGCTGGCCGGTCTGGTCATGCTGCTGCTGGGCCGACTGCCCCGCGTGACCGACGTGGTCGAGTGGCACGGCTGGCGCTTCGAGGTGGTCGACATGGACGGCAAGCGCATCGACAAAATCCTGGCGAGCCGCTTGAACGAGGCCGACTGAGGCCTTGAGCAGCTGGCCCGCCGCAGAATCTGCGCGGCAGGCCACGCCAGCAATCTGGCCTCGGCTCATTCTTGCCAATGGCGGATCCTCGTCGATCGCCAGCAGCGGCCGAGCACTGGCTGACTGCGTGACCCAGGCACTGCTGACGCGACCGCAGCGAGCTCGGTGCTCTCCCAAACGAATGCACCGCACACCGGCGTGGTGACCGTCGGGATGCCTGCTTCGGCGTAGCGCTGCATGACCGCTGGGCTGGGATGCCCATAGGCATTGCGCAGGCCCACCTGCACCACGGCCTGCCGAGGTGCCACCGCGCGCAACCACTCGGGCGTTGAAGAGGTGCGGCTGCCATGGTGTGGCACCAGCATCACCGTGCTGCGCAAGCGGGAGGCAGGCCAATGCGCCAGGAGTGCCCTCTCCTGATCGGCCTCGATGTCGGCGGTCAGCAGCAAACGCACAGGCTGCAGCGCGGCGGCTTCCACTTGCAGCACACACGAGCGCGCGTTGTCGGAAGCACTGACCTTCATCGGCCCCGGGTGCAACACCCTGAAGACCACGCCGTCCCAGGTCCAGCTCATGCCCGCTTCGCAAGCTCGGTGCGGGACCGAATGCCGCCGCAAAGGGTGATCGGCACCGAAAGGCGTCATCAACTCTCCGACCTGCGTGGCGTCCAGCAGGCTCTGCGCACCACCACTGTGGTCGGCATCGTCGTGGCTGATCATGAGCACGTCCAACCGTTGCACCCCCAATGACTGGAGCATGGGCGCGAACACGCGCTCGACCAGGTCGCTGCCATCGGGTCGCAGCGGCCCCGCGTCGAACAGCAGGGTGTGCGACGACGTCCTGACCAAGGTGGCACCGCCCTGCCCCACGTCCAGCACCACGGCGCTGAACTGCCCTGGCTCAGGCCGGGGCAGCAAGTGCCAAGCGTCCGGCAATCGAAAAAAGGGCAGCAGAAAAGGCAAGGCCAGCACACGCCAGTGCCAGCGCCCGGGTAACGCCAGCACGAATGCCGCCGCGATGCCGCTGGCCGCCACCCAGCCCGGCAAAGCGGGCACCGTCCACACGGCGCCTGGGGCCTGAGCGCTCAGCGACAGCGCCCACCAACTCACCTCCAGCCCCCAGGCCGCCACGTCCCAGAAGAACGGAAAAACCACCCCAGCCAGGGCCAGGGGCGTGAACACCAGGGTGAACAAGGGCACGGCCAGCAGGTTGACCCCGGCCCCCACGATCGAGACCTGCTGAAAACACACGAGGGCCAGGGGAGCCAGGGCCACCGCCACCAGGCGCTGAGTCTGCAGCAGCTCCCCCCCTGCCTCGCGCCAGCGGGACCACCAGCGCCCCTCGGCCCATTCGTCGGCCGATGCCTCGGGCACCCGCACATCCGAGGCCAGCAGCACCCCCACCGCCACGAACGAGAGCCAGAACCCGGGCTGGGCCAGCGCCCACGGGTCGGTCACCGAGACCAGCGCGGCTCCCGGCAGCCACACCAGAGGCCAGGGCCAGCGCCGTCCCACAGAGCCCAGCACGGTGACAAAGGCCATCATCCACACCGTGCGTTGCGCGGGCACGCCCCAGCCAGAAGCCAAGGCGTAAAGCGCGGACACCCCCAGGGCCACCCAGGCTGCCACCGTGTGGGCGGGGACCAGGCGGGTCAACGAAGGCAGTCGGGACCAGGCCCCTCGCGCCAACCATGCCGCCAGCACACCGAGCAGGGCCACATGGGTGCCGCTGATGCTCACCAGGTGCGCGGTGCCAGTGCGCTGCAACACCACCCAGTCGGCGCGACTGATCGCCGCCTGATCACCCACCGACAGTCCCGCCAGCACACCGGCGGCGCGGGCATCTGGCACGTGCGCCAGGATGCGATCGCGAACACGCTGGCGCCAGGCGTCGATGGCATCCAGCCGCGCTTGAAGCACGCCCGACTCCGGCTGGGCCTGCAGCGGCAGGACCCGGGCGGAAACCACCTGCCCGACCGCCCGCACGCCCCGAGAAAACCGACCGAGGGAGCCATCACCCACGCCTGGATTGACGCGGTCATCGGGGGCTCGCAGGCGCATGGTGACCCGCCACGGCGCGCCGGGCTGAGGCGGCCCGTCGGCGCTGGGTCGCTCCCAGAAAAGCTGGACACGCTCGGGCCATTTGATGCCGGACGGTGGGGCGGAGGGTTCGAGCCAGCGCACGACGCGCGCCTCGACTTGCCAGCGCACCACCCGGGGCTCAGGGGGTGGGGATGCGGGGAGCGCCCTTGGGGGCCAGCGAGACGCCTGGGCTGCCAGGCGTTGAGGCAGCCCAACCCAGCGCAAATCGGCCAGAACCTCTTGGGCAGACCGGTCCGCAGGCCAACGCTGTTCCAGCTTGTCCAACGCTCGCCAGCCCGTCAGGCCCCATGCCAGGCCAGCAAGGCCCACCGCAGCGAGAACACGCCACGCCGCCCACCAGTGCCAAGCCATGACGCGCGTGCCAACCAGGCCTTGGGCGCCAGCTCGCCGGCGCACCCACAACCGCCCCAGGACACCCAGCAGCAAGCCGCTCGCTCCCCATGCCAACGCCAGGCCGCACCACGCTCGCGCGGGCGATTCCGACATGAGTTGCAGCCCCGTCCCCAGCAGCCAGGCCAGGCTGGCGCCAAGCCATGTGTACACGTGGCTGCCCCTTCCCTGTTCGTTGTGTTTCGGCTCAGTGTAGGATCGGCTGCAGTCGGGTCGGCCACGCGTCGCACCCCATGAAAGACGCCCCAAGAAGCGGGTGCCACCCCCCTCTTTGCCGACACCGAACCCCATGTCGATCGAACAACGCCTCCAGGCCCTGGGCATCACCCTGCCCCCCGTGGCCGTGCCTGCCGCCTCCTACCAGCCCTTCGCCCGCACCGGCAACCTCGTCTTCCTGTCAGGGCACATCGCAAAGAAAGACGGCCAGGTCTGGGTCGGCCAGCTCGGCAAAGACATGGTCACCGCCCAAGGCCAGCAGGCCGCGCGCGCAGTCGCCATCGACCTGCTGGGCACGCTGGCCGTGGCAGCCGGTGGACTGGACAAGGTGGTGCGCATCGTCAAGGTCATGAGCCTGGTCAATTCCACGCCCGACTTCACCGAGCACCACCTGGTCACCAACGGCTGTTCCGAGCTGCTGGCCGAGGTCTTCGGCGAAGCAGGCCGCCACGCACGCAGCGCATTCGGTGTGGCGCAGATCCCGCTGGGCTCTTGCGTCGAGATCGAGCTGATCGCCGAGGTCCGCTGAGCATGAACCTGCGGCTGTCTCCTCGCGTGCTGATGGCCCTCGCTGGCCTGGCTTGCGCCGCTTCCGTGGGCCTGGCGCTTTTGGCTCAGCACCAGTTCAACATGCAGCCCTGCCCCTGGTGCATCCTGCAGCGGCTGATCTTCGTCGTGCTGGCCGGTCTTTGCCTGCTTGGAGCGGCCATGCCCGCCCTGCCTCGTCGGGTGCTGGCTGCTCTGGCCCTGCCCTTTGCAGCGGGTGGCATCGCGGCCGCGCTGTGGCAACACTTCGTGGCGGCCAAGACCTCGTCCTGCGACATGACCCTGGCCGACCGCATCGTCATGGCCACCGGCCTGGACAGGCAACTGCCAGAGTGGTTCGAGGTGCGCGCCACCTGTGCCGACGCCGCCGTCAGCGTCTTTGGCGTGCCCTTCGAGTTCTGGGCACTGGCTTTGTTCGCCACCGTTGGCCTGGTGCTGCTCCTCAACGTGCTCACCCCCTCTCGCCGTGCTTGACCAGGTGCCTGGTGCGCCCACGGCCCGGGTGGACTTTCCGCCCGAAGCGCCAGGGCTCGCGCGCCGCCAGCTGACTTTGCACCAGCCCCTGCGCTGGCTGGTCGCGCACGACCCCAGCCAGGTGCCGGGCCTGCTGGACGCCGCCCACGAACTGGCCCGCAACGGGCACTGGCTGGTGGGCTGGGTGGCCTACGAAGCTGCGCCAGGGCTCGATGCCTGCCTGCCCGTCAAGGCATTGCCACCAGGGCAACCATATGCCCTGTGGGCGGTTTTTGAGCCCGAGCAGGTGCAGGCGGTTCAACCTCACCCCGCGGAAGTGGCCGCAAACAGCTGGTCTGCCAGCAACTGGTCGTCCGACTTCACCGAATCAGAAGCGGCCAGTCGCATTGACCGCATCCGCGACCTGATCCAGGCAGGTGAGGTCTACCAGGTGAACCTGACCAGCCGCCTGCGCTGCCCTTTCGAGGGCGGCCCGTCAGCCATCGAGCCCTTCTTCGACGCCCTGCGCCGCAGCCAGCCCGAAGGCTACGGTCTGATGCTCGACGCGCGGGCAGCCAGTCGCAGCCCGGGCGTCGTGCTCAGCGTCTCCCCCGAGCTCTTCTTCGACTGGGACGGCGAGGTGATCACCACCCGCCCCATGAAGGGCACGGCCGCACGCGGCAGCGACCCACAAGCCGATCAGGCGGCGGCCGACCACCTGCGCATCAGCCCGAAAGAGCGCGCAGAGAACCTGATGATCGTCGACCTGTTGCGCAACGACCTCTCGCGCATCGCCGAGGTCGGCAGCGTGCAGGTGCCATCCTTGTTCGACCTGCAGGCGCTGCCCACCGTCTGGCAGATGACCTCGACCGTGACGGCACGCTCACGCGCAGGCCTGAAGCTGAGCGAAGCATTCGCGGCGCTGTTCCCGTGCGGCTCGGTGACCGGCGCACCCAAACGCCAGGCCATGCACCACATTGCGCGGCTGGAAAGCGGGCCGCGAGGTGTCTACTGCGGCGCCGTGGGCCTGATGAGCCCCGGCGGGCGCGTGACCTTCAACGTGCCCATCCGCACCGTGGTGCTGCACACACCCCCGCCACCGGCCCCATGGACGGCACACTGCGGCATCGGCAGTGGCATCACGCTGGATGCGAGCGCCGATGGGGAATGGCGCGAATGGCAGGTCAAGCGCGGCTTCCTCGATCGGGCGAGCCAGCCTTTCGAGCTGCTCGAATCAATGCGACTGGAAAACGGGCGACTGCTGCGCCTGGATGGCCACCTGGCCCGTCTGCGCGCCGCCGCCGCACACTTCGGCCACCGGCTGAACGACACCGACGTCAGCAAAGCCCTGGCCCTCGAAGCCGCAGCGCACCCGAGCGGGGTTTTCAAAGTGCGACTGCTGGTGGCCGCCGACGGCGGAGTACAAGCACAAGCAGCGCCGCTGGCGCCCCCACCTTCCTCACCGCCTCGCGTGGCACTGGCCACCGAGCCCATGCCGCCGGCTGACGACTTCATCCGTCACAAGACAACTCGAAGGCAGGCCTACGACCGCTTCGTGCCGCCGGCAGGCTGCTTCGACACCTTGTTGTTCAACGCGAAGGACGAACTCACGGAGTTCACCATCGGCAACCTGGCCCTGAAGCTCGATGACACCTGGTGGACCCCTCCCCTGTCGTGCGGGCTGCTGCCTGGCGTGATGCGCGCTGCGCTGCTGGCGCAAGGCACCTTGCGCGAGCGGGTGCTGACCCGATCAGACCTGGCAAACGCCCAGGGTTTGGCGCTGATCAACAGCGTTCGGGGCTGGATCGACGTCAATTTGACGTCAACCTGAACGGGTTATTTCCTCAGATTTCGGCTGGGATTGCTGCATCCGTGGCAAGGGCTCAGGCGTATCTGATCCCCAGGTCGCAACGCTGGCTTCGGCGCGTCTGGCGGCCTGATTCACCCAACCACCTTGATCAGGAGATTCGCACATGAAGACCTTCCTTCGCGCCGTCGGCCTCGCATCGATCCTGGCTGCCACCGCTGCAACAGCCCAGGCCAGCACCAACTTCGCCACCTACTTGAAGTGCCGCCACACCGTCCTGACGGAATTCCCGGGCACCATCGTCGATGCCGCCGTTGCCACGCCCGAGTTGAGCACGCTCGTCTCGCTGGTGGGCGCCGCCGGCCTGGTCGATGCCCTCAACGGCCCTGGCCCCCTGACGGTGTTCGCCCCCACCAACGACGCATTCAACAAGGTGCCCGCACCCCTGCTCGGCTTGATCGGCGGCAGCAACGAACTGCTGACCCAAGTGCTGACCTACCACGTCAGCGCCGGCACGGCCGATCCGCGCCGCAGCCTGATCCCCACGCAGGTCAAGACCCTGCAAGGCCAGACCCTGTACGTGGGCTACGACCAGGACGGCGCCTCGGTCAACCAGTCCGTGGCTGCGTGCAAGGGCGTCAAGACACGCAACGGCACCGTCTGGCTCATCGACAGCGTCCTGCTGCCGCAGTTCAAGTGAGCTGATCGCTTCCAGCACGGCGTGACCCGTTGGAAGCGTTGACGCACAAGGCCCCAGCGCTGCGAGCCTGGGGCCCCTTGCGGCAAACTCCAGTGTTTGACACCCCGGCTTGGCAAGCACCCCACCATGCGACTCCTCCACACCATGCTGCGCGTTGGCAACCTGCAGCGCTCCATCGACTTCTACACCCAGGTGCTGGGCATGCAGCTGCTGCGCACCACCGACCGCCCGGAGCAGCAGTACACGCTGGCCTTCCTGGGGTACGGGCGCAATCCGGAGCACGCCGAGATCGAGCTGACCTACAACCACGGCGTCGAGCAGTACGAACTGGGCACGGCCTACGGACACATCGCCATCGGCGTGGACGACGCCAAGGCCGTGTGTGACGCGGTGCGCGAGAAGGCACAGGCCCTCGGCGGCGGCGTCACGCGCGAAGCTGGACCGGTCAAGGGCGGCAACACCGTCATCGCCTTCATCACCGATCCGGATGGCTACAAGGTGGAACTGATCGAGCGCCCCGAGGGCGCCCGCGAACTCATCTGACCGAGAGCCGCTGAAAACACAAAGGGACCCAAACGGGTCCCTTTTTCATGGTGCCCGCAAGGCACGGTGCTCGTCGTTCGTGGCGTCATTCACCCGCGCGAAGCCGGGATCTTGGGCGTGCTGACCACGACGTCACCGCACTGGGCGCGGTGGCGCAGCGCGTGGTCGATCAGCACCAGCGCCAGCATGGCCTCGGCGATCGGCGTGGCGCGGATGCCCACGCAGGGGTCGTGGCGCCCGAAGGTCTCGACCGTGGCAGGCTGGCCATTGAGGTCAATCGACTGGCGCGGCGAGCGGATCGAGCTGGTCGGCTTGATGGCGATGGCCACGCGCAGGTCTTGCCCAGTGGAGATGCCACCCAGCACGCCACCCGCATGGTTGCTGGCAAAACCATCTGGGTACAGCTCGTCGCCATGCACGGTGCCGCGCTGCGAAACGCTTTCAAAGCCCGCACCGATCTCGACGCCCTTGACCGCGTTGATGCCCATCATCGCGTAGGCGATGTCGGCATCGAGCTTGTCGAACAAGGGCTCACCCAGTCCCACGGGCATGCCCGAAGCCTCGACGATGAGCTTGGCGCCGCACGAGTCCCCGTCCTTGCGCAGCTCGTCCATGTAGGCCTCGAGCTGCTCGACCTGGCTCACGTTGGGCGCGAAGAACGGGTTGTTCGGCACGTGCTCCCAGCCCTCGAAGGCGATCGGCACGGTGCCGAGTTGCGTCATGCAGGCGCGGATCTCGGTGCCAAACTGTTCTTTCAGCCACTTCTTGGCCACGGCGCCAGCGGCCACCATGGGCGCGGTCATGCGGGCCGACGAGCGTCCGCCACCACGCGGGTCGCGGATGCCGTACTTGTGCCAGTACGTGTAGTCGGCGTGGCCCGGGCGGAAGGTCTGCAGGATGTTGCCGTAGTCCTTGCTTCGCTGGTCGGTGTTGCGGATCAAGAGGGCAATGGGTGCGCCCGTGGTCTTGCCCTCGTAGACGCCAGAGAGGATCTCGACGGCATCGGGCTCGTTGCGCTGGGTGACGTGGCGCGAGGTGCCAGGACGACGGCGGTCCAGGTCGGGCTGGATGTCGGCTTCGGACAGGACCATGCCCGGGGGGCAGCCGTCGATGACGCAGCCGATGGCCGGGCCGTGCGACTCGCCGAAGTTGGTGACGGTGAACAAAAGACCAATGGTGCTGCCAGCCATGACGCGGGATCCAGATCAATCAATGACGCAAAAGCGTATTGTCCCCCATGCGGGAAAGTTCATGGCGGCAACAAAAACGCCCGGATGGAAACCGGGCGTTGCATGCACATCAGGTGAAAACCGGATCAGAGCAGCGCCTGGCGCTCGCCCCCGGCGTTTTCTTCGACCGGCCAGTCGCGGATGTAGGCCTTGAGCATGCGGTTTTCGAAGTCCTGGCCATCGACCACCGCCTTGGCGACGTCGTAGAACGAGATCACGCCCATCAGCGTGCGCTGGGTCATGACCGGCATGTAGCGCGCGTGACGGCTGAGCATCATGCGCCGCACCTCGTCGATGTCGGTCTCGGGGGTGCAGGTCAGGGGGTGGTCGTCCATCACGGTGCGCACCACCAGCGAGCCGAAGCTGCCGCCATTTTTGACCGCCCCACGGATGACCTCGCGGAAGGTGAGCATGCCGGCCAGGTCACCGTGGTCCATCACCACGAGGGAGCCGATGTCGTGTTCGGACATGGTCTGGGCGGCTTCGGCCAGCGGCTGTTCGGGCTGAACGGTGAACAAGGTGCTGCCCTTGACGCGCAGGATGTCGCTGACTTTCATGGATGTGTCTCCTCGGTGGGGTCTCACAGTGGGTTGCACATGGTCGCGATGCCGGATGGTGCCGGCACGCAAGGGGTGTCACCTTGATTGCGACAGACCTGCGCCAAAGTGACCAGCGGGATGACCCTGATCCTGCCAGAAAAAGCACAGCTCAGCTCATGACCTGACGCAGTGTGAGGCGTTCCAGCGCCGCTTCACGCCAGAAACCTTGTGCCAGCAGGTCTTGCTTGAGCAGCAGGCGCTCGACCAACGGCCCCACACGGGTGTGGTCCGGGTCGCACAGCAGCACGTAGCGCGCGCCCCGCTCGCCCTCCGGCTCATTGAGCTCAGCGATCCAGTCGAGGGCCTTGAGCGCCTCCAGCAGCGGCTCGATCTGCAGGGGGTCGGTGCGCAGGTGCTGCGCCAGCCCCACCGTCGACAGTCCCTTGCGCTCGCTGTGCTGCATCACCGCCAGCGCCTTGAGGATGGCCAGCGCCAGCGAGAACTGCAGCCCGGGCGCATCGGGCCAGCGCTTGACCTGCGACAGCAGGCTCGGCGTGTAGGCCGCCACCACCGCCCCCATGAGCACGATCAGCCAGCTCAGGTAGATCCAGATCAGGCAGATCGGCACGGCCGCGAAAGCGCCGTAGATGGTGGAGTACGCCGGCACCTTGGCCAAGTAGAGCGCCAGCCCCCTCTGCGCCAGCTCCAGCCCCAAGGACGCGAAGATCGCGCCTCCCCAGGCGTGCTCGGTGCGCACGAAGGTGTTCGGCACATACTTGTAGAGCGCCGCGAAACCCGCCGTCTGCAGCACGAACAAGATCAATGAGAGCAGGAAGCCGACACCGCCGGGCAGCTCGCCCACCAGTCCGCGCGATGCAGACAGCACGTACGACGTGAACGACAGGCTCCCGCCGAGCAGCAGGGGGCCCAGCGTCAGGGCCGCCCAGTAAACCAGCACCCTTTGCGCGATCGGCCTGGAGCTGCGCACGCGCCAGATGCCATTGAGCGTGCGGTCGATGGTCAGCATCAGGGCCATGGCCGCCACGCCCAGGCCGATCAAGCCCAACACGCCGAGCTGGCTGGCCTTGGCGGCGAACTTGGTCAGAGACAGCACCACCTGCTTGGCAATCACGTCAGGCAGGATGCCGGCCAACACTTGCTGCTCCAGCGCCTTGCGAAAGCGACCGAACACCGGGAAGGCGCTGAACAGCGCCAGCATCACCGTGAACAAGGGCACCAGGGCGATGGTGGTGGTGAAGGTCAGGCTGCTGGCGGTCACGCCCAGCCGGTCTTCTCGAAAACGCTGCCTCAAGGTGTCCCAGGTCTGGCGCCAGGGCCAGTCGCGAAGGGTCTCGACAAGCAGGTGCCAGCGCTGCGATGCGCGAGCCAGGAGGGGCCTCTTGGAAGTCATGCTGGCTATGATGCCAGCGTCTGTACACTGCCAGCCCGGCCACGCGCGCCCGCGCCACGCCAAGCAGCCTCACCCCACCATGCCCCTGACGCCCCCCCTCGACAGCGATGTCGCCCTGGACGACCCCATCCTGGGTCAGCACACGCCCGAGCGACTGGCCCTGATCCAACGCCTGCGCGCCGCTTGTGTGGCCGCGCTGGTGGCCCTGATCGCCCTGTGCGTGGCGTGGGAGTTGTGGCTCGCGCCGCTGCCCGGCGGCACCGGCGTGCTGGCCTGGAAAGCCCTGCCCCTGACCTTGGCCCTGGCCGGCATGCTGCGTCACCGCCTCTACACCTACCGCTGGATGTCGCTGCTGATCTGGCTTTATTTCACCGAAGGCGTGGTGAGGGCGGCGAGTGACCGGGGCACATCGCAGTGGCTGGCCGGCATCGAAGTGGCGTTGAGCACCGCCCTGTTCATCGGCTGCGCGGTGTACGTGCGTCAGCGGCTGAAGGTGCTGCCGCCCAAGAACAAGAAGGGCCATGCCCCGAAGGACCCGGCCTGATGCCCTCCTCAGGCCAAGCCGAGCTGTTGCGCGCCCTGCGAGCGGCGCTGGGCGAGCAGGCCGTGCGCGAGCCCCACGCGGGCCAACCACTGACCGAACACCTGCAGGACTGGCGTGGCCGCTACCATGGCAGTGCACTCGCTGTGGTCAGCCCGGCCGACACAGCCGGCGTGGCCACCACCGTCAGGCTGTGCGCCGCCCACGGCGCGAGCATCGTGCCCCAGGGCGGCAACACCAGCCTGGTTGGTGGCTCGGTGCCCGACGCCAGTGGCGAGCAGGTCGTGCTCAGCCTGCGGCGCCTGAACCAGGTGCTGTCGGTGGACGAAGACAACCTCTCGATGACGGCGCAGGCGGGCTGCACCCTCGCCGAAGTCCAGCAGGCTGCGTCCCTCGCGGGCTTGCTCTTTCCACTCAGCCTCGCTTCGGAGGGCACCTGCACACTCGGCGGCGTGCTGGCCACGAATGCAGGCGGCACGCAGGTGCTGCGCTACGGCACCGCGCGCGAGCTGTGCCTGGGCCTGGAGGTGGTCACGGCGCAAGGCGAGGTCTGGTCCCTGCTCAAAGGCCTGCGCAAAGACAACACCGGCTACGACCTGCGCCACCTGCTGATCGGCAGCGAAGGCACGCTGGGCATCATCACGGCAGCCAGTTTGCGTCTCTACCCGGCACCCAAGGGCCGCGCCACCGCCCTGGTTCCCTGCGCCAACCCAGCCGCAGCGGTGGCCCTGTTGCGCCAGGCTCGCCAGGCCCTGGACGCCGGGCTCACCGCCTGTGAACTGATGGCCCCGCTGCCGCTCTCACTGGTGCACACGCACCTGCCTGACGTGGTGAAAGCGCTGGCAGGCCTGCACCTGCCCACCGCACCATCCCTGCAGGCCCAGGGTGACAAGAGCCCCTGGTGGCTCTTGCTCGAAGCCGTGAGCCCGCTCTCCGACGAAGATGCACAAGAGCGCCTGGCCAGCGTTCTGATCGGGGCCGGCAGCGCAACGGCTGAGGCCACGGAATCGGGTGGGCGCGATGGCGCCAGCCCCTGCCTGGCCCAATCGCTGGCGCAACGCGCGGCCATGTGGCGATTGCGCGAGGCCATCCCCATGGCCGAGAAGATCGCCGGTCGCATGGTCAAGCACGACATCGGCATGCCAACCTCGCGCATCCCCGATTTCATCGACAGTGTCGGTGTTGCACTGCGCCAGCGCTGGCCGGAATCGGCCGTGGTCTGCTTTGGTCACCTGGGCGACGGCAACCTGCATTTCAACGTCCAGCCCCCGGCAGAGTTTGCCGACGGCGACGCCTTCGAAGCGTTCGAGCTCGCCGCCAACACGCTGGTGTTCGACACGGTGCAAGCCCTCGGCGGCACGATCTCGGCGGAGCACGGCATTGGCGAGTTGCGAAAGCACGAGCTGGCCAGGCGCCACCCCCCGGCTGCCCTGGGGGCCATGCAGGCCATCAAGCTGGCGCTGGACCCCAAGGGGGTGCTGAACCCGGGGCGGATGTTGTCTGCAGCAAACGAGGACATCCCTCGCCGCTGATTGGAGCCAGTGCCTGCAATCAGCGGCCGTCAAGGCGCGCCGGGGGCCGTGTCTTCACTGCAAAGGCCCCTTGAGCGACTCCGGAATGGCCAGCGACATCACATCGATGCCCTCTTCCTTCAACTCGGCGACCTCGTCCTGATCGGCCTGCCCTCGCAGCGCCCGTTGCGGGGCATCGCCTCGGTGGATGTTGCGCACCTCTTTGACAAAGCCATCGCCCACGTCTTCGGTGTGCTCAAGCACGTACCGGACCGCTTGCATGTACATCGCCTGGAGCACCTCGGCCGCAGGCATGCCTGGTTCGGCGTCCACCACAGCGGCCCGGGTCGGCGACACAGGAGCTGGTGCCCCCACTTTCTCGGCCTTGAGCGCCGACACGTTGAGCCGCACGGCGGACGGCCGGCGCACCACCTCGGTCGAACCACACACCGGGCAACTCACGAGCCCACGAGCCTGTTGCGACGCCAAGTCATCGGCCGAGGCAAACCAACCCTCGAAGAGGTGGCCAAGTTCGCAGTGGAGGTCAACTACCAGCATGTTGATCGCCTGGGCACGCTGCCGACGTCAGGGGGCCATAACTGGCCGGGGTTCAGGCCTCGACCCATTGCAGGGGCCAGTCACCGCCGCGCCACTTCTGAAGCCACATCATGCCGACGATGGTTTTCACGTCGGTCAACTCGCCATCTCGGACCCAGTCTTCGAGCTCCTGCTGACTGGCAGCGAACACGTCGAGGAACTCTCCCTCGTCAAGTTGACGCTCACCGGCTTTCAGACCTTGGGCGAACCAAATTTCGATGAATTCGTCGGCATACCCGATGACCGGATGCATCACGCCAGCACGCGCCCAACGGGTCGCGGTGTAACCCGTCTCTTCGAGCAACTCGCGTTGCGCGCAACGCAGCCCGCCTTCGCCCGGGTCAAGCTTGCCCGCGGGGAACTCGATCATGACCCGCTTGACCGGATGGCGGTACTGGCGCTCAAGCACCAGGCGCCCATCCGGCAGCACGGCCACGATCATCACCGCTCCCGGGTGCAGCACGTACTCGCGCGCAGCCTGCTTGCCATCGGGCAAGCGCACTTCGTCGCGCTGCACACGGATGAAGGAGCCCTCGTACACCCGCGTCGAAGTCAGCGTGTGCTCTGTGAGGTGGGCGTCGTTGTCCTGGTTCATGGGAGTCCGTCTGGCAGAGGTCGGCTGCAACCTCGTGCGTGGTTCAGTGCTTGCGCAGGTAGCGCCAGACGAAGCCCGGAAAGGCCAACGTGAGGAACACGCACAGCCAAACGGCCACGAACTCCCAGCGCACCACGCTGGCGCGGCCGAGGTGGGTTTCCAGCGCACGACCCAGCAGCGCAATCAGCGTGCCATAGGCCAGCAACTCCAGCACCCGCCAGGCCACCGTCTTGGGCTCGCGGCGCGGCCCGAAAAGGAACAATCGCTCGTTCAGGAATGGCAAATTGGCCGCGATCAACGCGGCCAGGAGCACGGTGAAGACTGCCCAGGCGGGGACCAGGCCCGTCATGCCGAGCCCCCTTGGCAAACCCGATCCATCAGCCAGCCAAAGACTGCGTGATGGCACGAGCGCACAGCGACAGCAGGCCGCTCGGCAGGATGCCCAGCACCAGCACCGCCAGCGCGTTGGCCGACAGCAGCAGGCGAGCGCCAGAGCCTTCGGCAACGGCTTCGGTCTGCACCGGTTCGTCAAAGTACATGACCTTGACGACGCGCAGATAGTAGAACGCGCCCACCAGCGACAGCAGCACCGCCACGATCGACAGTTGCAGCAGCAGCGGCGAGTTGGTCGTGATCAGCGACTGCAGCACGGCCAGCTTGGCGTAAAAGCCAACGGTCGGCGGGATGCCGGCCAGCGAGAACATGAACACCAGCATCACGGCGGCCAGCACGGGGCTGCGCTTGGCCAGACCGGCCAGGTCGGAGACCTGCTCCGACTCGAAGCCAGGTCGGGACAGGACCATGATCAGGCCGAAGGTGCCCAGCGTGGTGAGCACATAGGTCAACACGTAGAACAGCGACGAGCCGTACCCGTTGCCGGCCGACACCGTGTTGCCGGCGATCACGGTGGGCACGAAACCCAGCAGCATGAAGCCCAACTGCGCGATGCCCGAATAGGCCAGCATGCGCTTGAGGTTGGTCTGCGCGATGGCGGCCAGGTTGCCCAGCGTCATCGAGGCCACGGCCAGGATCATCATCATCTGCTGCCAGTCGGTGGCCAGGTTGATGAGGCCCTCGACCAAGATGCGCATGGTGATGGCAAACGCAGCCAGCTTGGGCGCACCGGCGATCAGCAGCGTGGCGGCCGTCGGGGCACCCTGGTAGACGTCGGGCACCCACATGTGGAAAGGCACCACACCCAGCTTGAAGGCCAGGCCGGAGACGATGAACACCAGACCGAAAGCCAGCACCTGCTTGTTCAGGTCACCTGCCAGGGTGGCCTGGTAGACCTCTGCGATGTCGAGCGAGCCGGTGGCGCCGTACATCATCGACAGGCCGTACAGCAGGAAGCCCGAAGCCAGCGCGCCCAGCACGAAGTACTTCATGGCCGCCTCGGTCGACTGTGCGTGATCGCGACGCAGGGCCACCAACGCATACAGCGACAGGGACATCAGCTCCAGACCCAGGTAGATGGTCAGGAAGTTGTTGCCCATGATCATGATGCTGATGCCCAGCAGCGAGAACATGCTCAAGGTGTAGAGCTCGCCCTTGGCCAGGTCGCGCGGGCCGGCATACACCTGAGCGTAAACCAGGCTGCCCATGGTGGCGAGCGTCGCGCACAAGGCCAGCAGATGACCCATCGGGTCGATCACGACCATCTTCTGCATGGCGTAAGCCGTGGCACCGTTGTCGATTTCGACGAGGTGCAGCGCGGCCACCGCAGCCAGCGAAGCCAGGGTCAGGTAGTAGGTGGGACGGCGTTGAGGACAGGTGACGAACAGGTCCAACAACGCCACCAGGCAGGCCATGCCCAGCAGGACGATCTCGGGGGTCACCGCGAGCCAGTTCAGGTCAGTCATGTTGTTTCGGCCTTCAGTTCAGCTTGCTTTGAGCGACGTGCTTGAGCAGCTCGGTCACGGAGACGTGCATCACGTCGGTGAACGGCTTGGGCTGGATGCCCATCCACAGCACGGCGGCCGCCAGCACGGCCAGGATCAGGAATTCGCGGGCGTTGATGTCCTTCAGACCGCGGACATCGTCGTTGGTGACGTCTCCGAAGTAGACGCGCTTGTACATCCACAGGGTGTAGGCGGCGCCGAAGATCAGCGCGGTGGCAGCCAGGGCACCGATCAGGAAGTCGTACTGGACCGCGCCCAGGATGACCATCCACTCGCCGACGAAACCAGCGGTACCCGGCAGGCCGCAGTTGGCCATCGAGAACAGCAGCGCGAAGGCGGCAAACTTGGGCATGGTGTTGACCACGCCACCGTAGGAAGCGATTTCACGCGAGTGCACGCGGTCGTACAGCACGCCGATGCTCAGGAACATGGCGCCGGACACGAAGCCGTGGGCGATCATCTGGACCAGGCCGCCGACGACGCCCAGTTCGTTGAAGATGAAAAAGCCCAGGGTCACGAAGCCCATGTGCGCGATGGACGAATAGGCCACCAGCTTCTTCATGTCGCCCTGCACCATCGCCACCAGGCCGATGTAGATCACACCGATCAACGACAGCGTGATCACCAGGGGGGCGAACTCGTGCGAGGCATCCGGCACGATCGGGAGCATGAAGCGCAGGAAGCCGTAGCAGCCCAGCTTCAGCATGATCGCGGCCAGCACGGCCGAGCCACCGGTGGGCGCCTCGACGTGCACGTCGGGCAGCCAGGTGTGCACCGGGAACATCGGCACCTTCACGGCAAATGCCGCGAAGAAGGCACCAAACAGCAAGGCCTGAGGCGTGGCGCCCAGCGGCAGCTTGTGCCAGTCGAGGATGCTGAACGAGCCGCCCGACTTGTAGTACAGGAAGATCAGGGCCACCAGCATCAGCAGCGAGCCCAGCAGCGTGTACAGGAAGAACTTGAAGGCGGCGTACACGCGGCGCGGGCCACCCCACACGCCGATGATGATGTACATCGGGATCAGCGTGGCTTCGAAGAACACGTAGAACAGCATGCCGTCGAGCGCGGCGAACACACCGATCATCAGGCCCGACAGGATCAGGAACGCACCGAAATACTGGTGAGGACGGTCTTCAATGACCTCCCAGCCAGCGAGCACGACGATGACGGTGATGAAGGCTGTCAGGGGCACAAACCACATCGAGATGCCATCGACACCCAGGTGGTAGGTGATGTTGAAGCGCTCGATCCAGGGCGCCTTCTCGACGAACTGCATGGCAGCGGTCGTCGTGTCGAAGTCGGTCATCAAGGGGATGGTGACCAGGAAGCCAGCGATCGAGCCGACCAGGGCGATCCAGCGCGCGGCACCGGGGTTTTCCTGGCGGCCAGCGGCCAGCAGCAGCAGCCCGAAGGCCACCGGGACCCAGATGGCCAGAGAGAGGATGTTGGACATGGTTTGCATGGGCGCTTCCTCGTGCTCAGGGTTGCATGAACACGAACCAGGTCATGAGGGCGAACACCCCCAGGATCATGACCAGCGCGTAGTGATAGAGGTAACCGGTCTGGAACAGGCGGACCACCGAGCCGATCAGGCCGACCAGCTTGGCCGAACCGTTGACGACCAGGCCGTCGATCAGGGCGACGTCACCGATCTTCCAGAAGCCACGGCCCAGCAGGCGGGCGCCAGAGGCCAGGACGTTCTCGTTGAACCAGTCCAGGAAGTACTTGTTCTCGCCGATGACGATGAGCGGGCGCAGCACCTTGGCAAAGAAAGCCGGGATCTGCGGGGCCACCAGGTAGAACACATAGGCCGTGACCACACCACCCAGCGCCAGGAAGAACGGCAGGGTCTGGAAGCCGTGCAGGGCCATGGCGGTGGCGCCATGGAAGTGGTGAGCCAGCTCGGCCATGGCCGGGTGCTTGGCCGCGTCCACCGTGATGGCGGACTTCAGGAAGTCACCGAACAGCATGGGCTCGATGGTCAGGAAGCCGATCACGACCGAGGGGATGGCCAGCAACAGCAACGGAGCCGTCACGACCCAGGGCGACTCGTGGGGCTCATGGTGGTGATCGCCATGGTCATCGTGGTGATCGTGCTCGCCAGGGAACGGCTTGTGGTGGAAGCGCTCCTTGCCATGGAAGACCAGGAAGTACATCCGGAAACTGTAGAAGGCGGTCACGAAGACACCCGTCATCACGGCGAACTGGGCGAAACCAGCGGCCGGCAGGTGGCTGTGCTCGACGGCGATCAGGATCGAGTCCTTCGAGTAGAAACCGGCGAAGAACGGCGTGCCGATCAGGGCCAGCGAGCCCAGCAGCGAGGTGATCCAGGTGATGGGCATGCGCTTCCACAGGCCACCCATGTTGCGGATGTCCTGATCGTGGTGCATGCCGATGATGACCGAGCCCGCACCGAGGAACAGCAAGGCCTTGAAGAAGGCGTGCGTCATCAGGTGGAAGACGGCCACGTTGTAGGCCGACAGGCCCAGGGCCACGGTCATGTAACCCAGCTGCGACAGCGTGGAGTAAGCCACCACGCGCTTGATGTCGTTCTGGATGATGCCCAAAAAGCCCATGAACAGCGCCGTGATGGAGCCGATCACCAGGATGAAGTTCAGCGCAGCGTCGGACAGCTCGAACAGCGGCGACATGCGCGTGACCATGAAGATGCCGGCCGTCACCATGGTGGCGGCGTGGATCAGCGCGGAGATCGGGGTCGGGCCTTCCATCGAGTCAGGCAGCCACACGTGCAGCGGGAACTGCGCCGACTTGCCCATCGCACCGATGAACAGGCAGATGCAGATGACCGTGATCAGGGACCAGTCGGTCTTGGGCAGGCTCAAGGCGGTCAGCTCGTTCGCCTTGGCGAACAGCTCGGTGTAGTTGAGCGTGCCGGTGTAGGCCAGCAGCAGGCCGATGCCCAGGATGAAGCCGAAGTCACCCACGCGGTTGACCAGGAAGGCCTTCATGTTGGCGAAGATGGCCGTGGGCTTCTTGAACCAGAAGCCGATCAGCAGGTACGACACCAGGCCCACCGCTTCCCAACCGAAGAACAGCTGCAGCAGGTTGTTGCTCATCACGAGCATCAACATCGAGAAGGTGAACAGCGAGATGTACGAGAAGAAGCGTTGGTAGCCGTCGTCTTCTTCCATGTAGCCAATGGTGTAAATGTGCACCATCAGCGACACGAAGGTCACCACGCACATCATCATCGCGGTCAGGCCGTCGACCATGAAGCCGACTTCCATCTTGAGGGAGCCCAGGGTCATCCACTCGTAGACGGTGGCGTTGAAGCTCGCGCCATCGACGGCGACGGCCTTGAGCGTCATCGCCGAGATGATGAAGGACACCAGCACACCCAGGATGGTGATCAGGTGGGCCGGACGGCGACCGATGTAGCCGCCGAAAAGGCCCGCCACGATCGATCCGACCAGCGGCGCCAGGGGCACCGCCAGCAGGGAGTTGAGGGAAAGCTCAGACATGGTTCTTGTTCTCCTGGCGTCGCATCAGCCCTTGAGGGTGTCGAGTTCGTCCACGTTGATCGACGAGCGATTTCGGAACAACACCACCAGGATGGCCAGACCGATGGCCGACTCGGCGGCCGCCACGGTCAGGATGAAGAACACGAAAACCTGGCCGTCCATGTTCCCCAGGTAGTGGGAAAAGGCCACGAAGTTCATGTTCACGGCCAGGAGCATCAGCTCGATGGCCATGAGCAGCACGATCAGGTTCTTGCGGTTCAGGAAGATGCCGATGACCGACATCGCGAACAGGATGGCGCCGAGCGACAAGAAGTGCCCGAGGGTGATCGAGGTGGTCATGCCTTGCCTCCTTCTTCTTGTTGAGCGGCAGCCGGGGCCTCGACCTGAGGCGCCACCTTGACCACGCGCAGGCGGTCGGCCTTCTTGACGCGGACCTGCTCACCGACGTTCTGCGAGCGCGAGTCCTTGCGCTGACGCAGGGTCAGGGCGATGGCGGCGATGATGCCCACCAGCAGGATGACCGCAGCCACCTGCACCGGGAACAGGTAGTTGGTGTAGAGGTCGATGCCCAGCGCCTTGGTGTTGGCCACCTGGGCGACTTCGGGCGGCATCGGCTTGGCCGTCGGCAGGTCAAAGCCGCGGGTCAGCACGAAGGACATTTCCAGGGCGATGATCACGCCGATGATGCCGGCCACCGGGAAGTGCTTCCAGAAACCCTGGCGCAGCGAGTCGGTGTTGATGTCGAGCATCATCACCACGAACAGGAAGAGCACCATCACCGCCCCCACGTACACGAGCACGAGGGCGATGGCGAGGAACTCGGCCTGCAGGAGCATCCAGACGCACGAGGCGCTGGCAAAGGCCAGCACCAGGTGCAGGGCCGCGGTCACCGGGCTCTTGGCGGTGATCACGCGGAAGCCCGCGTAGACCAGCACGAAGGCGAAGGTGTAGAAAAGTAGGCTGAAGGTGTCCATGATCGGTCAGCGATATTTCGCGTCCGCCTCCTTGTTGGCAGCGATGTCTTTTTCGTAGCGATCGCCCACGGCCAGGAGCATGTCCTTGGTGAAGTACAGGTCGCCACGCTTTTCACCGTGGTATTCGAAGATGTGCGTTTCGACGATGGCATCGACCGGGCAGCTTTCTTCGCAGAAACCGCAGAAGATGCACTTGGTCAGGTCGATGTCGTAGCGCGTGGTGCGTCGCTGGCCGTCTTCGCGCACGGCCGACTCGATGGTGATGGCCATGGCCGGGCAGACCGCTTCGCACAGCTTGCAGGCGATGCAGCGCTCTTCGCCGTTGTCATAGCGGCGCTGGGCGTGCAGGCCACGGAAGCGCGGCGACATCGGGGTCTTTTCTTCCGGGAACTGCACGGTGATGTGCGGTTTCAGGAAGTGCCGGCCGGTGACGGCCAGGCCCTTGAAGAGTTCCAGCAGGAAGAAGCTGGAGACGAATTCCTTGAAGGACGTGCTCATGGTGGGGTGTCCTCTCAGTCTCAGTTCCAGATGTTCCAGGGCGACATCATCCAGATGCCCACCACGATCAGCCAGACCAGGGTGACGGGGATGAAGATCTTCCAGCCCAGGCGCATGATCTGGTCGTAGCGGAAGCGCGGGAACGAAGCGCGCACCCACAGGAACATGGTGACGATGACGAAGGCCTTCAGCCCCAGCCAGATCCAGCCCGGGATGAAGCTCAGGGCCTCGATCGGGGGCAGCCAGCCGCCGAAGAACATGATCGCGCACAGGGTCGAGACCAGGATCATGTTGGCGTACTCGGCCAGGAAGAACATGGCGAAGGACATGCCCGAGTACTCGATCATGTGACCGGCCACGATTTCCGACTCGCCTTCGACCACGTCGAAGGGGTGGCGGTTGGTCTCGGCCAGGCCGGAGATGAAGTACACGACGGTGATGGGCAGCAGCGGCAGCCAGTTCCAGGACAGGAAGCTCAGGCCCATGTCGGCAAACTGGCCCTTGTTCTGACTCAGCACGATGTCGGTCATGTTGAGCGAGCCGGCGGTCATCAGCACGACCACGAAGCAGAAACCCATCGCGATTTCATACGACACCATCTGGGCCGAGGCGCGCAGCGCACCCAGGAAGGCGTACTTCGAGTTCGAGGCCCAGCCGGCGATGATCACGCCATAGACCTCCATCGAGGTGATGGCCATCAGGAACAACAGGCCGGCGTTGACATTGGCCAGGGCCACTTCGGGGCCGAAGGGGATCACGGCCCAGGCGGCCAGGGCCGGCATGATGGTCATGATCGGGCCCAAGAAGAACAGGCCCTTGTTGGCCGCCGTCGGGGTGATGATCTCCTTGAAGATCAGCTTGACGGCGTCGGCGATGGGCTGCAGCAGGCCACCAGGGCCGGTGCGGTTGGGGCCCGGGCGGATCTGCGACCAGCCGATGGCCTTGCGCTCCCACAGGGTCAGGTAGGCGACGCAGCCCAGCAGCGGCAGCAGCAGGGCCACGATCTTGATGAGCGACCAGACCACGGGCCATGCGGCACCGAGGTTGGTGGCTCCAGCGTTGTAGAGGGCATCAATCATTGCTTGTCTCCCCTGCCCTTCAGGCCTTTTCGACGCGGATGGCGCCGAAGGCGGCGCCCAGCGTGGCGGTGGCGGCGTGGCCGGTGGGCACGCGCACGACGTTGGCCGGCAGGCTGGCGTCGAGCACGGCGGGCAGCACGGCCGAGGCCGCGTCTTGCGACACCTTGACCTGCGCGCCTTCGCTCAGCCCCAACTCGGCCCACAGAGCGGGCGGCAGGCTGGCGACAGGCGCCTTGGCATCGGCCGTGGCTTGCAGCGAGGGCGAGCGGCGCACCAGGGCGTCGGCGCTGTAGATGGGCAGGTCGGCCAGGCGTTCCAGGACACCGGTGCCGGCGCTCAGGGTGATGGCGGCCGAGGTGGCGTTGTTCAACTTGGCGGGCAGCGCGGCCAGGTCACCCAGGGCGCGGGCCTTGACCTCTTCCGAGGTCTCGAAGGCGAAGTCGTTCAGGCCCAGCATCGTTCCCAGCACGCGCAGCACCTTCCAGGCCGGACGGGTCTCGCCCAGGGGCTTGACCACGCCGTGGAAGCTCTGTGCGCGGCCTTCGGCGTTGACGAAGGTGCCCGAGGTTTCGCTGAAAGGCGCAACAGGCAGGATCACGTCGGCGTATTCGGGGGCTGCGCCCTTGAAGGGGCTCATGACCACGACCATTTCAGCGGCTTGCACGGCTTGCACGGCGGCGGCAGGGTTGGCGCTGTCGAACTCGGGCTCGACGCCCATCAGCACGAGGGCCTTGATCGACTTGCCGGACAGCATCTGGCCAGCGTTGAGGCCGCCTTGCTGGGGTTGAGCGCCGACGAGTTGTGCGCCCACGGTGTTGGCCGACTCGGACAGGAAGCCCAGCTTGGCGCCGGTCTGCTCGGCGATCCACTGACCCAGGGCCTGCAGCGTCGAAGCTTGCGGGTGTTGCGCAGCGGCGTTGCCCAGCAGCACGGCCTTGTTCTGGCCGGACAGCAGCGAGGCGGCGATGGCCTTGGCGGCGTCGGTGGCGGTGCCGTTGCAAGGAGCGGTGGCACCATTCTGAGCGGCGATGGCCACCGCCACGTCGGCCAGGGCTTGGGCCCAGGCGCTCGGTGCCACGGTCACGCGTTGGGCCAGCGGCATCAGCCAGTCGTCGTTGGCGGCGCCGATGGCCGACACCTTGGCACCGCGCTTGGTGGCCTGGCGCAGGCGCGAAGCGAACAGCGGGTGGTCCTTGCGCAGGAAGGAGCCGACCACCAGGGCGCGGTCCAGCGTGCTCAGCTCGGCCACGGGCAGGCCCAGCCAGCGAGCGCCGGCACCGGTGGTGAAGTCGGCGTTGCGCAGGCGGGTGTCGACGTTGTCGGAGCCCAGGCCACGAACCAGCTGACCCAGCAGGTAGAGCTCTTCAACGGTGCTGTGCTCGGTGGCCAGCGCGCCGATGGCGGCGGCACCGTGCTCGGTCTTGACACCCTTGAGGCCATTGGCCACGTACTCGAGGGCGGTCGTCCAGTCGACTTCGCGCCACTGACCGCCCTGCTTGATCATGGGCTGGGTCAGGCGATCGCCGCTGTTGAGCGCCTCGTAGCTGAAGCGGTCGCGGTCGGCGATCCAGCACTCGTTGACCGACTCGTTCTCGAGCGGCACCACGCGCATCACCTTGCCGTTCTTGACCTGCACGATCAGGTTGGCACCGGTGGAGTCATGGGGCGAGACGCTCTTGCGGCGCGACAGCTCCCAGGTGCGGGCGCTGTAGCGGAAGGGCTTGCTGGTGAGCGCGCCGACCGGGCAGATGTCGATCATGTTGCCCGACAGCTCGGAGTCGATCGAACGGCCCACGAAGGTCTCGATCTCGGAGTGCTCGCCGCGGTTGGACATGCCGAGTTCCATCACGCCGGCGATTTCCTGGCCGAAGCGCACGCAGCGGGTGCACTGGATGCAGCGGCTCATCTCTTCCATGGAGATCAGCGGGCCGACGTCCTTGGGGAAGACCACGCGCTTTTCTTCTTCGTAGCGCGACTTGCCTGCGCCGTAGCCCACGGCCAGGTCTTGCAGCTGGCACTCACCACCCTGGTCGCAGATCGGGCAATCCAGCGGGTGGTTGATCAGCAGGAACTCCATGACGGACTGCTGGGCCTTGATGGCCTTGTCGCTCTTGGTGCGAACGATCATGCCCTGCGTCACGGGGGTGGCGCAGGCGGGCATGGGCTTGGGAGCCTTCTCGATGTCCACCAAGCACATGCGGCAGTTGGCCGCCACCGACAGCTTCTTGTGATAGCAGAAGTGCGGGATGTAGGTGCCGTGTTCTTCGGCGGCCCGGATCAGCATGGAGCCTTCCTGGACCTGGACCTTTCGGCCGTCGATTTCGATTTCAACCATGTCTATGCCCAGTTCAGATGTAGGCCGGGACCACGCAGGTCTTGTGCTCGATGTGGTGCACGAACTCTTCGCGGAAGTGCTTGATGAAGGCACGCACCGGCATGGCGGCGGCGTCACCCAGCGCGCAGATGGTGCGGCCCTGGATGTTGTCGGCGACCGAGTTCAGCAGGTCGATGTCTTCGAGGCGGCCCTGGCCAGCCTCGATGCGCTGCACCACACGCCACAGCCAGCCCGTGCCTTCGCGGCAAGGCGTGCACTGACCGCAGGACTCGTGCATGTAGAAGTAGCTCAGGCGCAGCAGGCTCTTGACCATGCAGCGCGAGTCGTCGAGCACGATGACCGCGCCCGAGCCCAGCATGGAGCCCGCCTTGGCGATGGCGTCGTAGTCCATCGTCAGGCCCATCATCACGTCGGCAGGGATCACCGGCGAAGACGAGCCACCCGGGATCACGGCCTTGAGCTTGCGACCCTTGCGAACACCACCGGCCAGCTCCAGCAAGGTGCTGAACGGCGTGCCCAGCGGGACCTCGAAGTTGCCGGGCATCTCGACGTCGCCCGAGACGGTGAACAGCTTGGTGCCACCGTTGTTGGGCTTGCCGACGGCCAGATAGGCCTCGCCACCGTTGCGGATGATCCAGGGAACGGCCGCGAAGGTTTCGGTGTTGTTGATGGTGGTGGGCTTGCCGTACACACCGAAGCTCGCCGGGAAAGGCGGCTTGAAGCGGGGCTGACCCTTCTTGCCTTCGATCGACTCGATCAGCGCGGTTTCTTCACCGCAGATGTAGGCGCCAAACCCGTGGTGCGCGTGCAGCTGGAAGCTGAAACCGCTGCCCAGGATGTTGTCACCCAGGTAACCGGCGGCGCGGGCTTCTTCCAGGGCCGCTTCGAAGCGCTCGTAGACCTCGAAGATCTCGCCGTGGATGTAGTTGTAGCCCACCGAGATGCCCATCGCGTAGGCCGCGATGATCATGCCTTCGATGACGGTGTGCGGGTTGTGCATCAGGATCTCGCGATCCTTCGCCGTGCCCGGTTCACCCTCGTCGGAGTTGCACACCAGGTACTTCTGACCCGGGAATGCGCGGGGCATGAAGCTCCACTTCAGGCCCGTGGGGAAGCCGGCACCGCCACGGCCACGCAGACCGGAAGCCTTGACCTCGGCGATGACGACGTCTTGCGTCATGCCTTCGCCGCCGTCCTTGCCCAGGATCTTGCGCAGGGCTGCGTAACCACCACGGGCTTCATAGTCCTTGATGGACCAGTTGCTGCCGTTGATGTCGGCGTAGATCTGGGGGTTGATGTGGCGGCCGTGGAAAACGGTTTCCTTGCCGGTCGCCTGGAATTGGGAGAGATCGATCATCGCCCTGCCCTTCACTTGGCGTTGGACTTCAGGAGGTCGAGCAGCTGGTCCAGCTTCTCGTTGCTCATGAAGCTCAGCATCTGACGGTCATTGACCAGCATCACCGGCGCATCGGCGCAGGCGCCCAGGCACTCGCTGGGCTGCACGGTGAACACGCCATCGGCGGTGGTGCCATAGGGCTCGACGCCCAGCTTGCTGCAGACGTGCTGCAGGGCCTTTTCACCATCGCGCAACTGGCACGGCAGGTTGGTGCACACGTTCAACTTGAACTGGCCCACCGGCTTCTGGTTGTACATGTTGTAGAAGCTGGTGACTTCGTGGACGGCCATCGGGGCCACACCCAGGTAGTCGGCCAGCTCCTGCTCGCTCTCGGACGAAACCCAGCCACGCTCCTGCTGGAGGATGGACAGGCAGGCCATGACCGCGGAAATGCGCTGGTCGGCCGGGTACTTGGCGAGTTCGCGGTCGAACCGCGCTTTGGTTTGTTCGCTCAACATGGTGGGGCTGCTCGTTGTCGCGTTCACTCAGCGGTCGATCTCACCGAACACGATGTCCATCGTGCCGATGATGGCCACGGCGTCGGCAATCATGTGACCCTTGGACATCTCGTCCAGGGCGGCCAGGTGCGGGAAGCCAGGGGCGCGGATCTTCAGGCGATAAGGCTTGTTGGCGCCGTCGGACACCAGGTAGATGCCGAACTCGCCCTTGGGGTGCTCGACCGCGGCATAAGCCTCGGACTCGGGCACGTGGAAGCCTTCGGTGAAGAGCTTGAAGTGGTGGATCAGCTCCTCCATCGACGACTTCATCTCGACGCGTGAAGGCGGTGCCACCTTGTGGTTATCGGTGATGACCGGGCCCGGGTTCTGGCGAAGCCAGTCCACGCACTGCTTGATGATGCGGTTGGACTGGCGCAGCTCTTCCACGCGGACCACGTAGCGGTCGTAGCAGTCGCCGTTGGTGCCAACGGGGATGTCGAAGTCCAGCTTGTCGTAGACGTCGTAGGGCTGGTGCTTGCGCAGGTCCCAGACGATGCCCGAGCCACGCAGCATGGCGCCGGTCATGCCCATCTGCAGGGCGCGCTCGGGGCTGACCACGCCGATGCCGACGGTGCGCTGTTTCCAGATGCGGTTGTCGGTCAGCAGGGTCTCGTACTCGTCCACCAGCTTGGGGAAGCGCTGCGTGAAGTCGTCGATGAAGTCCAGCAGCGAGCCCTGGCGGTTCTCGTTGAGCTTCGAGATGGCGCGGGCGTTGCGGATCTTGCTGGCCTTGTACTGCGGCATGGTGTCCGGCAGGTCGCGGTAGACGCCACCCGGACGGAAGTAGGCCGCGTGCATGCGCGCGCCCGACACCGCTTCGTACATGTCGAAGAGGTCTTCGCGCTCGCGGAAGCAGTAGATCAGGATGTTCATGGCGCCGCAGTCGAAACCGTGGCAGCCCAGCCAGAGCAGGTGGTTCAGCACGCGGGTGATTTCCGCGAACATCACGCGGATGTACTGCGCGCGAACCGGCACGTCCACGCCCAGCATCTTTTCGATGGCCAGGCAGTAGGCGTGCTCGTTGCTCATCATCGAGACGTAGTCCAGGCGGTCCATGTAGGGCAGCGACTGGATGTAGGTCTTGGACTCGGCCAGCTTTTCGGTGGCGCGGTGCAGCAGGCCGATGTGGGGGTCGGCGCGCTGAATGACTTCGCCGTCCAGCTCCAGCACCAGGCGCAGCACGCCGTGTGCCGCAGGGTGCTGCGGACCGAAGTTCAGGGTGTAGTTCTTGATTTCAGCCATGACTCAGTGCTCCAGCGATCAGTGCAGACCACCGTAGTTGTCTTCGCGGATGATGCGCGGGGTGATCTCGCGCGGCTCGATGGACACCGACTGGTAGATCACGCGTTTTTGCTCGGCGTCGTAGCGCATCTCGACGTGGCCGGACACCGGGAAGTCCTTGCGGAAGGGGTGACCGATGAAGCCGTAGTCGGTCAGGATGCGGCGCAGGTCTTCGTGGCCATCGAACACGATGCCATACAGGTCGAAGGCTTCGCGCTCGAACCAGTTGGCTGCGTTCCAGATCGGGTTGACCGACTTGACGACGGGGAAGTCGTCATCCAGGGCAAACACCTTCAGGCGCACGCGCCAGTTCTTGGTCACCGACAGCAGGTGGCTGACGACGCAAAACCGCGGGCCTTCGGTGTAGATGCTTTCGGCTCCGTCCTTGTAGGCCGAGTAATCGATGCCGCACAGGTCCATCAACTGCTCGAACTTCAGCGAGGCGTCGTCACGCAGCGTGAGCGCCACGCCTTCGTAGTCGGCAGCGGAAACGGTGATGGTGATCTCGCCGCGGTCGACGACCAGGCGCTTGATCTTGTCACCCAGAGCGGACTCCAGGGCGGCTTGCAGGGTGGCGAGTTTCTGGCTCATGCGCGTGCTTCCTGATCAGCGGGCGATGGTGTTCTCACGGCGGATCTTGGCTTGCAGCTGCAAGATGCCGTAGAGCAGCGCTTCAGCGGTCGGGGGGCAGCCCGGCACGTAGACGTCGACGGGCACGATGCGGTCGCAACCGCGCACCACCGAGTAGCTGTAGTGGTAGTAGCCGCCGCCGTTGGCGCACGAGCCCATGGACAGCACCCAGCGGGGCTCGGCCATCTGGTCGTAGACCTTGCGCAGCGCAGGTGCCATCTTGTTGCACAGCGTGCCGGCCACGATCATCAGGTCGGACTGACGAGGGCTGGGGCGGAACAGCATGCCGAAGCGGTCGATGTCGTAGCGCGCGGCACCCGCGTGCATCATCTCGACCGCGCAGCACGCCAGGCCGAAGGTCATCGGCCACAGCGAGCCGGTCTTCGACCAGTTGATCAGGGTGTCGGCGGAGGTGGTGATGAAACCTTC
>CAYJXE010000002.1:0-229804 GCA_964373965.1 uncultured Aquabacterium sp. | reverse complement strand
ATCTACACGGTCGAGATCGGCAAGTACAAGATCAAGTTCCTGGCGGACGAAGGCTCCGACTACGAAAAGACGATGATCATGCGGCCGGGCACGCCGCTGCCGACGGCGCTGGGCGCGCAAGCCCACGCGGCTGCAGCCACTCCGACCGGCCCTTCCACCACGCCGGGCGCTTTCGGTGCTGCCATGGCCCAGGGCCCCAGCGGCTTCGGCAGCCTGCCCAGCCAGAGCCCGGCCTCCATCAAGGTGCTCAACGGTGCCGCAGCCGGCCGCGAGGTCGCGCTGACCAAGGTCGTCACCACGGTGGGCAAGCCTGGCGTGCAGGTGGCCTCCATCACCAAGCGCCCGGGTGGCTACGTCTTCGCCCACGTCGAAGGCTCCGCCCGCCCCACGGTCAACGGCTCGCCCGTCGCGGCCGACCCGGTCCACCTCAAGAGCGGCGACGTGATCGAGCTGGCCGGCACCCAGATGCAGTTCGTTCAGGCCTGAACGAGCGGGCTCAACCCCACGAGCCAGCACCATGATCCGCGTCCTCGGCTGCTTCGGCTCGATCGCGGCGCGCTGCCACACCACGGCCTTCCTGCTCGATGACGACATCCTCATCGACGCGGGCAGTGGCGTGGGCGAGTTGCGCCTGGACGAGCTCGCCCGCATCGACCACGTCCTGATCACGCACAGCCACCTGGACCACGTGCTCAGCATCCCGCTGCTGGCCGACACGGTCATCAAGTTGCGCATGGGCGCGGGCCTGAGCAGCCTGCGCCCCATCCACGTTCACGCCCTGCCCGAGACGCTGGCCGCCTTGCGCGCCCACATCTTCAATGGCGTGATCTGGCCCGATTTCACGCGCCTGCCCAGCGCCCAGCACCCGGTGCTGGTTTTTCACGAGTTCCAGGTGGGTGAGGTGCTGCGCTTCCCGGCACGCGGCGGTGTCGACGACCGGCTGGTGCACGTGCTGCCGGCGGCGCACACGGTGCCAGCGGTGGGCTTTGGCATCGAGACGCCGCAGGGCTGGTGGGTGTTCACGGGTGACACGGGCCCCAACCCGGCCTTGTGGCAGGCGCTGCAGGGTGAGCGCATTGCTCAGTTGGTGATCGAGACCGCGTTTGGCAACGAAGAGGCGCACCTGGCGAACATCAGTGGGCACCTGTCACCGCAGACGCTGGCCCAGGAGCTGGCGCAGTTGGATGGCGAGGTCAGCGTCTACATCACCCACCCCAAGCCCGGCGAGGTGCCGGCGGTGCTGTCGCAGGTGCGGGCGCTGGACAGCCGGCACCGGATCGAGCCGCTGCGCGAGGGGCTGCGGTTTCATGCGCCTGTCGAAGAGTGACGCTTGACGTGCTCGGCTCGGTTGGCTTAAGTTGAACCATCATGTCTTTGCAGCACTCAGACCTTGACCGCCGCAGCCTGGCCATCCACCGCCTTGCCGTGGAGAAGCTTGAACGCGAGCCGGCGCTGCTGTCGCGCGCTCGCGCCATCCTGGCTCGCTGGCGCGCGGCCTCGTCTGCTCGCACGGCCCCCGATCTGGATGAGTGGCAGCGCCTGCTGGATACCGATGGTGGCAGTGGCGTGCTGACGGTGGCGCTGGAGGACACAGAGCGTGCGGCGCAACTGCGCCAGAGTTCGCCCCTTGCCTGCCTGCTGACGTCACAGGAGCGGTTCGCGATCATCAAGCAATGGCGGAACTCGCATGCAAAGGCATGAGCTGGAGCATCTGATTCGGGCTGCGTCGGCCATCACCAACGACTACGAGGTGGTTGTCGTTGGCAGCCAATCGATTCTGGGCGCGGTGCCCAACCCTCCGGATTCGCTGACGGTCTCGATGGAGGCCGACATCTACCCGGCCAACATGCCTGAGCTGGCGGATTTGATCGATGGCGCCATCGGCGAAGGCTCGCCATTTCACGAACGCTTTGGCTACTACGCTCAGGGCGTGGGGCCGGAAACCGCTGTGCTGCCTGACGGCTGGCAAGGGCGCTTGGTCCGACTGCAGAACCAGAACACCGACTTGAAAGTCGGGTTGTGCCTGGACCCAGCTGATTTGTGCGCGGCCAAGCTGGCTGCTGGGCGCGACAAGGACTGGGTGTTCGTGCGTGAGGCCATGAAGCACGGCATCGTGAATGCTGAAACCTTGGCAGCGCGGGTTCGCGCATTGCCGATCGAACCCGGCCAGCAAACGCGCTTGCTGGCGTGGGTGTCGGCGCAAGGCTGATCAAACCTCCTGGAACAGGCAATCGAGCGCAGCGACCACGTGTTAAGAGCGGTGAGCAGGTTGGGCCGCCCGTCCATCAGGTAGCCGGGGCCTTCCGGGTTGGCTTAGACCGAAAACCGGGCCATCAGAACTGCCTGTGCCGGGCGAGGGGCAGCCTGTTGCGTTCCACGTGGGCGTTGGAACTCTCAAGCGCTTCGAGGTTGGCCTGCAGCCACAACTCGGCGCGTTTGGCCGCCACCGCCTGACTCAGGCCCGCTTCTGCCGCCTGGGAAATGTTGATGCGCAGCGCCTTGGCTTCGTCCAGCAGGTTGGCGCCCAAAGAGACGTTGGTGGCCTTGCGGGTGGATGGGGGTGGATCAACAAGGGTCATGCGCATGATGTGTCTCCATGGAGCATGCGCAAATGTTAGCGAGGGTGTGCTTGAAGGCAAGCCTTTGCGAAGATGACGAAAATTGTCAGCTCAGACCTTTGGGTGACGTTTTTCGGCTGACGCCTTGAAACACAACCGACCAAGCGTGTTGGTTGGGTGGGGTGGTTCGAGGGAAACCGAGCAGGAAATCACGTTTTTTCGAGCTCTGAAAGCTGGCACGCCGGCTGCACCATGTCTGGTGTGCGGTCGGCGAAGTCGGTCGCGGATTGCAAACCGTTTTTACCAGTGGCCCGTGAGGCCGAGGAGTTCAACATGAAGCGCGTTCAACAAGGTTTCACCCTGATCGAACTGATGATCGTCGTGGCGATCATTGGTATTTTGGCGGCTGTGGCGCTGCCGGCTTATCAGGACTACACGCGCCGGGCTCGCGTTTCCGAAGGTCTTGCCCTCTCTGATGACCTTAAAATTGCAGTGGCTGAGAACGCCGCTGCTGGTACAGCCGATGCAAACGGAGGTTTTGTTGCAGGTGCGAGAACTGGTACGGCTGCTGCCCCTACCACCTGCAATGCCGCAGGCACCTGCACCTACACCATCAACTCTCCGAATGTCACCTCGGTTGAGGGTGATACCGCTACCGGCGTCATCACTATTACGTTTACCGGTGCGGTTTCTGCTGCAGGTGCCAATACGCTCGTGATCGCCCCCTCGTTTAACGGGGCGGCTCTCGCCGCTGGTACGATTCCAGAAGGTCCGATCGTATGGACTTGCTACGCTGCTGGTCGCGCTGACTCCAACGGTTATACGAACGCTGCTACGTTGCCTGCAAACTTGGCTCCCGCTCCTTGCCGCGGTTGATATCGAGCTGAAGTCAGCCTAGTTTGTTTGGACAGCCCGCAGACTCGAAGTCTGCGGGCTTTTTGTATTGAGTTGTCCAAGGCAGTAACAACGGGCAAGTCGATTGCTGTTTTCGTGGTTGCTCCATGGTCTGTTTCAGACAGCTGACATAAGTGGCCTACCACAGTCCTCCTCTCCGCGCCAGGTCCCAACCCACCCAAAACATCACCGCCATGGCCAACGCCATCCGTGATCTGTCTTGTCTTGCGCCGCTGATTTATTCGTCATGTGGCCAACATGACCCGATCAGCCGGATCGATCGAGGCCCTACCAGGGGTGCTGGTTGCCCCATCATTCGCGCCCCAGTGCCTGCGCAAGCTCCGGCGCCACCTTCTCCAACGCCTTCGCGCCCTCCAACGCCCGCTTCCGCCACCCCGGCCCCCTGCTCAACGCATCGGCCCATGCCTCCTGCAAGGCATCCGGGTCGTTGGCCGCAAAGTAGCTCATCAAGGCCGCCGCCTGCGCCAGGTCTTTGCTGATCTTGGCCTTGAACGCCCCAGCGCGCTCGCCGATGATCAGCAATTTGTGCACGGCGTACCGCTCCGGTGCGGGCAGGTTGACCACCACGCATCGCCCGGTTGGGTCGAACAGCGTGGTCTGTTGAACGCCTTCCAGTGAAAACTCCATGAACCGCAGCGGTTGCAAAGCCACGTCGAGGTTATCGATGTGGATGGGTTCTTCGCTGTCAGAGGTTCGCGTCGTCAGGAAGTCAACCTGAAACTCGGGTTCGTCTTTGTGCTTGTACGACGCGCCTGCGCTGCCTCGGTACTGCACCAGTGGCAAGAAGCCGCCCTCCATCGTGGTGAGCGCCGAGTGGGGTTGAGCGTCAATCGTGGCTGGCAAGGCAATCGACACATTGCGCCCTGCGTGGGCAAAGTCGATGTCCGAGGTCTGGTCGGGGCTGTTCCAGCGCACGCCCAATTGGTTGGCATATGCTAGGAAGGCATGCGTGCCGATGAGCACGCCGCCCGCCCTGAAGAAACCAAACTCGTTGAGCCGCAGGATGACGCTGAGGTGTTTGCGCTGGATGGGCGCGCAGCCCAAGGCCAACGCGGATTTGGCAAGGGGTTTGAGTTTTTCAAGCGGGGCTTGCTGGCGCGCCCTCTCGATCACGTGCTGCACTTCTTCGTTGTCCGGCCCCACGTAGATCTGCCTGACCGAGTGGGTGTTTTCGCGGTAAGCGAAGTACCACTGCCGGGTCCCTTTCACCACCTTGGTCGAAAAGCTGCCTTGCAGGTGCGAAACGTCTCGGGCCAGTTCAGCCGCCATGGCGGCGGTTTGCAGTTGTGCGAACGCCGTGGCGGCGGAGACGGGCAGGTCGGTGAAGTGCTCAGGCATGCGAAGTTATACAACATTTTTATTTTTGTTGTATAGGCCGCATCAGGAAAGCCTGCCAACCGTTTGGCAGGCCCAGCCATGTCGTCGTCCACACCGCGCTAAAATCTGAGGTTTCCCGCAGCCCAACCCCCTCTGCCCGCCATGTCCCAACCCACCAAAAACATCACCGCCATGGCCAACGCCATCCGTGCGCTGGCCATGGACGCCGTCCAGCAAGCCAATTCCGGTCACCCTGGTGCACCGATGGGCATGGCGGACATGGCCGTGGCCCTGTGGAGCCGTCACCTGCGCCACCACCCGGCGCAGCCCGCCTGGTTCGACCGCGACCGCTTCGTGCTGTCCAACGGTCATGCCTCGATGCTGATTTACGCCCTGCTGAACCTGTCGGGCTACGACCTGTCCATCGACGACCTCAAGGCCTTCCGCCAGATGCACAGCAAGACCCCGGGCCACCCCGAGGTCGGCATCACCCCGGGTGTCGAGACCACCACCGGTCCGCTGGGTCAGGGCATCACCAACGCCGTGGGCATGGCGCTGGCCGAGAAGCTGCTGGCCGCCGAGTTCAACCGCCCCGGCCACGACATCGTCAACCACCACACCTATGCCTTCCTGGGCGACGGCTGCCTGATGGAAGGCATCAGCCACGAGGCCGTGGCCCTGGCCGGTGCCTGGAAGCTGAACAAGCTGATCGCCCTGTACGACGACAACGGCATCTCCATCGACGGCCAGGTCACGCCCTGGTTCATCGACAACACGCCCCAGCGCTTTGAGGCTTGCGGCTGGAACGTCATCGGCCCGGTTGACGGCCACGATGTGGACGCCGTCGATGGCGCCATCGTCAAGGCCAAGCTGTCGGCCGACAAGCCGACCCTGATCGTCTGCAAGACCCACATCGGCAAGGGCTCGCCCAACCGCGCCAACACGGCCAAGGCCCACGGCGAGCCGCTGGGTGGCGACGAGATCAAGCTGACGCGCGAAGCCATCGGCTGGTCGCACGAGGCCTTCGTGATCCCCGAAGAGGTCCGCGCCGACTGGGATGCTCGCGCCGACGGCGAGCTGCTGGTGGCCGACTGGAACCAGCGCTTCGAGGCCTACAAGGCCCTGTTCCCCGCTGAGGCCGCCGAGTTCGAGCGCCGCATGAAGGGCGAGCTGCCCGCCAACTTCGCTGAAATCGCCGTCGAAGCCGTGGCTTCTGCCCACGACAAGGCCGAGACCGTGGCCAGCCGCAAGGCCAGCCAGATCGCGCTCGAGTTCTTCACCGCCGCCGTGCCCGAAATGCTGGGCGGCTCGGCCGACCTGACCGGCTCGAACCTGACCAACACCAAGAGCACGCTGGCCTTCCGCGTGGGCGACGACAGCAAGGTCGTGACCACCGACGGCAAGCCCGGCCGCCACATCAACTACGGTGTGCGCGAGTTCGGCATGGCCGCCATCATGAACGGCGTGGCCCTGCACGGTGGCTACATCCCCTACGCCGGCACCTTCCTGACCTTCAGCGACTACAGCCGCAACGCCATCCGCATGGCTGCGCTGATGAAGCGGCGCGTGATCCACGTGTTCACGCACGACTCCATCGGCCTGGGCGAAGACGGCCCGACCCACCAGTCGGTGGAGCACGCCGCCAGCCTGCGCCTGATCCCCGGTCTGGACGTCTGGCGTCCGGCCGACACCACCGAAACGGCCGTGGCCTGGTCCATGGCCCTGGCCAACAAGAACCGCCCGTCGGCCCTGCTGCTGTCGCGCCAGAACCTGCCCTACGCGCCCAAGTCGGACGCCGACGTGATCACCCAGGGTGCTTACGTGCTGGCCGAGCCTTCGGAAGTGGGCCTGAAGAAAAAGGCCATGGCCGTGATCGTGGCCACCGGCTCCGAGGTGCAACTGGCCCTGCACGCGCAGCAACAGCTCGCTGAGATGGGCGTGCCCGTGCGCGTCGTCTCCATGCCCTCGACCACCGTGTTCGACCGCCAGGACGTGGCCTACAAGAAGTCCGTGCTGCCGGCCAACCTGCCTCGCGTGGCGGTGGAGGCCGGCGTCACCGACGGCTGGTGGAAGTACGGCGTGGACGCGGTCGTCGGCATCGACACCTACGGCGAGTCGGCCCCGGCCGGCGTGCTCTTCAAGCACTTTGGCTTCACCCCCGAGAACGTGGTGGCCACCGTGCTGAAGGTGCTCAAGAAGCGCGCCTGAAGCCTAAAATCGCGTGTTTCCCGCAGCGCCTGGGTCACCACCTGGGCGCCGCAACGGCCAGGCCTGCCTCGCCGAACCCGCTGAGCAGACCCTTTTCACCCACTTCTCAAACCTTCACAAAAGGTCTTTCCATCATGGCGATCAAGATCGGTATCAACGGCTTCGGCCGCATCGGCCGCATGGTGTTCCGTGCAGCAGTCCAGAACTTTGCCAACGACGTCGAAATCGTCGGCATCAACGACCTGCTCGAGCCCGACTACCTGGCCTACATGCTGAAGTACGACAGCGTGCACGGTCGCTTCAAGGGTGAAGTCGCCATCGACGGCAACAACCTGATCGTCAACGGCAAGAAGATCCGCCTGACCGCCGTCAAGAACCCGGCCGAGCTGAAGTGGGACGAAGTCGGCGCCGACGTCGTCATCGAATCGACCGGCCTGTTCCTGACCAAGGAAACCGCCGAAGCCCACATCAAGGCGGGTGCCAAGAAGGTCATCATGTCGGCCCCCTCGAAGGACGACACCCCGATGTTCGTCTACGGCGTCAACGACAAGACCTACGCCGGCCAGACCATCATCTCCAACGCTTCGTGCACCACGAACTGCCTGGCCCCCGTGGCCAAGGTGCTCAACGACACCTTCGGCATCAAGCGCGGCCTGATGACGACTGTGCACGCCGCCACCGCCACGCAAAAGACCGTGGACGGCCCCTCGAACAAGGACTGGCGCGGCGGCCGCGGCATCCTGGAAAACATCATCCCCTCGAGCACCGGCGCCGCCAAGGCCGTGGGCGTGGTGATCCCCGAGCTGAACAAGAAGCTGACCGGCATGGCCTTCCGCGTGCCCACCTCCGACGTCTCGGTCGTTGACCTGACCGTCGAGCTGAACAAGGAAGCTTCGTACGAAGACATCTGCAAGGCCATGAAGGCCGCCAGCCAAGGCGCCATGAAGGGCGTGCTGGGCTACACCGAAGACAAGGTCGTGGCCACCGACTTCCGTGGCGAAGTCTGCACCTCGGTGTTCGACGCCGAAGCCGGCCTGGCCCTGGACAGCACCTTCGTGAAGGTCGTGTCCTGGTACGACAACGAGTGGGGTTACTCCAACAAGTGCCTGGAAATGGCGCGCGTCATCGCCAAGTGATCCCTGCTGCCTCGGCGTGACCTTTGTCACGCCAGGTCGGTGGCTTCGGTGGTGTTGTCCCCCGGATCCGTCGACTTGTGCCGCTCAAGGCCCCTTCATGGGGCCTTTTTCATTTGATCCCATGTGCAACAGTGCCGACAACAGGTTGCTGAGTTCGTCTTGTCGCTGCGGTGCTGGGGTGGCGTCGAACCATAATCACTTTTCCGGATCTGGTGCAGGAGCACGGCGTGAGTACCTTTGTTGACAGCCTTGGCAGCAAGCATCCCCTTCGTTCGTGGCGCCGAGCCGTGTGGTGGGGGTGCGTGGCCGCTTTGATGGCCACCAACCATGCCAGCGCTGTGTCGACCTCGTCCGAGGCGTCAGCGCCGCAGGCCATGGGGGTCATCGTCAAGCTCAAGGATGGGCGGGTGACCACGGCCGACGGCCGGGGCATGGCTCGGCCGTCGTCGTTCACGCCCGAGGTCGCCCAGAGGCGTCGCATGCTGATGTCCCAGGTGGCGCAACGCCACCGGGTGAGCTACATGGTCCAAAAGGACACCGTGTTTGGTGCCCAAGTGCTGCACCGAGGCGAGCCCGTCGCTCTGGCCGATGCCGAAGCCGAGGCCGTGCGCCTGCGCGCGGACCCGGACGTCGAGTGGGCGGTTCCCAACGAGATCATGAAGACGGCCAGCGCCACCACGGGCGTGGCCGTCAACAGCGTGGATTACACCGGGCGGTTCTGGATTCAGTCGCGTGACTTTCCGACAGCAGGAGCTCGCCCGGGTGTCGCAGGCTTCCCTGAAGCCTGGGTGTTCCTACAGGGCCGCACGCTCAACCCGGTCGTGACCGCGGTGCTTGATTCGGGGGTGGCTGGCGCGACCACCACCGACGTGCCCACCACGCACCTCGATTTCGCCAACCGCCTATTCACGGGCTATGACTTCGTCACGGACAGCGTCGTGGCGAATGACGGCAACGGCCGAGACGCCGACGTCCGTGACCCGGGTGACGCCGAGTCGGGCTGCGGAAGCAACCCCAATTTGTGCAGCTCCTGGCACGGCACCTCGATCACCAGCATGTTGACCGCCCCGTGGGACAGCCCCAATTCGGGCAACCGCATGGGGCCGGGCATCTTCGCGCCGATCTCCGGGCAGGCCGTGGTGTTGCCCATCCGGGTGGGCGGCGTTGGTGGCGCCAGTTCCTCCGACATCATCGAGGCGATGTACTGGGCGGCAGGTCTGACCGTGTCGGGTGTGCCGACCAATGCCAACCCGGCGCGCGTGATCAGCCTGAGCTACGGCTCGGTGGGCAATTGCCAGGGGGGCTCCAACACCGTTGATGCGCTCTACCGCAATGCCATCGCCACCCTGCGCTCGCTGGGTGTGGTGATCGTCGCTTCGGCTGGCAATGGCAATGGCAATGGCCTTGCAGGCTACGCAACGCCATCCAAGCCCGCCAGTTGCCAGGGTGTTATCGCCTCCACGGGCTTGCAAGTGAACGCCTCAAAGGCGGCATACGCCAACCTCGTCAACGGCACACGAGCGAGCCAGTGCTATTTCGGTGTGGCCGTGGCCAGTGGGGATTCGGGCGAAGGCATGGCCATGCTAGGCAACACCGGCACGACCTCGCCTGTGGCCACAACCCGTGTCAATGGCATCGAGGGCACCAGCTTCGCGGCCCCGCAGGTGGCCGGCGTGGCGGCCTTGATGCTGGCCGTGAACCCGGCGCTCAGCTCGGTCGACGTGGCGTATCGGATCATGCAGACGGCCTCCGCGTTTCCTTCGTCCGGGAGCGGGTTGCCGAGCACGGTGTGCAGCTCCGCCAGCTCCGTGACCATGGGCAACTGCCTTTGCACCAGCGGCACTTGTGGCGCCGGTGTCCTGGATGCAGCCGCGGCGCTCAACGCTGCGCTGAGTTCCCCTCTGTTCGCCGAGGGCGTGTGCCCTGCGCCTGACGTGACCACGTCTTCGTCGGGCAGCGGCAGCGGTGGCGGCGGTGGCGGTGCCAGCGACGCAAGCATGCTGGCCTTGCTGGCGAGCATTGCAGCCTGGATGCTGGGTGCAGCGTGGTGGGCCCGCCTGAGGCGCCATCAGGCCATCAGGGCGACCGCCCAGATCATCAAGACCGGCAAGCGGTGAATGTCTTGCCTTGGGGCAGCTTGAGCCCCGAGAGCGTCACCTGCATCGACTCGTTGGCTTGTGCCACTCGCAGGTAGTGCACCTGACCGGCCGGGCGGATCGTCACCACGCGGGCGGTTCGGATGCCGCGTTGTTTGAGGCCACCCAAGCGGGTTTCGGCATCGGCTTCGCTGGCGAAGCGGCCCAGTGACAGACCGCGCGCGTAGGTGCCGCTGCGCACTTCGTCAAAGTTCAGCCCCTTGATCCGCTTGAGCTCCGTGACCTTGCGGTCATAGATGTCATCGTCGTTGTAGGGGCCCATGTAGACCATCCACTGACCTCCGATGGCGATGCTCTGGCGCGTCCAGCTGCCTGCTTGCAGCAAGGGCCGCAGTGTCTTGTCGACGGCGGTGGCGTCTTCGGGGTTGAATGGGCCGGCTTCGACGCACAGGGCTGGGGTGGCTGCAGCTTGCTGCGCGGTGGCGCTGGATGCCGCAGAGGGGGCTTCGGCCGGGCTCGCTGCGCTGTCCGGGGTCGATGCGGCCTCGGCTGGCGGCGTGCGGCGGCGCAGCGCGTGGTTCTGCACTGTGTCACCCGGCTGCAGCACCTCGATCTGCTCGGCGTGCAGCTGCGCGCTCAGGCGCTGAGGCTCGCGTTGCCCCTGGGTGGGCATGCCTGCCCAGGCCTTCAGCCAGCCGTGGGTCCAGGCAAAAAAGCCAAGGTTGACGATCAACAGGGCGAGCACCAGGGAGCGGAGCATGGGGCGTGCAGGGGTCAGGTGAGGGGGGCTGCAAGGGCTGGGCGCACGCTGACTTCACCACTGTTCCAGCGTTGCAGGCCGCCTGCAGTATGCACGAGCAGTGCACCCGACTCGTCCACGCCTTGGGCCGTGCCGCTGGCGTCGGGGGGTGTCTGGGCGTTGGGCATGTGGCCGGGCCGGGTCCACAGCGACACCTCCTGGCCTTTGAGCACATCGCGGTCAGACCAGGCGGTCAGCAAAGGGGCGAAGCCCGTGGCTTCAAAGCGATGCACGGTGTCCAGCAGGTCGGGCAGGATCCATGACCAGGCTTCGCCCACGCCGAGCGGGTCGTCTGCGCCTCGGGACAGCCATGCCGAGCCTGCGGGTGCCTGGCCTGGTCGCACGTTGATCCCCACGCCGATGACGACCCAGCGGCTGCCGTCGGCGTCGTCTTTACCGCCCGGCAGGCCCGGAGCGGGTGTGGCCTCGATGAGGATGCCGCCCAGCTTGCGCGACCCGAGCCACAGGTCATTGGGCCATTTCAGGCCAATGGGGGGCAGGGCGGTGCCCAGGCCACTGGCTTGACGCGCTTGCAGGGCGCGGTCGAGCGATTGGGCCAGGCTCAGGCCCACGGCCAGCGACAAGGCGCTGCCACCGCCGGGCACGCTGCCGAGTTGCAAGGGCAGGCCCAGCGAGAAGGTGAGGGTGTCGCCAGGGTGGGCGGTCCAGCTGCGGCCTCGGCGTCCCCGGCCGGCGGTCTGGCTGGCGGCAACCAGTGCGGTCGGCCAGGTCTGGCCGCGACGGCCGCGTTCCATGAGCTCGGTGTTGGTCGAGCCCACCTCGGGCAGCACGTCCAGGCTCAAGTCGGGCCAGCGGGGGGAGCAGGCCTCCCAGATGCGCTCGGCCGCTGCGTTCAGGTCGGCCAGGACCGGATCGATCGGGGGCGTCTGCATCCGGGGCCTCGTCGGTCGGTTGCGCGTGTGCTCAGGCGTTCAGCGTGGCTGAGCGCAGGCTTCAGCGGCCCCTGCGCTTGGGCGCCAGCATCGTGCCTCGGCAGCTCGCAGCGCCACACCAGCAGGCGTATTCCTTCTTGAGCTTGGCGGTCATGCGCTCGTCGATGACCAGGCCGTAGTCGAAGAAGAGCTCTTCTTCGGGCTCGATGTCGCGCAGGGCCAGCAGGAAAACGCGGTCGCCCTCTTGCTCGGCTTCGAGGTTGGGCTCGCAGCTGTGGTTGATCCACTTGGCCGAGTTGCCCTGGTGCTTGCCGTCGATGACGTGGCCGTCGTCGAGGTGGAAGTAGAAGGTGTGGTTGGGCTGGCTGGGGTCGTGCGGGTGGCGGCGCAGCGCTTCCTTCCAGGTGATGATCTCGCCCTTGTACTCCAGCACCTTGTCGCCAGCGCGCAGAGGGCGGATGGCGTAGACGCCCTTGCCGTGCACACCCGATTCGCGCACCTGGGTGCGGCGGCCGCTGGTGGGCGGCTCGGCGTGGGGGCGGGCCGTGCGCACAGCCGGGCCGTGCGACGAAGAGGGTGCCGGGGCCGACTTCGGTGAAGCTGGGGCGGAAGTCCGGGTTTTCTTGGCGGCTTGCGTCATCGGCCAGTTTGGGTACATTGAATTGGTGGGCGCGCGTGTGTGCGTGTGCGCACCCGTGTGCACGCATGTGTGCGCGCGAGAGGCCGATTGTAGTGACGAACGCGGCCAACCTTTTCGACAAGACATCAAACATCGCTCATGAGCAAAGCCCTGGTCATTGCAGAGAAGCCCTCCGTGGCCCAAGACATCGTCCGCGCCCTGACGCCCGTCGATGGCAAGTTCGAGAAGCACGACGAGTATTTCGAGTCCGAGCACTACGTGGTCAGCTCGGCCGTCGGTCACCTGGTCGAGATCAAGGCGCCCGACGAGTTCGACGTCAAGCGCGGCAAGTGGAGCTTCAACAACCTGCCCGTCATCCCGCCGCACTTCGACCTCAACCCGATCGACAAGAGCAAGGGCCGGCTCAATGCCTTGGTCAAGCTCATCAAGCGCAAGGACGTCGAGACCCTGATCAACGCGTGCGACGCGGGGCGCGAGGGTGAACTGATCTTCCGCCTGATCGTGCAGTACGCGGCCGACAGCACGGCCACGACGCGCGCCAAGGGCCTGGGCAAGGGCGTGCAGCGTCTGTGGCTGCAGAGCATGACGCCGGCCGCCATCCGCGATGGCTTCGAACAATTGCGCTCTGACGAGCAGATGCTGCCGCTGGCCAGCGCCGCGCGTTGCCGCTCCGAAGCCGACTGGCTGGTGGGCATCAACGGCACGCGCGCCATGACGGCGTTCAACTCGCGCGATGGTGGCTTCTTCCTGACCACCGTGGGCCGGGTGCAGACGCCGACGCTGTCCATCGTCGTCGAGCGCGAAGAAAAGATCCGCAAGCACGTCTTCCGCGACTACTGGGAAGTGCGCGGCACCTTCGGTGCGCAGGCCGGCTCGTACGATGGCAAGTGGTTCGACCCGAATTTCAAGAAAGACAAGAACGCCGCCGAAGGCTCGGCCGAAGCCGAGTTCAAGGCCGATCGCATCTGGTCGGCCGCCGAGGCCCAGGCGATTGCCGATGCGGTCCAGGGCCAGCAAGGCACCGTCACCGAAGAATCGAAGCCCAGCACCCAGGCCAGCCCGCTGCTGTACGACCTGACCACGCTGCAGCGCGAGGCCAACTCGCGTTTTGGCTTCTCGGCCAAGACCACGCTGGGCCTGGCCCAGGCGCTGTATGAAAAGCACAAGGTCCTGACCTACCCGCGGACCGACTCGCGCGCGCTGCCCGAGGATTACATCCCCGTGGTCAAGCAGACCATGGAAATGATCGCCGACGACGACCTGCCCGGGCCGCTGCGCGAGCTCTCGCAGCACGCGCGCAAGGCGGTCAACGACGGTTACGTCAAGCCCACCAAGCGCGTCTTCGACAACACCAAGGTGTCGGATCACTTTGCCATCATCCCGACGCTGCAGGCGCCGCGCAGCCTGACCGAGGCCGAGGCCAAGCTCTACGACATGGTGGTCAAGCGCTTCATCGCGGTGTTCTACCCCTCGGCCGAGTTCCAGGTCACCACGCGCATCACCAAGGTGGCTGCGGCTGGCAAGGAGCACTGCTTCCAGACCAACGGCAAGGTGCTGGTCAAGCCGGGCTGGCTGGCCGTCTATGGCAAGGAAGCCGCGGAAGAAGGCGACGACGCTCACCTGGTGCCCGTCGAGGCCGGTGAATCGGTGGCCAACGAAGACATCGTGGTCTCGGCCCACAAGACCAAGCCGCCCGCCCGCTACACCGAAGCCACGCTGCTGAGCGCCATGGAAGGCGCGGGCAAGCTCATCGACGACGAAGAGCTCAAGGCCGCGATGCAGGAAAAGGGCCTGGGCACGCCAGCCACGCGCGCGGCCATCATCGAAGGCCTGCTGACCGAGAAGTACATGCTGCGCGAAGGCCGCGAGATCATCCCCACGGCCAAGGCCTTCCAGCTGGTCACGCTGCTGCGCGGCCTGGGTGTGGAAGAGCTGACCAAGCCCGAGCTGACTGGCAACTGGGAGTTCAAGCTCTCCGAGATGGAGAAGGGCCGCCTCAGCCGCGAGGCCTTCATGGACGAGATCGCCGCCATGACGCAGCGCGTGGTGCAAAAGGCCAAGGAGTACGACCGCGACACCATCCCCGGGGACTACGCGACGCTCAAGACGCCCTGCCCGAACTGCGGCGGCGTGGTCAAGGAGAACTACCGCCGCTACACCTGCGTGGGGCGAGACGCCAACGCGGAAGGCCAAGGCGAAGGCTGCGGCTTCAGCATGACCAAGATCCCGGCGGGCCGCAGCTTCGAGCTCGACGAGGTCGAGACCCTGCTGAGCAAGCACAAGCTGGGGCCCCTCGAAGGCTTTCGCTCCAAGGCTGGCTGGCCCTTCACGGCCGAGCTCAAGATGGTCAAGGACGCCGAGCTCAACAACTGGAAGATGGAGTTCGACTTTGGCGAAGACGCCAAGAAAGAAGAAGAGTCCGGCGAGCCAGTCGACTTCAGCAACGCCACCACGCTGGGCGCCTGCCCCAAGTGCGGCGGTAGCGTGTACGAACACGGCACCAACTACGTCTGCGAGCACACGCTGGGCGCGGGCAAGGCCAAGTGCGACTTCAAGAGCGGCAAGATCATCCTGCAGCAGCCGATCACGCCGGAGCAGTTCGGCAAGCTGCTGGAGACCGGCAAGACCGACCTGCTCGATGGCTTCGTGTCGAACAAGACTCGGCGCAAGTTCAAGGCCTTCCTGAGTTGGGACGCCAAGGCGGGCAAGGTGGGCTTCGAGTTCGAGCCTCGGGCGCCCAAGGCACCCGCAGCCAAGAAGGCCGCAGCCAAGAAAGTGGCGGCGAAAAAGGCCGCTTGACGCAGCATGGATGCGACAGTGCGCCCTGGCCAAAGGGCGCACAATGGTTTGCAAGCTGACTGCCGGCAGACTTGCCCCGACCTCACATGGCCGCCCCGAAGTTCACCACCCAGCGTTTCGACCAGGCCGACGCGGCCCTCGCGTACGTCACCCAGCTCTACGACACGAACATCGCCTACCTGCGAGACAGCTTGCAGCGCTTCGTGGCCGGCGAGAACTTCCGTCACCCGGTTCGCGCCAAGTACCCCTTCGTGCGCGTGCACACCGAAACCGTGGCCAGGGCCGATTCGCGCTTGTCCTATGGCTTCGTGGCCGGCCCCGGCACCTACGAGACCACGCTGACGCGGCCCGACCTCTACGCCGACTACTACCGCGACCAGTTCCAGCTGCTGCTGGACAACCACGGTGTGGCCCTCGAAATCGGCCTGGGTGGCGAGCCCATCCCCGTGCACTTCAGCCTGGACGAGCACCAGCACCTCGAAGGCCAGCTCACGCCCGATCGCCGCATGCTGCTGCCCGACTTCTTCGACCTGCCCGACCTGGCGCGCATGGACGACGGCATCGCCAACGGCACCTACGAAACACGTGGCGGCTCGCGCCCACTGGCACTGTTCACCGCGCCGCGCGTGGACTACTCGCTGCACCGCCTGCGCCACTACACCGGCACCACGCCTGCGCACTTCCAGAACTTCGTGCTGTTCACGAACTACCAGTTCTACATCGACGAGTTCGTGCGCATGGGCCACGAGCTGATGCAGCGCGCGCCCGATCCGGCCAACCCGCGCGACGACGACGATTGCATTGCCTTCGTCGAGCCGGGCAACGTGGTCACGCGTCGCGTCGGCCAGTCGGCCGAGCCGCTCGACGCCCTGGGTGCCGTGCCGCCGCGCCTGCCGCAGATGCCGGCCTATCATCTCGTGCGCAAAGACCGCATGGGCGTCACGATGGTCAACATCGGCGTGGGCCCGGCCAACGCCAAGACCATCACAGACCACATCGCGGTGCTGCGCCCGCACGCCTGGATCATGCTGGGGCACTGCGCGGGCCTGCGCAACTCACAGCAACTGGGTGACTACGTGCTGGCCCACGGCTACGTGCGTGAAGACCACGTGCTCGACGAAGACCTGCCGCTGTGGGTGCCCATCCCGCCGCTGGCCGAAATCCAACTGGCGCTCGAAGGCGCGGTGGCCGAGGTGACCCAACTGCACGGCTACGAGCTCAAGCGCATCATGCGCACGGGCACGGTGGCGTCCACCGACAACCGCAACTGGGAGCTGCTGCCCCAGCGCGAGCCCGAGCGGCGCTTCAGCCAGAGCCGTGCTGTGGCGCTCGACATGGAAAGCGCGACCATCGCGGCCAACGGTTTCCGCTTCCGGGTGCCTTACGGCACGCTGCTGTGCGTGAGCGACAAACCCTTGCACGGCGAGCTCAAGCTGCCAGGCATGGCCAACCAGTTCTACCGCGAGCGCGTGGACCAGCACCTGCGCATCGGGCTGTGCGCCATCGAGCGCTTGCGCAGCAATGTCCAGGGCCAATTGCACAGCCGCAAGCTGCGCAGCTTCGCCGAAGTGGCCTTCCAGTGACCTGACGAGGCAGGTGGCTCAACAGGTGTGGGGAATGTTGAACGCCAATCAGTGATCGACTGGCGTCTTACCCTTGTGGGGGGGTGAGTGAGGCGGACCCAATCAGGTAAATCGGACACGCCTGCGCCCGCCCGGGGGGTGCTTCAGGCTGCTGCCAGCACCGGTGTGGCGGCCGCAGTGCCCGCCTTCGGGGGCAAGGACTGCAGCGTGGCGATCTCGCGGCGGATCTGCTCACCCGCTTGCTCTTCGGCCACGCGCAGGTCGTAGGCCGTTTGCAGGTCCATCCAGTACTGGGCGGTGGTGCCGAAGAATCGGGCCAGACGCAAGGCGGAATCGGGGCTGATGCCTCGGCGCTCGCGCACGATGTCGTTCACGCGGGGGGCGGGCACGTGCAGGCGGATGGCCAGGCCACTCGCCGACAGGCCGTTGCGTTCCATGAACTGGGTGCGCAGGATGGCGCCGGGATGGACTGCTTGGCTCGAGCTCATAGGACGGTGTGGGTTGTCGTGAACAATGTCCGAATCGTAGGACGTGTGCGGCCATGATATTGTCAACAAACAGACAGTTGTACGTGCTGCATCTAACCCATGTGGGGGGTGTCGCCCCTTGCTGCCTCTTTTTTTGCCCGATGACCCATGTCCCGTCGCGTTGACGCCACCCCAGTCACCCTCCTGCCGGCCTTGCGCACCCACGTTTGGTTTGGTGCGTGTCCGACTGCCATGCAAGAGGCGCTGGTGGAGCGTGCTCGCTTGATTCACCTCGCTGCAGGGGAGCCACTGCGCGACGACGCGCAGGACGGTCTGTGCTGCGTCATCGCCGGGGCCTTGTGCATGGGCTCGACCCACCCAGAACACGGCACACAGCGCCTGACCTGGTACGTCGAGCCGTATCACTGGTTCGGCGAGGTCAGCCTGATCGACCGCATCCCCCGGGGCATGGCGGCCGTGGCCGACACCGACAGCACCGTGATGAGCGTGCCCCGCTCGCTCATCGAGCCCTGGCTGGATGCCAACCCGGTCCATTGGCGCGACCTGGCTCGGCTGGCTTGCGGTCAGTTGCGGGTGGTCACGACCGCTTTGGAGGACAGCGCCTCGCTCACCTTGCAGCAGCGCTTGTCGCGCCGGCTCTTGTTCGCGGCAGTGAACTATGGGCAAAGCGCCAAATCAGGCTTGCGCAGGCGTTTGCGGCTGCCCCAGGACTACCTGGCGCAGATGCTGGGGGTGTCGAGGCAGACGGTGAACAAGGCGCTGCGCGACCTCGAGCGTGAGCAGGTGCTGTCGCTGCACTACGCGGAAATCGAGTTGCTCTCCCTGGAGGGGCTGCTGGCCCGCGCGGGCCGGCTCGATGCGCAGTTGCGTTTCATGCTGGCGGGCACCGCCCCGATCCTGCTGGCTGCGCACAACGAAGCGCAGGCCGGCGGCGGAACTTGAGCTGCACCAGTGTGGCCGTTCAGGGCGGTCCTGGGTCACTCAGCTGCGAGCGCGCACCGTCACCTTCGCTGCGGCCTCGCGGGCCTTGGCGCGTGCGCTGTCGACGTCGGTGCTGGTGGCCACGGCCACGCCCATGCGGCGCTTGACGAAGCTCTCGGGCTTGCCGAACAGGCGCAGGTCGGTGCCAGGCACGGACAAGGCCTCGGCCACGCCCTCGAACTGCACGTCCTGCGTGTCCATGCCGCCGTAGATCACGGCCGAGGCACCTGCCTGGCGCAGCGTGGTGTCCACCGGCAGGCCCAGGATGGCGCGCGCGTGCAGCTCGAACTCGCTTTGCACCTGCGTGCTCAAGGTGACCAGGCCGGTGTCGTGCGGGCGCGGGCTGACCTCGCTGAACCACACCATGTCGCCCTTGACGAAGAGTTCCACGCCGAAGAGGCCCTGACCGCCCAGGTTGTCGGTGACGGCCTTGGCGATGTCGCGCGAGCGTTGCAGGGCCACGGGTGACATGGGTTGCGGCTGCCAGCTCTCGACGTAGTCGCCGCTGACCTGCTTGTGGCCGATGGGCTCGCAGAAGTGCGTGGTGACTTGCTTGACGACCTGGCTCGGCTCGGCGCCCTGGCCGGCAGCGCGCACGGTCAACTGCGTGATCTCGTAGTCGAAGTCGATGAAGCCTTCGACGATGACGCGGCCGTGGCTGACGCGGCCACCTTCCATCGCAAAAGCCCAGGCCTTGGCCACGTCGGCCGGGCCATCGATCTTGCTCTGGCCCTTGCCCGACGAGCTCATCACCGGCTTGACGATGCAGGGGTAGCCGATGCCACCGTCGATGGCGGCTTGCAGCTCGGCCAGCGAGTCGCAAAAGCGGTATGGGCTGGTGGGCAGGCCGAGCGTTTCGGCGGCCAGGCGGCGGATGCCTTCGCGGTCCATGGTCAGGCGTGCGGCACGCGCCGTGGGGATGACGCGCACGACACCAGCGGCTTCGAGTTCTTCGAGCACGTGGGTGGCGATGGCCTCGATCTCGGGCACGACAAGGTGGGGCTTTTCGGCTTCGATGAGAGCGCGCAATTGGGCCGGGTCGCTCATCGTGATCGTGCGGCTGTGGTGCGCCACTTGCTGGCCCGGGGCGTTCTCGTAGCGGTCGACGGCGATGGTCTCGACGCCCAGGCGCTGCAGGGCGATCAGCACCTCCTTGCCCAGCTCACCCGAGCCCAGCAGCATGACGCGCAAGGCCGATGGCGACAGGGGGGTGCCGAGGGTGAGGGTCTGGACGAGGGTGCTCATGTTGGCCTGCAGGTGAGGTTGTGGCGAGTGGGGGAAAGGCGAGGCAGCGCTCATTGTGGCGCGGTCTGCGATGGGGCTTCCGGTTGGCCCGATCCAGGTGTGGGGGGCGGAGGTTGCACAGGCAGTCGGACCAAGAAGCGCGAGCCTCTGTCCGGCGCACTTTCAACGGCCATCTCGCCACCCAAGCGGTCAACCAGGCGGCGGACCACGGCCAAGCCCAGGCCACTGCCCTCTGTGCGGGGAAGTTTGCGGTCCTCCAGGCGCACATAGGGCTCGAAGATGTGTGGCATGGCTTCGGTGGCGATGCCCACGCCGGTGTCGATCACCTCCAGCTCAAGCCACGAAGGCTGCAGTGGGGTGGAGGCATCGTTCGATTCAGACCGGGACGTCAGCCGCACGGTGATCTGGCCCTGAGGTGTGTATTTCAGGGCGTTGTTGAGCAGGTTGTCGAGCACCTGGCGCACCCGTTGGGGGTCGATCTCGACCTCGCCCAAGTGGGGCGTCTCGTCGATCTCGACCACGAGGTTGAGCCCTTTGGCGCGGATGCGCGGCAGGTGCTCGTCGCAGATGTCTTCCACCAGGCTGGCGAGGTCGATCCATTCGGGCTGCAGGCGCCAAGCCGGGTTGTCCATGCGTGCGTACTCGGTCAGGTCGCGCAGGTGGGCGGTGAGCTGATTGGCGATCTGGCGCAGGCGGTCGACGGCGCGTCGCTCGCCACCGCCATGCACGCGCAAATCTAGCAGGTCGATGGAGCCGAGCATGCCTTGCAGCGGTGTGCGGATCTCGTGCGAGAGCATGGCCAGGAAGCGCTCGCGCGAGGTGTGCACCTCGACCTCGGCGCTGTTGAGCCGCGTGTGCAGCACGCTGACGTAAGACAGCGCCAGGATGAAGATCGGGTGGGTGATCAGCAGCATGAACCAGAAGTGCCCGATGTGGTCGCCACCTGGTGCACCATCGGCACCGTACAGCCACAGGTAGGACAAGGCGGTGGCGACGTAGGTCAGCCAGCTCAGCCGTGCCGCGCCCCGCGTCATGGTCACGAAGGCGCTCAGGTAGAGCAGGGGCATGAACTGCGCGTTGGAGGCGACCTCGTACAAGCCGTCCGGTCCACCCGCTTGGGTGGTGGTGATCAGCGAGCCGATGAAGTAAGTCGCCACCGAGGCATTGCACAGCGCCGCGGCCTGGTTGTGCCAATGAGGGCGAAGCCAGATCACGAGACCGCCCAGCACCAAACCGGCGGCGATGATCGGCACGGCGACCGTTGCCCAGGCGCTGTTGAGGCCGTGAGAGCCGTCGTACCACCACACCAGCATGCAGGCGATGGCAGACAGCGCGGCCAGCCACAGCGTGAGCCGCCGGCGCGTGGCTTGGAGGGCCGAAAAGGGCTCGGCCTCTTCCGGTGGCGGGACCCGGTACAGGCTCATGCCGCCGGCTTGAGTTGATCCAGGCTGTTCTGGATCGCGGCGGTGATCATGACCGGGCGAACCGGTTTTTCGAAGAAGGTGACGCGGTGGGTGCGCAGCAACGATGCCAGCGTGCTTTCAGACGCTTTGCCGTCGCGCAATTGCCCCGTCAAAAGGACGATGGGGGCGTCGGGTTGCTGACGCCGGATGCGCTCGACCATGGCCTGAGAGGTCTGACCGCCGGAGAGCACGAGGTCGAGCACGTAAGCGTCGAAGCCTTGGGGCAGGTCTTGTTCCAGAGATTCGGCGCGGGTGTAGCCCTGCGCGAAGTAGCCGAGTTGCTCGAACCAGTCGACCAGCGCTTGAGCCGCCGACTCGTCGTCGTCAAGCACGGCGATGCGAGCGGCGGCCGGGGGCTCGGGTGGGGTGGTCTGCAGCAGCTCGACCAGGTGGCGCGTGCCGGTGGCGCCCAGGGCGTCCAGGCGCGCGGGGGTGCCCACCAACCAGCGTTCACCCACGCGGGTGGTCAGCAACGCCGAGGCTTCGCCAGAGGCAGGCGGGCAGATGGCGCCTGCGCGAACCTGGCAGGGCAACTCCAGGCCGTCAATCAGCAGCACGCCGGCTTGCCCCGGGGCGCCAGGTCCGTGCTCGGTGCCGAAGACCGCTTCGAGCGATTCACCGTGGTGGCGGCACAAGGCCAGCACTTCGTTGAACAGCCAGACGGCGCCGCGCAGCTTGCGTCGGGCTTGGCTGACGGAAATCGCGCAAATTTGCGCGATTGCGGTGGCTTGGTGGCGTGGCGGCACCCCATGGCGCGACATCAGGCTGGCGACGCAGGCTGCCACCCACGAGCCGCTGGCGTCGTAGGGGATGCTGTCATCATCCTGTGAAAAAGAGGCGTCCATGGAGCGCATTCAATCGGGGTGGGTGGGGACGAGGAGATCCGTCTCAAATCGTAACAACGGGTCATATTTGATCGTCCGTGCAATTATGCACGTTACAATCTGTCGGTGCGCTCGATCCGTGTCAACGGATTGTCCAACCAACATCACTCCGCGCCGCTCAGGGATTTCTTCACTCAAGCAGCGATGTCGTTTTGCGGCATCGCACAACCGCCGGTCTTGAGCCGGTGGTTGGTGCCGCAAGGCTTTTCCAAACCACCCCCCGGGGTGGTTTGTTTTTGGTGGGTGCTGAAGGTGTGTTGACAGGGGCTCAGTGCCCCTGGCTGCCCCGGTGGGCCCACACGGTGGTGCGTTTCTCGATGACCGAGAACAGCTCGTACATCACCATGGCCATGGCGCCCACCACCACCAGGCCGCCGAAGGCCAGCCCCATCTGCATCGACGAGCCAGCGCTGATGAGCAGGTAGCCGATGCCCTCGTTGGACGCCGTCATCTCCGACACCGTGGTGCCCACGAAGGCCAGCGTGATGGCGACTTTGAGCGAGCCGTAGAAGTAGGGCATGGAGCGCGGCAGGCCGACCTTGACCAGCACGTCCCAGCGCTTGGCGCCCAGCACGCGCAGCACGTCTTCGAGTTCGGGCTCTAGCGTGGCCAGGCCGGTGGCGATGTTGACCGTGATCGGGAAGAAGCTGATGAGGAAAGCGGTGAGCACGGCCGGTCCCACCCCGATGCCGAACCACACCACCAGGATCGGGATGAAGGCGGCTTTGGGCAAGGCGTTGAAGGCCGTCATCAAGGGGTAGATGGCCGCGTAGGCCAGGCGTGAGCTGCCGATCAGGAAGCCCAGCAGCACGCCCACCACGATGGCGATGCCAAAACCCACCATCGTCACCCACAGCGTGCGCCAGGCGTGCTTGAGGATCTCGGCGTGGAACTCCACCAGTTGCTCGGCGATGCGGGCCGGGCTGGGAAAGATGTACTCGCTGACGTTGAAGGCGCTGCAGGCGGCCTGCCAAATCAGGATGACCAGCAGCAGCAGGCCCCAGGGGGCCCAGCGTTCGAGGTGCTTGGAGGGGCTGGCGCTCATTGTGCGATCTCCACGGGGGTGCCCAGTGTGGTGGGCTTGCGCAGCGCGCCGATGTGGCCGCGCAGCTCGTGCACGACGGCGGTGAACTCGGGGGTGTAGGTGACTTCGAGGTCGCGGGGGCGGGGCATGTCGATCTCGCGGCGCGCGAGGATGCGGCCCGGGCTCTTGCTCATCACGTAGACGGTGTCTGCCAGGAACACCGCTTCGCGCAGGTCGTGCGTGACGAGGATGACGTTGAAGCCGCGCGCGGCCTGCAGGTCGCGCAGCGCGCACCACAGCTCTTCGCGCGTGAAGGCATCGAGCGCGCCGAAGGGCTCGTCGAGCAGCAGCATCTGCGGCTCGTGGATGAGCGCGCGGCAGATGGACGCACGCTGCTGCATGCCGCCGGAGAGCTGCCAGGGGAACTTGTCCTCATACCCGCCCAAGCCCACGCTTTGCAGCAGGGCGCGGGCCTTGGCTTCGTACTCGGCGCGCTTGGCCTTGAAGGTGGAGCGGTAGGGCTCGACGATCTCCAGCGGCAGCAGCACGTTGTCGACCGTGGTGCGCCAGGGCAGCAGCGACGGGGCCTGGAAGGCCATGCCGGTGATCTTGAGCGGCCCGGTCACGGGCTGACCGGCAATCGTCACCTTGCCTTTGGAGGGCATCTTCAGCCCGGTGGTGAGCTTCATGAAGGTGGACTTGCCGCAGCCCGAAGGCCCGACGATGGCGACGAATTCGCCCTGGCGCATGGTCAGGCTCAGGTCTTCGACGGCGAACTGCCCATTGGTGAGCAGCTCGTCGTTGTAGGCCAGCCAGACGCCCTGGAAGTCGACGTAGGCATCCATGTTTTGACTCACTTGGCAGGAGGCAGCACGTTGAGTTCGGCAGCCGTTGGCAGGAAGCTGCCGTTCCAGACCGCGCTCGGGTTGATGCGGGTCTTGGTGGCGTAGGCATCGGACACCTGCGAAGCCATCAACGACAGGCGGCCGGCGTTGACCTGGCCAAAGCCCTCGGCGCGTGCGTCCGGGCTGGCGACCACTTGCTCGATGGCCATCTTCAGGCGACGGGTTTCGAGGTCGACGTTGATGATGCCGTCGCGCGCCTTGACCGCGGCGATGCCGACGGCGGGCTGGGCCAGCACTTCCTTGGCGCCCTTGGCGAAGGCCTTGAGGAAGGCCTTGACCGCTTCCGGATTCTCTTTGAGCAGCTTGGGCGAGGCGATGATGGCGTTGCCGTAGAGCTTCACGCCGAACTGGGCGTAGGGGAACATCACCACGTCGGCGGGCTTGGCGCCGCGCGCTTCGAGGTTGAGCAGCGAGGTGAACGAGAAGCCGGTGATGCCGTCGACGTCACCGCGCACGGCCATGGTTTCGCGCAGGGGCGGGTCCATGCTGACCCAGGTCACGGGGCCGATCTTGTTGGCCTTGGCAAAGAGGGTCCAGGCCTTGCGGCCGGCGTCGAACACCGGGGCACCCATCTTCTTGCCGGTGAAGTCGGCCGGGGTCTTGATGCCGCTGGACTTGAGCGCAAAGGCCGCGGCTGGCGTGTTGTTGTAGACCATCATGATGGCCACGGGCTTGTTGGGTGCGTCGGGGTTGTTGGCGTGGAACTCCATCAGCGCGGCCATGTCGGCAAAACCCAGGTCGTAGGTGCCCGAGGCCACGCGCGTGACGGTGCCGCCCGAGCCGCTGCCGGCATCCAGCGTGACGTCCAGGCCAGCTTGCGTGAAGTAGCCCTTGGCGATGGGGTGCAGGAAGAGGCCGGCCGGGCCTTCGAAGCGCCAGTCGAGCTGGAACTTGATGGGCGTGGCGGCGTGCACCGACATGGGGGCCATGGCGCACAGGGACAAGGCGGTGGCGGCTGCGATGCGCGCAAAAACGGTGCGGCGGGTGGGCTTCTTGGGGTGCTGTTGGGTGGACATGCGAGCGGGCTCCTGTTGCAAAACTGTATGCAAATCAGCTGTAAAACTGTATGCAGTATTGCAGTGAACGCAAGAAGCGTGCGCGCTTGAATCGGGTGGTGTGGGCATGGAAACTGCAATCGACGGCGGCTGTTTTCAACAACAGGTGCCGATGCACCAAACCTGGAGTGCCCATGTCCATTCGCAATTTCGCACTGTCTGTGCTGGCGCTGTCCGCTGCAGCCGCCGCGCAGGCCCAATCCAGCTACAACGTTTATGGGGTCATCGACCTGAGCGTCGGATCCATGCAGTTGAGCGGCCTGCCCACGGCGGCCGACAACAAGCGCATCACCAAGGTCGATGGCAACAACATGACGACCAGCTTCCTGGGCTTCAAGGGTGTGGAGGACTTGGGTGGTGGCTTGAAGGCTGGCTTCACGCTGGAGGCCTTCCTGCGCCCCGACACAGGTGCCCAAGGCCGCAGCGATGCCAACACCACGGTCACGCCGAACGTGCCCGCCGACAACTTCTGGGGCCGTGCTGCCAACGTGTACCTGCAAAGCGACCTGGGCAAGTTGACCATCGGTCGTCAAGGCAACCTGCTGTTCGGGCAGGTCGCTTCCTACAACCCCTTTGGTGGTGCTTTCGGCCTGTCTCCGGCCGTTCGCCTGACGTTCGGTAGGTGGGGCAACGACCGCGGTGACTCGGGCTGGAGCAACGCCATCACCTACTCGTCGCCCAACCTCGCAGGCTTCACGGGGTCGGTGTCGTACCAGGCTGGCGAAGACAGCACGCTGAACGAGCGCAACAGCTACGCCCTGGCGGCGAACTACGCCAACGGTCCTTTCGCTGTGGGTGGGGCCTGGCAAACGGTGCGTTCAGCCGACGCGCCCAAGGTCAATTTGACCAAGGGCCAGCGTCAGAACTTCGGCCTCGTCAGCACCAGCTATGACTTCGGCATCGCCAAGCTGTTCGGTCAGTACGCCGAGTTTTCCAACAGCGGCTACAGCGGCGGCTTGCGCATCGACACCCAGTTGTATCAACTGGGCGCCTCCATCCCTGTGGGCAAGATGTCCAAGGTCATGGTGTCCTATGGCGAGAGCAAGGAAAAGCCAGTGCAAGGCGGCACCACGCCGGTCACCAAGCACCGCATCACCTCGGTGGGTTACGACTTGAACCTGTCCAAGCGCACCGACGTCTATGCCGTGGTGATGGTGGACAAGGAGCAGCTGGCCAACTTCGAGTCGGGCACCAGTGTGGTGTTCGGCCTGCGCCACGCGTTCTGAGCCCAGGCGCTGGGCGTCGGTGGGATGATGGCGGGATGTGTCCCGCTTCATCCCCCGACGCTGCGGTGTCACCGGCCTTTTCGGGCCGGTCTCATTGCGCAACCGCCCCAGGCCCTGTCGGGCCGATCGGCCTGATGGCCGCCATGCCGCAGGAACTGCAAGCCCTCATCGACTTGATGCCCGATGAGAGCTCAGTTCGCTGCGGCGCTCGCGTTTTCTGGCGAGGCCACCTGCATGGGCGCGAGGTGGTGGTCACCCTTTCCGGCATTGGAAAGGTGGCGGCTGCCATCACAGCCACCTTGCTGGCCGATGCCTTCGGGGTCTCGCAGATCTGGTTCACCGGTGTGGCCGGTGGCCTGGGAGCCGAGGTGCGCGTGGGCGATGTGGTGGTGGCCGACGCCCTGGTCCAGCACGACATGGATGCGTCGCCGCTGTTTCCCCGGCACGAGCTGCCAGGTCTGGGGCGCAGTCGCCTGCACCCGCCTGCCGAGTTGACCGAGTGGGTGCAACAGGGTGTAGAGCGAGCGCTCGTCGACGTGCACCAGCACGTTCCCTTGCATGCGCTGGGGCTGCCTCAGCCCCGAGTGCACCGGGGTCTGATCGCCAGCGGTGACCAGTTCGTTGCCTCGGCCACAGACGCCGAGACCTTGCGCCATCACCTGCCCGATGTGTTGGCCGTGGAGATGGAAGGGGCGGCGGTGGCCCAGGTCTGCGATGCGTTCGGTCTGCCCTTTGTGGTGCTTCGCACCATCTCGGACCGAGCCGATGCGTCGGCGCACCTGGACTTCACGCGTTTCGTGGATCAGGTGGCCAGTCCGTACTCGCTGGCCATCGTTTCGGCGCTGCTCAAGGGTGGTCCAGCGTCGGCTTGAGCAACTCAGGCCGCCCGATTGGGCCAGCGCAGGGTGATGGCGGTGCCACCCTGCGGTGGCGGTGGCTCGATGGACAGTCGGCCACCATGGGTGCGAGCGACCATGTCGGCCAGGGTGAGGCCAAGGCCCAGCCCTTCTTCGGTGCGTTGTGCGTCAAGCGCGGCCTGCAGGCGCTGGCCTTTTTCCAGCGCAAGGCCGCTGCCGTTGTCGCACACGGTCAGGGTCACGCTGTCTGGGTCCACGCTGGCGTGCACGTGAACCTGGGTGGCTGCGTGCCGAACGGCGTTGTCCAGCAGGTTGGACAAGGCTGCGCTCAGGAGATCCGGGTCGCCTGGCAAGGCGTCTGTGCCCGAGCTGCTGACTTCGGCGTTGATCAGGGGCAGGCGTGAGAGCAGCGAAGACAGCGACGTGGTTTGCCAGCTGAGCTCTCCGCCGCTTCTGAACAGGCTGATGAGGGCGGTGACCACGCGGCGCAGTCGGGAGGCGGCTTCGCGTGTCTGCTTGAGCCGGGGCTGCAGTTCGGGTGGGGCCTCCTTGAGGGCCACGGCCAGTTGCGCGTCCATGCCTGCAAGCGGCGTGCGCAAGGCGTGGGCGGCGTGGGCGGCCAAGGCGCGTTCGTGAGCGAGGCGTTGAGCCAGTCGGTCGGTCAATCCGTCAATGGCCTCGACCAGGGGGCGCAGTTCGATGCGACGAGCTTCGAGCGGATGGGGGGCTGGCTGAGCGGGGTCGAGGGCGGCCACCTGGCTTGACAGGTTCAACAGGGGTTGCAGTTCGCGGCGCAGCCCCCGGTTGAGCCACCACACCGCCAAGGCGCCAATGAGCGCGGTCAGGCCCATGGCGCTGACCATGGTCAGCAAAATCATCTGCTGGCGCACGCTTTCGTGTTGCGCCACGCGCAGCATGCCGCCTCGCTCGCCCATCGGCATGGTGAAGACGTGCCACTCGCTCGTGATCTCGAAGCCCTCGTGCGGCAACTCGCTCAAGGGGGACGTGGGGGCTCGGTGCGAGCGAAGCACCACGGCGCCTGACGCGTCGGTGAGTTGCCACACCAGCGTCTCCTCGTGGGGCGGCGCGGGCAGCATGTCGCCCTCGTGATCGACGTGGGCTTCCCGCGCCCGCAGGACCAGCGCATACAGCACCTGGGCAGACTCCCTGAGCGTGCCGTCGAGCAGGTCATCCAGCACGTGGTGGGTGAGCCAGCCCACGCCCGCACTCATCGTCAACACCCACAGCAAGGCGATGCCGATGAGCACGCGGTTGATGCGCTGGCGAATGGAGGGCAGGCCGGTGGGCGTCATGGCAGGTCTTCGGGGATGCGGTAGCCCAGGCCGCGAACCGTCTCGATCAGCTCGCGACCCAGCTTGCGCCGCAGGTTGCCGATGTGCACCTCGACCACGTTGCTGCTGGTTTGCGTGTCCATGCCGGCGGCCAGAGATTCCAGCGTGCCTTTGTCGACGATGCGCCCGGCGCGGCTGAACAGCGCCTCGAAGATCCGCCACTCGCGCGCCGTCAGGTCGATGGGCTCGGGGTGACCGCTTTGGTGAGACCAGGCGCAGCGCCCCGCCATGTCGACTTCGATGTGTCGGATGCGTTTGCGGCCCGATGGGGTGCCCGCGGCGCGGCGGTGCACCGCGTGCAGCCGAGCCGCCAGCTCTTCGGGGGCAAAGGGTTTGACGAGGTAGTCGTCTGCGCCGCCCGACAGGCCCTGGATGCGGTCCTGGAGCAGGTCGCGAGCGGTCAGCATGAGGATGGGACGTGTGTCGTTCCGAGCACGCAGGTGGCGAACCCAGTCCAGCCCGGAGCCGTCGGGCAGCTGCCAGTCCACCAACAGGGCGTCATGGGGCTCGTTGACCAGGCTGCGCGCTTGCAGCAGCGTGGTGACCCAGTCCACCGCGTGACCTTCGGCGCGCAGGAAGTCACGCAGGCCTTCGCCCAGGATGGGGTCGTCTTCGAGCAGCAGGATGCGCATGTCGACCAGTTTGGCACGTTCACCGTGACCAGGGGTTCAGGCTGGCTTCAGCTTGCCCAGGCAGGCTGTGTCAGGTTGACCCCTTGAGTGGGGTCAGTTCTGTTCTGCTTTGCCTCATGCACGTCACAGCGATGAAACATGCTCAAGTCGACCTCCAGCCCCTTTCCGGGCGCCCCTGGCTTTCTGCTTCCTTGGGCCTGTTCTTGAGCGTGCTTTGCAGCGCTGCCGGCGCTGCGGGGGGCGAGGTGGCGATGCAGGCTGCGCAGGCCAAAGCCCTGGGGGTGCAGGCACAGCCCGTGGCGCCCGCCACCGAGGCGGTGACCGAGCTGTCGGGCAAGCTGAGCCTGCCGGTGCGGCAGCAGCAACTGTTGAGCGCCCCGGTGGATGGCCTGGTGACGGCGGTCCTGGTTGACGAGGGCGATGCGGTGCGCGCAGGCCAGCCTCTGCTCAGGCTGCGCAGCACACAACTGCCTTCCTTGCAGCGTGAGCACCGGCAGGCCGAGGGGCAACTGGCCCAGGCCGAGCGTGGGTTGCGGCGCGACGAGCAACTGTTGGCGGAGGGGCTGGTTGCCGCTTCGCGCGTGGAGCAATCGCGTCACGAGGTGCAGATGGCGCGCCTGGCCGCAGCCCAGCAGCGTCAACTGGTCGGGCAAGCGCTGGCTGGCGCCAGCGTGGATGCCAGCGGTGAACTGGTCATCAAGGCCAGTGCCACACAGCACGTGACCGAGCGGATGGTGGAGCTGGGCCAGCGGGTGGAGGTCGCCACCCCTTTGTTCAAGCTCGCCCGACTCGATGAACTGCTGGTGGACGTGCAGATGGCACCGGAGCTGGCGCGACAGGTGACCCCGGGGCGCGAAGTCTGGGTTCGCCAGGGTGACGGCTCGGAGGTCAAGGGGCAGGTGGTGTCGGTGGGGGCCCGTGTGAACGAAGGCAACCAGGGCGTGACCGTGCGATCGGCCTTGAAGCAGATCGGCGGATCCCCCCTCAGGCCGGGGCAGTGGGTGTCCGTGCGAATGCAGCTGGGAGGGCGAGCGCACAGCGTGCCCGAAGCGGCGCTGGTGTCCCTGCCCAGTGGCGGTGAAGGGGTGTTCCTGGAGGTGGGGGCAGGGCGGTATCGCCTGGTGGGCGTTCGGGTCGTGGGGCGGCAAGCGGCCCAGGCCAGCGTGGCGCTCACCGGCCTGAGCGACGAGGCCAAGGTGGTGGTGCGGGGAACGGCCGCGCTCAAGGCCTTGTTGCCTTGATGACAACCAGGCCCCCCACCAGGAGACGGATTTGAACTGGCTGATCGAATTTTCCTTGCGTCAGCGCCTGCTGACGGTGCTGTGGATGCTGATGCTGTGCGCCGCCGGTGCCCTGGCCTGGCTGCGCTTGCCCATCGATGCGTTCCCCGATGTGTCGGGCACGCAGGTCAAGGTGATCATCAAGGCGCCGGGCCTGACGCCTGAAGAGGTGGAGGCCCGCATCACCGTGCCGATGGAGCAGGAACTGCTGGGCATCCCCAAGCAGAAGATGCTGCGATCGACCTCGAAGTACGCCTTGGCCGATGTCACGATCGACTTCGAGGATGGCACCGATCTGTACTGGGCGCGCCAACAGGTCAGCGAACGCCTGGGCAATGTGGTCAAGGACTTGCCGCCCGGAGCGCAGGGCGGGCTGGCGCCCATCACCACGCCGCTGGGTGAGATGTTCATGTTCACCATCGAGGGGCCTCAGTCGCTGGCAGAGAAGCGGCGCTTGCTCGATTGGGTGATCCGGCCTGCCTTGCGCAGCCTGCCCGGTGTGGCCGACGTCAACAGCCTGGGTGGGCGCGTGGGCAGCTTCGAGGTGGTGCCCGACCCCATGGCCCTGCAGGCGCGAGGCTTGAGCCTCAACGACCTGGAGGAGGCGATCGTGGCCAGCCACCGCAACGATGGTGCCGGACGCCTGGCTCAGGGTGAAGAGGCCTTGATCGTGCGGGCCCAAGGCGCCTTGACATCGCTCGACGACCTGCGTGAGGTCGTCGTCGTCAGCGACCGAGGGGGCATCGTCAGGGTGGGCGACGTGGCGCAGGTCAAGCATGGCGAGCTCACCCGCTACGGTACCGTGACCCGCGATGGCCAGGGCGAGGCGGTGCAGGGGCTGGTGCTCGGGCTGCGTGGGGCCAACGCCCGCGAGGTGGTGCAGGCGGTGCGAGACCGACTGGCCTTGCTGCAGCCATCTTTGCCGCAGGGCACGGTCATCGATGTTTTCTACGATCGCAGCAAGCTGGTGGACCGGGCGGTTCAGACCGTGGGCAAGGCCTTGCTTGAAGCGGTGGTGCTGGTGGTGTTGCTCTTGCTGGCCTTCCTGGGCAATGTGCGCGCGGCGGTCGTGGTGGCTTTGATGCTGCCTTTGGCTGCGCTGGGCACCTTCGTGCTGATGCGCGGCTGGGGTCTGTCGGCGAACCTGATGAGCCTGGGTGGGCTGGCCATTGCCATCGGCATGCTGGTCGATGGTGCGGTGGTGGTGGTCGAGAATGTCGAAGCACACCTGGCCAAGGGCGATGCCGAGCGGCACCCGATGCTGCAGGTGGTGGCGCGCGCCGCGCGAGAGGTGGTCATGCCGGTGACCTCGGGCATCGCCATCATCATCATCGTGTTCCTGCCTTTGCTCAGCCTGGAAGGGCTGGAGGGCAAGTTGTTCGGCCCTGTGGCGCTGACCATCGTGTTTGCCCTGGCGGTGTCGCTGCTGCTGTCGCTGAGCGTGGTGCCGGTGCTGGCCTCCTGGTTGCTCAAGGCCGGTCATGCCGAGGAGCCTTGGTTGATGCGCAAGCTGCACGCGGCGTACCTGCCCTGGTTGCGCTGGGCCCTGGACCACCCGCGAGCGCTGCTGGGCGGGGCGGCTGCCGCTTTGCTGGTGGCGGGGGTGTTGTTCACGCAGGTGGGCAAGACCTTCATGCCCACGCTGGACGAGGGCGACCTGATCGTGCAGCTTGAAAAGCTGCCATCCATCGGGCTGGAGGCCACCACGGACCTGGACCTGCGTGTGCAGCGCGAGATCCTGCGCCAGGTGCCCGAGGTGCAAGGCGTCGTGGCCCGCAGTGGCTCGGACGAGCTGGGGCTTGACCCGATGGGCCTGAACCAGACAGACACCTTCCTGGTGCTCAAGCCGCACGAGCAGTGGCGCAACCCGGACAAGGAGTGGCTCATCAACGAGTTGCGCACGGTGTTGGCCCAGTTCCCGGGTGTCGATGCCGGCTTCACCCAGCCCATCGACATGCGCGTCTCGGAGATGTTGACCGGCGTGCGTGGTGACGTGGCCATCAAGGTTTACGGGCCTGATCTGCAGCGCCTGAACCAACTGGCCGAGCGCATCGAGGGACTGGTCGCCAAGGTGCCTGGCGCCACCGACACGATGACCTTGCGCAACGATGGCGTGGCCTACCTGCAGGTGCAGATCGATCGGCAGGCCGCGGGGCGATTGGGGGTCAAGACGCAGGACATCCTCGCCGACCTGCGTCGCTGGGTCGAGGGGCAGCCGATCGGCGTGGTGCAGGAAGATGGGCGCCGAACGCCGCTGGTCATCCGGGGCAGCGAGGCCTTGAGGCAGTCGCCAGCCGCGTTCGAGGACCTGCGCGTTCAAACGGCCAGTGGTGAATCGGTGCCGCTGTCGGCGGTGGCCCGCCTGGAGCGCACCGACGGGCCGGTGAAGGTCGATCGAGAGCAGGCGCAGCGCCACGTCGTCATCCAGACGAACGTGCGTGGGCGTGACCTGGTGGGCTTCGTCGAGGACGCCAAGGCGATCATCGCCGCGCAGGTGCCCATGCCGGAAGGCCATCGCATCAGCTGGGGCGGGCAGTTCGAAAACCAGCAACGCGCCGCACAGCGCCTGATGCTGGTGGTGCCCGTGGCCTTGTTGCTCATTTTCTTTTTGCTGTTCTCGACGTTCGGCTCGCTCAGGCAGGCTTCTCTGGTGATGTCCAACGTGCCCCTGGCCCTGATCGGAGGCATCGCTGCCCTGGCCGTTTCCGGTGAGTACCTGTCGGTGCCGGCGTCGGTCGGGTTCATCGCCTTGCTGGGCATCGCGGTGCTCAACGGCGTGGTCATGGTCAGCCACTTCAACCAGTTGATCGAGTCGGGGTTGTCGCCACGGCAGGCGGTCTGGGAAGGCGCGCAGCGTCGACTCAGGCCGGTGCTGATGACCGCAGCGATCACCGCAGGCGGTCTGTTGCCGCTGCTGTTCGCCACCGGCCCCGGGTCCGAGATCCAGCGGCCCCTGGCGATCGTGGTCAGCGGAGGTTTGTTGACTTCCACCGCTTTGACCTTGCTGTTGTTGCCCATGGCTTATGAGCGTTGGGGTGTTGCGCAAGAGGTGAGTGCATGAAGCGTTGCAGGACTTGGCGTCGGGCCCTGGGTGTGGCCGTGATGGTTTTGATGACGGGGCCCTCTGGCTGGGCGGGTGGCATGCCCGAGGTGCACGCACAGTCGGCGGGGCAAGAGGTGGATTGGGTGGCCGGCCTGGCCCGCTCGCCGCGTTGGCAGGCCGCGCAGCAGGCACACCGTGCGGCGCTGTCGCGTGCAGACGCCAGCCGCGGCAACCCCAACGATTGGATCCCGCAGGCCAGTTGGGCCCAGCGCAACCAGCGTGCAGAGCCGGGGCAACTGGCTGCTTCGAATTCGCGCGAGTGGTCGGTCGGCTTGTCGCGGGGTGTGCGCCTGGCGGGCAAGGCCAACGCGGCAGAGGATTGGGCGCAGCGCTTGCGTGAATGGGCCGATGCCGACCTGGCGCAAGCCTGGTTGTCGCTGTGCCGCGAGGCCTTGGGCGACGCCGGTGAGCTGGCCCTGTCGCAACAACAGGCCAGCTTGTGGCGGGCCCATGCCGACAACCTCTCGACACAGCATCAGGGGCTGCGGCGCCGCCATGAACTGGGCGATGCCGCCCGCCAGGACGTCACCCTGGCCGACGCAGCACGTGCTCAGGCCGACGCTCAAGCCACCCTGGCCGATCAGCGTGCCAGGTCGCTTCAATCGCGTTGGTTGGCGCGTTACCCCGGTCTGCCGCTGCCACCAACCCATGCGGCTTCGGTGGAGCGGGCTCCCGCTTCAGCCGATGATGTCCTGGCGCGCTTGCCTCAACACCCGCAGTGGGTGGCTGCCGAGCGGCGTGTGCTGGCGTTGCGTGCTCAGGCGCGCCAAGCCCTTGCCGAGCGGCAACCGGATCCGGTGGTGGGCGTGCAATACGGGCGAGAGCGCAGTGGTGCGGAGCGGGTGCTCGGTATCAGCGTGAGCTGGCCGATTGGTGCCGAGGTGCGCTCATCTCAAGCGCAGGCGCAATGGGCCGAGGCCGAATCTGCGCAGGCTGAACTGGAAGACCTGCGGCGCAGCTTGCGGGCCGACCTGGAGCGGTGGTGGGCCGAGGCGACTCAATCCCGAGCGAGCGCTCAGGCGTCCGAGCACGCCCTGGAGCAAACCGATCTGGCCGAGCAGGCGTTGAGGCGTGGGCAGGCGCTGGGGCAGGTCTCTGCCAGCGAGGTGCTGCAGATGCAGCGCCAGCTGATCGAGCAGCGTCAGGTGGTGGCCCAGGCCCGCGTGACCGCGTGGCTCGCATCGCTGCGGTGGTCACTGGAGTCAGGGCAAGCGTGGCCGCAGCCTCCCGCAGACGGGGTGGGCGCCGCCCAGCGGTAACCGCGACCCCGCTCCGTCAGCAAGGGCACTCGCGTCACACCGGCGTCGTGCAGCTTGCGCCGCAGGCGTGACACGGCCAGGTCCACCACATTGAGGTGGCATCCCTGCTGACCCAGCTGCGAGCGAGCGACCAGCTCGGCCCGAGACATCACCGTGCCAGGTCGTGCCATCAAGGCCTGCAGAACCAGGCTTTCGCTGCGCGAGAGTGGCACGCTCAAGGAGCCGTGTTGCAGGCGTTGCCCGGACTCTTCGAGCTCCCATTGAAGTTGATGGCCTTGGGCGGGCTTCCTCCTGAGCAGCGATCTCAGGCGTGCTTCGAGTTCGCGTTCGCTGATGTGGTGAGGGTCGAGCACGGCGTCGGCGCCCCAGGTCAGGGCCAGCACCTGGTCAACCGGTTCTGGCTTGTCCATGAAAACCACCACGCGGGCGTTCCAGGCCTGGCGGGCGGCTTCGCACACCTGGAGTTGTTCGCGATCGGCATGGCGCACGCGCGCGAGGACCAGGTCCACGCCCGGGCCGGCGAGCACGGCGGGCAGGCGGCTGGTGCGGGCCACAGAGAGCGCCAGCCGTTGCAGGCTGGGCGCGATGGCCTCGTGCAGGTGGCCTTCGGGGTCGATGATCAGGCAGTCACTCATGGTGGCGCTTTCGATGGGGCTGGTGTTGCAAGGCTTCACCAGACGGTCAGGGTTTTGGTCAACACGCGCTGCAACCACGAGCGCGAAGCGGCTTCGGAGATGTCGCCTTCGCCGGCCGTCTCCAGGCGTGCATTGACGACGTCGGACGAGGCCACGAGGTTGCCGGCACGGATGTCGCTCGGGCTGACCACGCCTGAAAAGCGCATGCGCGTCACGCCCCGGTTGAAGGCCACCGCGCGCTCGCCGGCGATGACGAGGTGTCCGTTGGGCAGCACGTTGATGACTTGCACGGCGATCTGGCCGGTGAACTTGTTCGACTGTTCGGTGTTGCCATCGCCCTTGAAGCTGTCGCTGCCGGCGGCGCTGGCGTCGAGGTCGAGCAACTCACCGAAAAATCCCCCCACCGACTTCGCGCCTTGACCGGGGCCCTTGCTGGCCACGGCGTTCTCGCGGCTGTGATCGGTGGCGACCTTGCTCTGGCTGGTGAAGGACTCGGCGATGTCGACCTTGAGTTTGTCTCCCACTTGCCTGGCCAGCTTCTGCCCCGAAAACAGCGAGGCGACGGGCGCATCGGGCTGGAACAGCGAGCCCGGGTTGGTGCGCTCGAGGTAGGTGGGGGGCATGACGGGCGGCACGCTGAGCGGCCCTTGCACGATGCTGGGCGGGGTGTTGCAGCCAGCCAGGCTCAGCCAGCAGACCAGTTGGGTGGCGAGTGCGATCGAACGTGCGGGGCTGCGTGGCGTGCGCGCGGCGTGCTGCCCATGCCTTGGAGATGAAGCGGTGGCTTTCATGAATCGTGTCCTCATGTGCGATGGCGCGTCAGCCACCGAAGCCGGTCAGCAGGGCCTGAACCACCGGCGAGAGCTTGTCCTGCGTGGTCGCCCACTTGCTCGACTCGAAGAGCCCGTCGACGCCATACGCGCTGCTGGCCAGCACCTCGCCGTGCATCGAGCGCAGCGTCAACTGGGCCGATGCCAGGTAAGCGCGCTGTTCGCTGCGAAACGGTGGTGCGTCCCAGGTGACGGTGCCGCTGTAGAGCAGCCAGACCGGACAGGCCAGCGGTGTGGTGTCGGCGGCGTAGACGCGGCTGCTGACACCCGCCTGCGCCAAGGCGGCTTGCAAGGCGGGCACCACCTCGCTGGACGGCACCATGGGGTTGTGCGAGATGCACACTGCGCTGGGGCGCGGCCCCGCGTGGTGCACGGTGTCGCTGGCGCGGCCTGGGGCGGTCGAGACCGCATGGCTGACCGCCAGGCCGCCAGCTTTGACCAACTCCATCGCGGGCTCAAAGCTGAACAGCGCGCAAGCGCTCAGCGCCTGGCTGAGACCAGCCGCGATCAGCAGGGGCAAGGTGCGGGCGTGCATGGCATGGCCTCACAGCAAGGAGGCGATGGTCTGTGCGCCGGCTGTGAGCCCGGAGCGCACACTGTCTGCGGCGTCGCTCAAGGCGTCACCCACCTGGTCGATCGCGTTGTCGGCCAGCTGGGCGCCCTGGTTCGCATAGCGCGCACCAGCCTGGATGAGTTGGCTGATGTCATCGACCACGTCACCCACGGCTTCGACGCCTTCTTGTGCGGTGCTGCCCAGGCTGGAGAGGGCCTGGCCACCAGCCGATGCGGCGTCGCTGATCACGTCGGTGGCCGCGTCGGCGATGCCGATGACCGATGCGGCCACGGGGCCGAAGGCCGCCGAGTTTTTTTCAAACTGACTGCGCGGTGCTTGTTGACACAGCTTGCGATCGATCGCGTGGTGGCTTGAAGTGCTGGGGAAGCCGATGTTGCTCATGGTGGACCTTTCGGAGATGGTGTGAGCCCATCGTAGGCAGGCCGGTCGCGGTGCATGCCCCCGAAGATCGCTCCTGAATCGGGCTTGCAAGCCTGTCCCGGTTTGATCGTTCATGTCGGCTGTGTGTCGATGGCTGACAGGTCGAGCCGATACCCTCGCCCGCGCACCGTCTGGATCAGGGGCTCAAAGGGGTTGCGTGCGTGCAGCTTGTGTCTCAAACGCGAGACCAGCAGGTCCACGGCCCGGCTGTCGGTGGCCCGATCACGCAGAGGTAAGGCTGCCGTGAGGTCCGCGCGCGAGAGCAGCCGGCCAGGTTGGCTCAGCAAGGCCTGCAGCAAACGGCACTCGGCCCGTGTCAGCAGCACAGGGTGCTCGCCGTGCGCGTGCAACTGCTGTCGCTGTGCATCGAACTCCCAATGACCGAGTCGGGCATGATGGCGAGGTGCCGTGCTGGGTGGTCGCATGCGCCGGATGGCGGCGCGGATGCGCGCGGCCACCTCGCGCGCGTCCGATGACTCATCCACACAATCGTCGGCACCACTCTCCAGGGCCAGGATGCGGGTGGTGTCGTCACCGTTCGGGGTCAGGGCCAGGATGGCCGTTTGCCCCTGCTCATGCAGCCAGCGGCACATCCGAATCACGGACTCGCAGGCATCGAAGCTGGCGATGAGCACCGCAGCCACGTCGTGCTCGCGCACGGCCACTTCGAGCTCGTGTTCGCGGACTTGGCAACGCAGATCGATGCCATGCCGGGGCAGTTGCGCCGCCAGCGCAAAGGGTTCAGCGGTGGCACAGGTGGCCGGCCGCACGAGGATGCAACGGGGTGCGGTCATGTCGCAGGACTTCAAGGTGCAAGGCGACTTTCATCCTAGGCAATCGTGCGCACTGTGGGCTGCGGTGTGTGTCAAGGTGGGTAAAAGTCGGGTGCACGATCAAGCGCCAGCGCCTGCCCAAGGCGATACTCGCGGCGCGATGAAAAAGATCCTGCTCGTCGATGACGACATCGAGCTGACCGGCATGCTCGCGCGCTACCTCAGGCGCGAGCAGTTCGAGGTCGAACTGGCCCACGATGGTGAGTCAGGCGTGCGCCTGGCCCTTCAGGGCAGCCATGCGCTCATCGTGCTCGACGTGATGATGCCCAGGCTGTCGGGCATGGAAGCCTTGCGCCGCATTCGCGCCAACCGGCGCACGCCCGTGATCATGCTGACCGCCCGTGGCGACAACGTCGACCGCATCGTGGGTCTGGACATGGGGGCCGACGACTACGTGCCCAAACCGTGCACGCCAGGCGAGTTGGTGGCGCGCATCCGCGCCGTGCTCCGGCGCACCGATCCCCCGCCCGAGGCCGAACCTTCGCCCCCGTCCGCCGACGTCATCGAAGCCGGCTGGTTGACCATGTGGCCCGGTCGGCGCGAAGCCACCTGGCGCGGCCAGGTGCTGACCTTGACCGGCACCGAGTTCGTGCTGCTGCTGACGCTGGCTCGGCATGCGGGGCAGCTCATGCCCAAGGCCGACATTTCCTTGCAGGCACTGGGCCGACCGTTGACGCCGTATGACAGGCGCATCGACGTCCACCTCTCCAGCGTCAGGCAGAAGCTGGGCCTGCGTGCCGATGGCCAACCCTGGATCCAGAGCGTGCGCGGCCTGGGCTACCAATTGCTGAAAGACTGAGCCATGTCCTGGTGGCCCCGATCGCTGTTCCTCAAGTTCTTCCTGACCTTCTGGGTCGCGACCTTGCTGGCTTTCGTGGCCGGTCGTTTCGTGATGGACTGGGCGGGATTCGGCGCACCGGGCAAAGACCGATCGGGTGTGATCGATGTGCGGCCGCCCGGCTCTCAGGTGCCGCCGCCCCCTTGGCCCGGCACCTTGCCTTCAGCGCCGATGGCGTTCCCGAGTGAGGCCTCGGGCAAGGCTTCGAGCGGGCCTGCGAGCGCCACGTCCGTCGCCCCGGGTGGGCCCGGCACCCATTGGCCAGCGCCCGGCATGCGGCCCAGGCCGCCTGGTCCACCGCCACCGGGCCCAGGCAGCCGGTACTTCTTCCTGGTGCCCATCGTCTCTGGTGTGGTCAGCAGCCTGCTGGCCAGCCTGGCGCTGGCCTGGTACCTGACCAAACCTTTGCGCCAGCTGCACTGGGGCGTGGACCGCGTGGCCGCTGGCCGATTCGACACCCGCATCCGCCCGCTGATGGGCCGTCGCAGCGACGAAATCGTCGACCTCGCCGATCGCTTCGACCGCATGACCGAGCAGCTGCAGCAGCTCACCGAAGCGCGCACGCGCCTGTTTCACGACCTGTCGCACGAACTGCGCTCGCCGCTGGGGCGCATGCGCGCAGCCATGGGCCTGCTGCGCCAGGACCCGAGCGAGGCGGGCGCCATGGTCGAGCGCATCGACCGAGAAATCGAGCGGCTCGATGGCCTGGTCAACGAACTGCTGACGCTGCACCGCCTGGAGGCCGGCGCCAGCCATCAGCGCAACGACCACATCGACCTGATCGAGCTGCTGCAAGGCATTGCCGAGGACGCCAGCTTCGAAGCTGCCTCGGCTGGCAGGCGCCTGGTGCTGCAAGCAGCAGGGCGCTTTGTGGCGCAAGTGGACGGCGAATTGCTCTACCGTGCCTTTGAAAACGTGGTCCGCAACGCCATCAAGTTCACCGCGCCAGACACGGCGGTCGAGGTCAGCGCCAGCGTCTGCACAGACGAGACCGGGCGGCGCTTGAAGGTGAGCGTGGCCGACCGAGGGCCGGGCGCATCGGATGCCCTGCTCAAGGCCATGTTCGACCCCTTCGTGCGCGGCGACAACGGCACCCAGGGCGTGGGCCATGGCCTGGGCCTGGCCATCGCGCGGCGGGCGGTGCGTGCACACGGGGGCGACATCGCCGCGCGCCGCCGAGAGGGCGGCGGGCTGGTGATCGACATCGTGCTGCCGCAAAGCTTCAGCGGCCACGACCATGGCGACCTGCCTGGCTCACCCGAGGGCGCAAGCGAGCCGCCTCAGCAGGCCTGAGCCAGCGCCACGCCCTGCTTCAGCCCTTCATCAGCTTGGCCGACAGCCACACCGAGCCCGGTTGGTACCACGAGCCCAGCAAACGCACGAAGAAGTCCATGATCTTCGCGTCAGGGCCCACCAGCACGCGGCGCTTGTTGCCTTCGACCGCGCGCAGGATCTGCAGCGCAGCGCTCTCGGCGGTCGTCACGTTGAGCATCTTGTCAAAGCGCGAACGCGCGGCTTCGGCTTGGCCGCCGGTGGCCTTGTTCATGCTGTCGTCCATCTTGGCCGCGCGCGCGATGTTCGTGCGGATGCCACCCGGGTGCACGCAGGTGGCGCTCACGCCGCAGGCGGCCATGTCGAGCTCCTGTCGCAACGCTTCGGTGTAGCCGCGCACCGCGAACTTGCTGGCGTTGTAGGTGCCTTGCGTGGGCGAGGCCAGCAGGCCGAACAGGCTGGACGTGTTGACGATGTGGCCCTCACCGGCGCGCTTGAGGTGCGGCAGGAAGGCCTGCGTGCCCCACACCACGCCCCAGAAGTTGATGCCCATGATCCACTCGAAATCTTCGGGCTTGACGGTCTCGACGAAGGCACCCAGCGCCACCCCGGCGTTGTTGAAGATCAGGTTGACCTTGCCGTGGTCGCGCGCCACCTCGTCGGCCCAGGCGAAGACGGCTTCCCGGTTGGCCACGTCCAGCTTCTTGGTCGTCACCTTCACGCCCAGCTTGGCCGCCAGCTGCGCTGTCTCGGCCAGGCCCTTCTCGTTGACGTCGCTGATGGCCAGGTGGCAACCACGGCGCGCCAGTTCCACCGCCAGCGTGCGGCCCATGCCCGATGCGGCGCCCGTGATGGCCGCGACCTTGTTCTTGAAGTCCTTCATGCTTGTCTCCTCGTTCTGCTTGTGTGTCGCTCAGGCAGCTTCAGCTGAAGCGGTGGTGGCCCGGCTTGAAAGCCTTGGCCATCTGCCGGAAGGTGAATGAAAAGCCAGGGAACATGGCGATCACGTGGCCGCTCTTGCTCTGGTACCAGCTGTGGCAGCCACCCGATTGCCACACCGTCTGCTTCATCTCGCGGTGGATCATGCCGGTGTAGTCGGCCTCGGCTTCGGACTTGACCTCGATGGCCTTGGCGCCTTGCTTCTGCGTGGCCGAGATGGCGCGGCGGATGTACTCCATCTGTGCCTCGATCACGAAGATGGCTGAGGTGTGGCCAATGCCGGTGTTCGGGCCGGTGACCACGAACAAGTTGGGGAAGCCCGGCATGGTCGTGCCCAGGTAGGCGCGCGGGAACTCGGCCCAGAAGTCCTGCACCGACTTGCCGCCCTTGCCGATCACGGGGTAGGAGATCACGCCGTCGGTGGCGTCGTAGCCTGTCGAGTACACGATGCAGTCCAGGTCGATCTGTTCGCCCTTGGCGGTCAGGATGCCGCGCTCGTTGATCTCGGCGATGCCATCGTCCTTGGGGTGCAGCTTCACGTTGGGCCGGCACAGCGCCGGGTACAACGTGCTCGACAGGATGATGCGCTTGCAGCCGATGGTGTAGTCGGGCGTGACGGCGGCGCGCAGCTTCGGGTCGGCGATCTGCTTTTTGATGTGGTGCTCGGCCTCGCGCTGCGCCACCAGCTTGAGCATGGTCTTGGAGTACTTGAAGCCGACCACGCGGCTCTCCAGGCCCCAGTAGATGGCCGTGCGCAGCAGCTTGTAGAGCAGCTTGGACTTGAGCAGCGTGCGCTGGAAAGGCGTGAACTTGCGGTCGGGGCGTGGCAGCACCCAGTGCGGCGTGCGCTGGAACACGTGCAGCTGCTTCACATCGGGCGCGATGGCCGGGATGACCTGCGCCGCGCTGGCCCCGCTGCCGATGATGGCCACGCGCTTGCCCGCGTGCTGGTAGTTGTGGTCCCAGGCGTTGGTGTGGAAGGTCTTGCCCTGGAAGGTGTCGCGTCCCTTGAAGTTCGGGATCACCGGGGTGCTCAACGGGCCCGAGGCGTTGATCAGGTACTTGGCCAGCAGCGTGTCACCGCCTTCGAGGCTGACCTGCCAGAGTTGGCGGGCCTCGTCCCATTGCACCTTCGTCACGTTGGCGTTGAGCCGCGTCTGCTCGCGCAGGCGGTACTTGGCCAGCACGTGGTTGGTGTACTCGACCAGCTCGTCCTGTTCGGCGAACATCTGCGACCAGGGGTAGGGCTCGAAAGACAGCGAGTACAGCGGCGACTGCACGTCCACCGCGGCGCCGGGGTAGCTGTTCTGGCTCCAGGTGCCGCCCATCCAGGGGCGACGCTCCAGGATCAGGAAGTCGTCGATGCCGATGCGCCGGAGGTTGACGGCGGCGGCCTGACCGCCGAAGCCGCTGCCGATGATGATCGCGGTGAACTGCTGCATGGTGGAGGGGAACGCCTGTGGCGCACCAAGTGAAGATGCTTGTCGTCAGTTTACAAGTGAAGACGATTGTCGTCAAATACGGGGATGACCCGATCCCTTTCCGAACTCGCCGACGCCGGGGCGCCCGCCGTGGGTGGTGCGCCAGCTGGACGCGCCTACGCGGGCGAAAGCCAGCTCGAACGAGTCGCCCGGCGCCGACTGCAGTTCCTGGACGCCGGCCTGCAGGTGTTCGGCACCTCCGGCTACCGAACCGCGACGGTGCGGCAACTGTGCCGCCAGGCCGAGCTGACCGACCGCTATTTCTACGAGTCCTTCGAGAACACCGAAGACCTGCTGGTGGCCGTTTACGAGCGCGAGTTCGACCACCTGCAGCAGGCGGTGCTGGCCGCCCTGGCCGACGAGGCCGCGCTGCGCGACCCGATGGTGGCCGTCGAGCGCGCCTTGAACGCCGTCTTCGAGATGGCGTCCGAGCCCCGCGTAGCCCGGGTGTGCTGGTTGGAGGTGCTCGGCGTGAGCGATCGCGTCAACAGCGTCTACACCCGCAACATCGAGCGCTTTGCGGCCATGGTGGTGGCCTTTGCGCGTCGGCAGTTCAGCACCGAAGACATCGACGAGACCGAGTCCCGCATGCTGGGCATCGCCATGATCGGCGCGGTCAGCCAGCCGATCGCGCACTGGCTGCTCGGTGGTTACCGCGAAGACCGCACCAAGCTGGTGGCCGCCACATCGAGGGTGTTCCGAGGCGTCATCGACGGCTTGCGCTCCGAGCCAGGCGTTTGACCCATCGGGTTGACACCCGCGTGACGCGTGCCAAAAATGCGTCATACCCGCATGCGAGCATGCGGCATCAAAACGATGGGAGCGTCGATCCATGAAAGCGTCATTGGCTGAATTCCTGGGCACCTTCTGGCTGGTGCTGGGCGGTTGTGGCAGCGCCGTGCTGGCGGCCGCATTCCCAGGCGTGGGCATCGGCCTGCTTGGCGTGTCGCTGGCCTTTGGCCTGTCGGTGCTGACCATGGCTTACGCGGTGGGGCCGATCTCGGGTGGGCACTTCAACCCGGCCGTGTCGGTGGGCCTTTGGGTGGGCGGGCGCTTTCCCGCCGCCAAGCTGCCCGTCTATGTGGTGGCGCAGGTGCTCGGCGCCGTGGCGGCCGGGGGCGTGCTTTACTTGGTTGCGTCGGGTGCGCCGGGTTTCGAGCTCGCCAAGGGCTTTGCATCCAATGGCTACGGGCCGCACTCGCCCGGTGGCTACAGCATGCTGGCCGGTGTCATCACCGAGGTCGTGATGACCGCGTTCTTCCTGATCATCATCCTGGGCGCCACGGCAGCCCACGCACCCAAGGGCTTCGCCCCCATCGCCATCGGCCTGGCGCTCACCCTCATCCACCTGGTCAGCATCCCGGTGACCAACACCTCGGTGAACCCGGCGCGCAGCACCGGTGTGGCCGTGTACGTCGGCAGCTGGGCCATGTCTCAGCTGTGGGTGTTCTGGGTGGCGCCCATAGTGGGCGCGGTGCTGGGGGCTGCTGCCTACAAGTTCATGGGCCGAGATCAAGCCCCGGTTTGACATCACTTCGCCACGGAGAACTGCCCATGCGAACCCGACTCACCTGGGCTGTTTCAGCCTGCCTGCTCGCACAAGCGCCTGTGCCTGCGCACGCCATCAACGCCACCTACGCCAAGCAACTCGAGCGCTCGGGCTGCACCCAGCTCAGCGAGGCCCAGGGCTGCGACATCCACAAAACGCGGGCGGCCAACGCCAAGGCAGGCTTTGCGATGCACGCGGCAGGCACACATCCGCTGCACCCGCATCCTGTGAGCCGACCCGCCGCGTCGGACCTGGGCTTTTCGGTCCGGAACATGGACCTGCAGGTCGACCCTCGGCGTGACTTCGTGCGCTACGCCAGCGGCACCTGGCTCGACCGCACGCCCATCCCCGCCAGCGAAGGCGATGTCGGCCGCTTTGGTGAACTGGCCCATCAGCTCGACGAGCGCTTGCTGCGCATCATCCGCGACGCCTCGCGACAGCGCGCAGCGGTGGGCACGCCCGTGCAGCAAGTGGGCGACTTCTACCGCGCCGCGTCCGACCTGCAGCGCCGGGACGCGCTGGGTCTCCAGCCCATCGAGGCCACCCTCAAGGCCATCGAGGGCGCCCGGCTGGACGACCCCGCCGAACTGGCCCGCATGTCAGCCCTGCTGCAGCTGGGTTTCATGGCCTCTCCGATCGTCAACGTCGACGTCGGCGCCGACTACCGCGACAGCCAGGTGAACGCCCTGGCGCTCGGCCCGGGGCAGCCATCGCTCAGCCGCGACGAGTACCTTCAGCCGCAGGCCGAACCCATCCGCCGGCTGTACCTGAACCACATGATGAAGATGTTCCGGACCCTGGGCGACACACCGCGCCAGGCCTGGGATGCAGCCAGCACCGTGCTCGCCATGGAGACCGACCTGGTGCGCGCGCAGATGACCACCGAGCAAGGGCGCGACCCCCAGTTCATGGACAACCACCTGAGCCTGGAGGAGGCCCAGGCCCTCGTGCCAGCGCTGGACCTGCGGGCCTTGCTGAGCGCGCTCGGTGTGCAGGCCCCTGCCACGCTGATCGCGCCTGACCTGGGTGGGCTCAAGGGCGTGCAGGCCGTGTGGGGCCAGCGTTCGCTGGAAGAGCGCCGGACCTTGCTGAGGTGGCACGCCCTGACCACGCTGGCCGGTGCCCTCGGTCAACCCTGGCGGGGCCTGGACCAGTCGTTCGACATGCAGCGCAACGGCCTGAGCCAGGCCGCGCCGCTGGACGTCGACATCGAGCGACTCATGGGCGTCGTGCTGCCGCACCCCCTGTCTCGGCTGTATGTGCAGCGCCACTTCACCGAGCAGACCCGCCGAGAGGTCAGCGAGATGGTGGGCCACATCCGCGATGAGTTCGCTGAGCGACTGCGCCTGAACCCCTGGCTCGACGACGCCACGCGCGCGGCCGCCCTGGACAAGCTCGCGCGCGTCGACATCCAGGTCGGCCACCCCGCGCAGGGCGATTGGATCGACTTCAGCGGCGTGCAGGTTCGCGCTGACGACCACTTCGGCAACCTGCAGCGGCTGGGCGAATTCCGCGTCCGACGCCTGCTCGCCAAGCTGGGCCAGCCCGTCAAGCAGGAGCGTTTTGCCGCCCCGGGCAACACCACGCCCATCGCCGTCAACGCGGCCTACAACCCGCAGACCAACGGCATCGACATCACGGCGGCCATCGTGCAGCCGCCGTTCTACACACCTGGCGCCGACGCGGCGGTCAACTACTGCACCATGGGTGCGGTGATCGGCCACGAGATCACCCACGGCTTCGACAGCTTTGGCCGCCAGTTCGGCCCCGCAGGCAACTTGCGCGACTGGTGGACGCCGCAGGCCGCCTCGGCCTTTCAGCAGCGCACCGACATGCTGGTCAAGCAGTACAGCGAGGTCGAGATCCTGCCCGGCCTCATGCACAACGGCTCGCAGACCGTGACCGAGAACACCGCCGACCTGGGCGGCATCACCCTGGCACACGCAGCGTTGAAACGCTCACTCCAAGGCAAGCCGCAGGCTCCGATCGATGGCCTCAACGCAGACCAGCGCTGCTTCGTGGCCTGGGCTCAGCTGTGGTCCTACAAAGCCCGCCCCGAGCGCCTGCGCATGTTGGTCTCGCTCGACTACCACGCCATCAGCACGCTCAGGGCCACGCTGCCCTTGCGCAACCTGGACGCCTTCCACGAGGCCTTCGGCATCCGCGAGGGCGACCCCATGTGGCGCGCGCCCGAGCAGCGCGTGCGCATCTGGTGAGCTGGCTCAAGCGCCGGCGGCAGGCATCATCCCGAAGGGGCGCACACCGATGAGGGCTGCGTGGCCCCACATCGCGAACGCGGCCCAGGCGCCCAGGCCAATGGCCACGGTCAAGGCGGTGGCCAGGGGTGAAGCCGGCCCCTCCGCAGGTGCCGCCTCGCGGCGCCGGGCCGAGCGGAAGCACAAGATCGCCCAGGCCAGGAAGCTGCCGAACAGGACCACGTCGGCCAGCGTGCCATTGGCCAGCAGGTGAGCCAGGGCCCACACCTTCACGCCCAGCACCATGGGGTGCTTGAGGCGCAGCTTGATCGCATTGCCTGGCACGTACGCCGCGGTCAACAGCACAAAGGACAGCAGCGTGAGCAAGGCCGCCAGGTGCGCCGCCCACGTCGGGCTGACCCACAGCAGCGTGGGCGACAGGCGAGCCTCGCCGTAGCCCTTGACGATCAGCACCAGCCCGATCAGCGACACCACCGAGTAAACGCCCTTCCAGGCCATCTCGCCCATGGCGGCCAGGCGCGCGTTGCGCCAGCCCTCGGCAAAGATGCGGACGGAGTGAACGCCCAGGAAGATCGCCAGGCCAAGGATCAGGAGTTGCATGGGGTGCGCTCAGGTGTGGGGAGGTGCCGGCATCTTAGCCAATGGGCGCAGCCGAGTGGGCAGGTGTGGCTTGCACCTCCCAGGCACGCCGCCGTGATGCCTCGCCGCTGAGTTGCCATTGCCACTCATGGAAGGCGGCCACACCCGGCCGGTGCGCGATCGAGATCAGCGCGCCGTTCTGCGCGGCCACCAGCTCACGCAGGCGCTGGTACAGCACGCGCTCGGCCTCTTCGTCGAGCGCGCTGCTGGCCTCGTCCACGAACAGCCAGCGCGGCTGCTTGAGCAAGGCCCGCGCGATGGCCAGGCGCTGCTGCTCGCCGCCCGAGAGCTTCTGCCCCCAGGCGTCTTCGCGGTCGAGCTGGTCGGCCAGTTGCGGCAGCAGGGCGTCGCGCAGGGCCTGCTGCATCTGCGCCTCGGTGTAGCGCTCGGGCGTGGCGGGGTAGGCCAGGGCCTCGCGCAGCGAGCCGTTGGGGAAGTAGGGCCGCTGCGGCAGGAACATGGCGCGTTGCGCGAAGTCGGCCGGGCGGGCCAGCTTGGCACGCGCCCACGGCCAGATGCCCGCCAGCGTGCGGAACAGCGTCGACTTGCCCGAGCCCGACGGGCCCTTGACCAGCACGTGCTGACCGGCGTGCAGCACCAAGCCCTGGGCGTGGATCAGCGGTGTGCCGTCGGGCAGGTTGATCTCGGCTGAGTCGATCGACACGGTGTCGGCGTCGGGACTGGTGCGCAGCTCGGTGGTGCCGCCCGCATGCTGCGCCAGCGCCGTGAAGCTCTCTTCGAAACTGGTCAGGCGGTCGGTGGTGGCGCGCCAGGCGGCCAGGCTGTCGTAGTTCTCGACGAACCAGGACAGAGAGTCCTGCACCCGCCCGAAGGCCGAGGCCACCTGCATCAGCTCACCCAGCTGGATGGCGCCGCTGAAAAACCGTGGCGCCGCCACGATGAAGGGAAACACCACCGCCGCCTGCCCGTAGCCCACGGTGAACCAGGTCAGCGCCTTCTGCCGCTTGAGCAACTGAAGGTAGTTGGCCAGCACCTCGCCAAAGCGCAGGCCAATCTGCTGGCGCTCCACCGGCTCGCCCTGGTCCAGCGCGATCGACTCGCTGTACTCGCGCACCCGCACCATGTGGTGGCGGAAGTCGGCCTCGACGCGCTGCTGGCGGAAGTTCAGCCCGATCAGCGAGCGGCCCACGTAATGCGCGACCACGCTGCCGGCCAGCGCGTAGGCCACCGCCATCCACACCATGAAGCCGGGGATGACGTACTCCTGCCCGTCGAAGTGAAAGCCGAAGCTGCCCGACAGCGACCACAAGATGCCCACGAAGCTCGCCAGCGTGACCACCGCGTTGAGCAGGCCCATGGTCAGCGTCACCGAGTAGCTGGTGAACTGGTTGACGTCTTCGGCGATGCGCTGGTCGGGGTTGTCGGGGATGGCGCCGTTGAGCTTGGAAAAGCGCGCCAGCTCCAGCTGGTAGAAGGCCTTGTTGGCCAGCCAGCGGTCGAGGTAGTGCGCCGTCATCCAGGTGCGCCAGCGCACCTGCAAAAGCTGCGTCAGGTAGAAGCGGTAGACCGCGATGACGATGAAGCCGAAGGCCAGGTAGGTGAAGCGCCCCAGCTCGTGCCAGAAGACCTTGGCGTCCTTGTTCTGCAGCGCGTCGTAGAAGACGCGGTTCCAGTCGTTGATGAGCACCAGCATGTAGACCGCGCCCAGGTTGAGCACCACGATGGCGGCCAGCAGGGCCCGCGCCGTCCATTTCTCCTCAGAGCGGAAGTAGGGCAGGGCCAGCGCGGCCACCTTGCGGACGAAGAGCTGGAAGCTGCGGAGTTTGGAGGTGGGTGCGGTCATGGTGGGGGCCCTGGGGTGACCGCTGATCTTATCGGGGGCGGGGCGTGGGGCCTTTTCTGGGCGGCGTGTTTGCAGCTGGAGCGGACGGTCGAATCGTTAACGTTGAAAGATTGCTTCCGGCCAGAAGCGGCCGCTCGCGTGCTCCGCCGGGAGCTGACACTCCAGGCAAGCCCGGCATGCGGGCCGGCTTTGCTTCTGAGTAGGTTGCATCTATGTGGTGCGCTGCTGCCGATGTGCCCAAACGGGTGAAGGGCCCCCAACCGAAAAGGCATTTGCATTAAGATGAAGCAACTTGATGCAAGTCGCTGCTGATATACCCATGACACGTTCTGTCGACACTGAGATCAAACGCGTGACCGTGACGTTGCCCAAGCGGCAGCTTGACGCTCTGCAAACGATTGCCGCGCGGGAAGACGTGAGCGTGGCGTGGTTGGTGCGCAAGGCGGTCGACAAACTGTTGCGGCAAGGCCCTGAAAGTCCTGTGGCAGACAGTGCACAGCGTAAGGGACGCACATGAAAGGCGAACCCGTTTTCGAGCCCAGCTACACAGTTGCGCGCTTCTGGCGATGTGCCCTGCAGGTCAACCCGTCCGGCTACCAAGCCAGATATCGCGGCGCCGAGCACGGGCTGGATGAAACCGCCTACAACCAGCAGGTGCTTGACCGGTGTCTGACACTTGGGATCAAGGTCGTTGGCGTCGCGGACCATGCCAACGTCGATGCAGTAGATGGCCTTAGGAGATTCCTTGAACCGCACAGCATCATCGTTTTTCCGGGTTTCGAAATTACCTCCAGCGAGAAGATCCACATGGTCTGCCTGTTTCCAGAAGGCACGACCAAGGACCACTTGAATCGCTATCTTGGCAAACTGTCTCTCACGGATTCCCAGGATACGGTGCAGCCTTCCAGCAAGACGTGTCTCGATCTGGCGCAGATCATTTTCGATCTCGGCGGTTTCTGGTACGCGGCGCACATGACCGGCGCTAGCGGTCTGCTGCGCTTGAACCAGGATGGTGGCGGGCTCACCCACATCTGGAAACACGAGACGCTGGTCAAAGCTGGCCAGATCCCCGGGCCGCTCAAGGACCTGCCCCCGAACTACAAGCAAATCGTCATCAACAATGACCCAAACTATCAGCGCGCGCACCGCATCGCTTTGCTGAACGCCAAGGACGTGGCTAAGCCCGATGACTTGGCCGATCCGTGCGCGAGCTGCTGGATCAAGATGACACGGCCGAGCTTCGAGAGCTTCCTTACTGCGTTCAAGGACCCAGATTCCCGCATTCGACTCGGGTTGCCACCGGAGGCGCACTACTCGTGCTTGGAGAATCTGCACTTCCATGGCGGCTACCTCGACGGCATCCGCATTCAGCTGTCGGAACATCTGAATGCCGTGATCGGCGGGCGCGGGACCGGCAAGTCAACGCTAGTCGAATGCCTGCGCTATGTACTAGACGTGCCGCCTCGCGCGGCTTCTGCGCGGCGGCAGCATGATGAAATCGTCAAGGCGAACCTGGGCGCCGGCGGCCGCATCGAACTCGCGGTGATTTCGCACGCGCAGAACGGCCGGCGCTATTTGGTGTCGCGCCGCTATGGGGAGCCTCCTGTCGTCAAAGACGACGTGGGACAGGTTTCGACCTTGCAGCCGCACGATCTTCTGCCTCGTGTCGAGATTTATGGCCAGAACGAAATCTTCGAATTGGCCCGCGATCCCGCCAGTCAGACAGCCATTCTGAATCGCTTCCTGCCGAGCGGCAGCACGCTTGCAAGCGAGCTCGGAGCCGTCGCCAAGCGACTGGCCGACAACCGCAACAAGCTGCTGAACGCCGAGCGCCAGAAGGACGAGTTGCAGGCGCAGGTTGCACGGCTTCCAAAGCTGACCGAACAGGTTCAGCAATTCAAGTCACTCGGCCTTGAAAGCAAGCTGGCGTTGGTGCCTCGACTGGAGCGCGAGAAGCAAATTGCCGCGCGTGTTAGCGAAGAACTCACTCGCGTGGCCGAGGGACTCACCTCGCTCAACGACTGCCTTCCTGATATCGCGTTTCTCAGCGACAAGGCGCTCGACGGGCTGCCACATGCCCACATCCTGATCAGCATGCGGGCCTCCCTGGATGGGCTCGGCAAGGAGATCGTCACCCAGCTCGAGGGGCTGCGCAAGCTGCATGGCGCAACAGCGACGGCAATCAATGACCAGCAAGCCGAGCTGAAAATCAAACTCGATGCCGAATCAGCGGCGCTGGAAAAAGTGTTTGCAAGCCTGCCCGCCTTCGCCGGCAAGCCTGGCCGCGACGTGGGCCGTGCCTATCAGGAACTGCTGCGTGAGATCGAAGCTATCCGCCCCAGCGAAGCGCGCGTGAGCACCATCGACAAGCTGTTGCATGAACTGGAGAGCCAGCGGCGCAACCTGCTGGACGAGTTCTCTCAATTGCGGGACCAGCGCACTGACGAGCTGCGCAAGGCGGCCAAGAATCTCAATCACAAGCTCGCCGGCAAGTTGAGGCTGAATCTGAAGGTTGGGGCGCAGCGCAAGGCGCTGAAAGAGTTCTTGTTGCAGGTGCCCGGGCTCGGAGAAAAGAAGCTTGCCTGGATCGATCAATCGGGCGATGACCTGACCGTGCCCGCACTGGTCAAGGCGATTCGTGAGGGGGAAGACGCCATCAAAGCACTTACCTGGGACTGGGGAATGCAACCTTCGGTGATTGAAGCCCTGGCCCGTCTCAATCGCGGCTTGGTACTCGAACTCGAAGAAGTCGACCTGCAAGATCGCATCCTGATCGAACTGAACATTGCGCATGAGGGCGAGTTGTTCAAGCCGCTGGACCAGCTCTCAACGGGGCAGCAATGCACGGCGATCCTGCACCTGCTGCTCTTGGAAAACGACGATCCGCTCATCATGGACCAGCCTGAGGACAATCTGGACAATGCCTTCATCGCAGAACGAATCGTGACCCAATTGCGGAGTGCAAAGACCGAACGGCAGTTTCTTTTTGCCACCCACAACGCAAACATTCCGGTGTTCGGCGATGCTGAGTGGATCGGCATCTTTTCGTCCGATGGGTCCCACGCGCAAATGCCTGCCGAGGCGCAGGGCTCCATCGACATTCCAGCGATTCGTGAGCGCGTCGCTGAAATCTTGGAAGGCGGCCGGCAAGCATTCTCCCAGCGCAAGGAAAAGTACGGGTTCTAGAGAGAGAAGATAGATGCTTAAAACTGAGCTGCTGGAAATCATTGCGAACGGCGAAAACTCGGGTGTCGAGTTCAAACGCGATGACATCCGCGCGGAAGCGCTCGCCAGAGAAGTCGTCGCGATGGCCAACCTCCGGGGCGGCAAGGTCCTGCTCGGCGTCGAGGACGATGGCACGATTTCCGGCCTCCAGCGCGAGGATATCGAAACCTGGGTCATGAATGCCATCCTTGGGCACGTGCATCCGATGCTGCTGCCGTTCTACGAAGTCGTAGCGCTCGATGACGGGAAACGCGTCGCGGTGGTGTCGATCACGATGGGAGCCAGCAAACCGTACGTCCTTCGCCACAACGGCCGCGAAGACATTTACATCCGAGTTGGAAGCACCGCGCGATTTGCCGACCGCGACCAGCAAGCGCGCCTGTTCGCGACAGGAGGCTTGCTACACAGCGAAACCATGCCTGTATCCGGGGCCGCTTTTGATGCCTTGGATCGCGAACGCCTGGAAGACTATCTTCTAAGCCACGCCGGTGACCGCGAGGCGCCGGCAACGGAGGATGCATGGCTGAATCGCCTGGTGGGCTTGGGTTTCATGACCGACGTCAATGGTGCGGCGCCGGTTTGTACCATTGCTGGCCTTGTGCTGTTCGGCCGCACACCGCGCCGCTTCCTGCGCCAAGCTGGCATCCGGTGGATGGCATTCGGCGGTGTCGACAAGAGTTACCAGGCGCTTGACGACACGATCCTTGATGGCCCCTTGGTTGGCCGATTTGCACGACAGAATGGCGGCTCGCGCGAGTTGATTGAACGCGGCCTCATCGAAAACCTGATGGACAGGCTGCAAGGCCAGCCTCTCGTCAGCACAGAGGGCGAGAACCTGGGCGATGGCCTACGCCGGGAGCGCATCTGGCACTACCCGCCTGAGGCCTTGCGAGAGGCCGTCGTCAATGCGCTGGCGCACCGCGATTGGACCCGCGCGCTCGAAGTCGAGATCATCGTCTACTCGAATCGGCTTGAAGTTCTCAGCCCGGGCGCGCTGCAGAATTCGATGACCGTCGACAAGATGCTCGCTGGACAACGTTCGCCCCGCAACACGACGATCGTTGGCGTGTTGCGCGACTACGGGTATGTGGATGCGCGGGGCATGGGCGTGCGGAACAAGATCGTCCCGCTTGTGCGGGAAGCCAGTGGGGAAGAACCCGGCTTCGAAGCGACCGAAGACTACGTGAAAGTAGTCCTGCCAAAGTCTGATCCCGCCTCTTAGTAGCCGCGCGCAGCGCGCTAGGCGAGCTCGACTGTTTGGTGAACCGGCCCCGACTACCCCGTCAGTCGCTGATGAATGCTGAACAATGATGTGGAGATTCACACTGACTATGTGAGTGCAGTTGAACTAACGACAGCTCCTCGAGAGCCCGTCAGGCTGCTCCGGGCCGGAAGCAGGCGTATCTCAGGTGAACGGTTTAAGACCGCTATCAGCCTGCAGCGCCAATCCATCCCACACCACTCACCCCCACTGGCCCCACCGGCTCCACCCGCACCTCGACCAGCTCACCCCCTCAACACCCTAACCTCCTCATCCCAGTGAAAAACCTTGGCAATGACCTGCCAGCGCCCATCCACGTGGATCAAGGTCAACACATCCAGAAAAGACCTGGGCTGAATCGAGCACCTCAGTTTCGCCAGCGCGGTGGCGGGCCCCACGAACTCGATCGATACGATCTCGTCTGTCCCCACCTCGCCCTTTGACGCCGGCGATGGCCGCGCATCGACGATCGGCAGGTACTCGTCCATGCGCAACACCAAGGGCTCGCCATGGCTGGCGGTCGCGTACACCGCCTGTTCATGGAAGACCCGGCGAAGGCGATGTGTGTCGCTGTGTCGCAGCCCCTCGAAGTAGTCGTTCAGCACGGCGACCACATCGCCGTAGCGGCTCAGGTGCGCATTCATCGCCGCGCGCCCTGCTCGCGTGTGCGCTGGCGCAAAACCGTCACGGTCTCGCCGCCGATGCCCCAGTGATCGGTGTCGACCTCTTCGATCACGACGAACGTGGTCGCGGGGTTCTTGTCGAGCACGCGCACCAGGAGTTCGGTGGTGCCTCGGATCAGTTCGGCTTTCTGTTCAACGGTCGCGCCTTCGCGCGTGATCTGGATGTGGACGTAAGGCATGGACAAGTCCTCTCGTGTCAATCGGTGGTGAATGGAGGCTGCGCGAGGCGCCGCGCAGCTTGTTGAAACTGAAGGGGCTGGCTCAGCTCAGCAGGCCCTCGGCACGCATCGCTTCGCGCACCGCAGGCCGCGCAGCCACCCGCGCGAGGAAGGCCTGCAGGTGCGTCAGGTGCGCGATGTCGAGCTTCACGAATCGGGCCCAGCCCAGCACGACAAACAGGTAGGCATCGGCAACGGTGAAGGCCTCGCCGGTGAGGTAGGGCCCGCTCGCCAGCTGCCCGTCAAGCCAGGTCAGCTTTTTGAGCAGCACAGCAGCCAGGGCTTGCTTGGCGTTCGCATCCACGTCGTCGTGAAACAGCGGCGTGAACGACTTGTGCAATTCGCTGGCGATGTGGTTTTGCCAGGCCATCACTCGGTAGCGCGCCAGGGTGCCGGCTGGGGGCATCAGTGAGCTGGCACCGGCCTTGTCAGCGATGTACTGCGCGATCACGGGCCCTTCGGTCAGGCGCTCGCCGTCATCGAGTTCGAGCACCGGCACCTGGCCCTTCGGGTTCACCGCGTAGAAGTCACCACCGTCGGCCGTGAGGTGGCGGTTGGTGTCGACCTTGGCGAGGTCAAAGGGCAGGCCTGCTTCGCGCAACACGATGTGTGGTGCGAGCGAGCATGCAGCGGGGGCGTAGTAGAGCTTCATCATCGGGAGTCCTCTGGCGCGGCGCGCGTGTTGGGGTTCGATGGACTTTATTGAGGATGTGAAGCGCAATAAACTGGCTGTCGTTCAATTCATTGTTTACATGGACGTCGTCAATGACCCGCCAGTTCAGCGACCTGCAGCTCGGCAGCATCGAGTTGTTCTGCCTCACGGTGCAACACGGTGGCTTCACGGCCGCTGCGAAAGCCGCCGGCTTGACTGCGGCGGCCGTGAGCCGCTCGGTGGCCAGGCTGGAGGCGCGCTTGGGCGTGCAGCTGTTGATGCGCACCACGCGTCACGTGCGGCTCACCGATGCGGGCCAGCGTTACCACGAGCAGTGCCGCCAGGCCTTGGGCCAGTTGATCGAGGCCGAGCGGGAAGCCTCGGGGCAACAGCAAACTCCGTCTGGACAGGTTCGCATCAGCCTGCCCACCTCATACGGTCACCACCGGGTGTTGCCCTTGCTGCCGGCGTTCGCCAGGAGGTACCCCGCCATCGAGCTGGATTTGCAGCTGACCAACCGCAATGTCGAGTTCACCGCAGAGGGCTTCGACTTGGCTGTGCGCGCCCGCACACCACCCGACTCGGGGCTGGTGGCGCGCAAGCTCGAAGACGCAGCGCTGGTGATCGTGGCGTCGCCCGCTTACCTGCGCGGCCGGCGCAAGCCTCGAACAGCCGAGGACCTGAAGCTGCACGAGTGCCTTCCCTTCGTGCAGCCCAACACCGGTCAGCCTGTGCCCTGGTTGGTTTGCCAGGATGGCCAGATCGTTGAATTGGCGATCACCGGCAGGCTGCGCTGCACGGACGACGTCCTGGGTCCGGTCACGCTGGCCCGCGCAGGCGCAGGCGTGTTGCAGACCTACCGGTTCCTTGTCGAGGACGATCTGCGTGAAGGCCGCCTGGTGGAGCTGTTGCCAGAGTGGAGTGGTGCATCGCGGCCGTTCTCGCTGCTGTATTCTGCCGACCGCCACAAACCCCTGCGGGTGCGCGTGCTGATCGAGTACCTGGTGGCGAAGCTGTCGACCCGGTGAGGCATTGCTTCGTCACAGCCCCCGCGTTCGGCAGAAAAAAAGCCCCAAGGCGACATGCGCTTGGGGCTTTTCTTTCTCCTGAGTCACCTCAGGAAGCATTCAGATCAAAACGGAATGTCGTCATCCATGTCATCAAAGCCGGTGGCGGACTTCGGTGCCGGGGCCGGAGCAGGCCGCGGAGCCGGTGCGGGGCGCGGTGCCGCAGCACGCGGGGCGGCTGAGCGGGCTGCCGGAGCTTCACCGAATTCGTCGCCACCAGCGGGGGCGCCGTAGCCACCACCGCCGCCGCCACCTTCGCGGCCACCCAGCAGTTGCATCTGCTCGGCCACGATTTCGGTGGTGTAGGTGTCCTTGCCGTCCTTGTCTTGCCACTTGCGGGTCTTCAGGCGGCCTTCGACGTAAACCGAGCGGCCCTTCTTGAGGTACTCGCCAGCGATTTCAGCCAGGCGGTCGTAGAAGACGACGCGGTGCCATTCGGTTTCTTCGACCTTGTCGCCCGAGTTCTTGTCCTTCCAGTTGCGCGTGGTGGCAACGGACACGTTGCAGACGGCGGCGCCGTTGGGCGTGTAGCGGACTTCGGGGTCGCGGCCCAGGTTGCCGATGAGGGTGACTTTGTTGACGGAGGCCATGGCAGGGTTCCAGAAAAAGAGATGGTTGGTTAAAAAGGGTGCCGTTTGTTAGCGGTAGCGATTATGACCTCCGCCAACCCGGCCGGCCAGCCGCCTGAACCCCCATCGCGAACGCCTCCTCCCGGGGGATGAAACCCGCCCGGCGCCTACACTCGGGGGCTGCGTGCTCGGACCTTTTCGGCGCAGCCTTTGCGGAGTTTTTTCCCATGTGCCAGCTGTTGGGCATGAGCGGCAACCAGCCCACCGACATCGTTTTCTCGTTCTCCGGTTTCGCCACGCGCTCGGCCGAGCACGCCGACGGCTTCGGCATCGCGTTTTTCGAGGGCCGGGGCCTGCGCCATTTCGTCGACCACCTGCCGGCGGCCGAGTCGCCTGTGGCCGATCTGGTCAAGCGCTACCCGATCAAGAGCAAGCAGGTGATCGCGCACATCCGCAAGGCCACGCAAGGCGAGGTGCGGCTGGAGAACTGCCACCCCTTCGTGCGCGAGCTGTGGGGGCGCTACTGGGTGTTCGCGCACAACGGCAACCTGGTCGATTTCAAGCCGAAGCTGCACGCGGCCTTCAGGCCCGTGGGCGACACCGACAGCGAGCGCGCCTTTTGCTGGCTCATGCAGGAGCTGGCCAAGAGCCACGCCAGCCTGCCCGACGTGGACGAGCTCACGCGCACGCTGGCCGAGCTGGTGCCGCAGGTGGCCCGGCACGGCACCTTCAACTTCATGCTCAGTCAGGGTGATGCGCTGTGGGCGCATTGCAGCACGCACCTTCACCATCTGGTGCGCCAGCACCCCTTTGGCGTGGCGCGCCTGCAAGACCAGGACGTGGAGGTGAACTTCGCCGAGCAGGCGCAGCCGGGTGACCGCGTGGCCGTCATCGCCACGCAGCCGCTGACGCTGGACGAGCCCTGGGTGGCGATGCAGCCCGGTCAGCTGCTGGCGTTCGTGGACGGTTTGCCGCGAGCTTGAGCGGGCAGCGCCGCCTGGGCGCTGGGTGCCACGGGGGGCGCAGAGCCCATGCCCGACGCCATCAGCACGCTGGCGGCGAGTTGCTCCGAGGCGGCGCCCGGGCCGAAAAAGCTCAGCTGGCCTTCCAGCATCAGGTGGCTCAGGCCGTGCACCAGGCTCCAGCGCGCGATGGCGCGCAGCATGGTCGCTTCGTCGATGGCCTCGTGCGCTGGCGCCGAGCCCCCGGCGGCGGGGCCGGTTGAGCCCGCCGGCGCGGGCGCTCGCGAGTCTTCCAGCAACTGCCCGAAGGCGGCCAGGGCGGCTTCTTGCAACTCGGCGCTGTCGCAAGCCCGCGTGAAGCGGCCGAACATCAGCCGAAACAGGGCGGGGTGGCGCTGCGCAAAGCGGATGTAGCCCAGGCCGGTGGCCGCCGGGTCGGTGTCCAGCAGGGCGCGGGCCTCGCGCTGCTCGCGCGCAAACCGGCGAAAGCCCTCGGCGGCCAGGGCGCTGAGCAGGGCGTCCTTGTCGGCAAAGTGGCGGTAGACGGCGTTGGCCGACACACCCAGCTCGCGGGCCAGTGCGCGCAGGCTCAGCTCCGACGCGTCGTGGGCCTCCAGGGCGGTGAGCCCGGCGTCGATCAAGGCGTTGCGCAGGTCGCCGTGGTGGTAGGCCCTCTCGGGTTTGGCGGGCAGGGTGGGGGGTGAAACCATGATGTTGACATTGTCCACATTTCATGGTGTCATGCGCATGTTCACGCTGTCAACATCAACCCGAACGCGACCTGTTGCCCACCAAGGAGCCGCCATGTCCCTGACCCTGCCCTGGAGCGGCTCGCGCCCGCTCGCCGCCGACCAGCCCGACTTCCTGGAAGACGTGTACGCCCCCGTGCCCACCGAGACGGAAACCACCGCCTTGCGCGTGGTCGGTGAGTTGCCGGCGGCGCTCAATGGGGTGTATGCCCGCATCGGCCCCAACCCGCTGAAGCCCCAACCCAAGCGCTACCACTGGTTCATTGGCGACGGCATGGTGCACGGTCTGCGACTGAATGACGGGCGCGCCGAGTGGTACCGCAGCCGCTATGTGGGCAGCAACACGGCGCACAAGGCGCTGGGCCGGCCGCTGCTGCCCGGGCCCCGGCATGGCGTGGGCGACGTGGTCAACACCAACGTCTACGCCCACGCGGGCCGGGTGTGGGCCTCGGTCGAGGCCGGCATGCTGCCGATCCAGCTTGACGCCCGGCTTGAAAGCGTGCGCCACGGCACCTTCGACAGCCCGCGCAAGCAGCCCTTCAGCGCCCACCCGCACCGCGACCCGCACACCGGCGCGCTGCACGCCATCTGCTACGACGCCATGGTGCGCCACAAGGTGCAGCACGTGCGCGTGTCGCCGCAGGGTGAGGTCGATCGCGTGGTCGACATCCCCGTCAAGCACGGGCCGATGATCCACGACTGCGCCATCACGCGCCGCTTCGTCGTGGTGCTGGACCTGCCGGTGACGTTTTCCTTCAAGCGCCTGTTGTCCTTCTCGGCCTTCCCCTACGCCTGGAACGACAGCCACCCGGCACGCGTGGGCCTGTTGCCCAAAGACGGCCAGGCGGCAGACATCCGTTGGCACGACGTGGACCCGTGTTTCGTCTTCCACCCCTGCAACGCCTTTGACCTGCCCGACGGCAGCGTGGTGATGGACGTGGTGGCGCACCGCCGCATGTTCGACCGCTCGCGCCAGGGCCCTGAGATGGACTCGGGCGCGCGTTTCGAGCGCTGGACGATGCCGGCAGATGGCGGCCGGGTGGTGCGCGAGGTGCTGCACGAGCAGTCGCAGGAGTTCCCGCGCTTTGACGAGCGCCTGACGGGCGAGACCTACCGGTATGCCTACGCGGTGGGCTTTGGCGATGGCCGTCGGGGTGGTTTGCCGCTGTGGCGCCACGACCTGCAAGCCCGCCAGACTTTGCGCCACGACCTGGGGCCGCACGCGGTGCCGGGCGAGTTCGTCTTCGTGCCCCGCCAGGCGCAGGGCGCCGAGGACGACGGCTGGCTGGTTGGCCTGGTGCACAACCGCCAGTCCGGCACGGCCGAGTTTCACGTCATCAACGCCGATGACTTCACCGGGCCGCCCCAGGCGGTGGTGCACATCCCGGCTCGCGTCCCGGCAGGCTTTCACGGCAACTGGATCGCCGACGCCGACTTGCGCTGACGTGCAGCGCTGATCTGGCGCCTTGAAATGACCGCGGGCCGCAACGCCAGGTTTGGCGTGCGGCCCGCGTTCGCGCGCTCAGCGCGTTTCAGCCCGTGACGGGATCAATGGGCGGCTTGGTACAGCGCGGCGCCAGCTTCCATCGGGTCACCGGTGCGGTCGTAGGCTTCGACCCAGGCGTCGTAGTTGTGGATGGCTTCTTGCTGCCAGGGGTGGAAACCGGGCTTGAAGTAGGCCAGCAGCGTGCCCAGGTGGCTGGAGAGCACGCCCTTGTAGCCGAACAGCCACCAGCGCGACTTGGCCATCATCCACATGCGTTGGCCGAACGAGAAGCCGTCGTTCTTGAGCAGGCGGTTGGTGAAGCGCATGGTCAGCAGGCTCAGGAACAGGATCACGTGCACCATGGCCGCGCAACGCTTGAAGTAGCCCACCTTGGCGACTTGCTGCATCACGTCGTAGGCCACGGCCTTGTGCTCCATCTCTTCCACGGCGTGCCAGGCCATCATGGCGCGCAGCTTGGGGTCGGCATTGGCCATGGTCTCCTTCTTGACGAAGAAGATCTCGGCCAGCATGGCGGTGAAGTGCTCGAAAGCGGAGGTCAGCGCCAGGTTGTATTCCTTCGAGAAGTGCTTGTTGTGGAACTCGTTGTTTCGGTTGATGAAATCAACGATGGCGTCCACGTCCATGCCTTGCTCGCGCAGGCGCTGGTTGTACTTGGAGTGCACGATGCCGTGCTGACCTTCCTGGCGGATGAAGGTCTTGATCTCGGCCAGCAGCTTGGGGTCGGTGGTTTGTTCGCGGTAGGCGCGAACGCAGGAGATGAAGTAGCGCTCGCCGTCCGGGAAGGCCGCTTGCAGGGCGTCGATCAGGCGCGACTTGTACGGGTTGTTCTCGTACCACCAGCGCGGCAGGTCGCCGTCCAGACCGAAGTCAAGCTTCTCGCGGGCAACGAGTTCCTTGGCGTTGTTCAGGGCTTGTTGGCTCATGTCTGTCTCCGTGTCGCGGACCCGTGTGGGTTCCAGATTTGATCTGGGTTGGATGCTAGGGGTTCACGGGCCCACCGCAGGGCACCCTGCGCGACAGGAGGGCAGCCCAGGCGTCATGACGTGGCATTGAACAGCTCTCGGCCGATCAACATGCGTCGGATTTCGCTGGTGCCGGCCCCGATTTCGTAAAGTTTGGCGTCGCGCCACAGGCGCCCAAGCGGGTAGTCATTGATGTAGCCGTTGCCGCCAAAAATCTGGATGCCTTCGCCGGCCATCCAGGTGGCCTTCTCGGCCGTCCACAGGATCAGGGCGGCGCAGTCCTTGCGCACGTGGCGGGCGTGCTGGCTGCCCAGCGCGTCGAGGTTCTTGGCCACGGTGTAGGCCAGCGCGCGACCGGCTTGCTGCACGGTGTACATGTCGGCCAGCTTGCCCTGGAGCAGCTGGAACTCGCCGATGGCCTGGCCGAACTGTTTGCGCTCGTGGACGTAGGGGATCACGTGGTCCATGACCGACTGCATGATGCCCAGCGGCCCGCCCGAGAGCACGGCGCGCTCGTAGTCCAGGCCGCTCATGAGCACCTTGGTGCCATTGCCTTCGCCGCCCAGCACGTTCTCTGCCGGCACCTCGCAGTCCTCGAAGAACAGCGGGAAGGTGTTGGAGCCGCGCATGCCCAGCTTGTCGAGGTGCTGGCCCTTGCTGAAGCCCTTCATGCCCTTCTCGATGAGGAAGGCGGTCATGCCTTTGGCGCCGGCTTCCGGGTCGGTCTTGGCGTACACGACGAGCACGTCGGCGTCGCCGCCGTTGGTGATCCACATCTTGCTGCCGTTGAGCACGTAGCGGTCGCCCTTTTTGTCGGCGCGCAGCTTCATGCTGACCACGTCGGAGCCGGCGTTGGGCTCGCTCATGGCCAGCGCACCGACGAAGTCGCCGCTGATGAGCTTGGGCAGGTACTGGCGTTTTTGCGCTTCGGTGCCGTTGCGGTGGATCTGGTTGACGCACAGGTTGGAGTGCGCGCCGTAGCTCAGGCCCACCGAGGCGCTGCCGCGGCTGACCTCTTCCATGGCCACCATGTGGGCCAGGTAGCCGAGGTTGGTGCCGCCGTACTCTTCCGACACCGTCAGGCCGTGCAGGCCGAGGTCGCCCAGCTTCTTCCACATGTCGGCAGGGAAGAGGTTGTCGCGGTCGATGTCGGCGGCGCGGGGCGCGAGCTCCTTGTCGACGAAGGCACGCACGGCGTCGCGCAGGGCATCGATGTCTTCACCCAGGTGGTGGTTCAGGCCGGGCAGGGTCATGGTGGGTCTCCTCGGTGTGATGGGGTGTTCGGGGTGATGGCGGCGCTGCTCAGCTTGCGCTGACCTGCCGTGCGCGTTTGGCCAAGGTGGCGCGGGCCACGCGCGAGACCGTGGGCCGCCCCAGCGCCTGCGAGATGAACGCACCCGCGTCCACCAGCTTGTCCAGGTCGATGCCGGTTTGAATGCCCAGCCCATGCAGCAGGTAAACCACGTCTTCGGTGGCCACGTTGCCGGTGGCGCCCTTGGCGTAGGGGCAGCCGCCCAGGCCGGCCACGCTGGTGTCGAAGGTGTGCACGCCAAGCTGCAGGCAGGCAAAGATGTTGGTCAGCGCCTGGCCGTAGGTGTCGTGGAAATGGCCGCTCAGCTCGGCCAGGGGCACGCGCTTCATGGCGGCTTCCATCACGCGCTGAACCTGGCCTGCCGTGCCCACGCCGATGGTGTCGGCGACGCCGATGTGGTGGCTGCCAATGTCTTGCAGGCGTTGCACGACGTCGTCCACCGCCTCGATGCTGACTTCGCCCTGGTAGGGGCAACCCAGGGCGCACGACACCGCCGCACGCACCTTCATGCCGTGGGCACGTGCAGCCTCGGCCACGGGGCGAAAGCGCTCGATGGACTCGGCGATGGAGCAATTGATGTTGCGCTGGCTGAAGGCCTCGCTGGCCGCCGCGAAGATGACGACTTCATCTGCCTTGGCGGCCAGTGCGCCTTCGAAGCCTTTCATGTTGGGCGTGAGCACGCTGTAGCGCACGCTGGCCTGGCGCGTGATGCCGGCCATGACCTCGGCGTTGTCGGCCATCTGCGGCACCCACTTGGGGCTGACGAAGCTGGTGACCTCGATCTCGCGCAGGCCGGCCGATTGCAGGCGGTGCACCAGCTCGACCTTGGTGGCCGCTGGCACGGGCTGGGCCTCGTTCTGCAGGCCGTCGCGCGGGCCGACATCGACGAGGGTGACGTGGGTGGGCAAGTTGCTCATGGCGTGGGCTCAGTCAGATTCGATGCGCAGCAGCTCGGCGCCTTCGGGCACCTGGTCGCCGACGCGGCACAGCAGCTCGGCCACGCGGCCTTCGCGCGGGGCCGTGAGGGTGTGTTCCATTTTCATGGCCTCGGTGACGACCACGGGCTGGCCGGCTTTGACCTCGTCGCCGATGTTGACGAGCAGGGCCACGACCTTGCCTGGCATGGGCGCGGTGACCTGGCCCGCGTGGGCGGCGTTGTCATCGTGCTGCTGCAGCGGGTCGAGCCAGCGCAGCGTGGCGTGGCCATGCGCGGTGAAGGTGTCGAAGGTGTCGCCGTGGCGATCGACGTTGGCCTGCCAGCGGGGGGCATCGGCAGGGTTGAACGTGTCCGCGTTGTCGGACGCGGGGCGGGCTGCGTGCCGACCGCCGTTGCGCTCCAGGGAGATGAGGTGCGGGCGTTGCGGGTCGGGGCGCAGATGCCCCAGCTCGGGTGCATGCTTCAGCGCAGCGGGCGCTTCGTGCCAGCGCAGTGACAGCTGGCCGCCTCGCTGCTGCGTGATCGACACCGTGGCGGTTTCATCGCCGAGCTGCCAGCGGAGCACGCGGGTCTGCGTGCCGTGCAAGGCCCACCCATCGGCGCGCGACCACGGCTCAGGGTGCGATGTTTGCGATGCGGCAACGTGGTCCTGCCACCAACGCAGGCTGGCGGCGATGAGGGCATCCAGTCGCGCGGCATCGGCATGCTGGGGCGCCGCGCCGAACAGCACCCCGTGTTCTCGCTCGATCAGCGCGGTGTCCAGCCGGGCCTGGCTGAACGAGTCGGTGCGCACGAGCTTGCGCAGGAAGGCCACGTTGTGGTGCAGCCCGGTGATCTGCAGCTCGGCCAGCGCCTGGCTCATTCTGGCCAGCGCCTGCTGGCGATCGGCGCCATGCACGATCAGCTTGGCGATCATCGAGTCGTAGTGCGGCGAGATGGCGTCGCCTTCCGCCACGCCGCTGTCGATGCGCACCGGCGCGATGCCGAAGCGAGCTGCCTCGGGCGTGCGCAGGGTGCGCAGGGTGCCGATGGCGGGCAGGAAGCCGGCTTCGGGTTGTTCGGCGCAAATGCGCGCCTCGATCGCGTGGCCGGTGAAGGTGATTTGATCCTGCTTGAGTGGCAGGGGCTCGCCAGACGCCACCCGCAGTTGCCACTCGACCAGGTCCAGGCCGGTGATGGCCTCGGTGACCGGGTGCTCGACCTGCAGGCGCGTGTTCATCTCCATGAAATAGAAAGCCGAGACGCCTGCACCACCCACGCCTGCGCCACCCGCCTGCTCGCAGATGAACTCGACCGTGCCCGCGCCCACGTAGCCCACGCTCTGGGCAGCGGCCACGGCGGCGGCGCCCATTTGCGCGCGCAGCTCGGGCGTCATGCCCGGGGCGGGCGCTTCTTCCAGCACCTTCTGGTGTCGGCGCTGCACCGAGCAGTCGCGCTCGCCCAGGTGCACCACGTTGCCGCGCGCATCGGCGAACACCTGGATCTCGATGTGCCTGGGCTGCGTGACGTAGCGCTCGATCAGCACGTGCTGGTCGCCGAAGCTGGCTTGTGCTTCGCGCTGGCACGAAGCGAGCGCGGCGGCGAACTCATCGGCCTGCCGCACGATGCGCATGCCCTTGCCGCCACCGCCCGCGCTGGCCTTGATCAGCACCGGAAAGCCGATGGATTGGGCCTGCGCCAGCAGGAAGTCCGGCTCTTGCCGGTCACCGTGGTAGCCGGGCACCAGGGGCACACCGGCCTTTTCCATCAGGGCCTTGGCGGCCGACTTGCTGCCCATGGCCGCGATGGCCGAAGGCGGCGGGCCGATGAAGGCGATGCCGGCGTTGGCGCAGGCTTGCGCGAAGCCTTCGTTCTCCGAGAGGAAGCCGTAGCCGGGGTGCACGGCCTGTGCGCCGGTGGCTTGGGCCACTTCGAGGATGCGGTCGGCGCGCAGGTAGCTCTCGCGCGGGCTGGCCGGGCCGATGCAGACGGCTTCGTCGCAGGCCTGCACGTGGCGGGCCTGGGCGTCGGCTTCGGAGTAGACGGCGACGGTGCGGATGCCCAAGCGGCGCGCGGTCGCGGCCACTCGGCAGGCGATTTCGCCTCGGTTGGCGATGAGGATTTTGGTGAACATGGTGCCTCGGGCTCGGTCGTGCGGGGTGGGCGTCGGCGTGGCGTTCACTTCGGCTCGGACGCCACCACCCACGGCGGCGTGCCGCGCGTGAGGAAGGCGTTGAGCCCGGCCTTGCCCTCGTCGCTGGCGCGCACGTCGGCGATGCGGCGGGCGGTCACGTCGCGCAGCTCGTGCGTGATCGGGCGGCTGCCGATCTCGCGCACCAGCGTCTTGCATTCGCGCACGGCGTTCGGGCCGTTGCGCAGGATGGATTCGACGATGCCTTGCGTGGTGGCGCTCAGGGCATCGCGTGCCACCACCTCGTGCACCAGGCCCATGACCTGGGCGCGCTCGGCCGAGAAGCGCTCTGCCGTCACGAAGTAGCGCCGCGCCGCGCGCTCGCCGATCGCGTGGATCACGTAGGGGCTGATGGTGGCCGGGATCAGGCCCAGCTTGGCTTCGGACAGGCAGAACTGAGAGGACTCGGCCGCCACCACCACGTCGCAACAAGACACCAGGCCCACGCCGCCGCCGTAGCAGTCGCCCTGCACCTCGGCGACAACGGGCACAGGGCAGCACGTCAGCGTCCACAGCATGTTGGCCAGGCGCGAGGCGTCGCGGTGGTTGTCCACCCAGCTGTAGTCGGCGGTCTGGCGCATCCAGTTCAGGTCTGCGCCCGAGCAGAAGGCCACGCCTGTGGAGCCCAGCACCACGGCGCGCAACTCGGCATCGTCCTGAAAGGAAGCGAAGACCCGCGTGAGCTCGGCCACGGTGTCGGCGTGGAAGGCGTTGCGCACGTCGGGGCGGTTCAAGCGAACGGTGGCCACGTTGCCGCGTCGGCTCACGTCCAGGTGCTGCAGCGACGAAACATCCAATGAAGCGGTCATGCGCATCTCCTCACATGCGGAAGACGCCGAATCGCGTCTCGGGGATCGGGGCGTTCAGGCTGGCGCTGAGCGCCAGGGCCAGCACGCGGCGGGTGTCGGTGGGGCGGATCAGGCCATCGTCCCAGAGGCGGGCGGTGGCGTAGTAAGGGTGGCCTTGCGCCTCGTACTGGTCGCGGATGGGGGCCTTGAAAGCGGCTTCGTCGCCCGCGCTCCACTGCCCGCCCTTGGCCTCGATGCCGTCGCGCTTGACGGTGGCCAGCACCGATGCCGCCTGCTCGCCGCCCATCACGCTGATGCGTGCGTTCGGCCACATCCACACGAAGCGCGGGTTGAAGGCGCGGCCGCACATGCCGTAGTTGCCAGCACCAAAGCTGCCGCCGATGACGACGGTGAACTTCGGCACCTGCGCGCACGAGACGGCCGTCACCATCTTGGCGCCGGCCCGCGCGATGCCTTCGTTCTCGACCTTGCGCCCGACCATGAAGCCGGTGATGTTCTGCAGGAAGACGAGGGGCACCTTGCGCTGGCAGCACAGCTCGATGAAGTGCGCGCCCTTGTTGGCCGACTCCGAAAACAAAATGCCGTTGTTGGCCACGATGCCCACCGGCATGCCCTCGATGTGGGCGAAGCCGCAGACCAGGGTGGCGCCATAACGGGCCTTGAACTCGTCGAACTCGGAGCCATCGACCAGTCGGCCGATCACTTCGCGCACGTCAAAAGGCTTGCGCGTGTCGGTGGGGATCACGCCCATCAGCTCGGCTTCGTCCAGCAGGGGCGGGCGGGGCGTTACCAGGGACAGCTCCGGCGCCTTGCGCCAGTTCAGCCGCGCCACGCATTGCCGCGCGATCGCCAGCGCGTGCTCGTCGTCGCGCGCCAGGTGGTCGGCCACGCCTGACAGCCGCGTGTGCACGTCGCCACCGCCCAGGTCTTCGGCCGTGACCTCTTCGCCCGTGGCGGCTTTGACCAGCGGCGGGCCGCCCAGGAAGATCGTGCCCTGCTTGGCCACGATGATGGTTTCGTCGCTCATGGCCGGCATGTAGGCGCCACCGGCCGTGCACGAGCCCATCACCACGGCGATCTGCGGAATGCCGGCCGCGCTCATGTTGGCCTGGTTGTAGAAGATGCGGCCGAAGTGGTCGCGATCCGGAAAGACCTCGTCCTGGTTCGGCAGGTTGGCGCCGCCCGAGTCGACCAGGTAGATGCAGGGCAGGCGGTTCTGCTGCGCGATCTCTTGAGCGCGCAGGTGCTTCTTGACGGTGAGTGGGTAGTAGGTGCCGCCTTTGACGGTGGCGTCGTTGCACACCACCATGCATTCCACGCCAGCCACCCGGCCGATGCCGGCGATCACGCCCGCGCAGGGCGCCGCGTTGTCGTACACGTTCAAGGCGGCCAGCGGGGCCACTTCCAGGAAGGGCGAGCCCGCGTCGAGCAGCTGCGCCACGCGGTCGCGCGGCAACAGCTTGCCGCGGGCCAAGTGTTTGGCGCGGGGGGCTTCGCCGCCGCCCAGGGTGACGACGTCCAGTTGGCGTTCCAGGTCCTCGACGAGGGCCTGCATCGCGGCGGCGTTGGCCAGGTGGGCCTCGCTGCGCGGGTTGAGCTGGGTGTTCAGCACGGGCATGGGGTCTCCGTTCAGCGTGTGGACGGCGGGGTTTCGGTTTGTCGCAAGGCCGCCGCCACCTCGTCGCGCAGGCGCCGCAGGGCTTCCAGCGAGGTGTCGCGCGGCATCACGGCCGACCAGATCAGCTCGGTCAGCTGCTCGGCCGTGGTGTCGATGCGCGGGCGCTTCTGGGTGGTGATGGCGTCCCAGAGCACGTGCTCCATCGAGCCGTAGACCAGGTCGCGCAGCAGGCGCAGCGGCATGTCGGCTCGCACGTCGCCCGAGGCCTGGCCTTCTGCCAGGGCCTGCATCAGCGGTGCGGTGTAGCGGCGGCGGCACTCGGCCAGCACGGCGGCGAGCTCGGGGTCGGCGGCGCGGCCCTCGCTGAGCACCAGGGCGCACAGCCCGGAGCCGTCGGCCAGCAGGGTGACCAGGTGGGCGCGCACCACGTGGGCCAGCTTGGCGTGCACGCCTTGCAGCTTGGGCAGGTCACGCTCGAGCTCGGTGCTGATTTCGTCGTACCACTCGGTGATGACCTGGATGCACAGCTCTCGCTTGCCCGGAAAGTACGTGAAAACGGTGGCTTCGGACACCCCGGCCAGCTCGGCGATGTGGGCCATGGTCGCGCGCTGAAAACCCTGGGCCGAGAACACCTGGCGGGCAGCGGCGAGGATGGCCTGCACGCGGTGGGCAGAGCGAGCCTGTCGGGGTTGGTGGCGTTGCAGCGAGGTGCTCATTTTGAGTCTGACTCAAGAATTGGCCCATCATGCCAGCCAAAAGCAGCCCTGTGTGCCGGACAAAATCAGGGTTTGACCGGATGACTTGTCAAGTTCGACTCAAGATAGGAGTCGGTCGGGCCGCATGGCGGTGGCATCATCGCCCCCTGCCACCCCAACTGCGAACCGCGCCCCATGTCCGCCGACGACCTGAGCACCTTGAGCACCCTGATCAACCTGCCCTGGGACCGCCCGAACCCGCACACCCTGGTGGTGACGGTGTCGCCCGAGCACATCGACCTCATGCGCCACACCAACAACGTGGTCTATCTGCAGTGGCTCGAAGACATCGCCTGGGCGCACTCGACTGCGCTGGGCTTGGGCCCGGCCGAGTACGAGGCCCTGGGCCACGGCATGGTGGTGCGCCAGCACGAGCTCAACTACATCCAGGCCACCCGCCTGGGCGAGCGCATCGCCCTGGGCACCTGGTTGACCGGGGCCGACAAGCTGACCTTGCAGCGCCACTACCAGTTCATCCGCGTCGACGATGGCCAGACGGCCTTTCGGGGCCGCAGCGAGTTCGTCTGCGTCGACATCGCCCAGGGCAAGGTGCGCCGCATGCCCCCGGCTTTTGTGCAGGCTTACACGAATGCGGTGGTGCCGGCGCAGGCAAACTGAGCCCAGTTGATCCGTTCGGCCCCTCAAGCCGAGTGGCCTTCACGCCGAAAAGCTGACATCCCCTTTGCCGGGGCGGTGCAGCAGGATCGCGGCCGGGGGCCGGCATCCATTGCCGAGCCTGTCCACCGGAGGGATCCATGTCGCTCAACCAAATCTCCATCGGCGCGCGCATCGCCGCGCTCGCTGCCTTGCTGCTGCTCATCACCTTGCTGGTGGGCGGGCTGGGCTGGATGGCCATGCGCAACAGCACGCACCACGTCGAGCAGGCCCACGCGATGTCGCAGGAGCACGCCCGCGCCATCGACCTGGCTCGCAGTGCGCAGGTCAGCTTCAAGATCCAGATCCAGGAGTGGAAGAACCTGTTGCTGCGCAGCCACCAGGCCGAAGCGCATGACAAGTACCGCAAGGCCTTCGAAAAGGAGGGCGGCGAGGTGGCCTCGCGCCTGACCGAGCTGGAGGCGCTTTATGGCCAGATGGGCCTGGACACCGCCCCGGTCAGGGCGTCTCGAGAGTCGCTGGCCGCTTTGCAGCAGACCTACCTTGTGGCCCTGGGGGCGTTCGACATGGCCGACCCGTCGGGCAGCGCCCAGGTGGTGGACAAAGCCGTCAAGGGCAAGGACAGGGAGCCCACGGCACAGCTGGACAAGCTCGTGGCGGCGGTGTTCGAGCTGAGTCAACAGCGCCAGGCCAGCGCCCAGCAGGCCGCCCAGGCCGCGACCGCGCAAGTGCTCGCTGGCATTGGTGTGCTGCTGGCCATTGGTCTGTCGGTCGGCTCGGCCGCGAGTTGGCTGATCCTGCGCAGCATCACCCGCCCGCTGAGCGAGGTGCTGCACGCGGCCGCCGACGTGGCCGCTGGCCGGCTCGATCGCCAGCTCAACGCCCAGGGTCGCGACGAGCTCAGCCACCTCGTGTCCACCGTCATCCGCATGAACGAAAGCTTGCGCGGCGTGGTCTCGCAGGTGCGCACCTCGGCTGAAACCGTGGCCCACGCTTCCTCGGAGATCGCGGTGGGCAACCAGGACCTGTCCTTGCGCACCGAGCAACAGGCTTCGCGCCTGCAGGAAACCGCCGCCTCGGTCGAGCAGCTCAGCGCAGGCGTGCAGCAATCGGCCAGCCACGCCGCCCAGGCTGGACAGCTGGCCGATCAGGCCACCGTGGTCGCCGAGCGGGGTGGTGCGGTCGTCGGCCAGGTGGTCGAGACCATGGGCGCCATCCACGCCAGCTCGCGCAAGATCGCCGACATCATCAGCGTGATCGACGGCATTGCCTTTCAGACCAACATCCTGGCTTTGAACGCAGCGGTGGAAGCCGCCCGCGCAGGCGAGAACGGCCGGGGGTTTGCGGTCGTGGCTTCGGAAGTTCGGGCCCTGGCTCAGCGCAGCGCCACCGCCGCGCGCGAAATCAAGGACCTGATCCAGGGCAGCGTCAGCAACGTCGAGCGCGGCAATGGCCTGGTGGCCGAAGCCGGCCAGACCATCCAGGATGCCGTCGAAGCGGTGCGCCGCGTGCAGCAGGTTGTTTCCGAGATCACCTCCTCGGCGCGCGAGCAGGCCACCGGCATCGGCCAGATCAGCGAAGCCGTCAGCGCCATCGACGAGACCATGCAGCAAAACGCCGCCATGGTCGAAGAAGCGGCTGCGGCCGCGGCCTCCTTGCGGCAGCAGTCGGAAAGCCTGCGCGGGGCGGTGGCCTTCTTCCAGGTCTGATCAGGGCCTGCGCTCTGCGAGAGAGGATCGGCGGCGCACCCGAGGTTGGGCACCCGCGCGAGGCGGCCCCCTCCACGGCGGTCGTTCCGACGAGGGAAGGCCGGCCGGTGTGCCGGAGGGCGGACAGCGGCGACAATCAGGGGTCTGTCTGAAGCAGGTCCGCCGTGGCCGCTGGTGTGCGGACAGCCCCTTGCCAGCCTGTTTTGACTGTCCGCGTGTCCGCTCTGCCCGAATCCCTCTCAGCCCCCCCGTCGGCTTCCTCGTCCGCCGACCCCCTGCGCATCCTGCAGGAGGTCTTCGGCTACCCGGCCTTCCGAGGGCAGCAGGCCGCCGTCGTCGATCGCGTGGCTTCGGGTGGCGATGCCCTGGTGCTCATGCCCACGGGCGGAGGCAAGAGCCTGTGTTACCAGGTGCCGGCCATTTCCCGCCACCGCCGGGGGCTGGGCGTCACCGTCGTCGTCTCGCCGCTGATCGCGCTCATGCACGACCAGGTCGGCGCGCTCGAAGAAGTTGGCGTGCACGCGGCCTTCCTCAACAGCACCCTGAGCAACGACGAGGCCCAGCACATCGAGCGCGAGATGATGTCGGGCCGCCTGGTGATGCTCTACGTGGCGCCCGAGCGCGTCACCCACCCGCGCTTCCAGGCCCAACTGGCCAGCCTGCACGAGCGCGGCCTGCTCAGCCTGTTCGCCATCGACGAGGCCCATTGCGTCAGCCAGTGGGGCCACGACTTCCGCGAAGACTACCTGCAGCTGAGCCTGCTGCACGAGCGCTACCCCGACGTGCCGCGCGTGGCGCTGACCGCCACCGCCGACGACCAGACCCGCGCCGACATGGTCACGCGCCTGGACCTGCACGCCGCCAGCGTCTTCCTCAGCAGCTTTGACCGGCCCAACATCCGCTACGCCCTGGTCGAGAAGGACAACCCCCGTCAGCAGCTGCTGCGCTTCATCCGCGACGAGCACGAGGGCGAGGCCGGCATCGTGTACTGCCAAAGCCGCAAGAAGGTCGAAGACACCGCCGAGTGGCTCAAAGAGCAGGGCATCTCGGCCCTGCCGTACCACGCAGGCCTGGATTCGGCCGTGCGCCAGCGCCATCAAGACCGCTTCCTGCGCGAAGACGGCCTGGTCATGGTGGCCACCGTCGCCTTCGGCATGGGCATCGACAAGCCCGACGTGCGCTTCGTGGCCCACCTCGACCTGCCCAAGAACATCGAGGCCTACTACCAGGAGACGGGCCGTGCCGGCCGCGACGGCGCCGAGGCCGAAGCCTGGCTGGCCTATGGCCTGGCCGACGTGGTCAACCAGCGCCGCATGATCGACGAAAGCCCGGCGCACGACGATTTCAAGCGCGTGCAGCGCGCCAAGCTCGACGCCCTGCTGGCCCTGGCCGAGGCCCACGACTGCCGCCGCGTTCGCCTGCTGGCCTACTTCGGCGAAGCCAGCCAGCCCTGCGGCAACTGCGACAACTGCCTGCACCCTCCACAAACCTGGGACGGCACCGAGGCCGCCCGCAAGCTGCTCAGCGGCATCTACCGCTTCTGGCAGCACGGCCAGCAGCGTTTTGGTGCCGGCCACCTGATCGACGTGCTGCGCGGCCGCCGCACCGACAAGGTGGCGCAATATGGCCACGAGTCGCTCAGCACCTTCGGCATCGGCGCCGACCTGTCGGAGGCGCAATGGCGCGCCGTGCTGCGCCAGCTCATCGCCCTGGGTCACGTCGTGGCCGAGGGCGAGTTCAACACACTGGGGCTGAGCGCCAGCGCCCGCGCGGTGCTCAAGGGTGAGGTCGGCATCGTGCTCAAGCAGGCGGCCGAGCCGGGCTCGCGCAGCAAACCGGCGCGGGGCAAGGCCTCGGCGCCGCCCATCCCGCTCGATGGCGACGCGCTGGCCCGCTACGAGCTGCTCAAGGCCTGGCGCGCCCAGGTGGCGCGCGAGCACAACCTGCCGGCCTACGTCGTTTTCCATGACGCCACCCTGGCCGAGATGGCCCGCCTGGCGCCCAACTCCCTGGGTGAGTTGGCCACGGTCAGCGGGGTGGGGGCCAAGAAGCTCGAGGCCTACGGGGAGCAGATCCTGGCCGTGTGGGCCCGTTGAGCTTGTCCGGAATCATCCGGACGCCCCAATGTGGTGTGATCGCAACTATTTTGGTGCGAATGCACCCCTAAAGGGGGTAAACGTTCGTTTCTCTTGAGGGTTCCCCCCGGGTTTTGCTCGCCGATCCAACACAATCGGCAGCAGCTCGGCGATGTTCCGCCTGACTTTCCGGACGCCAGAAGGCGTTTGGTTGTCCTGGATGCACATTGTTGGTGCAAAAACCCTGAAGGAGAATCTGAATGAAAAAGCACTTGATCGCTCTGGCCGCCCTGGCTGCCGCCACCTCCGCCTTTGCCCAATCGTCCGTGACCCTGTACGGCAACCTGGACGTGTCCATCGGCCGCGACCAAAACAAGCCCTACGGCGCCCAGTCGAGCACCGTCACCAACATCGAATCGGGTCGCATGACCGAGTCGTACTTCGGCCTGCGTGGCACCGAAGACCTGGGTGGCGGCCTGAAGGCTGTCTTCAAGCTGGAATCTGAAATCGCTGTGGACAGCGGTGCTGCCTCCGGCGGTTCCTCGAACTTCTTCGGTCGCAACGCCTACGTTGGCCTCGCCGGTGACTTCGGTGCCGTGCACGCTGGCCGCCGTGAAAGCCTGTTCAAGGAAGAAACCACCAAGTTCAACCCCTTCGGCAACTCCGGTGACTTCGCCTTCCTGAGCGCTGGCAGCGACAGCTGGTCCAACAGCCTGACCTACGTTTCGCCCAGCCTGTCCGGCCTGACCCTGTCGGCTCAAACCAGCCTGAAGGAAGCCAACGGCTCCACCGCCACCAACTACCGCTCGGGCGGCAACGCCGTGTCGGCCAACTACACCAACGGCCCCCTGGCCGCTTCGCTGGTGTACGGCGACGTGCGCAACACCCAAGGTGCTGCCACCAACCTGAAGCAAACCGGCTACCTGCTGGGCGCCAGCTATGACCTGACCGTGGCCAAGGTGTTCGCTCAGTACCAGAACGCCAAGATCTCGGTCAAGAACATCGACGGCGACGCCAAGACCCGTGACTTCCAACTGGGCGTGTCCGTGCCTGTGTCGGCCAACGGCGCTGTCCTGGCTTCGTTCGGTTCCGGCAAGCTGACCGTTGATGACACCGAAGGCGCTGACAAGACCCGTCAGTACTCGCTGGGCTACACCCACAGCCTGTCCAAGCGCACCAGCGCTTACGCTGCCTACACCCGCGAGACCTACAAGGAAGGCATCGCCATCAACCCTGACCAAAAGTCCAGCCGCAACCTGCTGGCCGTTGGCCTGCGTCACGCTTTCTGAAGCATGACACCTGACCGCTGAACGCGGTCACCTTGTTTGAACCAGACTTGAAAGCGCCCCCTTGGGGGCGCTTTTTTTTGCCTCAAAACACCTGGCCTGGAGCTTGCTTATTGGCTGCCGGTCGTCCGGCCTCGCAAGTTGCGTGGATGCAACACACGGGGTTTCATGTGAGCATGATTCTTGCTTAAATGATCGGCGAGGACAGTTTGTCCCAACAAGTTCCTCGGCACAGCTTGGCCTCGATTGCCTGCGGTGCAGAGATAACAACCTTCTTCCCATTGCTAGGAGAACCTGATGTTTGCAAAGAAGAACCTGGTGGCCGCCGCCGCCCTGCTGGCCCTTGTTGGCTCCGCCCAAGCCCAGTCCAGCGTCAAGCTGTACGGCTCGCTGGACGTTTCATTTGGCTCTTACAAGCCCTTTGAAATCGTCAACAAAGAGCCCAAGTCGACGACCCGCGTTCAAAGCGGCGACATGATGACCAGCTTCATCGGCTTCTCCGGCGTGGAAGACCTGGGCGGCGGCCTGAAGGCCGAGTTCGCCCTGGAGTCCTTCATCGGTGTCGACAGCGGTTCGAACGTTCCCAACCAGGCTGGCCAGTTCTGGAGCCGTGCCTCGTGGGTCGGCCTGAGCGGTGGTTTCGGTAAGGTCATCCTGGGTCAGTACGACAACGCCATCTTCACCTCGGGCCTGCTGTACAACCCGTTCGGCAGCTCCATGACCTTCTCGCCCACCATGCGTCATTTCTATGACCTGGGCTCGACCAGCAGCGGCCTCAACAATGGCGTGTTCATCAACAGCAACTACACCGACACGGGCTGGGTGAACTCCATCACCTACGAAACCCCGGTGTTCGCTGGCTTCAGCGGTTCGCTGCAGTACTCGCCCAAGGAAAGCGCCGCCGCCGGCACCTCCAACAGCTACACCGTCTCGCTGGCCTACAACAATGGCCCCCTGAGCGCCATGGTGGTGTACCTCGACGGTGGCGTGACGCCCGCTGCGGCTCCTGCTTACCCTGGCGAATACAAGGCCATCAACTTCGGCGCCAGCTACGACTTCGGCGTGCTGAAGGCCTTTGGTCAGTACACCAACTTCAAGTACGACGACACCAGCCTGCTGCTGGGCGCCTTCGACAAGTCTGACGTGCTGCAAGTCGGCGTGTCCGTGCCTGTTTCCGCCTCCGGCTCCATCCTGGCTTCCTACGGCCAAGCCAAGTGGAAGCTCGCCGACATCTTCGTGGGTGACGACGCCAAGAGCCGCATCTTCAGCCTGGGCTACGACCACTACATCAGCAAGCGCACCGACGTGTACGTCGCCTTCTCCAGCGAAAAGCTGTCCGACCTGAAGGGCGGTCGCACCTTCGCAGTGGGCGTCAAGCACGCTTTCTGATCGGGCTTGGGCGGGGGCTGCATCGCCAGTCCCTCGCACCGGACCACACAAGGCGCCTTCGGGCGCCTTTTTCATGTGCGTGCGCATCTGTGCCCGATGCGCATGACCCGCATCAAGCAGGTTGGCACGACAAATGCTTAACCTGAAGCGGGTTCGCTGATTGGTTCTCTCAGCTGGCGCCCGCCAGACACGAGCCAGGCAGCACGAGGGGCCTGCGGCTTTCGAGCCGTTTGTTTGACCAGAGCGTTTGGGCGCTCCCTTGGCGGGGAGCGCCCCTTTTTTTGCCCGTGCAGGGCCCGTGAGCGATCGGTGAATGGCCCGATCGCAGCCGCTCAGGCCCGCTCGAACTGGAACACCGCCGAGCTGGCCATCAGGTTCGGCCAGGTGCGCACCACTTCGCCCTCGTGCAGCCCGAACGACTCCACGATGCGCAAGCCGTTGCGGCGCGCCAGCACCTCGAAATCGGCAAAGGTGGCCACGCGGATGTTGGGCGTGTCGTACCACTGGTAGGGCAGTGCACGCGTGACGGGCATGCGCCCGCGCAACACACTGAGTCGGTGCGGCCAGTGCGCAAAATTGGGGAAACTGACCAGGCCCACGCGGCCGATGCGCGCCGTCTCTCGCAGCATGGCCTCGGTGTTGCGCAGGTGCTGGAGCGTGTCGAGCTGCAGCACCACGTCGAAGCTGTTGTCCTCGAACAGGGCCAAGCCTTCTTCGAGGTTGTGCTGGATGACGTTGATGCCGCGCGCCACGCAGGCCATCACCTGGGCGTCGTCGAGCTCGATGCCGTAGCCGCTGCAGCCACGCTCGTCGCGCAGCAGGGCCAGCAACTCGCCGCTGCCGCAGCCCAGGTCGAGCACGCGCGAGCCATGCGGGATCAGCTCGGCGATGGTGCGGTGAAAGCGCTGGCGCGAGGCCTGGAGGGTGGCGGTGTTCATGCGCGCACCTCCTGCGCAATGCGCTCGAAGTAGGCCCTCACCACGCCGTGGTAGCGCGGGTCGTCGAGCAAGAAGGCGTCGTGCCCGTGCGGGGCGTCGATTTCGGCGTAGCTCACGTCGTGGCGGTTGTCGACCAGGGCCTTGACGATCTCGCGCGAGCGAGCCGGCGAGAAGCGCCAGTCGGTGGTGAAGCTGATGACCAGGAACTTGGCCAGCGCCTTGGCCATCGCGGCCGACAGGTTGCCCGCATGCGTGCGGGCCGGGTCGAAGTAATCGAGGGCGCGGGTGATCAGCAAGTAGGTGTTGGCGTCGAAGTAGTCGCTGAACTTGTCGCCCTGGTAGCGCAGGTAGCTCTCGACCTGGAACTCGATGTCCTGGGTGCTGTAGCCGGGCGCATCGCCAATCGCTCGGCCAACCATCTCGCGGCCGAACTTCTCTTCCATCACGTCGTCCGACAGGTAGGTGATGTGGCCGATCATGCGCGCCACGCGCAGGCCGCGACGGGGCACCACGCCGTGTTCGTAAAAGTGGCCGCCGTGGAAGTCGGGGTCGGTGACGATGGCGCGGCGCGCCACCTCGTTGAAGGCGATGTTCTGGGCCGACAGCTTCGGAGCCGTGGCCACGGCCACGCAATGGCGCACGCGATCGGGGTGCTGCAGCGTCCAGCTCAGCGCCTGCATGCCGCCCAGGCTGCCACCCAGTACCGCTGCCAGTTGCTTGATGCCCAATGCGTCGAGCACGCGGGCCTGGGCGTCGACCCAGTCTTCCACGGTCACCACGGGGAAGTCGGCGCCGTAGGGCTTGCCGGTGTCCGGGTTGGTGTGCATCGGGCCGGTGGAGCCAAAGCAGGAGCCCGGGTTGTTGATGCCGATCACGAAGAACTTGTTGGTGTCAACGGGTTTGCCCGGGCCGATCATGTTGTCCCACCAGCCCTGGCTTTTGGGCAGAGGCTGACCATCCGGGCCCGCGTGCAGGCCGGCGACGTGGTGCGAGGCGTTGAGCGCGTGGCACACCAGCACGGCGTTGCTGGCGTCAGCGTTGAGCTGGCCGTGGGTTTCGTAGGCGAGGGTGTAGTCGCGCAGCTGCGCACCGCTTTGCAGGTGCAGCGGTTCGCTGAAGTGCAGCGTGGCAGGCGTGACGATGCCAAGTGACATGGAGCAGGGCCCAGGAAAAACAAAACCGGCCGCGCAAGAAGCAGGGGCCGGTGGCAGCGACCTCTTTAGCGGCATTTTTAAAGCGCCCGCAATTCGGAACCGTCGTGAGCCGGGAGACATCGCTCCTGGCCAGGACAAATCGGCGCTGGTCAAAAGTGTAGCCGCATTTCGCCTGCTTGGCACAAGGCGATGCATGTGCCGTTCATCCATGAGGCTGCTCCCCGAAACCCGGTCTTTCTTCTCGAATGCCACGCCGTCGATTGGATAGAGTGTTCGTGTCGGTGGTGCACGCCCCGTGCAATCAGACCGGAGGAGACCATGCCACGCTGGTTGATTCGACTCAATGAACACGTGCCCATCCGCTACGGTGTGTGGGCGTTTGCCTGGTTCTTGTTTGCCTGGGGGCTTTGCCGCTGGGCGAGGGCGCCGGGGTGGAGCGCTGCGTTTCTGAGTGCTGCTGGCGGCGGGCTGGTGCTGCTGGGCCTCAACGATGTCCGGCAGACCTCTCGATCGGTGCTGCGCAACTACCCGGTCATCGGACACCTGCGCTACCTGCTGGAGTTCATCCGACCGGAGTTGCGTCAGTACTTCATCGAGAGCGATAACGAGGCGGCACCTTTTTCGCGCCAGCAGCGCTCGCTCGTCTACCAGCGCGCCAAGGGTGAGCCCGACAAGCGCCCCTTCGGCACGCAAAAGGACGTGGGCGCCAACGGCTACGAATGGCTCAGCCACTCGGTCAGCCCGACTCACCTGCCGTCGCACGACTTCCGCGTGACGATCGGCGCGGGCGGCTCGTCCTGCACCCAGCCTTACAGCGCCAGCCTGTTCAACATCTCGGCGATGAGCTTCGGGGCCCTGAGCGCCAACGCGATCCTGGCGCTCAACACGGGCGCCAAGCGCGGGGGCTTCGCCCACGACACCGGCGAGGGCTCCATCAGCCGCTACCACCGGGGGCCTGGCGGCGACCTGATCTGGGAGATCGGCTCGGGCTACTTCGGTTGCCGCAACGCCGATGGCCGTTTTGACGAAGCGCGTTTCGCTGCCAACGCGAGTGAGCCGCAGGTCAAGCTCATCGAGCTCAAGATCAGCCAGGGGGCCAAGCCCGGGCACGGTGGCGTGTTGCCGGGCCCGAAGGTCACGCCCGAGATCGCCGAGGCGCGCGAGGTGCCGGTGGGCGAGGACTGTGTCTCTCCCGCCAGCCACAGCGCCTTCTCCACGCCGATCGAGATGATGCAGTTCATCGAGAAGCTGCGCCAGCTCTCCGGTGGCAAGCCGGTGGGCTTCAAGTTCTGCATGGGCCACCCCTGGGAGTGGTTCGCCATGGTCAAGGCCATGCAGCAGACGGGTTTTTGGCCGGACTTCATCGTCGTCGATGGGGCCGAAGGTGGCACGGGTGCGGCGCCACTGGAGTTCACCGACCACGTGGGTGCGCCGCTGCAGGAGGGCCTGCTGCTCGTTCACAACACGCTGGTGGGCCTGGGTGAGCGGCACCGCGTCAAGATCGGCTGCGCAGGCAAGGTCATCAGCTCTTTTGACATCGCGCGCATGATGGCGCTGGGTGCCGACTGGTGCAATTCGGCGCGGGGCTTCATGTTCGCGCTGGGGTGCATTCAGGCGCAGGCTTGTCACACCGGGCATTGCCCAACGGGCGTGACCACGCAGGACCCGATGCGCCAGCGCGCGCTGGTGGTGCCAGACAAGGCCGAGCGGGTGCTGCGCTATCACCGCAACACCTTGCACGCGCTGCAAGAGCTGGTTCAAGCGGCCGGTCTGAGGCACCCCAACGAGATCACGGCCGACCACATTGTCCGGCGTGTGTCAGGGGTGGAGGTCAAGCGGTTGTCGAACCTGCTGCCCTACATGAAGGTCGGCGAGCTGCTGGCGGCCGAGCGCGGCGCCGTGCCATGGAGTCAGCCGGTGTTCGAGCAGTACTGGTTGCGCGCTCGCGCCGAGTCGTTCGAGTTGAACGACTGAGCGCAGCGCCAGGTCACACGGCCCCGTCCGAGTCGGGAGGGGGCGTGTTCAAGCCTTGGGCGGCGCGGTGTCGGCGAAACCAGGGCGCTGCGCAAGCTTGTCGAACAGGCGGGCCAGGTTGGGGTGGTCGGCGCGCCAGTCGATCTCCGGGAAGCGGAAGTCGAGGTAACCCAGCGCGCAGCCGACGCAGATGTCGGCCAGGCTGTGGTGGGTGCCGGTGCACCAGGCGCGCTCGCCCAGGCCCTGGCTCATGGCCTTGAGGCTGGCGTGCACCTTGCTGACTTGGCGGTCGATCCAGGCCTGGCTGCGTTGTGCCTCGGTGCGACCCGACCAGGTTGCTTCCATGCGGGCCAGGATGGCGGCGTCGAGCAGGCCGTCGGCCAGGGCCTCCCAGGTGCGCACTTCCACGCGCTCGCGGCCGCTCAAGGGGATGAGCTTGCCCACGGGCGAGAGGGTGTCGACGTATTCGACGATCACGCGCGAGTCGAAGACGGCCTCGCCGCCTTCCATCACCAGGCAGGGCACCTTGCCCAGCGGGTTGGACGTGGCGATGGTGGTGTCGGCGGCCCACACGTCCTCCACTTCGAACTTGTAGTCGAGCTTTTTCTCGGCCAGCACGATGCGTACCTTGCGGACGAAGGGGCTGGTCAGGGATCCGATCAGTTTCATTCTGTGTCGCGATGTGTGTTTGCGTCGGATTTTATCTGCCGCGTGACCGCCTGTCCGGAACCCCTTTGAACTCCCCAGGGAACCCGCCCATGCGGGGGACTCCAGCGGGGCTGCGAGAATCACACCATTGCATTTGTCGCAGTTGCTAACATCCTGGCCGAGCCCTTGCTGGGAGCCTGTTCACCGTTTCGATCCCAAGGGGCCCTTGTTGTCTGCCGCCTTGTCGCCCTCGCCCGAGTCTGAAGCCTCGACCGCGCCCTCCTCGTCCGTGGTGGGGCTGCGGCGTGGATTGCCCCGCCTGCCCAAGCGGGCCGTCGATACTTGGCCGGTGCAGTTCACCTCGCATGCCGATGACTACGCGTCCACGTGGTTGCAGGGGGCGCTGTTCACGCTGTTCACGCTGGGGTTGGGCCTGCCCTGGGCACGTTTGCGTTGCCGCCGCCACCTGTTGCAGCACACGCAGCTGGGCGGGCAGGTGCTCGACGATCACGCTTCGCCCTGGGCGATGCTGGTGAGGCAGTTGCTGGTCATGGCCCTCCTGTTGGGTGGCGGGCTGGCCGCGCTCGACAGCCCATGGGCGGGGCTGGCCGGGCTCACCATCGCGATGCTGAGCTGGCCCATGCTGTGGCTGGCCGCCGTGTCGCATCGCGTCAATCGCTTGAGCTGGGGGCGCCGGCCCCTGGCGTGGCAGGGCCGGGTGTCGGATGCCTGGCGGTCGGCGGCAGCGCCCTTGGTGTGGCTGCTGGGCGGCGTCTGGTTGGTGGCGGCATGGCTGGCACTGGGTCGCCCGCCGAAGGCGACTTGGGCTGTGGGCGGCGTTGCCTGGACCTTGTTGGGGGTGTTGCTGCTGTCCGAAGGTGCCTGGCGTCTGGCCGGGCTTCGGCAGTCGGGCGCCAGGGTGGGGCCTTTGCGGTTGCGTTGGCAGGCCCGCCGTGCCGAGGTCCGCCAGGCTTGCCTGAGACAGTGGGTGCAGACCGCCTGGCTGGGGGCTGCCTTGGGGGGGCTGGCGCTGGCTGCGGTGTGGGCGGTGCAGGCCCTGTCGCCCGCCTGGGGGCAGATTGGTGCGGTGCTGGTGGGTGGGGCGATCGCCCTGGTCTGGGCCCTGACGAGCTGGTGGCAATGGCAGGCTCGCTTGTTCTGCCTGGTGTGGGATCAGACGGGCAACCGCAGCCTGCGCTTTCGGTGTGTGCTCTCGGCCCGGTCCTTGTTGGCTGAGCACCTGCTGCAGGCTTGCCTGGTTGTGGGCACCGGCGGCATCTACCTGCCCTGGGCCCAGCACCGTGCTTGGGCGCTTCGCGCCCGGTCGGTCACCCTGCGCTCGAGGGTGGCGTTGCACAGCGTGATGCGCCATTGGCCGGCTCGCCACGCCCGGGTGGAGGTGGCCATGGAGTGGGGCAGCAGGTAAAATCGCGGGTTTGCCTGATGTCACCTGGGACCGAGCCATGAACCCCTCTGCACTTTCCGCCTTGACTGCCCTCTCGCCGCTGGACGGCCGTTATGCGCCCAAGGTCGCGGCCTTGCGCCCGCTGCTGTCCGAGTTCGGCCTGATGCACCGCCGCGTGCAGGTGGAAATCGAATGGTTCATCGCCCTGTCTGACGCCGGCCTGCCTGAGCTGGCGCCGCTGTCCGAAGCTGCGCGCGGTTTCCTGCGCGGCCTGGTGGCGCGCTTCTCTGAAGCCGATGCCCAGGCCATCAAGGACATCGAAAAAACCACCAACCACGACGTCAAAGCCGTCGAGTACTGGATCAAGCAGCGCTTCGCCGGCCAGCCCGAGCTGGAAGAGGCCGGTGAGTTCGTGCACTTCGCCTGCACCTCTGAAGACATCAACAACACCAGCCACGGCCTGATGCTCAAGGCCGCGCGCGAGCAGGTGGTGCTGCCGGCCATCGACGGCCTGATCGGCACGCTCAGCGGCATGGCGCACCAGTTCGCTGCCATCCCCATGCTCAGCCGAACGCACGGCCAGACCGCCTCGCCCACCACCGTGGGCAAGGAAATCGCCAACGTGGTGGCGCGTCTGGCCACCGCCCGTGAGCGCATTGCCGAGGTCAAGCTGCTGGCCAAGATGAACGGCGCCGTGGGCAACTACAACGCCCACCTCTCGGCCTACCCCGAGAAGGACTGGGAAGCCTTCAGCCAGTCGGTGATCGAAAGCCAGCTGGGCCTGACCTTCAACCCCTACACCATTCAGATCGAGCCGCACGACTACATGGCCGAGCTGTTCGATGCCGTCACGCGCACGAACACCATCCTGATCGACTTCTCGCGCGACGTGTGGGGCTACATCAGCCTGGGCTACTTCAAGCAAAAGACCAAGGCGGGCGAAATCGGTTCGTCGACCATGCCGCACAAGGTCAACCCGATCGACTTTGAGAACGCCGAAGGCAACCTGGGCCTGGCCAACGCGGTGCTGACGCACCTGAGCCAGAAGCTGCCCATCAGCCGCTGGCAACGTGACCTGACCGACTCGACCGTGCTGCGCAACATGGGCGTGGCGCTGGGTTACGCCCTGCTGGCCTACGACAGCCTGGCGCGCGGCCTGGGCAAGCTTGAGGTCAATCCGCAAGCGCTGGCCGACGACCTCGACAGCTCGTGGGAAGTGCTGGCCGAGCCCATCCAGACCGTGATGCGCCGCCATGCGCTGCCCAACCCGTATGAGCGCCTGAAGGAACTCACGCGTGGCAAGGCCATCACGAAGGAGTCCATCCTGGCCTTCATCGAGACGCTGGAGCTGCCCGAGGAAGAGAAGGCCCGCCTGCGCGCCATGACCCCGGGCAATTACATCGGCAAGGCCGTGGAATTGGCTCAACGCATCGGCAAGTGAGCGCCGTTCAGGCAGCACCCGGTCGCACCAGACGAGGCCCCGCATGATCTTCACCGAGCAACTGCTGCGCGCGCAGCAACTCAACGACTCCCTGCTTTGCGTGGGCCTGGACCCCGAGCCCTCGAAGTTCCCGGGTGCCTGGAAGGGCCAGCCCGACCGGATCTACGACTTCTGCGCGGCCATCGTGGACGCCACGAAGGACCTGGTCTGCGCCTTCAAGCCGCAGATCGCCTACTTCGCCGCGCACCGCGCCGAAGACCAGCTCGAACGGCTGATGGCGCACATGCGCCGCGCGGCGCCCAACGTGCCCGTCATCCTCGACGCCAAGCGCGGTGACATCGGCTCGACCGCCGACCAGTACGCGCACGAGGCCTTCACGCGCTACCAGGCCGATGCCGTGACGCTGTCGCCTTTCATGGGCTTCGACACGATGGAGCCCTTCCTGAAATACCCGGGCAAGGGCGTGATCCTGCTGTGCCGCACCTCCAACCCGGGTGGCTCCGACCTGCAGAACCTGCGCCTGGCCGACATCGAAGGTCAGCCGCGCGTGTACGAGCACATCGCAAGCCAAGCGCAAGGCCCCTGGAACACCAACGGCCAGATGGGCCTGGTGGTGGGCGCGACCTTCCCCGAAGAGATCGCCCGCGTGCGCGAACTGGCGCCGACGCTGCCTCTGCTGATCCCGGGTGTGGGTGCGCAAGGCGGTGACGCCGTGGCCACCGTCAAGGCGGGCCTCAAGACCGATGCGGGTGGCGCCATCACCGGCACCATCGTGGTCAACAGCTCGCGCGCCGTGCTGTACGCCAGCAGCGGTGATGACTTCGCCAGTGCCGCGCGCCGCGTGGCCCAGCAGACGCGCGACGCGCTCAACGCAGCGCGCTGAGCAGGGCCCAGGGCTGGGCGGGGCATGCGCCACAATGCGTGATCCTTTCGACACAGGACCACGCCCGCCATGTCCGCCGCGCCCGAACCCTCTCCTGACACAGCCAAGCCTTCGGTCAGCGCACTGAGCCAGTTGCGCATCGACCGGGGCCACAACGGGGCCGCCGCGCCGCGTCGCAACTGGTGGCCGATGGCGCTGGCCGCTGTGGTGCTGGTGGGCGGTGTCGCCTGGTGGCTGGCACCCAAGCCTGTTGCGGTGCAAACGGCCGCCGTGGTCACCAGCACGCCGTCTCAGCAGTTCGTGCAGCTCACGGCCTCGGGTTACGTGGTGGCGCAACGCCGTGCGGCGGTGGCGTCCAAAGCCACGGGCCGCCTGATCGAGCTGAACGTGCGCGAGGGCTCGGTGGTCAAGCAAGGCGCGCTCATTGCGAGGCTGGACGCGAGCGACGTGCGCGCGGCCATCGTCGCGGCGCAAGCGGGCGTGCGCCAGGCCGAAGCCGGGGTGCGCCAGGCCGAGGTCGAGCAGGCCAATGCCGAAGCCGAGCTGGTGCGCAGCCAGGGCTTGCAGGCGCAGGGCTTCATCTCGCCGCAGGCGGTCGATGCCGTGCAGACCCGCGCCAAGGCAGCGCGCGCTGCGGTGTCGTCGGCCAAGGCCACGCTGGAAGTCGCGCGCGCGCAGGTGGGTGTGCAGCGCGTGGCCGAAGATTTCACCGAGATCCGCGCGCCCTTTGACGGCGTGGTGCTGGTCAAGAACGCCAACGTGGGCGACATCATCACGCCGCTGTCGAGTGCTGCCGGCACGCAAGGCGCGGTGGTCACCATGGCCGACATGCGCACGCTGGAGGTCGAGGCCGATGTGTCCGAAGGCAGCCTGTCGAAGGCCCGCGTTGGCCAGCCCGTCGAGATCATGCTCGACGCCTTGCCGGGCGTGCGCTTCATGGGCGAGGTGGGCGGCCTGGTGCCCACGGTGGACCGCGCCAAGGCCACGGTGACCGTGAAGGTGCGCTTTGCCAAGCTCGATGAACGCATCCTGCCCGAGATGAGCGCGAAGGTGAACTTCCTGTCGCAAGCCATCACGGTGGCCGATCAGCAACCGGTGCTGGCGGTGCCCCCCAAGGCCTTGCACGAGGTCGATGGGCGCACGGTGTTGTGGCGTCTGAAGGCTGCTGCGCCCGAAGGCGGCTCGGTCGATTCGCAGCAACTCGAAGCCGTGGCGGTCAAGGCCGGGCGCAGCTTGGGCGATGTGCGCGAGGTGCTGCCGGCAGAACCTGCTGCGTCGTCGGCCGCGTTGAAGGCAGGCGACAAGGTGGTGACCGGGGCGCCACGCGCTTTGAAGGCAGGAGACCGGGTCAAGGCCGCCGAAGGCGAGTGAGGCGAACGCATGTTCCTGCTGCGCCTGCTGCTCAAAAACGCCTTCCGGCACCGCCTGCGCACCCTGCTCACCATGGTGGGCCTGGTCGTGGCCATCTCGGCGTTCGGGCTGCTGCGCACCATCGTCGACGCCTGGTATGCGGGCGTGGACGCCACCTCGAGCACGCGCCTGATCACGCGCAGCGCCATCTCGCTGACCTTCCCGCTGCCGCTGAACTACGCCGAGCGCATCCGCTCGGTCGAGGGCGTCAGCGGCATCTCCTGGGCCAACTGGTTTGGCGGCATCTACATCACCGAGCGCAACTTCTTTGCGCAGTTCGCGGTCGACCCGCCCAGCTACCTGGCGCTGTACCCCGAGTTCAAGCTCACAGATGCCGAGAAGCAGGCCTTCTTCCGTGATCGGCAAGGCGCCGTGGTGGGCCGCAAGCTGGCCGCCAAGTTCGGCTGGAAACTGGGTGACACAGTGGCTTTGCGCGGCACCATCTACCCGGGCACCTGGCGCTTCACCATCCGAGGCATCTACCAGGGCGCCGATGCCAAGACCGACGAGCAGCAGATGTTCATCCACTGGCAGCGCGTGGCCGATTCGGTGCGAGCGCGGCTGGGCAACAAGGCCGACTTCGTGGGCGTTTACATCGCGCGCATCCATGATCCCGATCAGGCCCCACAGGTGTCGCAACGCATCGACGCGCTGTTCGCCAACTCGCTGGCCGAGACGCTCACCGAGACCGAGAAGGCGTTTCAGCTGAGCTTCGTGTCGATGAGCGAGGCCATCTTGCTGGCCGTGCAGGCCGTCAGCTTCATCATCATCCTGATCATCATGGCCGTGATGGCCAACACCATGACGATGACCGCGCGCGAGCGGCTCGCCGAGTACGCCACGCTCAAGGCGCTGGGGTTCCGGCCCGGCTTCGTGGTCAAGCTCCTGTTCGGCGAAAGCCTGTTGATCGCGCTGATCGGTGGGGGCCTGGGCATCGCGCTGACCTTCCCCATGGCCGAGGCCTTTGTGAAGGCAGCGGGCACGCTGTTCCCGATCTTCCGGGTCTCGGAGCTGACGGTGGCGATGCAGGTGCTGGCGGCGCTGGTGGTCGGCGGCGTGTCGGCCGCCTGGCCTGCTTGGAAGATGTCGCGCATCGACATCGTGCAGGGGCTGCGCCACGTGGCGTGATGCGTCAGCCTGTTCGGGGCTGAACCCCCTGGTGTTTGCAGGATTACCCGGGTCTGTCGGCCAGCTGACAGTTGTCTCTTGCTTTGCCTCCTAGCCTGCAGGTCCCAGCAGGGGTGTCCGCCCTGCATTCAGGACTCAGGAGGAAACCGATGACCCACCCGTGCTCCCTGGCCTTGCAGGCCTGTCGATGGGCCATGGCCTGTCTGTTGATGGCGCTGGCCTGCGTGCAAGTTGCCCATGCGGCCGCACCCAAGGTGTTTCGCATCGAGCCCGGCGCCAACGCCGCAGCCGAAACGCTCAAGGCCATTTTCTACGCCAGCGAGGGAGACACGGTCGAGTTCGCGGCGGGGAACTTCAACTTTCCCAGCGGCCTGATCATCCATGGCAAGCGCGGTTTGACCATCCGTGGCGCCGGCAAGGACAAGACCCGGCTGAGCTTCTTGAACAGCAACACGGCCGAGGGCATCAACGCTTCGCACTGCGAGGGCATCACGGTCGAAGACCTGGAGGTCATCGACACCCCGGGCAACGGCATCCGCATCTACCGCTCGAAGTACGTGACGCTGCGTCGCATCAAGGCCGGCTGGAGCGACGCCGACCCGGTGGCTGCGGGCTACCAGGTCAAGCCCAGCAACGGCTTCTACGCCATCTACCCGGTGATGGTGCAGCAGCTGCTGGTCGAGGACACCTACTCCTATGGGTCGGTGGATGCCGGCCTGTATGTGGGCCAGTCCAGCGACGTGATCGTGCGCCGCAACGAGGCCCGCTACAACGTGATCGGCATCGAGCTGGAGAACGTGCAGCGAGGCTTGGTCGAGCAGAACCTGGCCACCGAGAACACGGCGGGTTTCCTGGCCTACGACCTCGAAGGCCTGTCGCAGTACGGCGATGGCAACGTGGTGCGCCACAACCGCTTCATCAACAACAACACCAAGAACTTTGGCGCGGCCGGCTTCGTCAAAGACGCGCCCCCGGGCACCGGGGCCATCATCGCCGCGCAGGACAACCTCGAGTTCTACGGCAACGAGATCGCGTACAACCGCACCTCGGGCCTGCTGGTCGTGAACTACGGCTTCGTCAACTTCAAGGCCACCGACAAGAAGCTGGACTGGTTCAACGAGGCGCTCAACATCCACCACAACACCTTCCGCCACAACGGCTACAAGCCGCCGATGCTCGACATCAACGACGCGTCGACCACGATCACGGCGCTGATCTGGCTCAAGGGGGGCGGCATCTCGGCGCACATCCTGACCGATGGTCAGGTGGACAAGCTGGGCGACTGCGGTGCCTACCCGGTCGACAAGGACGGCATCTCGCTGAAACTCGCCAACCCCGGCGAGAAGGACCGCGTCAACCCTCGCCAGACCACGCTGGGCGGCCCGAACTACGGCCTCAGTGACCCCATGCCGGGTTGTCATTACACCGACTGGAAGTTCAACATCAGCTACAACTGGCTGCTGGGCAAGCAGGGCGCGCTGCGCGACGAGCTGCGCGTGTGCATCACCGACAACCAGTTCGACCTCTCCACGCTGCCCTACCTGAACGCCAACGTGAAGAACAGCGACTTCACCGACCTGGCCAACTTCAAACTGGGTGATCGCAACCTGCTGCGCCACCAGTGCAAGCTCAAGAGCGTGCCGCTGCCGGTGCTCAAGCTGCCTTATGTGCTGCCGGGCGACGCGGTGACGCAGCCCACGCAGGAGGAGTCGCAGCAGGCTTGCGCGGCCTCGCCCAAGACGGCGGTCAACTTCGAACTGGCCGCTCGCCACAACTGCCCGACGCTGGACGCCTACGGCCTGTTCAACAACGAGCAGGACCCGCGTGAGCTGCCGCGTGGCAACGGCATGCATTACGAGCTGACCTCGACGCTGTTCACCAACCACGCGAGCAAGTACCGTTTCCTGTTCATCCCACCCGGCAAGGCCGCGCAGTACCGCGACGGCAAAACCGGCTTCAAGACCACGCAACCTGCTGGCGCCGGCACGGGCAACTGGTACCCCGCTGCCGATGTACCGGCCGAGAGCCTGGCCACACTGGCCTTCCCGACCGGCACCATCATCGCCAAGACCTTCACCTTCCGGCGCGAGGACGCGGCGGGCAAGCTGCTGGCCGAGGACATCCTCGAGACCCGCCTGCTCATCAAGCGTGAAGGCCCCGATGGCCCCTTCTGGATGGGCTTGCCCTACGTGTGGGAGAAAGATGTTAGCGGGCGCATGGTGGCCAAGCTGACGCCCCAGGGCCGCGAGCTCTCGGGCCGCTACGACTACCTGGACCAGGACCCTGAGGTGCGCGACGCCAAGGGCCAGCGCGTGCGCTACACGGGCGATGTGCCGCAGTACAGCGTGCCATCGGCCATGGCCTGCGTGGTCTGCCACGGCTCCGACCGCTCGGGTGAGGGCGGGGCGGTGCCCATTGGCCCCAAGGCGAGATTCCTCAATCGCCTGAACCCGCGCCTGGGCAACCAGAACCAGCTGCAATACATGAAGGCGCAAGGCTTGCTGACAGGGTTGCCCACATCGATGGCATCGGTCGAGCGCGCGCCGAAGTGGAACGTGGCGGGCGACAGCGGCCAGCCCGCGGGCACGGCAGCCGATGTGCAGGCCCGTGCGCGCTCGTACCTGGAGGCCAACTGCGCCTCGTGCCACAACCCGGGCGGCGAGGCGGCCAACTCTGGCCTGTTCCTGCAACTCACTGGCCCCCTGACGCAGCAAAGCGGCGTGTGCAAGAAGCCCGTGGCTGCAGGCCGAGGAGCCGGTGGCATCGAGTACGACCTGGTGCCGGGTAAGCCGGAGGCGTCCATCCTGCTGTACCGCATGGCCTCCAGCGAGAACGGCGTGCGCATGCCGACGCTGGGGCGCTCCATCCAGCACGCCGAAGCGGTCACCTTCATCAGCGAATGGATCAAGGTCATGCAGGTGGAGGACGCGGCCTTGGCCAAATCGTGTCAATGACCTGCTGAGTGAGGCCCGGCGGCGTTGACCAGCGCCCTTGGCCGATCAGCCAGGTCTGCAGCAGCGGGCGGGGTGCGCACGGGCTGACGCACAATGCCGCCATGCCCGCCCTGCGCAACCTGCCCCTGAGCTACATCGCCCGCAACCTCTGGGTGCGGCGCGTGACCACGTTGCTCACGGCCGGCGGCATGGCCCTGGTGGTGTACGTGTTCGCCACGGTGTTGATGATGAGCGAGGGCATCCGCGCCACGCTGGTGGCCACCGGCCAGCCCGACAACGTCATGGTGCTGCGCAAGGGGGCGGGGGCCGAGATCAACTCCGGCATCACACGCGGTCAGGCCGCCATCGTGAGCAGCCTGCCGGGCCTGGCCACCGACGGGCAGGGCCGGGCGCTGATCAGCCGCGAGCCGGTGGTGCTCAACACCCTGCCCAAGCGCGACAGTGGCAAGCCCAGCAACGTCACCGTGCGCGGCACCTCCGACATCGGCCTGATGCTGCGCCCGCAGGTGAAGTTGCTCCAAGGGCGCATGTTCACGCCGGGCACCTCCGAAATCGTCACCGGCACAGCCGTGGCCAAGGGCTTCGCCGGTGCGGGCCTGGGCGAGACGCTGCGCTTTGCCGGGCGAGATTGGCGCGTCGTCGGCGTGTTCGATGCTGCTGGCAGCGCCTTCGACTCCGAGATCTGGGGCGACAGCGAGCAGATGATGCAGGCCTTTCGCCGCCAGAACTATTCCAGCGTGGTGCTGCGCCTGGCCGATGTGGCTGGCTTTGACAGGCTGCGCGCCCGCATCGAAGACGACCCGCGCCTGACGCTCGAGGCCAAGCGCGAGGTGCGGTTCTACGCCGAGCAGTCCGAGGCCCTGGCCACCTTCATCCGCCTGCTGGGCCTGGCCCTGTCGATCATCTTCTCCATCGGTGCTGTGGTGGGGGCGATGATCACCATGTTCGCCTCGGTGGCCTCGCGAACGGGTGAGATCGGCACCTTGCGTGCCCTGGGTTTCAGGCGCAGCGCGGTGCTCACGGCCTTCCTGGGCGAAGCCTTGCTGCTGGCGCTGGTGGGCGGCATCATGGGGTTGGCTGGCGCCTCGCTGATGCAGTCGGTGGACATCTCCACCGTCAACTTCCAGACCTTCTCCGAGCTGGCGTTTCGCTTTCGCCTGACGCCGGCCATCGCGGTGCAGTCCATCGCTTTTGCGCTCTTGATGGGGCTGGTCGGTGGCTTCATCCCGGCCTGGCGTGCTGCGCGCATGAAGATCGTCGATTGCCTGCGCGCGGCCTGATGCCTGCGCTGTCTGTTCAAACCTTCGCAACCTCCAAGGATTTCATTGATGCACCTTTGCACCTTTGACCAACAAGGCATCACCCACGTGGCCCTGGTGCGTGGCAAAGACCTCGTCACGCTCGACGACAAGCTGGGGCTGGCCGCCCACCAGCCGATGATCGACCTGATCACGCGCTGGTCCGAGCTCAAGCCCCAGGTGCAAATGCTGGCCGATGCACCGGCCGATGCCTCGCTCGACGAGGTCCACTTGCAAGCGCCGGTGCCGCGCCCGGGCAAGGCCTTGGCCATCGGTTTGAACTACCTTGATCACGTGCAGGAGAGCATCGTGGGCGAGGCGCGCACCGTGCCCGACCACCAGGTGTGGTTCCCCAAGTTGCCCAATGCCATCCACGGCCCGTTTGACGACATCGTGCTGCCGCGTGTGTCGCAGATGACCGACTACGAGGGCGAGATGGTGGCCATCATTGGCCAGCGCTGCCGGCATGTGCCACCCGAGCGTGCGCACGAGGTGGTGTTCGGCTACGCGGTGGGCAACGACGTATCGGTGCGCGACATCCAGAAGCGCACCTCGCAGTGGACGCTGGGCAAGGGCTTTGACACCCACGCGCCTTTCGGGCCGTGGATCACGACGGCCGATGAGGTCGAGGACCCGCAGGCGCTGGAGCTGCGTTGCTGGGTCAATGGCGAACTGCGCCAGCACAGCAACACGAAGCTGATGATCCACAACGTGTGGGCGCAGATCGCGCAGCTCACGCAGGTGATGACGCTGGAGCCTGGGGACGTGATCTTCACGGGCACATGCGCGGGCGTGGGCGCGGCGTTTTCACCGCCGAAGTTCCTGCGCGATGGGGACGTTGTTCGCATCGAGATCGAGGGCCTGGGGGCGATCGTGGCGCATTGCGTGGACGAGGCGCCGTTGGCCTGAGTTTTTTGCTTGCTGCCTGCCTGCGCATCCGTTGATGTTGTGGAGCAGGAGTGGCTCGGTTCTGGGGTGTTGCCACGGTTGAGCAACGTTCAGGGGGCGAGGGGAGCCTGCTCCGGGACCACGCTCGCGGGGCACCACCGAGCTTCGCTGCGGTCACCCCTTGAACACCAGTCAAGTGGTTGCCGAGCCATGACACCGCACATGTCGGGCCGGCTCACACCCACCCCACCCGCCGGACCAGCGCACCAGCCGACGCACAACACACCAACCAAAACCACCCGCACAAAGCGTTTGAGCCCAGCCAGTGCTCAGCCCACCGTCTCATCCGGCATCAACGACTGCAACACCGCCCTCACGAACTCGCTGATGGTCGGCTGAAGCTCGACCAAGCGGTCCGCCCGGTCTTCCTCGATGGCCTGCACGATCAGTTCGTTGATGCCGCCCACCGTGGCCGTGGCCAGCGCCGGTGACAGCGGCCGCTTGCCCGGCTCCTTCAGCCGCGACAGCTCGACCTGCATCATCAAAAACTGCGTGAAACGCTCGCTGATGCGGCGCCGCATGGCCAGGCCCTTGGGCCCCAGCGTCAGCATCTCCAGGTAGAGCGCGCGCACCAGGGCAGGCCGCTGCTGCAGGTTCTGCAGGTAGGCGGAGGTGATTTTCTCGAGCTCCTGCACCCAATCGCCCTCGGGGTCGTAGCCGGTGGCGATCAAGGTCAGCACCTCCTCGCTCAGGCGCTCGCACAGGGCCAGCAGGCAGGCGTCCTTGCCGTCGAAGTGTTCGTAGAACGTGCGGCGTGACACGCGGGCTGCCGCCACCACGTTGGCGATGGTCAGGTCGGCGTAGGCGCGCTCGCCCAGCACCTGGGCCAGGCCGTCGAGCAGCCGCTGGCGGGGGGCGCGTTGGGACACGGAGCCAGTCTCGGTGGGCGTTGGGGACACGTGATTGAAGGGGGGAGGTGAGGGTTGGTACTTGACAGTACCAGTTCGCAAGTCTAATCTCCGCTCCGCTGGTACTTTGAAGTACCAACTGAAATCGATTGACATCAGATTCGGCTTGAACCGAGGAGACATCCCATGACCCGCAACCTCGTTGCCGCCGCTGCGGCACTCCTGTCTGTCCCGACACTGGCGCTGGCCCAGGCGCCCGTGGTCACCGCCGCTGCCGTCGGTACCGTGCAGCCCTTGACCTTCGCCTGCCAGCAGGTCACCTGCGACGGCGAGCTCTGGTTGCCCACCGCCCGTGCCGACGGCAAGAAACCGCCGGTCATCGTGATGGCTCACGGCTTTGGTGGCCTGCGCGACTGGGGCCTGGGGCCCTTTGCCGAGCGCTTCGTCAAGGCCGGCTTTGCCGTGCTGCGCTTCGACTACCGTGGCTTCGGCAAAAGCGGTGGTCAACCCCGCCGCGTGGTCGATGGCAAGGAGCACGTCAAGGACTGGTTGTCGGCGCTGGACGCCGTGGCCAAGCGCACCGACATCGACCCGCAGCGCATCGGCATCTGGGGCACGTCTTACAGCGGCGGGCAGGTGCTGGTGGTGGGCGCTGAGCGGCCCCAGCAGGTCAAGGCGGTGAGCGCGCAGGTGCCCTTCGTCAGCGGCCTGTCCAGCGGCCTGCAGTTCCCCCTCAAGTACCAGCCGCTGGCCACCTGGTACGCCCTGCGCGACCTGATGCGTGGCGATGGCGAAGAGCCTGTTTACGTGCCCACCATCGCGCCCAATGCCTTCTCGGCCTTGATTTGCCCCGAGTGCAACGAAGGCTACAAGAAGCTCGTGCCCCCTGGTCAGGAAGACCAGAACAAGGTGGCGGCCCGCGTGTTCCTGAGCCTGCCATTCTGGTTCCCGGGTGACAGCGCGCCCAAGGTCAAGGCGCCCACCTTGGTGGTCGCCGCAGCCAAGGACGGCCTGATCCCGGTGGGCAAGGTGCGCGAGGTGGCCAAGTCCTTGCCGAATGGCGAGTACCTTGAGTTGCCCGATGCCGACCACTTCTCGCCCTACACCGGCCCGGCTTTCGAGCAGGTGGTGGCCAAGCAGACGGCGTTTTTCGTCAAGCACCTGCAACCTTGATCACCTGGCGTCATCTGCGGAGCGCTGGGGCCGTGAGCTCCCCCCGGACGCAGGAGGCTCCAGGCCAGGAAACTGGCGCGTGCGGCCCCTGGCGACGTATCATGGTCGATTGTCCTGATCGCGCCAGATGTCCCGCCAGATGCCTCCCCCGAACGAGTTGACCGCTCCCACCGCCGTGGCCCAGGCCACCGCCCGGGCGGTCAGCGACCCATCGCTGATTCAGATCCGCGGGGCCCGCACCCACAACCTCAAGGACATCGACCTTGACCTGCCGCGCAACCAGTTGGTGGTCATCACCGGGCTGTCGGGTTCGGGCAAGTCCAGCCTGGCCTTTGACACGCTCTACGCCGAGGGCCAGCGCCGCTACGTCGAGAGCCTGAGCGCCTACGCGCGGCAGTTCCTGCAACTGATGGACAAGCCCGACGTCGACCTGATCGCAGGCTTGTCGCCGGCCATCAGCATCGAGCAGAAGGCCACCAGCCACAACCCGCGTTCCACCGTCGGCACGGTCACCGAAATCCACGACTACCTGCGCCTGCTCTACGCCCGCGCCGGCACCCCGTTCTGCCCCGACCACCACCTGCCGCTGCGCGCCCAGAGCGTGAGCCAGATGGTCGATGCCGCCTTGGCCCTGCCCGAAGACACCAAGCTGATGATCCTCGCGCCCGTGGTGCGCGACCGCAAGGGCGAGTTCGCCGACCTGTTTGCCGACATGCAGGCCCAGGGCTACGTGCGCTTTCGCATCAACGGCGAGGTGGTCGAGGTCGCGGACCTCAAGCCGCTGACCAAGAACGAGAAGCACGACATCGACGTGGTGGTCGACCGCCTGAAGGTGCGCGCCGACATGCAGCAGCGCCTGGCCGAGAGCTTCGAGACCGCGCTGCGCCTGGCCGACGAGCGCGCCATCGCGCTCGAAATGGACTCGGGCGAAGAGCACCTGTTCTCGGCGCGCTTTGCCTGCCCGGTGTGCAGCTACTCGCTGTCGGAGCTGGAGCCGCGCCTGTTCTCGTTCAACTCGCCGGTGGGCGCCTGCCCCACGTGCGACGGCCTGGGTCACGTCATCGCGTTCGACCCACTGCGCGTGGTGGCCTTTCCCTCGCTGAGCCTGGCCAGTGGCGCCGTCAAGGGCTGGGACCGCCGCAACCCCTACACCCACAGCCTGCTCGAGTCGGTCGGCAAGCATTACGACGTCGACATCGAGCAGCCCTTCGAAGAACTGCCCGAGCGCATCCAGCAGGTGCTGCTCTATGGCTCGGGTGAAGAAGAGATCGAGTTCGTCTACGAGTCCGACGGCCCTTCGGGCAAGAAGCGCAAGGTCAAGCGCTCGCATCCCTTCGAAGGCATCATCCCCAACTTCGAGCGCCGTTTCAAAGAGACCGATTCGGCCGCCGTGCGCGAAGAGCTCGGTCGCTACCAGCAACCGCGCGCCTGCCCCGACTGCCACGGCACCCGCCTGCGCCGCGAGGCCCGCCACGTCAAGCTGCACGACGCCGTCACCGGCGACACCCGCGCCATCTTCGAGATCGGCCACGCCACGCTGGCCGAGGCCCACGGCTACTTCGAGCAACTGCAGCTGCAAGGCGCCAAGGCCGAGATCGCGGCCAAGGTGGTCAACGAGATCCGCTCGCGCCTGCGCTTTTTGAACGACGTGGGCCTGAGCTACCTCAGCCTCGACCGCAGCGCCGATTCGCTCTCGGGCGGCGAGGCACAGCGCATCCGTCTGGCCTCGCAGATCGGCTCGGGGCTCACCGGCGTGATGTACGTGCTCGACGAGCCCAGCATCGGCCTGCACCAGCGCGACAACGACCGCCTCATCGGCACCTTGCAGCACCTGCGCGACCTGGGCAACAGCGTCATCGTGGTCGAGCACGACGAGGACATGATCCGCGCCGCCGACCACGTGGTCGACATGGGCCCGGGTGCTGGCGTGCACGGTGGCCGCGTGATGGCGCAAGGCACCCCGGCCGAGGTCACCGCCTCGCCCGAGAGCCTGACGGGCCGCTACCTGGCGCACAGCCTGCGCATCGAGGTGCCCACGCAGCGTCGCGCCTTCACCGATGAGACGCCCCGCCTGCGCGTGGTCAACGCGCGCGGCCACAACCTCAAGGGCGTGACGGCCGAGTTCCCCGTCGGCCTGCTCACCTGCGTCACGGGTGTCTCGGGCTCTGGCAAGTCCACGCTGGTCAACGACACGCTGTACGCGGCCGTGGCGCGCAAGCTCTACCAGGCCCACCTCGACCCCGAGGCGCACGACGAGATCGAAGGCCTGGAGCTGTTCGACAAGGTCATCAACGTCGACCAGTCACCCATTGGCCGCACGCCACGCAGCAACCCCGCCACTTACACCGGCCTGTTCACGCCCATCCGCGAGCTGATGGCCGACGTGCCGGCGGCGCGCGAGCGCGGCTACAACGCCGGCCGTTTCAGCTTCAACGTGGCCGGTGGCCGCTGCGAGGCCTGCCAGGGCGACGGCGTCATCAAGGTCGAGATGCACTTCCTGCCCGATGTGTACGTGCCCTGCGACGTGTGCCAGGGCAAGCGCTACAACCGCGAGACGCTGGAGGTGCTCTACAAGGGCAAGAACATCCACGAGGTGCTCGACCTCACCGTCGAAGACGCGCTGGCCTTCTTCCAGGCCGTGCCCAGCATCGCGCGCAAGCTGCAAACGCTGATGGACGTGGGCCTGGGCTACATCCGCCTGGGCCAGAGCGCGACCACGCTCTCAGGCGGCGAGGCGCAGCGCGTCAAGCTCGCGCTCGAGCTCTCCAAGCGCGACACCGGCCGCACGCTCTACATCCTCGACGAACCGACCACGGGCCTGCACTTCCACGACATCGCCTTGCTGCTCAAGGTGCTGCACCAGCTGCGCGAGGCGGGCAACACCATCGTCGTCATCGAGCACAACCTGGACGTCATCAAGACCGCCGACTGGCTCATCGACATGGGCCCGGAAGGCGGCTCGGGTGGTGGGCAGGTGCTGATCGCCGGCACGCCGGAAGACATCGCCGCCTGCGAAGGCAGCCACACGGGGCGTTACCTCAAGCCGCTGCTGTGATGGCGTGGCGTTGAGCTGATCGGGACGGCGCGAAAGGCCCCGTGCGAGCGTCGTGCGCCTTGAATCCGCGGGGGCGCCGAGCTGCCTGACCGCGGTCAAGACACATGAAAAAGGGGCTCCGCAGGGAGCCCCTTTTGTCAGGCTTCGGCATCACCTCGTCAGAGGCAACGCCCACCACATCAGTGACGGAAGTGGCGCGTGCCGGTGAACACCATGGCGATGCCACGCTCGTCGGCCGCAGCGATGACCTCGTCGTCGCGCATCGAGCCACCCGGGTGAATCACGCAGGTCGCGCCCGCATCGACCACCACGTCCAGGCCGTCACGGAACGGGAAGAAGGCGTCAGACGCGACGGCCGTGCCTTGCAGGCTCAAGCCAGCGTGACCGGCCTTGATCGAAGCGATGCGGGCGGAGTCCAGGCGGCTCATCTGGCCGGCGCCCACGCCCATGGTCATGCCGTCCTTGCAGAAGACGATGGCGTTGCTCTTGACGAAGCGGGCCACCGTCCAGGCGAACAGCAGGTCTTGCATCTGCTGGGCCGTGGGTTGCAGCTTGCTCACCACCTTGACGTCACCGACGATGTCGATGTTGTCGGCCGATTGCAGCAGCATGCCGCCGCCCACGCGCTTGAAGTCCAGGGCGTTGGACAGCTTGCGGGTGGCGTCGTCCAGCGGCACTTCGAGCAGGCGCACGTTCTGCTTGGATGCGTAAGCGGCGCGCGCGGCGTCGGTGAACTTGGGCGCGATCACCACTTCAACGAACTGCTTGTTGGCGTTGATGGCCTCGATCACGTCGGCGTCGACCACGCGGTTGAAGGCCATGATGCCGCCAAAGGCCGAGGTCGGGTCGGTCTTGAGGGCCTTGGTGTAGGCCTCGAGCGGGCCGGCGCCCACGGCCACGCCGCAGGGGTTGGCGTGCTTGATGATGACGCAGGCCGGGGCTTCAAAGGCCTTGACGCATTCCCAGGCGGCATCGGCGTCGGCGATGTTGTTGAAGCTCAGTTCCTTGCCCTGGATCTGGGTCCAGTTGGCCAGGGTGCTGACCACGGGCTTGGCTTCGCGGTAGAAGGCGGCCGACTGGTGCGGGTTCTCGCCGTAACGCATGCCTTGCACCTTGTGCAGCTGCAGGTTGTACACAGCCGGGTACTCGGCCTTGGCTGGCACGGCTTCGGTGGCCAGCTCGGAGCCGGCTTCCAGCGAAGTCAGGTAGTTGGTGATCATGCCGTCGTAGGCGGCGGTGTGGGCGAACACCTTCTTGGCCAGCATGAACTTGGTCGTGCGGGTGATCTGGCCGGCCTTCATTTCCGACAGCACCTGCTCGTAGTCGACCGGGTCGATGATGACGGCGACGTCCTGCCAGTTCTTGGCGGCCGAACGCAGCATGGTGGGGCCACCGATGTCGATGTTCTCGATGGCGTTGGCCAGCGTGCAGTCGGCCTTGGCGGTGGCCTGGGCGAAGGGGTAGAGGTTGACCACCAGCAGGTCGATGGTGTCGATGCCGTGTTCCTTCAGGGCGGCCATGTGCTCGGGCAGGTCGCGGCGGGCCAGGATGCCGCCGTGCACGCGCGGGTGCAGCGTCTTGACGCGACCGTCGAGCATTTCAGGAAAGCCGGTGACCTCGGCCACCTCGGTGACGGGCAGGCCCTTCTCGGCCAGCAGCTTGGCGGTGCCGCCGGTGGACAGCAGGCGCACGCCTTGGGCATGCAGGGCTTGCGCGAATTCAACGATGCCGGTCTTGTCGGACACGGACAGCAGGGCGGTCAGGGCCATGGGGTTCCTCTGGTTCAAAGAGCGGGTGGAAACAAAAAACGAAAGCGGTTCACTTGATGAGCTTGTGCTCGAGCAGCTTGCGGCGCAGGGTGTTGCGGTTGATGCCCAGCCACTCGGCGGCCTTGGACTGGTTGCCTTCGGCACGCAGCATCACGACTTCGAGCATGGGGCGCTCGACGGCGCTCACGACCATGTCGTAGACCGCGTGCGGCTCGGCGCCGCGCAGGTCATGGAAATAGCCCTCGAGGTTGTCTTTGATGCAGTCCTGGATGGTCTTTTTGCTCATGGGTGCTTCAGTTCGCCATGCAGGAGGAGGCCTCCTGTTCGGCGTTGTCGGTGTCGTCCAGGCCATCAGCGTCTGCTTCGGGCAGGCGGTCGTGGGTCTGGCTGAGTTGTTCGAAAAAATCGCTCACGGCCCGCACCTGTTCGTCGATGCGGTCCAGGGTGTTCATGTGCTGGCGAAAGGCCTCGCCGCCGGGCAGGGCGCGCACGGCCCAGCCGATGTGCTTGCGCGCGGTGCGCACGCCCGCGAATTCGCCGTACAGGCTGTGGTGGTCGTGCAGGTGCTCGATCAGCCATTGGCGCGCTTGCAAGGTGAGCGGGCGGGCACGGCGCTGGCCGTGGGTCACGTAATGCGCGATGTCACCGAAGATCCAGGGCTGGCCCTGGGCCGCGCGGCCGACCATCACGGCGTCTGCGCCGGTCAGGCACATCACCTCCACAGCCTTTTCGGGGCTGGTGATGTCGCCGTTGGCCACGACGGGCACGCGCACCGCAGCCTTGACGGCGGCGATGGTGTCGTATTCGGCGTGGCCCTTGTAGCCTTGCTCACGGGTGCGGCCGTGCACGGTCAGCATGGCGATGCCTGCCGATTCAGCCGCGCGGGCGATGCGTTCGGCGTTTTTGTTCTGCAGGCTCCAGCCGGTGCGCATCTTCAGCGTCACGGGCACGTTGTGCGGCGCGCAGGCGGCCACCACGGCTTCGATGATCTCGAGCGCCAGGGGCTCGTCCTGCATCAGCGCCGAGCCCGCCCACTTGTTGCACACCTTCTTGGCCGGGCAGCCCATGTTGATGTCGATGATCTGGGCGCCACGGTCGATGTTGTAGGCGGCGGCCTCGGCCATCATGGCCGCGTCGGTGCCGGCGATCTGCACTGAGATCGGCGCCGTTTCACCGTCGTGGTTGGCGCGGCGCGAGGTCTTGAGGCTGTGCCAGAGGTCCTTGCGAGAGGTCACCATCTCGCTGACGGCGTAGCCCGCACCCAGCTGCTTGCACAGCATGCGGAACGGGCGGTCCGTCACCCCGGCCATGGGCGCCACGAAGAGGCGATTGGGCACCGTGTGGGGGCCAATCGCCATCGGGGTCGCCAGGGTGCTGGCCAGGGGGTGAAAAGGGGACATGCGGACCGCGCGTCAGGCTGCAAAAGACAGAACAGCCCCGAGCGACGCGTCGTTCAGGGCTGCTTAAAAAGGAGGCAGAGTATAGCCCCGGGGTGGCCGCCTGGGTAGGCCCAAGTCGGGCATTTTTTGACGCGGATCGCGACAAGGGCGGGCAGCGGGCCTTCTTTTGTCATGCGCAAAACCCTCTGACTGCGGTGGGTCGTTCGATGCCCGAAAGTTCAGTAATGTAACCGTTGCAGTTACACTGCAATCGTTACGCGCTGGTGCGTCACTTGATCTTTTTTGTCATCCCGCCATGTCTGCCCGCTACGCCCTGATCACCTCCCTGGTCTCCTTCGCCGCACTCGGCGCCTCCTCTGCCGCCCACGCGCAATACACCATCAAGCTCGGTGGCGCCCACATCAACCCGCATGCGACCAGCGAGCCCCTGCGCGGTGGCGTGGCCGTGCCTTCGCCCCTGAGCGGCAACCTGGTGCTCAACGACGGCGTGGCGCTGCAGGTGCAGTCCAAGAGCACCCTCATCTTCACGATCGAGCGCGCGCTGGACGAGCGCTGGAGCGTCGAGTTCGTGCTGGGCGCGCCCCCCAAGCACGACGTGACCCTGAAGGTGGACAACCCGCAGATCGACGCCTCGCGCGTGACGCCCTCCGTTGCTCAGACCGCTGCCACCAACGGCCTGAAGGCCAAGCTGGCGGCGCAGAACGGCCAGGTCATCTCCACCGTTCGCCAGTGGGCCCCGACCGTGTTCTTCAACTACAAGTTCCTGGAGCCTTCGTCGGCGTTCCGCCCCTTCGTGGGCCTGGGCATCAACGTCACGCGCTTCAAGGCCCGCACCACGGCCGCCGGCGACACGCTGTACGCCGACGGCGCCAAGCCCGAGATCAGCCTGTCCGACTCGATCGGCCCGGCCATCCAGGTGGGTGCCTCCTACAAGCTGGACCAGCACTGGTCGATCAACGCCAGCGTGGCCACGGCCAAGGTCAACAACAAGCTGACCATCGTGACCCAGTCCGGCCTGCGCCAGGAGTCGGCGTTCCGCTTCAACCCGACGGCCCTGACGGCCACGGTGGGCTACAGCTTCTGAGAGAGATCGCATCCCGATCGACGGCTCACTCAGCGGTCGATCGGGGGGCGCTGAGCTGAGGGTTCTGGCTGCACACTCGCCAGACCCCACAATCGTGCCCCATGGACGTCAATTGGATGGCGGGCGTGCACGCCCTTCTCGGTTGGCTGGCCCTGCCCGAGATCGGGCTGGGTGCGGTCTTCATCGTGTCGCTGGTGTCGGCGACTTTGCTGCCCATGGGCTCGGAGCCAGCGGTGTTCGGCCTGGTCACCTTGCGGCCCGACCTGTTCTGGCCGGCCGTGCTGGTGGCCACCGCTGGCAACACCATTGGCGGCGGCATCAGCTGGTGGATGGGCTACGGCGCCCACTCGGCTGCCAATCGCATTCGCCACACCCGTCGGGAAGACGAGTCAGCGGACCCCGAACACGCCACTCGCGCTGACCAGCGTGCGCTGAACTGGTTGCGCCGCTTTGGCGCCAAGGCCTGCCTGCTGTCGTGGCTGCCCGTCGTGGGTGATCCGCTGTGCGCTGTGGCCGGCTGGTTGCGCCTGCCTTTCTGGCCATGTGTGCTCTACATGGCCATCGGCAAGTTCGCCCGCTACGTGACGATGACGGCGTTCCTGGTCTGGGTGACCTGATCGCGCCGGCTCACTTGACCACGGTGATGGCCGTGACCGTGAACTGGCCATTGACCTTGGCCGCGTCGAACTTGACTTTGTCGCCAACCTGCAGGGTTTGCAGCCACTTGGGGTCGGCCACGCGGAAGGCCATCTTCATCGGGGGCATGTCGATGCTCTTGATCTCACCGTGGCGCAGCGTGACCTTGCCGGCGTCGGCGTCGATCTTTTCGACGGTGCCGTCAACGGCCTGGGCGGCGGCCGACACGCTCAGCAGCAGGCCTGCGGCGAAGGTGGTCAGGGATTTCAAAGTGTTGTTCATGAGGGTCTCCTTGTTTCGATGAAGCGGGCGCTCAGGCGAGCACGCCGAACGCCCTGGGGCTCAGTGCTGGCCGTGGTCCATGTGGCCATGATGACCGGGTTTGCGAACGGTCAGCTCGACCTCGCCTCCAACAGGGGGGGCGTGGCCGGTGTGCGGTGAGGCGGGTGCGCGGGGGGCATCGGGCAAGGTTTCTCCTTCACCGATGAAACGCGCCACCGTGCCTTTGGGATGACGGTACCAGCCCGGGTCCTTGTGGCCATCGGGGTGAGAGGCCGGCGGCTGATCTTTGCGAACTTTCACCGTGGTGAACATGCCACCCATGCCAATGGGACCGAAAGGGCCCGTGCCGGTCATCATCGGCAGGGTGTTGTCGGGCAGGTCCATCTCCATCTCGGCCATCTCGTGCATGCCGGTCTCGCCCATGGCCATGTAGCCGGGCACCAGGCGGTTGACCTCGCGGGCCAGGTCGTCCTGCTTGACGCCGATCAGGTTGGGCACGTCGTGGCCCATGGCGTTCATGGTGTGGTGGCTCTTGTGGCAGTGGAAGGCCCAGTCGCCCAGCTCGTCGGCGATGAACTCGACCTGCCGCATCTGGCCCACGGCGATGTCGGTGGTGACCTCCGGCCAGCGCGCCGATTTGGGCACCGGCCCGCCATCCGTGCCCGTGACCTCGAACTCGTGGCCATGGATGTGGATGGGGTGGTTGGTCATGGTGAGGTTGCCGATGCGCAGGCGCACGCGGTCGCCTTGCCGCACGTTGATGCTGTCGATGCCGGGGAAGGCGCGGCTGTTCCAGGTCCACAGGTTGAAGTCCAGCATGGTGTTGACCTTCGGCGTGCTGGCCCCGGGCTCGATGTCGTAGGCGTTGAGCAGGAAGCAGATGTCGCGGTCCACCTGCGCGATGTGCGGGTGGGGCTGCTTGGGGTGCGTGACCCAGAAGCCCATCATGCCCATGGCCATCTGCACCATCTCGTCGGCGTGCGGGTGGTACATGAAGGTGCCAGGGCGGCGCGCCACGAATTCGTAGACGCAGGTCTGACCCACCGGGATGGCCGGCTGCGTCAGGCCCGAGACGCCGTCCATGCCGTTGGGCAGGCGCTGGCCGTGCCAGTGCACGCTGGTGACCTCGGGCAATTTGTTGGTGACGTAGATGCGCACGCGGTCGCCTTCGACGACCTCGATGGTGGGGCCGGGGCTCTGGCCGTTGTAGCCCCACAGGCGGGCCTTCATGCCGGGCGCGATCTCGCGCACCACGGGCTCGGCCACGAGGTGGAACTCCTTGACGCCGTCTTTCATGCGCCAGGGCAGGGTCCAGCCGTTGAGGGTGAGCACGGGGCGGTAGGGGCGGCCGTTGGGAGGGCTCAAAGGGGCCTGCGTGTCGGGTGTGGTTTGCAGCACGGGCTCGGGCAGGCCGAGCAGGCTGCCAGGGCGCACGCGTTCGGCGGCCAGCGCCGTGTGGGTGGCGGTGAGGGCGGCGCCACCGAGGGCTCCGCGCAGGAAGAGTCGACGGGTGCTCATGTCAGTGGCTCGCTTCGGTGTTGGTGGGGGCGTTGCTGGATGCGCGGCTGGCACCTGCATCGGGGCCATCCAGCCCGTCGATGGCGGCTACCAACGCGGCATCGGCCAGCCAGAAGTCGCGCTGCGCGTCGAGCGCGGTGACCACGGAGGCCACGTGTGCGCGGGCTTCGTCGAGCAGCTCGAAGGGGCCGATGAGCATGCCGTTGTATTGCTTGAGGCGCTCATCCAGCAGGCGCTTGCGAACGGGCCCCAGCACCTTGGCGGCCTGCTGGGCGATGGCCAGCGTGGCCTGGTGGTCAGCGAAGCGCTCGCGCAGTTGTGACTCGGCGTGCAGGCTGGCTTGATGCCATTCGGCCAGGGCGGCTTGTTCGTCCAGGCGCGTGGCCTGGCGCCGCGCGGCACCGAAGTCGATGGACACCAGGCGGATGCCAAGCTCGGGGCCTTGCTTGACGGGCGCTTCGTTGGAGGTGTCGCGGCGGTAGGCGGCCTCCAGATCGATGACGCTGCGGACGGCGCCATCGCGGCGGTCGCCTTGGGCGGCTTGCCAGCGGGACTCGGCCAGGCGCACATCGAGCCTGCGCTGGCGGGCAGCTTCTTCGACGCTTTGGGGCGTCCATGCCGAGGCTTCGGGCACGGGCGGCAGGCGATCGGGCAGTTGCAGGCGGGCGGCTTCTTCGCGGTTCAGACCGAGCAGGCGCACCAGGGCTTCGCGCGCGGCCAGGGCCTGGCGCTGGGCCTGTGCCTGGGCCAGCCGGGCTTCGACCTCGGTGGCTTCATGGCGGGCGGTTTGCGCGGTGCTGAAGTGGCCGGCCTGGCTCATGCGGCGGGCCAACTCGCCCGCGGTGGTGCCTGCGCGCAGCACGTCGGCCTGGTAGGCCAGTCGCTGCTGGGCGGCAACGGCCTGCACCCATTGCGCGCGCACGTCCTGCACGTGCTGCAGCACCTGGCGCGCGAGTCGCTGCTGCTCGGCGTCGATGCGGCGTTCGGCCGCCTGGTGTCGCCAGGGCCAGCTCAGCAGGTCGAACAGGCCCAGGCTCCAGGTGCGGCCGATTTCGACCTCGTCGCCCTGGGTCAGTCGCTCGATCGAAAAACCGATGAAGCCGGGCCGGGCCTGGCTGCGCTCTCGTGCCGCCTGGGCTTCGCTGCGCGTCAGCAAGGCGGCGAGCGCCGGGCTGCGCCGCAGCGAGAGGGCGACGGCCTGGTCCTGGCCAAGTGGGCCGTCGGGCAGGGCGAGAGAAGGGGTGCCTGAGGAGGAGTCTGCGGCCGGGCTGATCTTGCCGGGGCCACTGTGGTCCCAGGCACCTGGCCAGGGCAGGCTGGGTGCATCGGGCACGCGCTCTTTCAGCCAGGTGTTGGCGGGGTGCGGGTCTTGTGCGGTGGTGGGGGTGGCGGCGCAGCCAGCCAGCACGATGGCGGGCATCAGTGCGAGCCAGGGGGGCAGTCGCCAAGTCAGGACGGCATGCAGCCGCCCCGGGCGTTGGCCTGGGCGTGGGTTGCTCATGGTGTGGTGCGTCGGCCAGTTCATGGCGACGGATCTCGTTGGCAAGGCCCTGTGCCAGCGCTTGGTGCGCAGGCAAGGGGTGTCAGGGGGAGATCAGGCCCGAGGTGGCCGGAACAGGCCGTCGATGTCGTCCCGGCCGTGGGGCGTGCTCACCGCCCAGCTGGGCGGCGAAACCGGAGGCACATCGTGAAACCACGCCCAGCTGGGCGGCGAAATGACCCCGGCGTGGCAGAGGTCGCACAGCGAGCAGGTGTGGCCGGCGCCAGGGGTGTCGGGCGTGCCTGGTGGGGCGGGTGCCTCAGCGCTGGGCATGTCTGGTTCGACCGAGGAGGCCTGGGGGCCGTGGCAGGGCGCCGAGCGTTCGGTTGAGCGGTCGAGCGAGGTGGCAGCAGGTGCGTGAGCGCTGTGCAGGGTGTTTGGGCTGACTTCGTGGGCCCCACTGCGGTCATCATGGCCCAGCACCGGCACAGGCATGACCGCCCAAGCCCAGCCGCGCAGGGGCAGCAAGGCGATGAGCAGGGTCAGCAACGCGACACGCCAGAATCGGGTCATGCGCCAAAGTGTAGCGGCTGCTCTTTTAGAATGCAGCCTGCCAGAAGCCTGGCGCAGCCGTTCGCGCTCCTTTCTACCCACACCTCGCCTGCCATGCCTCACTCTCCCGCTCCGGCCGACGCCGATCCCGTTGCCCACATTGCACCGCGTGACAAGGCGGAAATCCTGGCTCAGGCGCTGCCCTACATCCGGCGCTTTCACGGCAAGACCATCGTCATCAAGTACGGCGGCAACGCCATGACCGATCCCGAACTGCAAGCCGACTTCGCCGAAGACGTGGTGCTGCTCAAGCTGGTGGGTCTGAACCCGGTGGTGGTGCACGGTGGCGGCCCCCAGATCGACGCCGCACTGAACAAGGTCGGCAAGAAGGGCCAGTTCATCCAGGGCATGCGCGTGACCGATGACGAGACCATGGAAGTGGTCGAGTGGGTGCTCGCTGGTGAAGTGCAGCAAGACATCGTCGGCCTCGTCAACGCCGCCGGTGGCAAGGCCGTGGGCCTGACCGGGCGCGATGGCGGTCTGATCCGCGCGCGCAAGCTCAAGCTGCTGGACTTGGCTGACCCGAGCAAGGAACACGACGTGGGCCAGGTCGGCGAGATCGAGTCGATCGACCCCAGCGTGGTCAAGGCCCTGCAGGACGACCAGTTCATCCCCGTCATCAGCCCGATCGGTTTCGGCTCCAAGAACGAGAGCTACAACATCAACGCCGACCTGGTGGCCTCCAAGCTGGCGCAGGTGCTCAACGCCGAGAAGCTGGTGCTGCTGACCAACATCAAGGGCGTGCTCGACAAGCAAGGCGCGCTGCTGACAGACCTGACGGCCCGCCAGATTGACGAGCTGATCGAGGACGGCACCATCAGCGGCGGCATGATCCCCAAGATCGAAGGCGCCATCGACGCGGCCAAGAGCGGTGTCAACGCCGTGCACATCGTCGATGGGCGCGTGCCCCACGCCATGCTGCTGGAGATCCTGACCGATCAGGCCTACGGCACCATGATCCGCAGCCACTGATCGGCGAGGACGGCCAGTGACGGGGCGGTCTTGTGATCGAGGCGCGGCCCCCATCTGGCTGTTCGACCTCGACAACACGTTGCACGATGCCAGCCGGGCCGTCTTCTGGCGGCTCAATGGCGCGATGACGGACTACATCGAGGCCGAACTCCAGGTCAGCCGCGAAGAGGCCGACGCCCTGCGCCTGCATTACTGGCGGCGCTACGGGGCCACGCTGATGGGCCTGGAGCGGCACCACGGCATCCGCGCCGCGCACTTCCTGGCCCAGACGCACACGCTGCCCGGCCTGGAGCGCGACCTGCACATGCCGCCCTCGCACCGCGCTGCGCTCAAGCGCCTGCGCGGGCGCAAGATCCTGCTGACCAACGCGCCGGCCGAGTACGCCAAGCGCGTGCTCACCGCGCTGGATCTGAGCGACTGCTTTGAAGCGGTGGTGTCCATCGAAGGCATGCGCGTGTTCGGTGAGCTGCGCCCCAAGCCCGATGCGCGCAGCCTGCGCGTCGTGCTTGCGCGCCTGAAGCTGCCGGCGCACCGCTGTGTGCTGGTGGAAGACACCGTGGCCAACCTGCGCAGCGCGCGCCGCCTGCGCATGCGCACGGTGTGGATGCAGCACTACCTCAAAGACAACCCGCACGGGCCCGAAGCCGGCCTGGCGTTGCATGGCAAGCCCAGTTGGGTGTGTGCCAGAATCCGGTCACTGCGGTCGTTGCACGCCTGGACATGACGACAGAACACGCCTCGGATCCCGTTGCCGACCCCGCGCTTGCCAAGCGCACGCGCCCCAAGCCGGGCGAGCGCCGCATCCAGATCCTGCAGGCCCTGGCGGCCATGCTCGAGTCACCCGCCACCGAACGCGTCACCACCGCGGCCCTGGCTGCCAAGCTCGACGTCAGCGAGGCCGCGCTCTACCGCCACTTCGCCAGCAAGGCCCAGATGTTCGAAGGCCTCATCGGCTTCATCGAAGACAGCCTGTTCACCCTGGCGCATCAAATCGTCGAGCGCGAAGCGGACCCCGCCGCGCAAATCGCCCGCATCGTCGCTGCGGTGCTGCAGTTCGCCGAGAAGAACCCGGGCATGGGCCGGGTGATGGTGGGCGACGCGCTGGTGCATGAGCACGAGCGTTTGCATGCGCGCATGAACCAGCTTTTCGATCGACTGGAGTCGACCTTGCGCCAGCCCGCTCGCAAGCTGGCCGAGTCACGCGGCTCGCAGACCCCCACCGTCGATGCCCAGGCCATGGCTTCGGTGGCCATCAGCCTGATGCTGGGGCGGCTGCACCGACATGCGCGAACGGGCTTTCAGCGTCAACCCACCGAGCACCTCGACGCAAGCTTGCGCACCCTGCTCAGCGGGGGCTGACGCGACGGCGAAGCCATCCCAGGGCGCCACAGCCCAGCAGCCCCGTCAACCCCAAGGCCCACGTCGTGGGCTCCGGCACCGGGGTCATCGTCACGCTCTGGATGGCCAAGCCTGTCGAGGTCGACGTGTCACCGCGATCAACCACGCCCAGTGCCAGCTCCATGTTGTTGAGTGCCAGCGGGCCGGCGTCGTCGCTGAAGGTGTGCGTGAAGGTGAACCAACCGCTGCCATGCTGGAAGCCACCGTAACCTTGCAGGTCTGCAATCTGGGGTGTGCCCAGCTCGAACAGGCGACCACCGATGGAGGCGAAGGCCAGGTCCGGCAAACCCGTGACCGGGTCTTCGTTGCTCAACAACTGCCAACGAAAGCTCAGCGTGTCGCCAGCTCGGACCCACAGGGTGCGCGAGATGACCGAGCCCTCAAGCGCCTGTTGCAGCACGCCGTCAACGGTCGTGTCGAGCGCGCCAATGGGCAGCCCAGCCAGCTCTTCCACGCCACGGGGCTGTTGTGCCGCGATCGCACCGCTGCCCACCAAGGCCGAGCCACCTGTGTCATCCGATGCATCGAAGGCGGTGGTCAGCAGCAGCGTGTTGTCGCTGGGGGCGGCGACGTCACCTGAGACGCTCCAGCCATCGAAGGCCGGCGAGACAGGTTGCGCGCCAATGATCGTCACCTCACCAGGTTGGGTGACGATGACCGACGCCTGGGCGGTGGCAGACAGGGCGGCACCCAGTGCCAGGGCAGCAAGAGATGGGGCGAGGGGATGCATGTCAAGGTTCCGGCAACGGGCACGAAGGCGATGCACGCACTCTAGGCATGGGCGATGACAGGCCTGCACGCCAAGCCACCTGTGAGCGAGGTCTGATCGGATCAGGGTCGATGGCGTTGCTCGTCGGTGAGGCCTGGCAGCCAGCACCCCAGGTGCCGCCGCTTAAACTTCACCACCATGCAAGCCCCCGATCTGCCCTCCTTCCTGCGGCGTGCCGAGCGCACGCTGGACCTGCTGGACAACTGGCTCAGCCCTCGGCTGGCGGCCCCCGACTGGTCGGCCGCTGTGGCCTGGCGTTATCGGCGTCGTGCTGCAGGGCAGCGCTCGCTGGACCCCATCGCGAGGTTGGACCCCATTGCCTACGATGACCTCAAAGAGGTCGACACGCAAAAAGGCCGCTTTGCGCGCAACCTCGCGCAGTTCGTGGCTGGTCGCACCGCCAACAACGTGCTGCTGTCGGGCGCGCGCGGCACGGGCAAGTCCTCGTTGGTCAAGGCTGGCTTGCACGCACACGCAGCACAGGGCCTGCGCCTCATCGAGGTCGACAAGGCCGACCTGGTGGACCTGCCTGACCTGGTCGAGTTGGTGAGCGAGCGCCTCGAGCGCTTCGTCATCTTCTGCGATGACCTGAGCTTCGACGAAGGCGAGCCGGGCTACAAGGCGCTCAAATCGGTGCTCGATGGCACCGTGGCCGCCCATGGCGACAACGTGCTGGTGGTTGCCACCTCCAACCGCCGGCATCTGCTGCCCGAGTACCACTCGGACAACAAAAGCTACTCGCGTGGCGACGATGGCGAGCTGCACCCCGGCGAGGTGGTGGAAGAAAAAATCTCGCTGTCCGAGCGTTTCGGCCTGTGGGTCAGCTTCTACCCGTTCAGCCAGGACGAGTACCTGGCCATCGTGGCGCAGTGGTTGCGTCACCTGGGCCTGAACGAAGAGGCCATCGAGGCCGCCCGCCCCGAAGCGCTGGTGTGGGCCATCGAGCGCGGTTCACGCTCGGGTCGCGTGGCGCAGCAGTTCGCACGCGACCACGCTGGCCGCTTGGCTGGGCAAGGCGAGGCAGGTCATGTCTGAGCGCAAGTCTTATCACGTGATGGACGCGACCGACCGTGTGCCGGTGGACGTGGCCGTGGGCGTGCTCATCGAGCGCGACGAGAGCGGGCGCGAAGGTCGCTTCCTGCTGACCTCGCGTCCGCAGGGCAAGGTCTACGCGGGCTTCTGGGAATTCCCAGGCGGCAAGCTGGAGCAAGGTGAGACGGTGGAGCAGGCGCTGCGCCGCGAACTGCACGAGGAAATCGGCATCACCATCGCGGCGGCCGAGCCCTGGAAGGTCGAGCTGATGGACTACCCTCACGCGCGCGTGCGCCTGCACTTTTGCAAGGTGTTTGCGTGGGAGGGGGAATTCGAGATGCGCGAGGGCCAGCAGATGGCGTGGCAGTCGCTGCCGGTGCAGGCTCAGCCGGTGCTGCCCGGCACCATCCCGGTGCTGCAGTGGCTGGCGCAGGAGCGAGGCCACGCGGGCCCCACTCACCTGGGTTGATGTCAGGGCCGGGCGCGCCATGCGACCCGGGCCCTTTTCACCTCACTGCGAAGCGCCGCTGGCGGCTTCGGATGCGGCGGCAGCCGGAGCCACGGGTGCGGCTTCGCTGGCGGCGGGCGCGGGTGCACTGCCGTGCGCTTCTTCGGTGTGGCCGGCGTCGATGCCGTGCTTTTCTCCGCTCATGTCGATGTCACCGCCGCTTTTCATCAGCACGAACATCGCGAGGGCCGCGAAAGCCACGAAGGCCACAACAATCTTCCACATGGGGATCTCCAGTCGGGATGTGAACAAACAAGGCGCCTGTTGGACGCCATCGAGCCGGCACGGGTGGCGCGGCGCAGGCATCGTAGGCGCGAATGGGCATGCTGCCCCCTCCGGACCGACCCGAGGTTGATGCAAAGCAGCTCCTGCCCGTGTCGGATCTGACGGACACGCTGCGTTATGCTGAGCCGCGTTCCGACACCCCCAGACCCACACAGAGCGAGACAACCATGAGCTACCAGACCCTGAGTTACGCCGTCGGTGACGATGGCGTCCTGCTGCTGACCCTCAACCGCCCCGAGCAACTCAACGCCTTCACGGTCGAGATGGCCAACGAGCTGGTCGATGCCTTCACCCGCGCCAGCGATGACGACGCCGTGCGCGCCATCGTCGTCACCGGGGCAGGCAAGGCTTTTTGCGCCGGCATGGACCTGAGCGTGGGTGGCAACGTTTTCGGCCTGGACGAGTCTCAGAAGCCCACGCTGGCCGACATGCGTGAGCGCCTGACGGACAAGGCCATCCACGAGGGTGTGCGCGACACGGGCGGGCGCGTGGTGCTGTCCATCTTCAACTGCAAGAAGCCGGTGATCGGCGCCATCAACGGCGCGGCCGTGGGCATCGGCGCGACCATGACGCTGCCGATGGACATCCGCATCGCGTCAGAGAAGGCGCGCATCGGCTTCGTGTTCGGGCGCATCGGCATCGTGCCCGAGGCCTGCTCGAGCTGGTTCCTGCCGCGCATCGTGGGCATCTCGCAAGCGCTGGAGTGGACCTACATGGCCGACATCTTCGACGGCCACGAGGCCCAGCGCGGTGGCCTGGTCAAGTGCGTGGTGGCACCTGAGCAGTTGCTGGAAGAAGCGATGAAGATCGCGCGGCGCATCGCGTCGGAGCGCTCGGCCGTGGGCATCGCGCTGACGCGTCAGATGATGTACCGCAACTCGGCGCAGCCGCACCCGCTGGCCGCGCACGAGGTCGATTCGCTGGCCATGTTCTACACCAGCATCGGCGACGGCAAGGAAGGCGTGCAGGCCTTCCTCGACAAGCGGCCCGCCCAGTTCCAGGGCAAGGCCTCGGAGATGCCGGCGTTTTATCCCTGGTGGGAATGAGCGCGGGGCTCGGCGGCATCCCGCTCCGAGCCTGAGCAGCAGAAAAAAGCCGGGCAAGAAAAAGCCCGGCACAAAGGCCGGGCTGTCGAGGTCCTGTGGCTTGCTGTTCGTCAACAGCAAGCTCGGGACGTGAGCATCAGCTCAGGTGCTCGCTCACGAGCTTGGTCAGCTCGAACATCGTGACCTGCGGCTTCTTGAAGATGGGCTTCAATTTGTCGTCGGCGTTGATGTTGCGCTTGTTGGCGGCGTCCTGCAGGTTGTGCTTCTTGATGTACTCCCAGATTTTCTTGGTCACCTCGGTGCGAGGTGCCGGTGCGGCGCCGATCACGGCGGCCAGCACGGGGCTGGGGGTCAGCGGCTTGGCGAAAGCCGCGTTGGGGGCGCGCTTGGCAGCGGCCTTCTTGGCTGCAGGGGCCTTGGTGGCCGCGACCTTGGTGGCCGGGGCTTTCTTCGCAGTTGCCATGTGAATTCACTCCAGAAGTCAGTCAGATCTGATGCGGTTGTGGGCGTTCGATGTGTCCCGAACGTCTCGCGTCAACCGACAGCACGCATGGTACTGCTTTCTCTAGCGCAAAACCATGGCCTGGCAAGACCTTTTGTGAGGGGATGTCGCCCGATGGCATCGCGCAAGGCCCTGTGTTGGCGCCATCTGCATGAGGGCTGACACCAAGTGCCGTGCAAGGTGTGGGTGCTTTGGTGTCCAATGCCCGCTTGTGTCTGCTTTGATGGAGCTTTCGGATGTCGCCTCAAGCCGTGCTGGCCCAGCCCTTCACCCTGCCCGCCGGGGCCGTGGTCAAGAACCGCCTTTTCAAGTCTGCGATGAGCGAAGCGCTGGGCACCCGAGAGGGTGCGGCCACGCCTGAACTCGTGCGCTTGTATGGTGCATGGGCCGATGGCGGCATCGGCCTGTGCATCACGGGCAACGTGATGGTGGACCGTCGTGCGCTGGGCGAGCCGGGCAACGTCGTCATCGAAAGCGATCGCTTCCTGTCAGAGCTCACGGCCTGGGCGCAAGCGGCCACGCGCAACGGCACGCAATGCTGGGTGCAGCTCAACCACCCGGGCAAGCAGGCGCCCAAGGGCTTGAACAAAGAGAACATCGCGCCATCGGCCGTGCCCTTCCGCGCCGAGATGCAGGCCTTCTTCCCGACCCCGCGAGAGATGACCGAGGCAGAGATCAACGAGGTCATCGAGCGCTTTGCGCGCGCGGCCGAGCTGGTCAAGCGCGCGGGTTTCACTGGCGTGCAGATCCATGGCGCGCACGGCTACCTGGTCAGCCAGTTCCTGTCGCCGCACCACAATCGCCGCACCGACGACTGGGGCGGCACGCCCGAGAAGCGCCGTCGCTTCGTGCTCAGCGTGTTGGCAGCCATGCGCGAGAAGGTGGGCCCCGGCTTTCCGATCGGCATCAAGCTGAATTCGGCCGACTTCCAGCGCGGTGGCTTCACCGAAGAGGAGTCGCTCGACACCATCCGCGCCTTGTCGGATGCCGGCATCGACCTCATCGAAATTTCCGGCGGCACCTACGAGGCCCCGGCCATGACCGGCGTGAAGAACAAGGCCGAGCCGGCGAAGGCGAGCACGAAGCAGCGCGAGGCCTACTTCCTGGAGTTCGCCGAGAAAGCCCGCAAGGCCGTCAAGACGCCCCTGGTGGTCACCGGGGGCTTCCGTTCGCTGCAGGGCATGGCCGATGCCATCACCTCGGGGTCGGTGGACTTTGTCGGCGTGGCGCGGGTGCTGGCCATCGAGCCGGATGCACCCAACCGATTGCTGTCTGGTCAGCAGACGCGCCACCAGGTGCGCCCGCTCAAGACCGGCATCGGCTACATCGACAAGATGGGCATGATGGAGGTGGTCTGGTACACAGGCCAGCTCAAGCGCATCGGCCGTGGTGAGCCGCCCAAACCGGGCGAGATGCCGCTGTGGGTGTTCGTCAAGTACATCGCCAAGCAGGCCGGGCTGGGGCGCAAGAAGGGGCCGGCGAAGTTGCGGGCGAGTTGAGTGCGAGGGGGTGGCGCCTCACGGCGAGGCGATTCAAGCCCCCAGCCTATGCACCAACAGGTCTGGGTCGATGCGATCCAACGTTGCGCAACCGCTGAGGGCCATCGCGATTTCGAGTTCATCGCGAAGCAAGCGCAGTACGTGGGCCACACCCAGCGCGCCAGCGGTGGCGAGCCCGTGTACTTGAGGTCGTCCTATCAGGACGGCCCGCGCACCGAGCGCCATGGCCTTGAGCACGTCGGTGCCTCGCCTGATACCGCCGTCGACCAGGACAGGCAGGTCTTTCCCTGCGGCCAAGGCGACATCATGCAGGGCGGTCGCGGTGTCCAGTGCGGTGTCCAGCGTGCGGCCACCGTGGTTGGAAACAATGATCGCATCGACGCCCTCATCGCGTGCCAAGCGAGCGTCTTCAGGATGCAGCACGCCTTTGAGGATCAATGGCAGGTTCGTGTGTTGTCTGAGCCAGGCAATGTCTTGCCAGGTGGGTGCCTGGTGCAGGAGGGCATTGAACATCGCGCTTTGCCCTGCTCGCAGCGGCTCTTGGCGCCAATGCGGCAGGCCCTTGAGGTTCACGGCTTCGATGCCCTGTGGCACGCTGAAACCAGCGCGACGTTCGCGGTCTCGCGCACCCGAGACGGGTGCATCGGCCGTCAGCACCAGCGCTTCATAGCCGGCGGCCTCTGCACGCTTGATGAGCTGCAGTGTGAACTCCCGGTCGTGCTGAACATAGAGCTGGAACCACAGCGGGCCTCGATTCGGGTCGCTGGCGATGGCTTGCGCGACCAGCTCCAACGGCATGGATGCCTGACAGCTGAGTACCATGCCGGCGCCCTGTGAGGCGGCTGCGAGCGCACTGGCGAGCTCGCCATCCGGGTGGGCCATGCGTTGGAACGCCACAGGCGCCAGCAGGATGGGATGGGCCAGCGTGCGCCCCAGCAGTTCGACCCGCGTGTGCCCATGTGTCAGATCGCGCAGCACCCGCGGCCGCAAGCGGATCTGCGACCAGGCCCCGAGGTTGGCGTCCTGCGTGTGCTCATCTGCTGCACCACCTTGAAAATAGGCCCAGACTTTTGCGTCCAGGCGCTCTTGCGCGATGCGTTGATGATCCGCCAACGTGACAGCATCAGGGGGCACAGGGTTGATGGCGGGGACGTCTGGCATGTCTGTCAGGCGATGTCGTGGGGGCCGGGTGCCGGCTTGTTGCCGGTGATCATGGCGCGCACCAGGTTCTCGCGATGGCGCAAGCTGCTCCACAACACGCCACTCAGGTGCAGAGCGATGAGGGCCAGGAGCAGCCATGATGCGATGAGGTGAAACTGGTTCAGCCAGGCCTCACCCCAGAAGGCATCGGTGGTGTAGAGCCAACCTGATGCGGTCACGCAAAGGATACACAGCCACAAGGCCATGATCATCCAGCCGCCCAATGGGTTGTGGCCGATGTGCCGAGGCTCAGCAAGTTGCCACATCGCCATGGCGTGGCGCCAAAACTCACGGGGGCCACGCAGAAACTGGCTCAGGCGCGCGTAGGCGCTGCCGCACAAGCCCCACAGGATCCGGGTCAGCACCAGGCCGCCAGCGAAGAGGCCAGCGTTTTCATGGGGGCCGAAGCCGAATCCATCGAGGGAGCTGACCCACGCAACGCCCACGCAGGTGGCCACCAGCCAATGCGTGATGCGAACAACCGGGTCCCAGACTTTCATCGGTCGGCTTGCTTGATTTCGCCGACCTTCTCGAAAGTCTTGGGGTTGAAGTAAACCTCGGCACGCTTGCCGCTGGCGTCGAAGCCGTAGACCTCGTAACAGCCGTTGTCTACCTTGACCTGGCGGACCTTTTTCCAGCCATCGTCGAGCAGTTTGCGTTGAAGGTCCATTTGCTTGCCCCATTCAGCCTGGGGCACGTCACATTTGAACTCGCCGTGTGCGAAAGCGGGGGCGTTCGCGAGCAGGGCACCAAGGCAAGCCAGTGTGATCAGGGAGTGGCGAAGCATGTGTTTTCTCGAAAAATAGGGTGGATCAGACGTCGATCCACATGCGCAGGAGGTTGTGGTAGGCGGCGGTCAGGCCGATCACGGCCTCATCGGTTTCGCCAACCGTGCTGCGAAGTCGCATCAGGTGCATGTCCATGTCGTAGAGCAGGCGGCGCTGCTCGTCGCTTCGAACCATGCTCTGCACCCAGAAAAAACAGGCCATGCGGTGCCCGCGTGTCACGGGCTCGACCCGGTGAACGCTGGTGCCTGGGTACACCACCATGTCTCCGGCGGCCAGCTTGACGCGCCTGGGGCCGAAGGTGTCTTCGATCACGAGCTCGCCCCCTTCGTACTCATCGGGCTCGCTCAAAAAGATGGTGCACGAGATGTCGGTGCGCACGCGACCAGCTCCAGCGGGGAGATACCTCACTGCGCTGTCGACGTGATTGCCGAAGGTGTTGAGTTCGCCACCGTAGCGGTTGAACATCGGTGGCGAGACCTGACGAGGCAAGGCCGCTGAAAAAAACATGGCGTGGTGCTGCAAAGCCTGCAGCACCTGTTCCCGGAGTTGACGCGTCAGCGGATGCGACTCGGGCAGTTGTTCGTTGTGTTTGACGTGGGCTGCTTGAACCCCCGAGCTGACACGCCCGTCCGCCCAGGGTGCGTCATCGAGCACCTGTCGGAATTGCTTGACCTCGTCTTTCGGAAGGACTTGTCGGGCGTGGATCAGCATGGCTGGGGCTCAGAAGCGGGTGCCAACCGTCATTTTGAACGAGCGGCGCTCACCCAGCGTCGCGAAACCTGGGTAGAGCTGGTCGCCATAGACTTTGTCGGTCAGGTTGGCGACGTTGAGTTGCACGAACGTGTCGGGGTTGACCTTGTACTCAACCATCGCATCGTAGGCCACGTATCCGGGCGCGCGGGCGTTGATCGATTTGGCACCCGTGGTGCCTTGCAGTGCGTGGTTGCGGCTGGATCCGCGTGCCCCGAAACCAACACGCACATCTGGCACCACTTGGTAGGTTGCCCAGAGGCTCGCTGTGTTCTTGGGCGTGAGGCCCACGTCCTGACCGGTGACGTTGCTGCGCGCACCGCTCTGGGCCACGATGGTGCCGGCTTTGTCGATGACTGCCTCAAAGATGTGGGTCCAGGAGAACGTCAGCTCCAGCGCGTCTGTCACGCGGCCGACGATGTCCATCTCGAGGCCTTGAGCGTGACGTTTGCCAGAGAGCAGGTAGACGCCTTGGGCGGCGAAGTCCGCGTCTTGCGTGCGCTCGTTGAATTTTTCGGTGCGGAAGAGTGCTCCACGCGTGGAGAGCGCACCGCCCAGCCAATCCAGCTTGGCGCCCAACTCGATGTTGCGGCTTTTTTCCGGGTCCAGCTTCGCCACGGCGTTGGTGGTGTAGCGATAGGTGTCACCTGAGGTGTTGAACGAGGTGCCATACGACAGGTGGTAGGACTGGTCGTCGGTGGGTTGGAAGAGAACACCGGTGCGGTAGCTCCACAGCGAGCCGTACTCCATCGATGTCTTGTCGGTCACGACACCGGTTGCCGCCGTAAGAGACTCGGTGTTGGCCTTGAATCGATCCCAGCGGATACCGGCGAGGTACTTCCACTGCGGCGTCAAAGCGATCAGGTCCTGTGCGTACACGCCTGCGGCTTGCGAGGAGTAGCCGCCCGAGCGTTTGAAAACAGGTGTCCGCAAAGGCGTGTAGTTGTTATCGGTGCCGACGTACGGACTGGTGGCATTGCTCTTGGCGTAATTCGCGCCCACACCATTGACCGAGGAGAAGGTGTCGTTGGCTTCGAAGGCGAAGTCCACGCCGCTGAGCAGTTCATGGCGCATGCCCAAGATGTCGAACTTGCCGCTGTAGTCGCTTTGCAGGTAGGTGCCCTCGACCTGATCCTTGCGGGGCGTCAGGCCGACCACCGTCAGTTTGGTCTGATTGGAGATGTTGGCTTCGGTCGTGCCGGCCGCGTAGCCTGCGGCGGAACCCCAGGTCACGCGGGTGAACCGTCCGCTGCGCAGCTGGGTCTTGATCTCGCTGCTTGGATCGATCTTGTGCCGCCAGGAAGCCATGGCGTAAGTGGCTTCGCCTTGCAGGAAGTCGGAGCTGGTGCCGTAAAAGCGATCTGGTGTTTTGTCTGTGACCTTGCCACCCAGGTAGCGGATGTTCGACATCGGGGTGTTGTCGACGTCCAGGTAGAACAGGCCGACGGAGAACTCGTCGGCCGTGCCGATGCCCCATGCGTAGGTGGGTGCGATGCCTTTTTTGCTGATTTTGGCGCCGTAGTTGTCGGCTTCGGTGACCATGGCGTTGATGCGCAAGGCCGAGTGTTCATCTGTGCGCTTGTTGAAGTCAACGGTGGCGCGGCCGTAGTCGCCTGTGCCCACGGTGAGCATCACGTCGCTTTGGTCGGCCAACATGGGCTTCTTGTTGACCTGGTTGACCACACCCCCTGTTGAGCCACGACCAAACAACATCGATGCCGAGCCCCGAAGGATCTCGATGCGGTCGTAGTTGAAGGTGTCGCGATCGTATTGAGAAGGGTCCTTCATCCCATCGATCATGAGGTCGCCTACGGTGGCCACCGAAAAGCCACGCAGGCGGATGTCCTGATCGGTGCCGTTCTCTGCTGCAGCAAAGGTGATGCCGGAGGTGTAGTGCAGCGCCTCCTTGAGCGTGTCGAGCTTGACGTCATCCAGCAGTTTTTCGGTGACCACGCTCAGCGATTGCGGGATGTCGCGGATGGCTTGTTGGCCCTTGCCCACATTGGTGGTGACCGTTTGCAGGTTTTCTTTGGATGGTGCGGTCTGCACGCGAGAGGCCTTGACCGAAACGGTGGGCAGGGTTGGCGTGTCGATGGGCGCGCCGTCCTGGGGCGCGGCTTGAGCCAGAGCCGCGGAGCTCAACAGGCTCAGCCCCATGCCTGCGGCGAGGGCACCCAGCGGCATCACCACGGGGCGGGCTGCGGCTGGTTTGGAAGGGGGGGACGATCGGGACATGGACGGCTCCGGAAAGGGTGATGCCTGCTAGGGCAGGCAACTGGCATGGTTGTTGTGACAGGTGCGATGGCGCACTCAATAATCTAAATGATAACAATTCGCGATAGCATTGTTAAGGGGTGTTGCTGGCAGCCACCAGAACGCGGGGTTCGGCACCTGTTGGCCAGGCGAGCACAAGAGAGGGGCTGAAAGCAAAACAGGCGCGACCTCTCACGAAGCCGCGCCTGTCCTTTTCTCTGGTTCAAACAAAAAAGCGTTTGCCGCCAGACCCTGTCTGCCACCTTCTCGGCCCCCACAGCCAATCAGGCGACATCCCCACCACGGTCTGCCCGGCAGGCCTCAGGTCCCACCGGCTTGTCAGACAAGGTCTGTGCGACAAACGCGTAGCTATATTAACGATAATCATTCGCATTCGCAAGAGGCCATGAGACCCTCAGGGAAATGTCGAACTCAGGGCATGAAGGCACGGTGTGAGGCGGTGTACTGCGCCCACGAAAAAGGGCTCCCCGAAGGGAGCCCTGGTCGCGGCCGAGGCCGCTGGCGCAACGCGCTGGTGTCAGCCGGCGGTTTTGCTGGCGCCGATCTTGGGCGCGGTCTTCACGCTCCAGATCATGGTGATGGCCAGGATGCCGATCACCACACCCAGCGACACCATCACCGGGATCTTGTAGATGTCGATGAGCATCATCTTCGTGCCGATGAAGACCAGGATCACCGCCAGGCCGTAGCTCAGCAGGTGGAACTTGGCGGCCATGGCAGCGAGCAGGAAGTACATCGCACGCAGGCCCAGGATGGCGAAGATGTTCGACGTCAGCACGATGAAGGGGTCGGACGTGATGGCGTAGATGGCGGGGATGGAGTCGACCGCGAAGATCACGTCGGTGAAACCCACCAGGGCGACCACCAGCAGCAGCGGGGTGGCGACTTTCACGCCGTTCTGCACGGTCCAGAAGTTCTCGCCGTCGAAGTGCTTGCTCACGGGCATGACCTTGCGCAGGAACTTCAGGGCCGGGTTGCCTTCGAGGTCGGGCTCCTTGTCAGCGGCCCACCACATCTTGACGCCTGTGAAGAACAGGAAGGCACCGAAGACGTACAGGATCCAATGGAACTGGCTGATCAGCCAGCCGCCCACCAGGATCATCACCGTGCGCAGCACGATGGCGCCGATGATGCCGATCATCAGCACGCGCTTCTGGTAGGCCGGGGGCACCGCGAAGTACGTGAAGATCATCAGGAAGACGAAGATGTTGTCCACCGCCAGCGACTTCTCGATGAGGTAGCCGGTGAGGAACTCGAGCGCCTTGGTGTTGGCCACCGCCGTGCCCAGCTCTTGCTGGTAAGCCCACCACAGCAGGCCGTTGAACGCAAACGACAAGGCCACCCAGATGGCGGACCACTTGATGGCTTCGGGGACGGTGACCTCGTGGGCGCCCTGTTTTTTCAGGACGACGAAGTCAACGAAGAGCGCCACGATGACGATGGCGATGAAAATGACCCACAGCCAGGTGGGAACGGTGCTGAACATGAGGTTGCTCCGGTGGACAAAAACCACGCCGCCCTGGACGGGGGCCGCGCGCCTGTGCACCGAAAGGTCTTGCGAGGCGGGCCAGGAGGCCTGCCGTGCCACCCGGGTCAGGGGCCTTTGCGGCCCCCGCCGTACTGACGGGTCGACACCAACCGGGTGAGCGGAGAGCTACTCCCCCTTCGGACCTGCAAAGTTTACACAGGCCGAGCAAGCCCTGGCAAAAATTGGGGGCATTGAGATGAATGGCACGGTGGTCTTGCTCAATCCGTCACAGCCGAGGCCATGGCGGACAGCGCCAGCCAGCTGCCAGCCTGGCCTGGGCGAGGCAGCCGTTCGCACAGCACGCCCCAGGTGCGCTGTATCAAGGTGGGCTGCAGCACCTCCTCGCAGCGGCCCATGGTGTCTAGTCGTCCGTCGCGCAGCACCAGGGCCTGGTCGGCGTAGGCCTCAGCCAGGTTGAGGTCGTGCAGCACGACGAGCACGCCGTGTCCCTGTGCGGCCAGCTGCCGCATCAGCCTCATCACGCTGTGCTGGTGGGCCAGGTCGAGCGCGGCGGTGGGCTCATCCAGCATCAGCCAGCGAGGCGTGTCGTCATCGGGGTGTGGCGTGACCTGGGCCAGCACGCGCGCCAGCTGCACACGCGCCTTCTCGCCGCCAGACAGGCCCGCGTGCAGGCGGTCGATCAGGTGCAGGGCACCGACGGTGTCCAGGCATTGCTCGACCAGCTCGCCTTCAAGCGGATGCGGGCAATGGGCATGCGGGTGGCGGCCCATGCGCACGATGTCACGCACGCTGAAGTCAAAAGGCACCTGAAGCTCTTGAGAGAGCAAGGCGCGGTGGCGGGCGAGCTCGACCGTGTCCCATTCGGTCAGCAGCCGGCCGTTCAGGTGCACGCGCCTGGCGCTGCCGCCTTCCAGCCCGCACAGGGCGTGCATGAAGGTGGACTTGCCCGCGCCATTGGGGCCGAGCACGGCGTGCACCTGGCCGGCTTGCAGTTGCACGAAGGGCACGTCGAGCACGCGGCGATCGCCGTGGCGCACCAGCAGGTCGTGGGCAGACAGGCTCATCTCAGGCTCCTTGTGTCAGGCGATTTCAAAACGAAGCGGAACGGTGGGTGCGCTCCCGCAGCAACCACAGGAAGGTGGGCGCACCGATCAGGCCGGTGAGCACGCCCAGCGGCATCTCGGCCGGCGCCAGCGCGGTGCGCGCTGCGGTGTCGGCCAGCAGCACCAGGCTGGCACCCAGCAAGGCCGAGCCCGGCAGCACCACGCTGTGCGATGGGCCGCACAGCAGCCGCACCAGGTGCGGCGCGAGCAGCCCAATGAAGCCCACCATGCCGATGACCGCGGTGACGGCGGCCACGGCCAGCGCGGCCAGGGCCACGCAGCGGCGCTGCAGCGAAGCGACGTTCACGCCCGACAGCGTGGCCTGCGCTTCACCGAGCGACAGCGCATCGAGCGCTGCGGCCAGGCGCGGGGCCAGCACGCATGCCACCAGCACCGCCGGCAGCACGCAGGCCACGGCCAGCCAGTGGCTGGGCGCCAGGCTGCCCAGCATCCAGAAGGTCAGGGCGCGCAATTGGGTGTCGGTGGCGAAGTGGGTCAGCAGGCCCAGCGCCGAGCCCGCCAGGGCGTTGACGGCCACGCCCACCAGCAGCAAGCGCGTGACGGCGACATGACCATGCTGGCGCGCCAGCCACCAGATGAGGGCTGTGGTCAGCAGGGCCATCGCGAAGGCGCCCAGCATGGCGCCGCTCACGCCCAGCCAGCCCGTGTGAAAGCCCGCCACCGTCCAGCCAGCCAGCGGCAACAGCACGATGAAGGCGGCGGCGCCCAGCGCGGCACCGGCCTGCACACCGATGAGACCCGGGTCGGCCAGCGGGTTGCGGAACAGGCCCTGCACCATGGCGCCCGAGACGCCCAGCGCGGCGCCGGCCAGCAGGCCCATGGCCAGGCGCGGGGCGCGGATGTGCCAGAACACCTCGGCACCGGAGACATCGCCCGCCTGGCCGCTGCCCCACTGCAGCACGTCGCGCCAGCCCAGTGCAAAGGGGCCGTTGCTGGCGGCCACAAGCAGGCTGATCAAGAGCAGCGTGCCCGCGCTCAACAGCGTCATGTTTGCGGACAGCAAACGGCCCGGTGCCGCACGCCAGCGCCGGGCCACTTGCCCGGTTGCCGAAGGTGCGCTGGCGGGTGTCGACGACAGCACGGCGCTCATGCCAGCCCCTGCTGCAGTTCTTGCAGCGCTGCTGGCATGCGCGGCCCGAAGCCCAGCAGCTCCATGGTGTCGAAGCTGAGCACGCGTTGCTGGCGGCCGGCCGGTGTCAGGGCCAGGCCGGGCAGTTGCCAGAATTTTTGCAGGCCACCCAATGCGCTCACAGATTCGTGAGTGGTGACGATCCAGTCGGGCCGGGCCTGCACGGCGCTTTCGGCGTTGAGTGCGCGCCAGCCTTGCACTTGGACCATGGCATTGCGAGCGCCAGCGTAGGTCAGCATGGCGTGGGCACCGGTGTCGGTGCCGGCCAGCATCGCAGCCGGTCCGTGGGCCATGATGAACAGCACACGTGGACCGGTGCTGCTGGAGGCTGCGGCATTGCGACGCGCGACCCTTTGCTGCGTTGCATGCCAGCGATATTGCAGATCGGCCGACAAGGCTTGCGCAGCAGATGGCCGCCGCGTGGCTTCACCCACCAGCTTGACCTTCTCGATCAGGTCCTCGAATCGGTGCTTGACGCTCACCAGCTGCAGCGGCACCCCGGCCTGCCGCAGCTGAGCCAGCACCGCAGGTGGGCCGGCCTCGTCGGTGCCGAGCACGGCGTTCGGCTTGAGCGACAGCAGGCCCTCGGCCGAGAGTTGGCGCAGGTAGCCGACCTTGGGTGTTTGGCTGGCTGCAGCCGGGTGGGTGCTCGTGGTGTCGGTGCCCACCAGCATGTGCTGGGCTCCCAGCAGGTAGACCACCTCGGTCAGGCTGCCGTGGATGCTGACCAGGCGTGGCTCGGCGGATGCCTCACGTGGTGGTGTTGCCGCGAAGGCCTGTCCCGTCACGCCCCATGGCATGGGCAGGGTTGCGAGCCCACCCAGCCCACCGATCGTCTGCAGCAGGCGGCGACGGTGCATGCATTCCTCGATGCCAGATGGGTTGCTGTCGCGGTGGTTCATGCGGCTTCCTTGTGCGAGCTGACCGAGCCCAGCGGGCGTTGCTTGCCGGGTGACGTGCCCCCCACCAGCGAATGCGCCAGCTCGCGCCAGGCGGGCAGCTCAGGCTTGCCCGGCTTGCGTTCGCCAAAGAACATGGCGATGAGCTCGCCGCTTTCGTCGAACAGCTCGATCGAGGTCACCGGGCCATCGTCCGTTGGCTTGCTCACCAGCCAGCTTTCGTGCACGGCGTCGCCGCGCAGGTGCAGGTTGAAGGCCTCGTCGAGCACGTTCAGCCAAGGGCCCATGGGCTCGATGCGCTGCACCGCGCCGGTGTGGATCTGGATGCAACCCGGGTTGCCCACGAAGACCATGATCGGCAGGCCCGAGGTGGCTGCTTCGTTGAGCAGCCAGTCCACCGCCAGCAGCGGCGTGCGGCGCGTGTGCACGCCTTCCATCAGGCGCAGGGCCTGGCGGCGACCGACCTGAAAGCGCTTGAGCAGCTCGAAGAACTCGTGCGTGTCGTGCATGGCCGACCAGGCTTCACCCAGGCCCAGGCAGTCGATCTCGCTGTCGGGTCGGTCGGTGGGCGGCGTGACGCGGCCGGGTGTGAAGCTCACTTCGCGCGCTGGGTCGGCGTGGCGCTGCACCAGGTCTTCGAGTGCGGGCAGGGACGTCTGCGCCCGGGCATGGACCTTGTGCACGGCCTGGCCGTGGCGATCGAAGAACTGCAGGCTGTGCTGCTCGCCCTTGTCGGTGCGCTCGACAACGTGAAAGCCGGCATGCCAGTGGTTCAGGAACAGGCGCAGGTCGATCTCGGGCCCGATGGCCAGGCCCACCGGGCCCCTGGCGCTGACGTTGCGGTACACGCCGACCTTCTCATGCACGATGTGCTCGTTGCGCGTGAGGGCCATGACCGGGCCCACGGCTTCGAGGCCTTGCAGGATGGCGACCCAGTCACCGTTCAGTGGCACGGTGGCGAGCAGGCTGTCGGCGCCGGCCTGTGGCGACATCTGGCTCACAGCATGCGCAGCCAGCACCTCGCCTTCCGAGAGTTTCAGACGTGCCGCGGCGTCGCGTGTCCGCAAGCCTTGAGCGCGAAGCTCGGCGAAGGACGAGCGCAAGTGGTTGAGAGAGGTCGTGGTCATCTTTGGGCTCCATGTCGGTTGCAGGGGAGGGTGGTTTCAGTGGCGTGCCGAGATGGACACGCGCAGGTTGCGGCCGGCACCTTCGACGCCTTCGCTGGCGAAGCCGTTGTCCAGGCGGTAGGTTTCGTTGGCCAGGTTCTCGGCCGCCAGGTCGAGGGTGATGTGCTGGTTGATGCGCCATTGCGCCCAGGCTCCCAGCAGTCGGTGGCTGGGTTGACGGCCCGTGCGGGTCTGCGTGTTGTCTTGGAAGTACTTGCGTGCCCAGACTTGTTGCCACCGCAGACCGATCTCGCCCCAGGTCTGACGCCAGCCCAGGCTGAGTTGCAGGCGGTCGGCGGGAACGGTCAGCAGGTCGCGTTCGCTCAGGCCGTTGAAGGTGCGACCCTGCATGCGGTGGCCGCTGAAGCGGGCCTGCCAGTTGTTCCATTGCAGACCACCTTCGAGCTCCAGGCCCCAACGGTGCTCGGTGCCGGGTTGCACGAGTTCACCACTGCCGTCGGTCGATGCCATCAGGGTTTCGAGCAACTGTTCGGTTTGGTCGTTGAAGGCCGTGAGCTTGGCGTCGAAGGCACTGCGGGCACCCAGCCCGAGCACACCGCGCTGATGGGTCTGCACGCCTGCTTGCACGGATCGAGACAGCTCTGGTTCATAGAAGTTGGCGCAGATGCCGCTGCTGGGGGCAACGCGGGCGGTGGCGCTGTAGCCAGGCACGCGGACCCCGTCTCCGTGGGTGCGCAACAGGCTGAGGTTGTTGCAGCGGCCGTAGCTGGATTTGGCGAAGGCCTCGTCGAGCAAGGGTGGACGGAATGCGCGAGCCACCGTGCCGAACACGGTCCAGCCTTGCGGAGCCCAGCTGTGCGACAGGGTGAAACTGGGCGAAGCCCTCTGCGCGGTGATCGTGTCGGGCTGCCCCGCCGCGAGCAAGGCCGTGGCGTTGGCGCCGACCACGCGGGTCTTGAAGCGGTCCCAGCGGATGCCTGGCAAGGCTTGCCAGCCGTCGCGTTTCATGTCGAGCTGCAGGTAGCCACCGATCCGATCTTGCGAGCCGGACGGCTGGGCAGGGTTGTAGCCATCGGCGTACTGAGGGTTGGCGTTGCTGGTGGCCCGGCGCGAGGTGCGTTCGCTGTTGCCACCTTGCAAGCCCATGTGCAGGCTCATGCGCCATGGGTTCGTGTCGGTGGAATCGGTCCCCGCAGCGGATGCCGCATCGCCTGACAGGGGAGGGCCCATCAAAGGCAGGGTGGCGCGTGTGTCGTAGGTGGTGTGCTGATGATCGACGTCGTCATCGACGGTGCCCAAAGCGCTGAAGACGGACCACTTTTCCTCCATGTGATCGCGCACGCGTGTCTGGCTGCGACCCACGGTGGCCTGCCATTGCGCGCCACTGGCTTCGTCGGCCCATTTCGTCTGCAAAGAGACGGTGTCGTCGTCGATGCGGCGTTGCACCTTGCCGAATGCGCCGGGATCTCCGCCTGTGGTGTCGTAAGGCTGAAGACCCTGATCCTGGTAGCGAACCCAGCTCAGCGCGGCCTTCCACTGGTCGGTCAGCCACCAGCTGCCTTTGACGAGGCTGCTGCCGGCATCGGTGTCGGAGAGTTCAAGCCGCTCGCCATCCGGGCGGCGGATGTCGTTGCTCCGGCGGCGCGATTGCGCGACCACGAGGTCGGTGCGTTCGCTGGGTCGACCATAGATGGCCACGAAGGCCTGCGTCTCATCGTTGTTGCTGGCATGGCCGATGCGCGTGCGTGCGCCCCATCGCTGGCCGGGGCGCAGCAGGTCTGCGGCATCTCGCGTCTGTGCGCTCACGGTGCCGCCCAGAGCGCCTGCCGGGCTCTCGACTTGGGCGCCCCGGCGCACCTCGATGGACTTGAGCAGCTCCGGCTCGATGAAGGTGCCGCCAAAGCGGTATTTCTCGAAGCCTTTGCCGACGCCGTCCAATTCGATGCGCACGTCCTCGCCGTCGGTGTAGCCGCGGATGTTGAAGCCCATGCCGCTGCTGCGCGGCCCGCCTTGCACGGCCACGCCGGGTACCTCGTCGAGCACCTCGAAGACCGAATCAGGCTGGCGCTGGCGCAGCACTGATTCCCCGATCGTCGTGGTCGATCGCGTGGTGTCGGCCTGCACAGCGGGCCGCTGTCGCGTGGCTTGCACGCGCACTTCGGGCAACACGGTCATGTCGGGCTCGGACTCGAACTTGGGCTCAGGGTGTTGGGCGGGCGCAGGGGGCGCGGGCGCGGCGCTGTCCTCGGCTGCGAGGGCCGCACCGCACAAGGCGAGCAACCAGCAACCGGTGGCGGCGACCGCCGACCGGCGCTGGCGCCAGGAACGGGGGGTACTGCAAGGCATGGCCAATCACAGGCCGCGTCGGAGCGACCTGTGTCTTTCATTGCTGTGTCACGTGGTCAGCGGACCTGACGGCGGCGGCGAACCATGGCCATGGCACCCAGGCCGGCGCCCAGCAAGGCCCAGGTCTGGGGTTCGGGCACGGCGGTTTGGACCGCGTAAACCGCCACCTGGTCCAGGCTCATGTGAGCGGCCGTGGCACCGAAGTTGAAGACCCAGTCGCCGGTGCCGGCCAGGGTCCACTTCCACAGGCTTTCCTGCTCGGCGCCACCAAAGCCGCCGGTGATGGCGTTGTCGTAGGTCAGCACGCGGGTGGCGCTCACGCCGTTGAGCGTGGCTTCTTCCAGCGCGATCGAGCCCTGTGTGCCCACGCGCAGGTAGACCTCCCACAGGCCGGTGGTCGAGCCAGCCAGGTCAACCTGGAAGCTGGTCGGACCGCCCAGGCCGTAGATGTTGCCGCCGCTGGTCGGGAAGGCGCCACCGGTCAGTTCGGTCAGCGTGCCAGCGCCGGCGATGTCGGGCGTGTTGTCCGTCGGGTAGCTCAGGATCACGTTCCATTCGGCGTAGCTGCTGCCGGCGTCGGGGGTGGCGATCCAGGCGTTGGCGCTGTTGCTGCCGTTGCCGCTGTGACCCAATGCGGCGGAGTCCCAGACACCAGCGGTGGCATGGGCGCTGCCTTGTGCGGCCATCAAGGCCATCGCGGCGAGGGCGAGCGAGCGCAAGGACGAAGGGATGGACTTGGAGAAGTGAGAAAGGTGCATGTCAACCTCGGAAAGAGGAAATCAACAGCGTTCCTTCCCCACGAAGGCAACACGTCAGGATGGCGATGATTCAGTCGGGGACGGGCCCCACCCAGGACGCCTTGTCCTCAGGCAGCTTCGTGCGCGCCCAAGCCCGAACCCGGGTGGTCCACGACAAAGCGGTACTGCTTGCCGCAATCGACGATGACCTCTTTCTGGCCTTTCTTGAGCAGCCGCACATCCACCTTGATCGAGCCGTAGCCATCGTGGGAGATCACCTCGTCCAGCAACTGGAGCAGGCGGGCCTTGACGGGGGCAACGGACGAAGTGGAAGGGTTGCGATCGGACATGGAGGCGTTTCGTTTGCGACAGTCGATATCTTAATGAGAATTATTCTCAAATAAAAGATATCCCCTTCGAACCCGGGGGTATGCCGCCTGATCGGTTCTACAGGGCTGACTGCAACGCCAGCTGCCGAGTCGGCTCAGCGGCCGCCGTCGTCGCGCATGTCCTCGCGCAACTGGCGCTGCCAATCTTTGAGCCGCGCGTCGAGCACGCTCAGCTCGACGATGGCCGCCGCATCGGGCTGGCGGAAACGCTTGCGCCCGCCTTCTGCTCGGTCGATGGCGCCGGGCAGGTCGCCCTCCGCCGCAGCGGCCTCGGCCTCGGCGCGCACCGCACGAATGGGCTGGCCGAGTTGCTGCCACAGGCTGGCCAGCAGCGACCAGGCCGTGCTGTCTTGCGGGTGCACGCTCAGGTGCGTCTGCAGGCGAGCGGCGGCGTCCGACCAGGCGGCGTTGCGTTCGCTCGATGGTGGCAAGGCCAGCGCCAGGCGCGAGGCGTAAATGAGCTCAGGGCGCGCCGACAGCTTCACGACCGATGGCCGACCTGGGCCCATCAGCTCACGCAGGCTGGCGGCTGCGGCGTCGTGCTGCTGGGCCAGCAACTGACCTTCGATGGCGCTGATGAGCAGCACGCGTTGCGCCAAAGCCTGTTGCCCCGCAGGCAGCTGTGGCAGCAGCGACCGGGCTTCGCCCAGCGCCTGGGCCGCTCGCGCATGACCGTTGCTGCGCTGCCAGGTCACGGCGCGCGTGTAGTGTGCGGCGATGGCATCGAGCGGTGAGGCGTCAGGAGGCGGGCGCAGGTTGCCCAGCGCTTCCAACGCCACGCTGCGCGTGTCCATCAGCACCCGAGCGCGCGCGGCCATCAGCACGTGCCAGGCCCATTGCTCGCTGGCGTCCGGGCGCAGCGCAGCACGCGTGTCCCATGCTTTCGCCCCCAGGCGGGCGCGCGCCTCGCCGATGCGCTCGGTGGTCAGGGGGTGCGTGCGCAGGTAGGGAAAACTGCCGTCGTCATTGAGGCGAGAGGCTTGCTGCAGCGTCTCGAACATCAAAGCCATGCCGCTGTCGCGAAAGCCGGCCTCCGACAGCAGGCCAAAACCCACGCGGTCGGCCTCGCGCTCCATGTCGCGCGAGAAGTTGAGCTGGCCCTGGATGGCTGCCGCCTGTCCGCCGTAGATCAGCGCTTGCGCTGCGGCCGGGTTGGCGCTGGCGGCCAGCACGCCGAGCAACAAGCTGGCGATGCCGATCCAGGAGGTGCGGCTTTGTTGCCCGATCATGCGCGCGATGTGCCGCTGCGTCACGTGCGACAGCTCGTGCGCCAGCACCGATGCCAGTTCGTCCGGCGTGCGCGTGACGGCCAGCAGGCCCAGGTGCACGCCGATGTAGCCGCCCGGCAGCGCAAAGGCGTTGACGCTGCGGTCCTTGACCAGGAACGCGTCCCAGGCCAGCACCTGATCGAGTTCTGCGGTGATCTCGCCCCGCTGCCGAGCGGCCAGCAGCAAGCGCTGCCAGACCTGGTCGATGTACTCGAGCACCAGCGGATCGTCGATCACCGCCGGGTCGCCCAGGATGGCGCGCATGATGCGGTCGCCCAGTTTGCGTTCGGCGGCAGGCGAGAGCGCCTGCGCGCTGCTGTCACCCAGCGCTGGCAGCGAGATGACGGGGGCTGGCGTGTAAGGCTCGGTGTGGGCGAATCCGGCGGGGGGCGCGAGCAGGCTGGCGCACACCGCTGAAAGGATCAGCCGACGGCCATGGACCGACCAAGTTGAAAAGGCCTTCGGGGCGGCCTTCGAGCGCGAGGGCTTCGGGGACAATCGCACGGTCTCTCAAGATCTCGGTGAGCGAGGCGCACAGTATGCGTCCCCGCGCGCGCCAGCCAGGCACCTTCACCCAACTTGACACCCCTGTCACCACCTCGTCACCTGTCAGGCCCCGACCCCATGAGCGAACTCACCCACTTCGATGCCCACGGCCAGGCCCACATGGTCGATGTCTCAGCCAAGGTGCCCACCGTGCGCGTCGCGGTGGCCGAGGGCCGAATTCAGATGCAGCCCGGCACCCTGGCCCTCATCCGAGAAGGTCGCGCAGGCAAAGGCGATGTGCTGGGCGTGGCGCGCATCGCGGCCATCCAGGGCGCCAAGCGCACCTCGGACCTCATCCCCTTGTGCCACCCCCTGCCGCTGTCGAAGGTGGCTGTCGAGTTCGAACTCGAAGAGGCTGCTTCCGCCGTGCGGTGCCAGGTGACGGTGCAGACCCTGGGCCCCACCGGTGTCGAAATGGAGGCCCTGACCGCTGTGCAGGTGGGCCTGCTGACCATCTACGACATGTGCAAGGCCGCTGAGAAGGGCATGCGCATCACGGACGTGCGCCTGCTTGAGAAGCTGGGTGGCAAGTCCGGCCCCTGGCGCGCCGATGCCGTCGGCTGACAAAGCCGGCTGACCTCGGCATTTTTCGCGCACGAGCGGCTCAGGGTTCCATGTCCCGCCAGGTGTAGCGACCTTGTGGCGCCTCGCACTGGAAGGGCAGTGGCTCGCCCTCGGCCGCACCCGCCTCGCACACCTGGAACCACGGTTTGGCTCGGGCGTTGCGGAACTCGCTCAGGCGCTGCGCCACGTAACGCGCGTGGTCCACGCGACCGTGCTCGGCCAGCGAACGCGCATACGCCATCATCAGCCGGGCGTCGAGCAGGACGTGTGTGGTTCGGCGGAAGGCTTCGGGCGGCAGGCTGGGCTCGTCGTCGTCGGGCAGGTTCACCCAGGCGTAGTCGGCCTGGTGTCGCCACCATGGCATTTGCCGACCGAAGTCGATGCGCTCGCGCAGGCCTGCCGGGCAGATGCGGCTCAACCATTGGGGTTGAGTCGCCGAGGCCTGGGCGCACGGCCTGGGCGCGTAGATGTTGGCCGCCGACTGGTAGTCCAGGGCACACCAAATGCCCAGCGCTGCCATGAGCAAGCCAGCCAGTGCGCCAGTCGGTGAGGTGTTGGCCGCGACGGCAGCGGATTCGACCGACGTGGCCCCCGAGCTCGCAGGCTCAGCCCGAGTCGACAGCCCCAGCCCGAAGGCAAAGGCCGTTGGCAGCAGAAAATATGCGTACCAAAGCGGGTACTCCAGCAGGCTGTGCAGACCGGCTGCTGCCACCATCACCGCTGCGGCGCCAGCCAGACCCACCTGGTCGTCGGCCAGAGCTCGGCTTGGTCGCACCAGCGTCACGAACGCTGCCAGGCTCAGCAGCACGAGCAAAACGGCCAGGGGCAGCCCGAACTCCACCGCCCACTGCAGCACGATGTTGTGGGTGTGATCGAAGAAGGCCACGGGCCGGCCAGGAAAGGGCGTCATCGTCCAGGCGAAGTTGAAGCGTCCGTAGCCCACGCCGCTCCACGGTTGCTGCGCGATCAGGCTCAGCACGTTCGACCAGATCCCGAAGCGCGAGCTGGAGATGTCGCTGCCGTCATGCAGGCGGGCCTCGGCCGCGAACGCCACCGACTGATCGGCGTGCGACCAAAGCCACATGCCGCCCCATGCCAGACCGTACAAGACCGGTGCAGCCACCAGGGTCAGGCGCAGGCGTGCGGGCAACCGCCGATCAAACACGCCCCAAGCGCTCAGCAGCAGCATGGCCAGCATGCCCGTGCGCGAAGCCGTCAGCACGATCACGCCAATGAAGGCGGCCAGGCCGACGCTGGCCGCGCCCACCGACAAGCGCCCCCGCGCCCCCAGCCAGGCCACGCCGACACAGGCGAAAACCATCAGGGTGCTGAAGTGGTTGGGTTGCCTCAGGTTGCCCACCGCGCGGCCTGCCATGGTCGGGATGGCGATCCAGCGGCCGTCTGCCCAACCCGGGTGAAAGACCTGCACCAGAGCCAGCAGGGTGCCAGCGACGCCAGCCACGGCCAAGCCGCCAAAGAAAAAGGCCGACAGTGTGTTGCGCTCGGCGCTGCCGCCGGCCCGCCAGCCTGACCAGGCGGCCAAAGCGGCGGCCAAAGCCATGCCGCCGCCCATCAGACCCAGGCCCAGGGGCAAGGGGCTGAACGCGCCCGCCCACAACGCCATGCCCGCCTGGATGAGCAGCACCGCACAGAGTGCTTGCAAAGCGGTGCGACCCGCCCCATGCAGCGGGGCATTCGGGCGACCGCCCAGCCAGCTCAGCCAAAGGCCCCAGCCCAGCACAGCCAGGGCCTGGTTGTAGAAGGTCACGGAGGGCGGGTCGTGCGGGGCGACGAGTGTCGGGGCCGCCAGGGCCAGCAGGGCCAGGGCCCAACCACCCACCGGCCAGGTGCCCACGTTGCGGGCAGGGGAAATCGTTGTCATGGCTCGTATTGTCGTGCCATCGGGGGCAGGCACTCGCCCGGGCTACCCGAGGTGGCTCACGGTGCAAAAGCGGCGGTTGACAACAGGCTGATCGGTGAAATTCTGACCTGTTTCAAAGCTTTGTTCACACCCCGTGGAAGCCCGATGTAAAAGCTGGTGTCACGCCCTTGTCACATCGGCCGGATGGGCGCACACTGGTCTTCCGGTTGACGATTTTGGAGGCCTCGGTGCCCCGTCTCAGACAGCCAGCAGCGAGTGTCCCTTGCGCCCACCGGATGTGCTTGAAGTGTGTGCAACGTTTCTGCTCTCGAAAGGAGGCAGTATGAATGTGACGATCAGTGGCCATCACCTGGAAGTGACCCCCTCGCTGCGTGAGTATGTGCTCACAAAGCTGGAGCGAATCACCCGCCATTTTGATCAGGTCGTGGACATCACGGTCTTGCTCAGCGTTGAAAAGCAAAAGGAAAAGGACCGTCGCCAGAAGGCCGAAGTCAACCTCCACGTCAAGGGCAAGGACATCTTCGTTGAGACCTCCCACGAAGACCTTTACGCCGCCATCGATCAACTGATGGACAAGCTCGATCGGCAAGTCTGCCGCCACAAGGACCGCGTGCAGAACCACCAACATGACTCACTCAAGCGCGCCTCGGGCGCCTGGGACATGGCGTCCTGAAGTCCCTCGCCAGCAAACCGCCTCGGTGCACTCGGCACCGATGCCCCTCGGTCGATCCTGATTGCGGGTCGCCAGCGCAGGCAAAACCGAGTTGACGGCCCTTCGGGGCCGTTTTTCATGGGAACAAATGCCGCCTGATCGGCGAAAGTTGGCGCCATGCCCCTTTGTGTGGCGCGCCAGCGAGGCATCGGTCATTCAGGGTCTTGCTGCGGTGCAGCAGAGGGTGCAGAATCTCCGAAGGTCCCTATAATCCGCCCTCTGCCCGCCCGGTGGGTGGCGTCCCGACAGTCGCTTTGCGTCACACCATGAACCGTCTCTCAGCCATCCTTCCCGCCAGCCAGGTGCTGGTGGACGTGGACGCCAGCAGCAAGAAGCGCGTCTTCGAGCACGCGGGTTTGCTGTTCGAGAACCACCACGCCATCGCGCGCGCCACGGTGACGGACAACCTCTTCGCGCGTGAGCGGCTCGGCTCCACCGGCCTGGGGCACGGCGTGGCCATTCCCCATGGTCGGATCAAGGGTTTGAAGAACCCGCTGGCTGCGGTCATCCGCCTGAGCCAGCCGATTCCTTTTGATGCGCCCGACGAAGAACCCGTCGGTCTGCTCATCTTCCTGCTGGTGCCCGAGGCCGCCACCCAGCGCCACCTCGAAATCCTTTCCGAGATCGCCGAGTTGCTGTCCGACCGCGAATTGCGCGAGCGGCTCAAGACCGAAGGCACGGCCGCCGAGGTCCACGAGCTGATCGAGCGCTGGCAGCCACTGAAGTCGGTGGCTTGAGCGCCAGGGCAGTTCTGCCTTCAGGCATGATGTCCGCGAAACACCTGCCACCGCACCTGCTGCCGCACCGTCTGTGAGCCTCAAAGACCTCGCCATCATCAGCGCCGAAGCGCTGTTCGAATCCAACCGGGCCGCCCTGCGTTGGGAATGGATCGCCGGCCACGCCAACCCCGAGCGCCATTTCGACGAAGAGGCCGTCAAGTCGGCCCAGTCGGCCGCTGACCTGGTGGGCTACCTGAACTACATCCACCCCTACCGGGTGCAGATCGTCGGGCGCCGCGAGTCGGCTTACTTCACCAACTCCACGCCGGAAGATCAGGAACGCCGCATCCAGCGCATCGTGACGCTGGAGCCACCGGTGGTGGTGGTCGCCGATGGCGTGCCGCCTTCTGACAAGCTGGTGGCCATGTGCGGTCGCGCCGGCATCCCGCTGTTCGTCACGGCCGAGTCGGCCGGTCACGTCATCGATGTGCTGCGCAGCTACCTGACGCAGCATTTCGCCGAGCGCATCACCCGCCACGGTGTGTTCATGGACATCCTGGGCCTGGGCGTGCTGTTGACCGGTGAGTCCGGCCTGGGCAAGAGCGAACTCGGCCTGGAGCTGATTTCACGCGGCCATGGTCTGGTGGCCGACGACGCGGTTGACCTGTACCGCGTCTCGCGCACGGCCATCGAAGGCCGTTGCCCCGAGCTGCTGCAGAACCTGCTGGAAGTGCGCGGCATCGGTCTGCTCGACATCAAGGCCATCTTTGGTGAGACGGCGGTGCGCCGCAAGATGCGGCTCAAGCTGATCGTGCACCTGGTGCGCAAGGAAACGATGGAGCGCGAGTTCGAGCGCCTGCCCTACGAGCCCCTGTTCGAGGAGGTCATGGGCGTGCCCATCCGCAAGGCGGTGATCGCGGTGGACGCCGGCCGAAACCTGGCCGTGCTGGTCGAGGCCGCCGTGCGCAACACCGTGTTGCAGCTGCGCGGCATCGACACCTACCGCGAGTTCATCGAGCGACACCAGCGCGCGATGGAACGCGGTGGTGGCCACTGAAAACAAAAGCCGGCTTCGGTGAGCCGGCTTGTTCGTCGCAGGTTGCAAGGGTCGCTGAGCGATCCTTGGCGCGCAGCCCCGGGCTCAGCCCTTGTGCCCCGCGGCCTTGCCTGAGCAGCCTTCGCGGTTGCACACCACGTACAGCGACAGCGCGTGATCGTGCAGCTTGTAGCCGCGCTCGGCAGCGATCTGTTGCTGGCGCTTTTCGATTTCGGCGTCAAAGAACTCTTCAACCCGGCCACAGCTGACGCAGACGAGGTGGTCGTGGTGCTTGCCCTCGTTGAGCTCGAAGACAGCTTTGCCAGCCTCGAAATGGTTGCGTGCCAGGATGCCGGCTTGCTCGAACTGCATCAGGACGCGGTAGACGGTGGCCAGGCCGATGTCCGATCCTTCGGTCAGCAGCAGCTTGTAGACGTCTTCGGCCGTCAGGTGGCGCTGGGTGGACTGCTGGAACAGCTCCAGGATCTTGATGCGTGGCAGGGTGGCCTTGAGCCCGCTGCTTTTGAGTTCTTCGACGTTGGTCATGGGGGCTCCACAGTGCGGGCAGGCCCGTGCGGCCGCCGCTAGAATGCCCAATGATAATGAGTTGGCGCCTTGATCGCACCTGACCGGGGGTTCACCCCTGCTGTCTGGCGGCCCATTCCTGACGCCACCGACGCCAAACCCGAGCTCGCGCTCCGTTCAACGACCCGACACCTCCGCGGTGTTCAACCTCTGCCCATGATGCCGACCCCGATTCGCCGTGCTGCCCTGGTCCTGGCCTCCGCCACCTTGCTGTCGGGCTGCGGCAGCCTGAGCAACCCGGAAACGCTTTTTGGCCTGCTGACGCCCTACCGCATCGACGTGGTCCAGGGCAACGTCGTCACCCAGGAGGTGATGGCGCAGGTCCAGCCTGGCCTGGGCCGTCTGCAGGTGCGCGAGATCCTGGGCACGCCATTGCTGGCCGATCCGTTTCACGCCGATCGCTGGGACTACGCTTTCACCATCCGCCGCCAGGGTGTGCCGGATCAGCAGCGCCGCGTGACGGTGTTCTTCCGCAACGACGTGGTCGAGCGCTTTGAAACCGACGCCCTGCCCACCGAGCGCGAGTTCGTTGCGGCCATCGACCGCCCTCTGGGTGGCAACGAGCCAAAGCTGCAAATGACGCCGGAGCAGGTCGCTGCGCTGCCTGTGCCGCCCAAGACCGATGTGATTCGCAAAGCACCTCAAGGCGCCGCCCGCGACTACCCGCCGCTGGAAGCCGGCAGCCGCTGAGCCCGCTTGCCCGCCTGAGCGGCTGGCCTTGTCACCGAACCTGAACTTCTGCCACTGGATTTCTGCATGAGCGCCACCCCGACTTCCGCCTCCGAACCCCTTGCCATCGCCATCGCCGGGGCTTCCGGCCGCATGGGGCGCATGCTGATCGAGGCCATCCTGCAGTCGCCCGACACCCGCCTGGCGGGTGCGCTCGACATCGCCGGCAGCCCGGCTTTGGGCATCGATGCCACCGCCTACATGGGCACGCGCAGCGGCGTGGTCATCACCGACGACCTGCATGCCGGCCTGAGGGACGCGAAGTACCTGATCGACTTCACCCGCCCTGAGGGCACGCTGGCACACCTGAAGGTCTGCAGGGAGCTGGGCGTCAAGGCCATCATCGGCACCACTGGCTTCACGCCGGAGCAAAAGGCCGAGATCGAAGACGCCGCGCGTGACATCGCCATCGTTCTGTCGCCCAACATGGCGGTGGGCGTGAACGTCGTCTTCAAGCTGCTGGCTCAGGCCGCCAAGGCCCTCAAGGACGGCTACGACATCGAGATCATCGAGGCCCACCACCGTCACAAGGTCGATGCCCCCAGCGGCACGGCGCTCAAGATGGGCGAGGTGGTGGCCGAAGCCGTCGGTCGTGACCTCAAGACCTGCGCCGTCTACGGCCGCGAAGGCGTGACAGGCGAGCGCGACCCGAACACCATCGGCTTCGCCACCGTGCGCGGCGGCGACGTGGTGGGCGACCACACCGTGCTGTTCGCCGGCATCGGCGAGCGCATCGAGATCACGCACAAGTCATCGAGCCGCGTGCACTACGCGCAGGGCAGCCTGCGTGCCGCGCGTTTCCTGGCGCGTCAGCCGCACGGGCTGTTCGGCATGGACGACGTGCTGGGTCTGAAGTGAGCCGCTGAAGCACCATGGACAGCCTGATTCAGTACTGGGTGCAAGGCGACGCCATCGGTCGTGCGGTGGCCGTCATGCTGCTGATCATGTCGATCGGCGCCTGGGTGGTCATCTTCTGGAAGGGCTGGATGCTCACCCGAGCCAGGCGTGACCTGGTGCTGGGCGCGCAGGCCTTCTGGCGTGCCGCCGACCTGCCATCGGCACGCCTGGCGCTCAAGGACGTCGACCGCGAACTGGTGCTGCTGCCCCTGGTCGAGGCTGCGGCCGAGCCGGTGGCCGCCGGCACGATGGAAGCACGGGCCTTGCCAGAGGCCCAGCTCACGCGCCGCCTGCGCGACAGCCTGCACGAAGTCATGCAGCGGCTCAAGGCCGGGCAGGTGCTGCTGGCGTCGGTGGGCTCGGTCTCGCCCTTCGTGGGCCTGTTCGGCACCGTCTGGGGCATCTACCACGCGATGATGGGCATCGCCAACGAAGGCTCGGTGAGCATCGACAAGGTGGCCGGCCCGGTGGGCGAGGCGCTGATCATGACGGCCGCTGGCCTGGCCGTGGCCATACCGGCGGTGCTGGCCTACAACGTGTTCGGCAAGCTGGTGTCGGCCTGTGAAGCCGACCTCGAGGGTTTTGCGCACGACCTGCGCGAGGCGCTGATGGGCACGCAGGCACGTGACCCGCGTGACCGCCAGGAAGGCTGAGGCAGCACGATGGCGTTTGGTCGGCTGGAGCGTCCACAGGGCAGCGAGCCCATGAGCGACATCAACATGACGCCGCTCATTGACGTCATGCTGGTGCTGCTGATCATTTTCATGATCACGGCGCCGATGATGACCTCGCGTTTGAAACTCGACCTGCCGCGCGCCGAAACCCAGGCCCCCCCGCCGGTGCCGCCTGCGGTGATCAGCATCGCGCTGACGGCCGACGGGCGCACGCACCTCGATGAGCAGGCGGTGGACGCTGCGGCCTTGCAGGCGCAGGTGGAGGCGCAAGCCAAGTCCAAGCCCGACACAGAAGTGCAATTGCGTGCCGACCGGGTCGTGCCTTATGAGCGGGTGGCGCAGTTGATCGGCGTCCTGCAGAAGGCGGGGCTGACGCGCATCGCTTTCGTGACCGAGGCCTCGGAGGCCTCAGGTGCACCAGCCACTCCTGCCGGTCAGCGCTGAGCCTGCACCGCGAATGACCTGCTCCGCCCACGGGGCAGGCGGGCTCCCGCAAAATCTTCGCTTCGGAACCTGTCAGGTTCCATCAGCCTGATGCGACACAAGGGCACTCAGCCCCACGGAGCCCGACATGGCCTTCATCCGCACCTCTCGCCACATCCTTCACCCCGACAGCGGTTTGACCCTGCCTGAGCACGAGGTCACCCCCCGGGCCGTGTACGAGGACCGCCGCAATCTGCTCAAGGGCCTGGCAACGGGTGCCGCCGGTCTGGCCGCCACAGGACTGGGCCATGGGTTGGCATTTGCCCAGCCCAGCCAGCAGGCAGGCCTGGTGCAGCGCCCTGGCAAGCTCGCGGCCTTGCCCGCCACGCGCAGCACGGTGCCTGGCGCCTACGTGATGGACAAGCTCACGCCCTACGGTGACGTGACCACGTACAACAACTTCTACGAGTTCGGCACCGACAAATCCGACCCGGCCGAAAACGCCCACACGCTCAAACCCCGCCCCTGGACGCTGGTGATCGACGGCGAGGTCGGCAAGCCCCAGAAACTGGGCCTCGACGACCTGCTCAAGGTGGCCCCGATGGAAGAGCGCATCTACCGGATGCGTTGCGTCGAAGGCTGGTCGATGGTGATCCCGTGGGTGGGCTGTTCGCTCTCGGCCCTGATCAAGCGGGCCGAGCCCACGGGCAAAGCCAAGTACGTTGAATTCGTTTCGCTGGCCGACCCCAAGCAGATGCCCGGCGTGCGCTCGTCGGTGCTCGACTGGCCCTATGTGGAAGGCCTGCGGCTGGACGAAGCCATGCACCCGCTCACGCTGATGGCCTTCGGCCTGTACGGCGAGGTGCTGCCCAACCAGAACGGCGCGCCGCTGCGCCTGGTGGTGCCCTGGAAGTACGGCTTCAAGAGCGCCAAGTCCATCGTGCGCATTCGCCTGCTGGAAAAGCCCAACACCCCCAGCTGGGTCAAGGCGGGGCCGCAGGAATACGGCTACTTTTCCAATGTGAACCCGAAGGTGGACCACCCGCGCTGGAGCCAGGCCACCGAGCGACGCATCGGCGAAGGCGGGTTCTTCGCGCCCAAAAAGCCCACCCTGATGTTCAACGGCTATGAGGCCCAGGTGGGGCAACTCTATGCAGGCATGGACCTGCGCAAGTTTTTCTGAACCACAACACCCATGAGCACCGCATCCGATCTCGCCAACACCCTCAACAGCTGGCTGATGAAGCCTTGGGCCAAGCCCCTGTCCTGGTTGGTGTGCTCGGTGCCACTGCTGGTGTTGGTGGCGGCTGCGGCGGCAGACAGGCTGGGCGCCAACCCTGTCGACCACTTCATCAAGGAGACCGGCGAGTGGTCCTTGCGTTTCCTGTGGCTGACGCTGTTGATCACGCCCTTGCGAGACCTGGTCGGGTTGCCAGGCTTGCTCAAGCACCGGCGTGCGCTGGGTGTCACCGCCTTCACCTATGCGCTGGTGCATGCATTGACTTACGCGTGGCTGGATCAGGGCTGGGTGATCGACGACATCGTGGCCGATGTGCTCAAGCGCAACTTCATCCTCGTGGGCTTCATTGCCTTGGTGGTGATGTTGCCGCTGGCGCTGACTTCGTTCAACGCCGCGATCAGGGCCATCGGTGGGCGTCGCTGGCAGGCGCTGCACAAGCTGGTCTACGCCGTGGCTTTGCTGGGCCTGCTGCACTTCTACCTGAAGAAGGCCGCCAAGAACGACCTGGCGGAGGTTGGCGTTTACGCGGCCATCCTGGCGGCTTTGCTGGGTTGGCGCGTCATGCGCAAAGGCGGGGTGTTGGCGATGCTGCGGGTGCGCTGAGCGCTTGTGGTGTGTCTGTCGGGCAGGGGAGGCGTTGCCCCCCGCTGCCCGAGCTCATCACTTGAGTGCGCTGCGTGGCACCACCGGCAGCACGATGCTGCTGGGGTAGGCCGGGCTGCTCAGGATGGTGCTGACGTTGCCGTCGGCTTCGGCCTGGCGGTCGAGCGACCAGATGCCCTGGGCCTGGTTGCTGGCGCTGATGGCCACGCGCAGCTTCTGGCCGGCGCGGATCAGCGCGGCGGTCGGGAAGACCTCCACCGGCACCAGCATCGGCTGACCGGGCACCACCGGCTGGATCGACGCCTGGGTGAAGGGGTGCCAGGGCTGCATCATCACGCCGTTGACTTGGCGCGAGCGGCTGGTGTCCACCGCGCGGAAGGCGGCCGACTGCAGGCCGTTGGTCAGCGGCTTGACCGTGCCGGCCGACGGGTCGACCACGTCCACGCGCACCGACACAGCGGCTTGCGTCTTCGAGGCGCGCATCCACACATCGGCCTGGATGGGGCCGTTGAGGTACATGTCGCTGGCCAGCGGCGCGCTCTCGTAGACGATCGAGCCCTGTGCCTCTTCGACCTGGCGGCTGTCCTTCTGGCAGTCCTTGGGCAGCAGGCCGCTCATGCCCAGCGTCCACTGTGCGTGGCTGTTGGAGCAGTCGGTGCTGTCGCGCAGCGTGACCTTGGCCTGGGCCACGGTGCCGCCCAGGATGGTGGACTTGGTGACCGTGGGCGCCGGCGGCTCGATGACGATCTGGTTCTGGTCTGCAGCAGCCGGGGCATCCTGGCGCAGCACGCGGTCGCCACGCAGGTACCAGCGCTGCGGGTTCATCTGCGGGTGGGGCCAGTCGGTCGAGATGGCGTAGCGCGACTTGCCGTTCTCGCCGTAGCCATCGACGTACTGGGTCACGTTGGGCAGCTTGTCGGCGCCGGCGGGCAGGCCCATCACGTATTGGTCGAACCACTGCAGCAGCAGGTCGGCCGAGCCGGGCGAGCCCTGTTCGGTGGCGTTGTTGTGGTCCTTGGCCGCGGTCAGCACCGACTGCAGGTGGTAGCCAGGGTGGATGACCAGCTTGGTGGTGACGTTGCGCTTGAGCTGTTCGTAGATCAGGGGCTCGTCGCGCTGGAAGATGTCGGCGCTGGCGCCGATCACGAAGGTGGGCACCTTGATCTGCGGCGTCTTCTCGATGGGCGAGCGCACCGACCAGAAGCTGCCGTCGTCGGTGGCGATGCCGACTTCACCGGCCAGGCCCCGGTCGATGGTCGGGAAGTACCAGGCGTTGATGGCGGCGACGTGGTCCTTGGTGGCCTTGCCGATTTGCGTGGCGTGCTGTGGGTGCAGCAGTTGGGCGGGCTGGTTGGTGACCGACAGCGTTTGCGTCAGGGGCAACCAGGTGGCCAGGAACTGCGCGTTGAGCAGACCGCCCGTGCCCACGGTGCCGCGGAAGGCATCGCCCATCGGCACCTCGGCGAACGCGGCCTTGATGGCGGGGTGGCCCTGGCCGGCGGTCAGCAGCGAGGTGATGCCCAGGTACGAGGTGCCGGCCACGCCGATGCTGCCGTTGAACCAGGGCTGCTTGGTGATCCAGTTGACGGTTTCGCCATAGGCCTTTTGCTCTTCTTCGCCAAGCAGCTCGGTCACGCCCTCGGACATGCCGGTGCCGTACGAGTCAACAGCCACGGTGATGTAGCCGCGCTTGACCATGAACTTGTCCAGGCCGCCGATGAGCAAGGTGGTGTCACCCGGCGAGACCACGCCCATGAGCTGCGACATGTCGATGCGGTAGGCGGTCTGCGTGAGCACGACGGGGAACTTGCCCGAGGCCGCCATGCCCAGTGCGTTGGCCGGCAGCGAGACGTACACGCCCAGCTTCTTGCCGTTGCTCAGGGTGATGAATTGAAGTGGCAGGGTCTTCGCGCCTGCATACCGCTCTGCGCGGGTGTAGGCCGGCCAGGTGGCGTCGCTGTTGCTGGTGATGGCAGGGTTGGGCTGGCTGGTCAGGCCCCGGGTGCCGAGCGTGGTGGTCTGGGCTTGGGCGGTGCCGAAGGTGGCCAGTGCCAGGCCGATGGCCAGGGCGCATGGGGCCACGCGGTGGAGGCGGTGGGGCAGGGTGAGCGTGGACATCGGGGTCTCCGGGTGTTTGGAATGGGGGGCAGCGTTGCGGGCCATCGTAGGCAGCGCCGCCCCAATGAGGATTGGCAGGACTGACCACTTTGTTGTCCGAATCCGCCCCTTCTGGGTAAACCACGGGGGCTTCTCAGGACGCGTGCTCCGTGCTTACCCGTTGGCGCGTTGCCCTGCGGGGCGCCGGCGTCGCGGGGCGACAATCTGGACCCATGACCGATCTGCTGTGGTTGTTCGTGCCTTTCTTTTTGCTGGTGTTGTGCGGCTGGGGCGCGGTGCGCGCCGGGCTGGTGGACCCGGGGGGCATCGGCGCGCTCAATGGCTTCGTGCTGTTCTTCGGGCTGCCGGCGATGCTGTTTCGGCTCGGTGCCAGCGGGGCCTTGATGCAGCCCGGCTTGGCCGGTTTGCTGCTGACCTACGGGCTTGGGGGCGCTGCCATCACGGTGCTGGCCCTGTGGTTGGGGCGGCGCTCTGGCTGGTCGAATCGCGACACAGGTCTGGTGGCACTGGCCACGGCGTTCCCGAACACGGGCTTCCTGGGGCTGCCGCTGCTGACGGGCTTGCTGGGTGTGCAGGCCGCAGGGCCGGTGGCGGCCACGCTGATCATCGATGTGCTGCTGCTGAGTTCGCTGTGCCTGGCCTGGGCGCACCGGGGCGCGCCGGGCCCCTGGTGGGGCCTGTGGTGGGCGCCGCTCCAAGGCGCCTTGCGCAACCCTTTGCTCTGGTCGATGGCACTGGGCGTGGCCTGGTGGGCCAGCGGTTGGCAGATGGCCCGTGCGCTCGACGAAACCCTGCGCCTGCTGGCGCTGGCGGCCTCACCCGCAGCCTTGTTCACCTTGGGGGCCATCCTGGCCCGGGCGCAAATGAGGATGCTGGCACCACCCTGGGCCGATGGCGACATGCGCGCAAACGAGGCGACCGGTGCGCCGCGCGGCGCCCCGCAAAGTGTCATGCACGGCGTTGCGCAAGGCGATTCACTTGGGCCAGTGCTCATCCTGGTCGGCGCCAAGCTGCTGCTGCATCCCTTGATCGTGCTGGTGGCTGGCGGCCTGGTTCATGCCCTGGGTTGGCCGCTGTCGGCCTTCAGCCTGACCACGCTGGTGATGGCGGCGGCCCTGCCATCGGCGAGCAACGTGTCGATGCTGGCCGAGCGCGAGGGCGCCGACACCACGCGGGTGGCGCGGCTCATCATGTGGACGACGGCTCTCTCGTGGCTGACGTTGGCGGCCTGGGCATCGTGGCGCGCTGGCCACTGATGTTGTTCAGCTGACCCGAAACACCGAGATCGCCTCGGCCAGGCGATCGGCGCGCTGAGCCAGCTGACCGGCCGCTTGCGTTGATTGGTGCACCAGGGCTGCGTTCTGCTGCGTGACCTCATCGAGGTGGCCCACCGCGCTCGTAACCTGATCGATGCCTGTGGCCTGTTCCTTGGATGCCTGGCTGATCTGTTCGATGAGGTGGCTGACTTCGGTCACCTTGCTCACGATGCCCTCCATGGCCTCGCCCGCCGAGTTGACCAGCGAACTGCCCACTTCCACCCGCTCCACGCTGGTCTGGATCAGTCCCTTGATCTCGCGGGCGGCTTCTGCCGAGCGCTGCGCCAGGCTGCGCACCTCGCCGGCAACGACCGCAAAGCCCCGCCCTTGTTCGCCCGCGCGGGCTGCTTCCACCGCCGCGTTCAGCGCCAGGATGTTGGTCTGGAAGGCGATGCCGTCGATCACGCCGATGATGTCGGCGATGCGCCGCGAGCTGTCGGTGATCTCGCGCATGGTCTCGATGACCTGGCTGACCACTTGTCCGCCGTGGCTGGCGGCCCCGTTGGCCTGGCCTGCGAAGGCGTTGGCATCGAAGGCCGTTTGTGTGTTGGCGCGCACGGTCGATGTCATTTGCATCATCGAGGCTGCGGTCTCTTGAAGCTGGGCTGCCGTGGCTTCGGTGCGGCCGTGCAGGTCCTGGTTGCCTTGCGCGATCTCCTGGGTGGCGCCTTGCACGCCACTGACCTGGTTGGTCACGTCGTCCACCAGCGAGCGCAGGTTCAGCCCCGATTGGTTGACCGCGCGCAGCAGCATGCCGATGGTGTCGGCGCGGTTGAGGTTCAGGTTTTCGCCGGGCTGACCCGTTGCCACCGCGGTGGCCTGCTTGTGAACCTGCTCCAGGGGCTGGGCGATCTGGGTGTTCAGCCACCAGATGCCCAAAGCCGATGCGACCAGGTCAGAGCCGATCAACCAGGCCATCTGCATGGGTTCGAGTTGCAGCAACGCGCCCAGTGCGGTGCTGACCAGCGTGATCAGCAAGGGCGCGAGCGCCAGGCGCCAGCGCAGGCTCATGAGTTGGTGCACCGAGCGCCAGCTCGACCAGCCGCGGTGCACGATCAGGCCCTTGTGAAAGCCCAGCGAGCCTGCCTTGTGTTCCCTGAACATGCGGTAGAGGTCTTCCGCTTTCTGAACCTCGTGGCGCGAGGGCCGGGTGCGCACCGACATGTAGCCGGTCACCTGACCGTTGCGCATCACCGGGGTGGCGTTGGCACGCACCCAGTAGTGGTCGCCGTTCTTGCAACGGTTCTTGACCAGCGCCGTCCACGAGTCGCCGCCTTTGAGGGATGCCCACATGTCGGCGAAGGCCTCTTGCGGCATGTCCGGGTGCCTCACGAGGTTGTGGGGCTGCCCCATCAGCTCGTCTCGTTCAAAGCCGCTGACCTGGACAAACGCCTCGTTGGCATAGGTGATTTTGCTGTGCGCATCTGTCGTGGACAACAGCGTCGCGTCAGCCGGAAAGTCCAGCTCTTTTTGCGTGACGGGAAGATTCGTGCGCATGATCATCCTCTGGGACTGATTAAAACGCTTGGGTATTCGGACCATCAGCCGAGAAATGAAGCGGTTTTTTCAGTTCGGGTGTGGGCCGGCGCATTCCGCACGAATGCCCCTTTTGCGCACGAGGCAGATCGGCTATGCGACGTACGTTTGTCTAAGGCAAAAGTGCATCGGATCAGACCGACATGCCCACCGTGATGGTGGCCACGTAGCCGTTGCTGACGTCGCCGGTGATGCTGAGCATCTGGGTGTCGTGGCCGTCGGAGAAGACGTTGTCGGTGGCGAAGCTGATCTGTGCGAGGTTGTTGACGCTGGCGCTGTAGCCGCTGGCGGTGTCGTACACCGTCTCGCACACGTCGGTGGGGAAGGCCATCTGCGAGGTCAGCAGCTTGTTGTCGGCGCTGGTGGCGGTGTTGACGCTGCGGTAGACCTCGAAGTGGATGTGCGGCATGCGACCGCTGTAGCACCCGGGGAAAATGGTCGTGAAGGTGGCCGTGCCGCTGCTGTCGGTGGCCTGCACGCCGCGCAGGTAGTTTTCGCCGGTGACGCCGCTGGAGTAGAGCGAGTACTTGCCGTCGCGCGTGCAGTGCCACAGGTAGATGGCCCAGCCTTCGAGCGTGGCGCAGGCTGCGTTGACGTTGACCAGGCGCACGCGCAAGGTCAGCGGCACGCCGGCTGCGGTGCCCGAGGCCGAGCCCACGCTGGTGCGGATGTCGCTGCGCACGATGCCCGAGAGCATCAGCGCGTTGACGATGCTGCCACTGGCGCTGTTGGAGCCGTCGGCAGGGTAGGGTCCTTGTGTTTCGGTCGGGATGACACTGCAGACCTCGCCGCTGGCGCTGGTGGCGGTCGTGGTGCTGCCGTTGGTGCTGCTGGAGGTGGCCGCATCGCCGCCGCCGCCGCAGGCCGCCAGGCCGGCGCCGAACAGGGCACCGCTGCCCAGGGCGCCCAGCCAGCCTAGCGCACGGCGTCGCTCAAGCTGAGCGGCCAGGATGCGCTGCACGTCGCCTTGCAGGCCGTGGCTGTCGGTGTGCGTCTTTTGCGCAGGGTCAGTGTGTGGGTGCATGGCGCGCGGCTTGAGGTGATGGGCACCCCATGCTGCGCGCGTCGCCTTGCTGGCCTGCGAGCCGCGTGTATCAACGGCCGACAGTTGCCCTTTGTTTCATCGTGTCAGCACGCCTTTCAAGGCCACGCCGGTGTGCGTGCCCTTCTCGACGAGCTTCTCGGGCGGGCCCTCGGCCACGACCTTGCCGCCGCCCGAGCCGCCTTCCGGCCCCATGTCGATGACCCAGTCGGCCTCGGCAATGAGGTCGAGGTCGTGCTCGATGACGACGACGCTGTGGCCGCCATCGACCAGGCGATGCAGCACGCGGATGAGCTTCTCTACGTCGGCCAGGTGCAGGCCCACGGTGGGCTCGTCGAGCACGTACAGCGTGTGGGGCGCCTTCTGGCCGCGGCGCGTGATGTCGTCGCGCACCTTGCTGAGCTCGGTCACCAGCTTGATGCGCTGCGCCTCGCCACCCGAGAGCGTGGGCGATGGCTGGCCCAGCGTCAGGTAGCCCAGGCCCACGTCCTGCAGCAACTGCAGCGGGTGCGCGATGGAGGGCATGGAGCCGAAGAACTCGACGGCTTCGTCGATTTCCATCTTGAGCACGTCGCCGATGTGTTTGCCGCGCCAGGTGGCGGCCAGCGTTTCGCGGTTGAAGCGCATGCCGTTGCAGGCGTCGCAGTGCACCTTCACGTCGGGCAGGAAGGCCATCTCGATGGTGCGGATGCCCTGGCCTTCGCACTCGGGGCAACGGCCTTCGCCGGTGTTGAAGCTGAAGCGGCCGGCGCCCCAGCCGCGCGCGCGGGCTTCGAGCGTGTCGGCGAAGAGCTTGCGGATGGTGTCCCAGAAGCCGATGTAGGTGGCCGGGCAGGAGCGTGGCGTCTTGCCGATGGGCGTCTGGTCGACTTCGAGCACGCGGTCGACGGCGCCCCAGCCTTCGAGGCTGTCGCAGCCGTGCCAAGTGGGCGGGGTGGTGGCGCGCTCCTTGAAGGGGATGGCCAGCGCCGCCTGCACATTGGCCAGCAGCACGTCGCGCGCGAGCGTGGACTTGCCCGAGCCCGACACGCCGGTGACGCCCACCAGGCGCTGCAGCGGGACCTTGACGTTGACGTCCTGCAGGTTGTGCAGCTTGGCGCCTTTCAGTTGCAGTTGCGCTGTGCCCTTGTCCACCTTGCGGCGACCGATGGGCGCGCCGGCCTCGTCCACGCGCAGCGGGTGCTGCATGGGCGCGCGCAGGCAGCGGCCGGTGACCGAGGCCTCGCTGGCCATGATGTCGGCCACGGTGCCTTCGGCCACCACGGTGCCACCGCGCACGCCAGCACCCGGGCCGATGTCGATGACGTGCTCGGCGCGGCGGATGGTGTCCTCGTCGTGCTCGACCACCACCAGTGTGTTGCCCGACTGGCCCAGCGTGTGCAGGGCGTCGAGCAGCAGCTGGTTGTCGCGTGGGTGCAGGCCGATGGTGGGCTCATCCAGCACATAGCAAACGCCTTGCAGGTTGCTGCCGAGCTGCGCGGCCAGGCGGATGCGTTGGGCCTCACCGCCGGACAAAGTGGGCGCGGCGCGGTCGAGGCTGAGGTAGCCCAGACCGACCTGTTCCATGAAGGCCAGGCGCGACTTGATTTCGCTGACGATGTCGCGGGCGATGGTGGCCTCGCGGCCGTCGAGCTTGAGCTTTTCGCTCCACTTGCGCGAGTCCTTCACCGACAGCGCGGAGACCTCGGCGATCGACTGGCCGCGCATCTTCACGGCCCGTGCGACGGGGTTCAGGCGCGCGCCATGGCAGGTACCGCAATCGGCTTCTTCCACGTCTTCCACATCGGGCTCGGCAAACGTTTGTTCGCGCCCCTTGTTGTCGTCTTGTTGGGAGTCGTCGAGCACCTTGCGCTGCTCGCGCGTGAGCGCCAGGCCCGTGCCGACGCAGTCGGGGCACCAGCCGTGCTTGCTGTTGTAGCTGAACAGGCGCGGGTCGAGCTCGGGGTAGCTGGTGCCACAACTCGGGCAGGCACGCTCGGTGCTGAACACCTTCACGCGGCCCATGTGCAGGGTCGATTTGCCATTGGCCAGCGCATCGGCCAGGCCTTCCAGCCCGGTGATGAGGTGCACCACGCCCTTGCCGTGTTCCAGCGTCGAGGCCAGCAGTTCGCGCAGGCGGGCTTCGTTTTCAGGGGTCACGACCACGTCGCCCACGGGCAGCTCGATGGTGTGTTCGCGGTAGCGGTCGATCTTGGGGCCCTTGGTCGTGCCCCAACCCACCACGGGCAGGAACTCGCCGTCCACGCGCAGGTGGTCGAAGCCGCGCGCCGAGGCCCACTTGGCCAGCTCGGTGTAGACGCCCTTGCGGTTGACCACCAGCGGCGCCATCAGGCCGATGTGCTGGCCGCGGTACTCGCGCAGCCACTGCGCGGCGATGGCCTCGGGCGTTTGCGGCAGCACTGGGATGGGGTTGCCATCGGCATCGACACAGGTGGTGCAGTGCTGCGTGCCCAGCTTGACGTAGAGCAGGCGCAGGAAGTGGTGCACCTCGGTGGTGGTGCCCACGGTGGACTTGCGACCGCCGCGCGAGAGCCGCTGCTCGATGGCCACGGTGGGCGGGATGCCGTACACCGCATCCACCTCGGGCCGGCCGGCCGGTTGCACCAGCGAGCGCGCGTAGGCGTTGAGCGATTCGAGGTAGCGGCGCTGGCCTTCGTTGAACAGGATGTCGAAGGCCAGCGTGGACTTGCCCGAGCCAGACACGCCGGTGATGACGTTGAACTTGCCGCGCGGGATGTTCACGCTCATGCCGCGCAGGTTGTTCTCGTGCGCGTTGACGACCTCGATGGCATCGTGGCCCGGGGCCTTGGCGGCAGCGGCTCGGCGTTGATCACGTCGGGCCTTGATGAGCGCCTGGAGCGATCGACCGTCTTCCTCGGCCTTGACCACCGTGGCGGAGGCCGCTTCGTCGGCCAGGCCCAGCGCCTGCTCGTACTCCCGCAAGGCCACGGCCGTGTGCGTGTGGCCAAGCTTGAGGTCTTCCGGTGCGCCTTGCGCCACGATCTGACCGCCCGCGTCGCCGCCTTCGGGCCCGAGTTCGATCAGCCAATCGCAAGCGCGGATCACATCGAGGTTGTGCTCGATCAGGATGATGCTGTTGCCCGCGTCCAGCAGCTTGCCGAAGGCGCGCATCAGCTTGGCGATGTCGTCGAAGTGCAGCCCGGTGGTGGGCTCGTCGAACATGAACAGCGTGCCCTTGCGCGCGGTGCGCTGGCCGCTCTTGCTGAGTTGCGTGGCGGCCTCGACCAGGTGACCGGCGAGCTTCAGGCGCTGCGCCTCGCCACCTGACAAGGTGGGCACCGGCTGGCCCAGCTTCACGTAGTCCAGGCCCACGTCGGACAGCGGCTGCAGCGCGCGCACCACTTCCACGTCTTGCGCGAACAGGCGCACGGCTTCGGCCACCGTGAGTTCCAGCACATCCGAGATGCTGAGCTTCTTGTTCAAGCGCTCGATCTGCACCTCGCGCACCTCGGCGCGAAAGCGCGTGCCGTCGCAATCGGGGCAGCGCAGGTACACGTCGGAGAGGAACTGCATCTCGACGTGCTCGAAGCCCGAGCCGCCGCAGGTCGGGCAGCGCCCGTTGCCGGCGTTGAAGCTGAAGGTGCCGGCGGTGTAGCCGCGTTCGCGCGACAGCGGCGTCACCGCGAACAGCGTGCGCACCGCGTCGAAGGCGCCCACGTAGCTGGCCGGGTTCGAGCGCGCCGTCTTGCCGATGGGCGACTGGTCCACGAAGCTGACCGCGCTGAGCCAGTCGGCGCCAAGCAGGTCGTCGTGCTCGCCGGGGCTCTCGGTCGCTTCGCCGAAATGGCGCAGCAGGGCGGGGTGCAGGATGTCCTGGATCAGGGTGGATTTGCCCGAGCCACTGACGCCCGTCACGCCCACCAACCGCTGCAGGGGGAAGTCTACGTTCAGGTCCTTGAGGTTGTGTTGCCGCGCGCCTTGCAGAACCAGCCGTGGCGTGTTTTCCTGCACAGGGTGGCGCAGCCCGATCCCGATGCGGCGGCGCGCGCCCAGGTAGGCGCCGGTCAGCGTTTCGGCCTGCTTGAGGTCGTCGGGCGTGCCGTCGAAGACGATGCGGCCACCTTGCGAGCCCGGGCCGGGGCCCATGTCGATGACGCGGTCGGCGGCCAGCATGACGGCGGGGTCGTGCTCGACCACCACCAGCGTGTTGCCGGCGTCCACCAGGCGCTGCATGGCCAGGTTGATGCGGTCCATGTCGCGCGGGTGCAGGCCGATGGAGGGCTCGTCCAGCACGAACAGGGTGTTGACCAGCGAGGTACCCAGCGCCGTGGTCAGGTTGATGCGCTGCACCTCGCCACCCGAGAGCGTACGGCTTTGCCGGTCAAGCGTGAGGTAGCCCAGGCCGACATCGACCAGGTACTTCAGTCGCGTGCGGATCTCATCGAGCAGCAGCTGCAGGGCCTCCTGGTCGCCCTGGTTCGCCAGCGTGACGAAGCCGAAGAAGCGCTGCAGCTGCGAGATGGGCAGCAGCATCAGGTCGTGCACGTTCAGGCCGGGCAGGGCGGCGAAGGCCGCGGCATCCAGCACCACACCTTTGGGCTTGAAGCGCTGCGCCGGTGGCAACACCGCGTCGGCGTCGGCCTGGGAGCCCAGGCGCCACAGCAGCGACTCGGTCTGCAGGCGCGCGCCCTCGCAGTCGGGGCAGGGCGTGTAGCTGCGGTACTTGGACAAGAGCACGCGGATGTGCATCTTGTAGGCTTTGCTCTCGAGGTACTCGAAGAAACGGCGGATGCCGTACCACTGCTTGTTCCAGTTGCCCTTCCAGTCGGGGTCGCCTTCGAGCACCCAGTGCTTTTGATCGTTTGTCAGCTGCGACCAGGGGGTGTCGCGCGGGATGGCGGCGTCGCCCGCGTACTTGACGAGGTCGGCCTGGCACTCGGCCCAGGCGGGCGTTTGCAGCGGCTTGATGGCGCCGCCGCGCAGCGTCTTCTTGCCATCGGGGATGACCAGGCCCCAGTCCACGCCGATGACGCGGCCGAAGCCCCGGCAGGTGGGGCAGGCGCCCGCGGCCGAGTTGAACGAGAACATGCCCGGCGTGGGCGTGCTGTAGCGGCGGTGGCTTTCGGGGCAGTGCAGGCCGCTGGAGAAACGCCACAGCTCGGGCTCGCCGTCGTCGTTGCTCAACGCGTAGACCGTGACGTGGCCGTTGCCGCGCTTGAAGGCGACTTCGAGCGCTTCGATGACGCGCGGGCGGTCGAGGTCGGCGCCGCTGGCGTCGGCGCCCATGCGGAAGCGGTCGACCACGACGTCGAGCACGAGGCGCTCGTCCTCGGCCAGGGCTGCGTCAGCGCTGGCGGCTGACTTTTTCGTGGTTTTCTTGGCGGCGGCTTTTTTGGCCGCCTTTTTGGCCACAGGCGCCGAGGCCGCTTCGGAGGTCACCTTCACCACCCGCTGCGCCTGGATGCGCGAGAAGCCGCTGGCCGACAGCCATTCCTCCATCTGATCGGTGGAGGTGTTGGCGGGCAGCTCGGCGCCGAAGGTGACGACCACGCGGCGGCCGCCTTCGGTCAGTGCGCAGCGGCGCAACAGTTCCTCGAACACCGATTGCGGCGTGTCCTCGCGCACCGGCATGCCGGTGACCTGGTCAAACAGCTGTGCGGCCCGTGCGAACAGCAGCTTGAGGTGGTCGTTGAGCTCGGTCATCGTGCCCACCGTCGAGCGCGAGGTGCGCACCGGGTTGGTCTGGTCGATGGCAATCGCCGGGGGCACGCCTTCGACGCGATCCACCGCCGGGCGGTCCATGCGGTCGAGGAACTGGCGGGCGTAGGCGCTGAAGGTCTCCACGTAGCGGCGCTGGCCCTCGGCATAGAGGGTGTCGAACACCAGCGAGGACTTGCCCGAGCCGCTGGGGCCGGTCACCACGGTGAGCTCACCGGTGCGGATGTCCAGGTCGAGGTTCTTGAGGTTGTGCTGGCGGGCGCCGCGGATGCGGATGTCGGACATGCGGGAGGCCTTCGAAAGGGTGGGGCGCAAACATTCTAGGGACGGCTGACCGCCCTTTTTTTTGCTGCACCGAACAAATTGCGTTCAGTCGGTCTCAAGCGGGGCGCTTGGCTGCCGAAGAGAAGTGAGCCCCGTCCAAAGCCGGGCGGTGCGACGTCGTGGCGTCCGTGCGCGCGCCAGCGGCCTCGGGGATCGATCCCACCTGCGCACGGGAGTGCGAGCCATGTTCGGCTGGATCCATCACCTGCCCATCGGGCGCAAGTTCCTGGTTTTGTCCCTGGTGGCCCTGGTCATGGTGGCCGCCCCCACGCTGTCGGTGATCAGCACCTCCTGGGGCTTGTACCGGGCACTGGAAGACGAACGGGCTGGCTTGCCGCCTGTGAAGTTGTTGCTCAAAATGGTTCGCCTGACGCAGGAGCACCGGGGCCTGAGCAACGCGGTGCTCAACGGTGAAGCCAGCAAATCGGCCGACCGCCAGGCTCGTCAGCAGGCCATCGACCAGGTCTTTGCCGAGGTCGAGCAGCTCTACACCGCTCTGCCACGCGAGGCCCTGCAGCCCGAACTCAAAGCCATGAAGGCGACCTGGCAAGACGTTGCCAGCCGAGTCAGCCAGGCGGGCATCGCGCCGCCCGACAGCCTCAAGGTGCACACCGCCCTGGTCAACCGCATGCTTCACTTGTTGGAAGATGAAACCGGTGCCAGCGGCATGGCCTTGGACGCAGACACGGCCTGCTACTACCTGATCACCGCTGCCTTCCGCGACCTGCCCCGCCTCTCCGAGAAGATGGGCCTGGCGCGTGCCCGAGGCACTGGCATGCTGGTCAAGCGCAGCACCGACCCGGACGAACGCAGCACGCTTTCCACCTTGGTCGATGCCTCGCGCACGCATTTCGATGACCTGGAACGCTCCCTGGCCAAGGCCCGCGCGGCCAACCCTGGCGTCGAGCGGGTGCTGGCCGACCCCGTTGAAAAGGCCGTGGCCGCTCACAGCCGGATGCAGGCGCTGGCGCTGTCCGTGGCCAAAGGGGCCGACAGCCACGAGATGAGCGGGCCTCAGTACTTCGACGCCACCACGCAGGCCATCCTGCCCCAGTTCGCCTTGAGCGATGCCGTGGTCGAGGAGCTCGATGTCTTGCTGACCCAGCGGGCCGAGGCTCAGCGCAGCGAGATCATCGCGACCTTGCTGGTGGTCCTGCTGATGTCGGGGCTGGGCGGCATGCTGGCCGTGGCCATCACGCGCAACACGGCGCAAGGCATGCAAAACGTGGTCGATGCGGCCGAGGCCCTGTCACGCGGCGACCTGACCCTGCGCGCCAGCTCGAGTCAACGCGATGAAATCGGCCAGGTTCAACGTGCCATTTCTCGTGCCGTGGCCCAACTGCGCGACACGATGGGTGGCATCCGTGCTGCCAGCGAGTCGGTGGCCACCGCGTCGAGCCAGATCGAACAGGGCAACTTGGACCTGAGTTCTCGCACCGAGACGCAAGCCTCATCCTTGCAGCAGACAGCCTCGTCGATGGAAGAAATGTCGGCGACGGTGCGGCACAACGCTGATACCGCGCTGGAGGCCAACCGACTGTCGTCCCAGGTCGCAGGCGGGGCCGCTGAAAGTGGGCGCAACTTTGCGCAGGTCCGCCAGAAGATGGAGGTCATCAAGCAGACCAGTGCGCGCATCGCCGACATCAATTCGGTCATCGATGGCATCGCTTTTCAGACCAACATCCTGGCGCTCAACGCGGCGGTGGAAGCGGCTCGCGCTGGTGAGCAGGGACGTGGTTTCGCCGTGGTGGCGGCCGAGGTGCGTTTGCTGGCGCAGCGCAGCGCTCAGGCCGCACGTGAAATCAAGACCTTGATCGCCGACAGCGTGGCGCAAGTGGACGAAGGTTATGCCCTGGCGGAGGCCACCGCGCGCTCCATCGACGAAGTCATCGTGCAGGTGCAGCGTGTCAGCCAGTTGATGGGAGAGGTGGCCTCGGGCAGCAGCGAGCAGAGCCAGGGCATTGCCCAGGTGAACCAGGCGGTCACCCTGCTGGACCAGGCCACGCAGCAAAACGCCGCGCTGGTGGAGGAGTCGAGCGCTGCAGCCAGCAGCTTGCGCGATCAGGCCGAGCGCCTGCAGGTTGCCGTGGGCACCTTCCGACTGGCCTGAAACTCGGGGGGTGTGGCGGCTGGCGCACGCGGGCCGGCCCACGGCTGTGACAAGATCGGCGCTGTGCGTGCCGTTCCTGGCACCTTCAGCCTCGCCCCACCATGATCAAACGCGTCCTTTTGCCCCTCGTCATCCTGATCGCCCTGGTGGCGGTCTATTTCTACGCCATGCTCAGCTGGAGCTACTCCACCGGAGACCGCGCGGGCTGGGTGCAGAAAATCTCGCACAAGGGTTGGCTGTGCAAGACCTGGGAAGGCGAGCTGGCGCTGGTGTCCATGCCGGGCGCGCCCGTCGAGAAGTTCAACTTCACGGTCTACGACGATGCCGTGGCGGCCGACATCAACCGCCACATGGGCAAGCGCGTGTCGCTGCACTACGAGCAAAAGGTGGGGCTGCCCACCAGCTGCTTTGGCGAAACCCGCTACTACGTGAACAAGGTCATCCCGGTGGACGACATTTCGCTGTCGCCCGGGGTGGTGGTGCAGCCAACGCATCCCGCGTCGGCTGCATCGGCACCTTGAGGGGTGCTCAACGCACCAGCAGCACCGGCGCCTTGCTGCGCGCCAGCACCTGGTTGGTGACCGAGCCCATCACCAGGTTCATCAGGTTGCCATGGCCGTGCGAGCCCATGACGATCAGGTCGTGCTTGCCCTTGTCGGCCAGCTTGGCGATGACGTCGGGAGCGTGACCGGTCTTGGCCACGAAGTTGGTGGCCAGGTTGTGCTTGGCCACGAACTTGCGGATGGGCTTGAAGATGCCCTCGGCGGTGTCCTCGTAATAGGACTTGAGCTGGTCGGCCGGGAACATGGCCGCAGCGTGAGGCGGGATCATGGGCACCACGGTCAGCACGGTGTACTCGTGGTCGGCCTTGAGCCATTCGTCGTGGGTGACCAGCCAGGCCAGCATGCGCTTGGTGTAAGGGCTGCCGTCAACGGGGAGCAGGATCTTCATGGTTCGGTTCCTCGGGCGGTTGGTGTCAAGCCTTGAGTTTAGGCGGGTTGGGCGCGTTCTTCTTGATCCAGCGCAGTTCTGTGGCCACGCGGCACCGTCACCACGCGACGCTCCAGGAAGCCGGCCTGCTCACCCTTGCTGAAGTAGCCACGCGGGTTGGCCACGATGCGACAGGCCCAGTCGCGTCCGGTGGCGGCATCGGGGCCGGTGCGCCCCCGCACGGTGTGGTCCACCGGGCAGTGCAGGTGGCCGTGGACCCACAGGTCGGCGTGTGGCAGCAGCTCGTCCAGGCCGTTGCAGAAGCCAGCCGTGCCTGGCACCAGGCCGTAGCGTGGGTCGGCGCTGTGCAGCGTGGGCGCGAAGTGGGTGACGACCACGGTGGCGCCATCGTGCGGTTGGGCCAAGGCCGCGCTCAGCCATCGCTGGCAGGCCAGGCCTTCTTCGCGCAGGTCTTCGGCCAGCATGGGCTGACCGCCCTGGCGGGTGGTGTTCTTGCGCAGGTAGAAGTTGGCCGCGCGGTAAGCCTTGGCCAGGGCTTGCTGGCGTTTCGTCTCCGTGCGCTCGGTGGCAGCCAGGGCTTCGAAGTCGGACCACAACGTGGTGCCCAGGAAGCGCACGCCATCGATCTCCACCACCTCGCGGTCCAGCCAGGTGATGCCCAGGTCTGCGCAGAGCGCGCGCAGTCGCTCGCGCGTGGGGCCCAGCTCCAGGCCGTCGTACTCGTGGTTGCCGGGCACGAAGATCACGCGCTGCCAGGGCGCGCCGGGTGCCTTGGGTGAGAAGCGCGTGAGCGCGAAGTCTGCCGACGGCAGCAGCGAGCCGGGCTGGTAGGAGCCGATGTCGCCCGCCAGCACCAACACATCGGCTTCGGGCGCCGCTTGCGGGGTGAAGTCGGGGTAGCGCTCCAGGTGCAGGTCAGAGGCGACCTGGATGCGCAAGGCAGGCGGGCATGCCGAAGTGTCAGCGCTCATCGGCGGGCGAGGGGGCTTGGGGGGGGCGGGCGCTCGGCGTGCTCAGTTGGCGCCGTGGCACTGCTTGTACTTGCGGCCGCTGCCGCAGGGGCAGGGGTCGTTGCGACCGACCTTGGGGCCGTCGCGCACCACGGTCTCGACCTTGTGGCGTTGCTCGATGCCGATCTGGGCCAGGTCGACCACGTCGAAGACCATGGCTTCGATGGCCTCGTCGATGCCTTTGAGCGGGTGATCTTCGTTCAGGGCCTTGGTGATGGCCTGCTGGGCCTCGTCCTGCTCGGGCAGGTGGCGCCAGATGGAGTCAAGCAGGTCGGGCACGCCGGGCAGGGCGGCTTCTTCGAGTTGCGGGAAGTTGGCCAGCGCCCATTCGAAGCCGGCGGCCCAGTAGCCCAGGCCTTCGAAGGCGGCTTCGCCCTTGGCGGGCTGGCCGTCTTCTTCCTCGATCATGGGGATGATCGGGTCGAACCAGCCTTCTTCGAGGATGCCGCGCAGGATCTCGTCCTTGCGGCGCGTGATCAGCGTCACCAGGCGGGTGTGCTGTTTCTCGCTCCAGCCTTCGATGCCGGGCTCGGGCATGCCTTCGGTGCCGAACACAGGCGAGAGCCACTGCTCGGGCTCGAGTTGCACAGGTTGCACCAGCACGCCGGCCAGGTAGCCGTCGAGGATGACCGCGTCAACGGTCTCGTAAGGGGCGGGCACAGCGGCCAGCAGCTCGTCGAGTTCGTTGATCTCGGTGTCGGTCAGGGGGGGCGTGGTCTTCATGGTGGCTTCGCGGTCGTGCACTCGAAAGTCGCATTGTGCCGGGAATGTGTGCCGGGAACGAAACCTGCGTGGCGCCCGGTGTCATGGGCTGGGCGCCATGAGGGCGCAGAAAGGGACTCGATCATGCTGGACACCTCCACCAAGTTCGCCCACACCAGGGCGGAGGACGCCGAATGGCGCGGCGACGGGCTGCGAGACTTCTTCCTCTACAAGGACCTGGGCATCTCGGCGGCCACCAATGGCAAGGTGGTCGCGCACCTTGTGAAGGCCCACCACGCGCCGGAAAAGGGCACGGGCTGGCACCGTCATGAGGCGAACTTCCACATCGTCATCATGACCAAGGGCTGGGCCAAGTTCATGTACGAAGACCAGGAGACCCTGGTCAAGGCGGGTGACTGCGTGCACCAGCGCCCCGGCGTGCGCCACTTCCTGTTCGACTACTCACCTGACATGGAGTACCTCGAGATCGTCAGCCCGGCCGATTTCACGTCCATCGACGTGGAGCCGGTGTGCGAGGTGCCAGCGCCTTCGGGCTGCTGGCCGGAAGCGGCGGTTTCATCGCGCTGAGCCTGGGGCGGATCACTCAGAACTCCACGTCGAGCTCGTCGATGTCGATGGGCTCGGCCTTGGCGCCGCGCAGCCATTCTTTCATCTCCGGTTGACCGAGCATGAGGTCTCGGTAGGTCGCGCAGACCTTGTCGAGTGGCACGTCGTAGGTGGCAAAGCGCGTGCAAACGGGTGCGTACATGGCATCTGCCACGGTGCGGTGCGGGCCGAACAGGTAGGGGCCGCCGTAGGTGCTCAGGCATTCGCGCCAGATGTCGCAGATGCGGTCGATGTCGGCTTGCGCGCGCGACCACACCTTGAACTTGGGGAAGTGGTTGCGCAGGTTCATGGGCAGCGAAGAGCGCAGCGCCGAGAAGCCCGAGTGCATCTCGCCGCTGATGGCGCGGCAGTGGGCGCGCGCGGCGCGGTCGGCGGGCAGCAGTTGGGCGTCCGGGCAGACCTCATTGAGGTACTCGGCGATCGCCAGGGTGTCCCAGACGTGCGTGCCCGCGTGCACCAGGCTGGGCACGCGGATGGACGAGGCCAGCAGCAGGATCTCGGCGCGGGTGCTGGGGTCGTCGGGTGGCAGCACCTTTTCGTCAAAAGGCAGGCCCGAGAAGCGCGCCAGCAGCCACCCCCGCAACGACCACGAAGAGTAGTTCTTGCTGGTGATGGTCAACTCGGCGGTGGCGGCGGGTGCCGTTTTCATGGCCTTGGGCGCAGGGCTCTTCTTTGCGGCGGCCTTCTTGGCCGCAGAAGGGCGTGCGGGGGCCTGGGCTGTGGGGGCCATGGTGTCTCCTCATCGTGTGGTGGTGAACGCGAGCAAAGCGCATGCCACCTGGGTGTGGCGGCCGCAGGTGGCGGCTCAATCGCCAGATGTGGACGGCGCCAGCAGCCGGGGTGGCTCGCAACTTGCTGAGTCACCTCCACCTGAACCAGCCGAGCACCACATGCTGTATGCCGCCTACGAAACCCAACACGCGATGCTTGGTCCCTGGCGTGCGGCAGCGCGGGGGCTGTCCGACTGGTTGCACCACGTGCTGCCCGACGGTCCGGCCGAATCGACTGCTCACGAGCTGATGTCCGGTGGCGCCATCGCGCGCAGCGTGGCCGCAGCCAGCGACGTGTTCGCCCGCCTGGGCCTGACCCACCACCGCCCGTCCTTCGGCATCGGCCCGGTCGAAAGCCTGGGCGTGGCCTACGACGTCACCGAAGAGGCCGTGATGCGCACGCCCTTTGCCACCTTGCTGCGCTTTCGAAAAGAGGGCGCGCCTGAGCAGCCCCGCGTGCTGCTGGTGGCGCCCATGTCAGGCCACTTCGCCACGCTGCTGCGCGACACGCTGCGCACCCTGCTGCAGGACCACGACGTCTACATCACCGATTGGCACAACGCCCGCGACGTGCCTTTGAAGCACGGGGTGTTCGGGCTGGATGACTACACCGACCACCTCATCCGCTTCCTCGACCGCATGGGCCCGGGCTCACACCTCATGGGCATTTGCCAGCCCTGCGTGGCCGCGCTGGCCGCCACCGCCGTGATGGCGCAGGACGGCCACCCGGCTCAGCCGCGCAGCCTGACGCTGATGGCCGGGCCCATCGACTGCCGCGTCAACCCGACCGCGGTCAACGAGCTGGCCACCAGCAAGCCGCTGAGCTGGTTCGAAGAGAACCTGGTTCACACCGTGCCCTGGCACCTCAAGGGCGCAGGCCGCAAGGTCTACCCGGGCTTTGTGCAGCTCATGGCCTTTGTGAGCATGAACCAGGACCGCCACCGCGGCGCCTTCGAGGAGCTCTACAAGCGCCTGGCCCAGGGCCTGCGCACCGAGGCCCTGCCCACACAGGTCTTCTACGAGGAGTACTTCGCCGTGGCCGACCTGCCGGCCGAGTTCTACCTGGAAACCGTGGGCAAGGTTTTTCAGACCTACGACCTGCCGCGCGGCGAGCTGAGCTGGCGCGGCACGAAGGTGGAGCCGCAGGCCATCCGCCGCACGGCGCTGCTGACCGTCGAGGGAGAGCGCGATGACATCTGTTCGGTGGGCCAGACCGTGGCCGCGCAGGACCTGTGCAGCGCGGTGCGACCCTATTGGCGCCAGCACCACGTGCAGACGGGCGTCGGCCACTACGGCGTGTTCAGCGGCCGACGCTGGCAGCGCGAGATTTACCCGCGCGTGCGAGACCTGATCCACCAGACCTCGGTGTGAACCTCAGGGCAGTTTGTACTGCAGCGTGGTGCTGATGACGATGCTCTCGGCAGGCGCCGAGACGCGCTGCAGCGCCAGCTGGCGGATGCGGATGCGGTGCGCGTTGGCATCGATCTCGACGTCCGACGGACAGACCGGCAAGGTGCCACCCATGGCCCCCAGGTCAAGGTCGATTTCGGGGGCGGCATCGATCGCTTGCAGGTCGCTCAGGGCCCAGCTGGCGCTGTGGCAGCCGTAGGTCGTCGTGCCGGCGGAGTCCATGCCCGGATAAAAGAAGATGACGAACTTCCCGGGGTCGTCCACGCGAAACAGGACGAAGAAATCGAAATCGGCGTGCTCCGGGGTGAGGCCCTCGATCAGCTGGCCCGCCGTGGCGATGCGCGCGGGAGCGGCCGCCACGTCGCTCATGTCCAAGGCATAGTTGCCGGCGGGCACCCGGGCAGTGCCCTGGTTCACGGTGAGCACATTGGAGCGTTCGCTGTCGTCACCACCACCGCCGCACGCGGACAACATGGCGGACACGGTCAACAGGCCGCCAAGCAGCCAGCGCGTCGGGTGACGGCTCATCTCGAACTCCCTTTTCGAATCTTGTGTGCGAAACAGGCGGGACTGTAAAACGCAACAAGTGTTCCAAGAAGGGGTCAGATGGCCGATGACACGTGAACCAGGGGGTCAGCGCTGGACAGCTTCCAGCAGGGCCGCGATGGCGGCCGGGTCCTCGATGGTGGTGAGGTCGCCCGTGGCGCGGCCCTCGCACACGGCCTGGATGGCACGGCGCAGCAGCTTGCCCGAGCGGGTTTTGGGCAGCACGTTCACGAAGTGCACGCGTGCGGGCCGACCCACGGCGCCGATCTGCTGGTCGACCGTCTGCATGACCTCGGCTTCCAGGGTTTGGCGGCCAGCCTCGTCGGCCACCCGGGCCGGGTCTCGGCAGACCACGAAGGCGCGCGCGACCTGGCCCTTGAGCTCGTCGGCCACGCCCACCACCGCCACCTCGGCGACGGCCGGGTGGGCGCTGACGGCCTCTTCGATCTCGCGTGTGCCCAGGCGATGCCCGGCCACGTTGATGACGTCGTCGGTGCGGCCCAGGATGAAGTGGTAGCCGTCGGCGTCTCGGATGCCCCAGTCGAAGGTGTTGTAGACCTGCTGGTTGGCGAAGCTGCTCCAGTAGGTTTTGACGAAGCGCTGGTCGTCGCCCCAGACGGTCTGCAGACAGCCGGGCGGCAAGGGGTAGCCGAGTGTGAGTACGCCCTTTTGGTCGGGCTGGGTCAGAGCCTCGCCGGTCTGGTCATCGAGCAGGCGCACGTCGTAGCCGGGCATGGCAAAACCAGGGGAGCCGAAGCGCGTTTGCAGCGTCGGGTCGATGCCGCGCGGCACGCTGAGGATGGGCCAGCCCGTCTCGGTCTGCCAGTAGTTGTCGATGATGGGTTTGCCGATGGCCTCGCTGATCCACTTCGCCGTGGGCTCGTCCAGCGGTTCGCCGGCCAGGAAGAGGTGTTTGAGGCTGGAGAGGTCGTGGCGTTTGAGGCAGTCCGGGTCCTGCTTTTTGAGCACGCGCACCGCAGTGGGTGCCGAGAACATGACGCTGACCTGGTGCTGCTCGACCAGCTTCCACCAGATGGCCGCGTCGGGGCGGATGGGCAGGCCTTCGTAGACGATGGTGCTCATGCCGGCCAGCAGCGGGCCGTAGACGATGTAGCTGTGGCCCACCACCCAGCCGATGTCGCTGGTGCAGAAAAAGGTCTCGCCCGGTTTGCCGCAGAACAGCTGGTCCATGGACGCGGCCAGCGCCACGGCGTGACCGCCGGTGTCACGCTGCACGCCTTTGGGCTTGCCCGTGGTGCCCGAGGTGTAGAGCGTGTAGCTGGGGTGGTTGGCGTCGACCCAGGTGCACGGCACGACCTCGTCCATGACCTCCAGCCGCGCGGCCCGGTAGTCGATGTCGCGGTCCTTGACCATGCCGGCCGGAGCCAGGCCGCGGTGCACCATCACCACCTTGTCGGCCTTGTGCCGGCTCAGGTGCAGGGCCTCATCGAGCAAGGGCTTGTAGGGGATGACCTTGCCGCCGCGCGAGCCTGCGTCGGCCGAGACGATGACCTTCGGGGTGGCGTCCTCGATGCGGCTGGCCAGGGAGTGCGCGGCGAAGCCGCCGAACACCACCGAGTGGATGGCACCCAGGCGCACCGTCGCCAGCATCGCGATGACCGCTTCCGCGATCATGGGCATGTAGATCAGCACGCGGTCACCCTTGCCGACACCCTGGTTGCGCAGCACGGCGGCCATGCGCTGCACCTCGACGTAGAGCTGGCCGTAGCTCAGCGTGCGCTCGGTGTTGGTCTCGCTGGAGATGGCGATCAGCGCGGGCTGGTCGGGGCGGTGCGGCACGTGCCGGTCAACGGCGTTGTGGCACAGGTTGAGCTGCCCACCGACGAACCACCTCGCAAAGGGCGGGTGGCTGGTGTCGCAAACCTTGTGGAAGGGGCGGTGCCAGTCGATTCGCTGGGCCTGTTCGCGCCAGTAGGCGTCGCGATCGTGCAAGGACCGTTGGTGCAGGTCTGCGTAGGTCATGGGGCGCGCTCGCAGGGGTGGAAGCGATTTTTGTTTGGATTTGTGGACATGCTAGTGTCACGAATCCCCCCTTGAACAGGGGGGATACCCCCGCGTTCACACCCAGCCTGCCTCATCGGCATCGGTCGTTCAGATGAAGACCGCTGCGCGCCTGAGGATGATCAAACCAAAGAAGCACAGGCCGAGCACCACGCCCCATTTCAGGCACAGCATGGCCCGCTGGCGCCATGCGACCTGTTTGGTGACCGTGAAGACTGCCATGTTCAGCAAAAAGCCCAGGGCCAGCGCAACGGCCAGGAAGCGAAAGAGCACCATGGCCGGCCTTACCAGGCCGGGGCCAGCTCGGCCATGCCACGCGGGGCCTGGCGTTCGTCGGCGAAGCTGGTGATCTCGTAGGCGTCGGGCTGCTCGAGCAGGGCGCGCAGCAACTGGTTGTTGAGCGCGTGGCCCGAGCGGAAGGCCGTGTACGAGGCCAGCAGCGGGTGACCGACGACATAGAGGTCGCCGATCGCGTCGAGGATCTTGTGCTTGACGAACTCGTCGTCGTAGCGAAGGCCATCGCTGTTGAGCACGCGGTAGCGGTCGACCACGATGGCGTTGTCCATCGAGGCGCCCAGGCCCAGGCCGCGCGAGCGCATCATCTCGACGTCCTTGGTGAAGCCGAAGGTGCGGGCGCGGGCGATGTCCTGCTTGTACTTGCCGGAGCTGAAGTCGAACTCGACGCGCTGGCCGGTCTGGTCCACCGCAGGGTGGTCGAAGTCGATCTCGAAGGCCAGCTTGTAGCCGTGGTAGGGCTCCAGGCGGGCCCACTTGAGGTTGCGGCCTTCGCCCTCGCGCACCTCGACGGGCTTGAGCACGCGCACGAACTTCTTGGGGGCCTTCTGCAGCTCGATGCCGGCGCTTTGCAGCAGGTACACGAAAGCGGCCGAGGAGCCGTCGAGGATGGGCACTTCTTCGGCGGTGATGTCGATGTAGACGTTGTCCAGGCCCAGGCCGGCGCAGGCCGACATCAGGTGCTCGATGGTGTTGACCTTGGGGGCACCCGGGTCGCCACCGGGCGAGATGGTGGTGGCCATGCGGCAGTCGCACACCGACTCGGCCTTGACGGGGATGTCCACCGGCTGGGCCAGGTCCACCCGCCGAAAGACGATGCCGGTGTCGGGCGCGGCGGGGCGCAGCGTCAATTCGACGCGCTGGCCGCTGTGCAGGCCGACGCCGACGGCGCGGGTCAGGGACTTGAGGGTGCGTTGTTGCAGCATGGGGCTGGATTATCGCTGCGATGCAGCAAATGTGCACGCCCCGGCCGCCTATCCCGGCGATTGAAAAACGCCATCGCGCCTGCCCCGGGGCGCAGCGAGCTCAGATGGGCTCAAAGTGTGTGCGTTCGATCACCGTGCTGAAAGCCGATGGCGTCGAACCACGGGCCTTTGACGAAGCCGATGACCTTGAAGAGCTCGCCCATTTCGTGCTCGGCCACCAGCATCTGCAGGGCGGCACGGGCCTTGACCTCTGCCGCTGTCGACGCCTGGCCGCAGCGCGCCATGGCTTCGCCCAGGCCGCAGTTGGTCAAGAAGCGCCCCTGGCTGGTGTAGCCCAGCACTTCCCAGCCCGCCTCTTGGCCCGCCAGCGCGATGCCGGTGAAATTCACGTGCGTGGTGATGTCCTTGTCGCCGACCATGGCCAGCGGATCCGGGTCGGCGGTGTGCGCGTGGTGGCACATCAGGGTGCCGCCACGTCGGTCGGGCAGGTAGTACTCGCGCTCGGGGAAGCCGTAGTCCAGGAAAAAGGCCGCGCCTTGGGTCATGCGTTGGGCCAGGGTGGTCACGAAGGCTTCGGCCTGGCCGTGGGTCTCGGTGACGGTGCCGGGGGCGTAGGCGGCATCGGGGTGCTCGGTGGGCGGACGCACGCCCTCCGGGGCATGTCGGTCGGCCCATGTCAGGGCGGGCTCGTGCGTTGGGTTTGCTTCTCCGGCGGCGCCCTTTGCCGGAGTGGGGTCTGCCAGCGACACACCTCGCTCCAGCCAGCGCTGACCATCCCAGCTCAGCAGTTGCACAGGCATGGCGTCCAGCACCTCGTTGCCGACGACCACGCCGCTCAACTCGTCGGGCAGGCTGTCGGCCCAGATGACTTTGCTGACCAGTTCGGGGTGTGCCTTGAGCAGGCGCTGATGCTGGCGCTCACGCAGCGCGCCAGACAGGTCGACGATGACGTAGCGGTCGATCTGGTCGCCGAGTTCGCCCAGCAGTTGTTCGGCCAGGGCCCCGGTGCCGGCGCCGAACTCCCAGATTTCGCGGGTGCCGGTCTCTTTCAGCGCCTGCGCCAGCTGGCGCGCCAGCACCTCGCCGAACAGCGGCGTGAGCTCGGGGGCGGTCACGAAGTCGCTGCCGTCTTGAGGTCGGTGGCCCAGCACGCGCCGGCCACCGCTGTAGTAGCCCAGGCCGGGCGCGTAAAGCGCCAGCTCCATGAAGCGGTCAAAGCCCATCCAACCGCCCTGCGTCCGGATTTCGTCTCTGATCAGGTGCAGCAGGGGGGACGCGGGCAGGGGGGCGGCCACTACACTGGGCGCCTGTCGGCGAGCGTCGGGGCTGGACGTGGGGCGGTTCATGCCCTGATTGTAGGAAGGCTGCGGCCGTGTTCTGCTGTCGGGCACCGTCCCGTCCACCCTCGCGCACCCACCGTTTCAGCCGCAGCAGCCGTTCCAACGCGCCCAGACATGACCTCATCCCCCGATTCGCCCACCCATGCTGCCCCGGTCCGCCGCGTCGTGCTCGTCACGGGGGCGGCTCGCCGCCTCGGCCGCGAGATTGCCCTGACCCTGGCCCGCCAGGGCTGGGATGTGGCGGTGCACTGCCGCATCTCGCGGACCGAAGCCGTGGCCACCGTGGACGAGATCCGCGCCATGGGCCGCCGCGCCGAGGTGTTCACGGCCGACCTGTCCGACGAGCAGGCCACCCGCGAGCTGGTGCCGCGCATCACCTCGGCCCTCGGGCAGCTCGACGCCGTGGTCAACAGCGCCTCGACCTTCGAGTACGACCGCGCCGACTCCTTCACCTACGCCATGCTGGAGAAGCACCTGCGCGCCAACACCGCGCCGGCCATCGTGCTGTCGCAGGCGCTGGCGGCGCATGTGCGGTCGAGGCAGTGCGAAGGCGCCGTGGTCAACCTGCTTGACCAGAAGCTGTGGAACCCCAACCCCGATTTCCTGAGCTACACGCTGTCGAAGGCCGCTTTGGAATCTGCCACGCAACTGCTGACCCTGGCCCTGGCACCCACCGTGCGCGTGGTCGGCGTGGCCCCGGGCCTGACGCTGACCAGCGAGTGGCTCCAAGGCGAGAAGTTCGAGCAGTTGCACCAGCTCTCGCCGCTGGGGCGCTCGTCCACACCCGAGGACGTGGCCGCCACCGTGGCCTTCGCCCTGGCCAACCGCTCGATGACCGGCACCACGCTGCTGGTCGATGGCGGCCAGCACCTGCAGCGCTTCGAGCGCGATTTTTCGATGATGTGACGAGACGCGAAAGACCGGACATGTCCCTGACCAAAGGCAACCAGACCCTCACCCTCACCGGCCTGCGCTTCACCGCCAGCCTGGGCGTGCTCGACCACGAAATCGACTCCCCGCAACCCATCATGGTGGACGCCGAGCTCAACATGGGCAGCCAGCCCTTGCTGCCGCACGACGACGAAATCCTCAACGTGCTGGACTACCGCAAGGTGCGCCAGGCCATCATCGAGGAATGCAATGCCGTGCACGTGAATTTGCTCGAGACCATGATCGGCAAGCTGTGCAACCGCTTGATGGACATGCCTGGCGTGCTGGGCGTGCGCGTGAAGATCGCCAAGCTGGAAATCTTCGACGATTGCGAGGTCGCCATCCGCATGGAGACCGGCCAGTGGTGACGGCCCTGGTCAGCCCAGGCTACGGGCTGGCCGTGCTCGAGAACCTCGAGTTGCGCGGCATCGACCCGGTGCCCGTGTTTGGCCCCGACTGGGTGGCCCGCGTTCGCCAGCCAGGCGGCCAGATCCGCCTGACGCTCGACGAATGGCTGACGCTGCTGCGCCGTGCCACCGAGGCCTCGGGCGACGCGGCCTTCGTGGTCAAGCTGGCGGGGCACATCCGCGGCCGCCACCTGGGCATGCTGGGTTTCTTGCTGATGTCGTGCGAGTCGCTGGCCGAGGCAGCGCTGATTTTGCAGCGCTACGAACGCCTGCACGACAACTTCAACGCGGCCGAATTCCACGTCGAGGGCCAGCGCTTCAGCCTGACCTGGCGGCCGCTGGTCGAGCAGCCGCCGATGGAGCTGGTGCTGCTGTCGATGTCGCTGTGGGCGCACCATGGGCGCTGGCTGTCCGAGCGACCGGACCTGGTGGCCGACGTGCGTTTTGCCTTTCCGCGTCCAGCCTCGGGCGAAGTGGTCGAGGCCTTGCAGCAGGCCTTCGGGGGGGAGGTGCTGTTCGACCAGCCGCTGCACCAGATGCATGGCGAGACGAGCCTGCTGATGTCACCCGTGGCCCAACGCAACCGCGAGGTGCATGCCTCTCTGCGTTTGCAGGCAGACAGCGAACTATCGCGCCTGTTGGGCGACGAACTCGGCTTCCTCACGCACCTGGAATGGGTGCTGGCGCAAGGCCTGGCGCAGGGCCGCGTCACGCTGCAGCATGCGGCCGAGGCGGTGAACCTGGCGCCGCGCACCCTGCAGGCCCGCCTTGAGTCACAGGGCCTGAGCTTTCGCGAGGTGCTCGATCGCGTGAGGCACCGCATGGCCGAGCACCACCTGGGCAACCTGGGGCTGCCTTTGGCCACCGTGGCGGCGCGCCTGGGGTTTGCCGACCAGAGCGCCTTCCAGCACGCTTTCAAGCGCTGGAGCGGCCAGTCGCCTGGGGAGTTCCGCAGACGCTTGACGGGCGGCTGAACGGCCGTTCGGGCCGATGGGCGCCCAGCGGAGGTCGCCTCCCGGCGCCTCGCTTGTGGCGGCTCAGCCTTTGACGGCCTCAACGCCCGGTCTGCTCATCGGCAGGTGCTCGGCGCCGGCTTGTCGGCCAGGCGGTCGCTCAGGTACTGCAGCGCGCCGCTCCAGCCGGTCACGGCCAGCAGGATGTGGTCGTTGAAGGTGCGCTTGTAGCTGACCTTCACGCCCTGGCTGCAGTAGGACTGCACCAGCGCATCGACGTCCTTGATCGGCATGAGCTCATCCACCGTGCCCTGGTAGATGTGGATCGGGGCACCTGGCTTGCGCTGGCCCAGGCGGTTGGCCGCGATCACCTGCTTGACCATCGGCACCTCCAGCAGGTCGGGCACGTTGACCAGGTTCTTCATGCGCTGGAAGGCAAATGCCATGAGCGGATCTGGCGCGCCGGTCAGGAACTGGCCCAGGCACATGTCCTGCGCCTTGACCAGCATCTCTGCACCCTTGGCGTTGACCAGTGCGGCGGGGTTCACCTCGGGGTAGGCGTTGGCCAGCGCCGCCACAGCGCCGAAGTACACGCCTGCGAACAGCGTGCCGTCCACCTTGCGGGCCACGTTGCCCAGGTCCACCGGCACGCCGCCAGCGGCCACGCCTTTGATGTTGAGCTCGGGCGCGTAGGTGCGGTAGAGCTCGTTGGCCCAGGTCGAAGCGATGGATCCGCCCGAGTAGCCGGTGATGACGGTGGGCGTCGAAGGGCCATCCAGGCCCGCCTGCTGGAAGCGCTGCGCTGCGCGGATGCCGTCGAGCACGCCCTGGCCCGAGATCAGCCCCGTGGTCCAGAAGGAGCCCAGGCCCTCGTAGTCGGGTGACATCACGACCAGGCCTTTTTTCAGGGCGCCGGCGATCAGCGCCTGCTCCAGCGCCGTGCCTCGCACGAAGGAATAGGACGGCGCGCAACGCAGCGTGAGCGCGTCGTAAGCCACGTTGTAGGCCATCAGCTGGCGACCGGTGGCGGGTGCGTTGGTGGGCACGAGCACGGTGCCGACCATGGCCACGGGCTGGCCGCGGTGGTCGGTGGTGCGGTACATCAGCTGCCAGGCCTGGCCCTTGACGGGGAAGAGGTAGTAAGCCTTGGCCGTGACCTCGCGGGCTCGCAGCACGGTGCCGGGCTCGAGCGACGAGAGCTCGCCCGATGCCGGAGGGGTGTAGAACGGGTCCTGCTGAGGCGACAGGGGGGGCGTTGGCGGGGCCGGGAAGGCCGCCGGGGTGTCGTAGGCGGCCTGCGCGGCGGCGCCCCACAGGGCGAGGCAGCAGCCCAGTGCGCTCATGAGGTGGCGAGCGGGTCTCTTCATGGTTGTTTTCTTTCAGAAAGGTGGGAGGGGTCTTCCGCCTGGGGGCGGTGAGGGCATCCTCCTGGTTGGCGCCGGCCGCGTATTGCTTGCGGGCGCGAAAGCGGTGTGCCAACGCGCAGGCTGCGGGTTAGACCCGGTGCACCGTGCGGGTGCACGCTCTAAAGGGCCTCAGGGTTCCCCCGCTGCGGTCGTTTTTCACCCTGGCCCCACCCAAGCCCGGGTTCGCGGGGCACGAACGCAAGACAAACCCGGTCGCATCGGCGAAAATGGAAGGTTATGAGTCAAGCCGCTTCCTCCGCCCTGCCGTCCTTTTTCAGCGATGCCGCCCCGGGTGACGACACCCGCCGCGCCACGGACGCCCAGCTCTTTGCCCACGCCGCCCTGGCGGTCGAGGCCGCTGCGGGCCTGCCCGTGGCCGAAGCCACCGTCGCCGCCGCCGAGCGCGCCGAACAATCGCAAGCCGAAGCCGCCGCCGACAAGGCCGCCAAGCGTCATGCCTTCGAGATGAACAAGCTCAGCAAGCGCTTGCACCGCGAGGTGGGCGAGGCCATCACCGACTTCAACATGATCGAAGACGGCGACAAGGTCATGGTGTGCATGTCCGGTGGCAAGGACAGCTACGCGATGCTCGACATCCTGATGAACCTGCAAAAGCGGGCGCCCATCCACTTCGAAATCGTGGCCGTCAACCTCGACCAGAAGCAGCCGGGCTTTCCGGAGCACGTGCTGCCCGAGTACCTGACCCAGGTGGGCGTGCCCTTTCGCATCGAAGAGCAGGACACCTACAGCGTGGTCAAGCGCGTGGTGCCCGAGGGCAAGACCACCTGCTCGCTGTGCTCGCGCCTGCGCCGCGGCATCCTCTACCGCGTGGCCACCGAGCTGGGCTGCACCAAGATCGCCCTGGGGCACCACCGCGACGACATCCTGCAGACCATGTTCATGAACATGTTCTTCGGCTCCAAGCTCAAGGGCATGCCGCCGAAGCTGGTGACCGACAACGGCGAGCACGTGGTCATCCGCCCGATGGCCTATTGCCGCGAGAAGGACCTGGCCAAGTACGCCGAGCACCGCGAGTTCCCCATCATCCCCTGCAACCTGTGCGGCAGCCAGGAAGGCCTGCAGCGCCAGCAGATGCGCGAGATGATCAACGACTGGGACGAACGTTTCCCCGGTCGCGTCGACAACCTGTTCACCTCGCTGGCCAACATCGTGCCTTCACACATGATGGACCGCAGCCTCTACCCCTTCACCACGATCAAGGCCACCGGCACGCCGGTCAAGGGCGGCGACATCGCCTTCGACGAGGACGAAGACGAATCTTGTGGCGACAAACCCGCAGGCAACGGCCTGCCCGGCGAAGCCAGCATCTCGCTGGCCAGCCTCAAGCTGCGCAAGGCGGACTGAGGTGCACGGCGCTCGCGCTCAATGGCCTGGCGCCCTGTTGGCGCGCCACCACCTGGGTCGCCTCGGGCTGTTGACCCTGTTGAGCCTGCTCGCCTTGCTGACCGGTTGCGCCGCCACCCACGTGGTCAGCCAGGTGTCTGCCTACGGCCCCTGGCCTGAGGCGAGCAAGCCCGGCGCTTACGCCTTCGAGCGCCTGCCCTCGCAAGCGGTGCAGGCTGCCGATCAGTCCCGACTGGAGTCCGCCGCCGAGCCGGCCTTGCTCAAGCGGGGCTTTCACCGCGTCGAACAGCCTGAACAGGCCGACTACACCGTGCAGATCGATGCCAGTGTGCGCACCGAACCCCGCGTGCGGTACGACCCGCTGCTCACCCCTTACGGCATGCACCCCGGCCACCTGGGGCCCGCGCACCCCCACTTCTGGCGCCCTGGCGTGGGCGGCTGGTGGGGCAGCGGTGGGTCCGGTCTGAGCTTCTCTTTGGCGCTGGAGCCACCCTGGGTCACCCTGGAGTTGCGCCTGCTCATCCGCGACCGCCGCGACGGTCGGGTGCTGTACGAAACCCAGGCCGCTCACGATCGGGTGGGGGCACTCGACGAGTCGTTGCTGCCCTACGTCTTCGAAGCCGCGCTGGACGGCTTCCCGCAACCACCCAGGGGCCGGCGCGTCGTGACCGTGCCGCTGCCTGATGCCCGCCGCTGACCTCAGGCTGGCGCAGCACCCATCCCACTTCAGCCTCATTCATTCAAGCAGGACCCCCATGTCGCTTTCCATCGTCATCATGGCCGCGGGCAAAGGCACCCGCATGAAGTCTGCGCGCCCCAAGGTGCTGCACAAGCTGGCCGGCCGGCCCATGCTGGCGCACGTCATCGGCACCACGGCCACCCTGCAGGCCGCGCAGCAGATCGTCATCACGGGCCACGGCGCCGAGCTGGTCGAGCCGGCCATGAGCGCGGCGTTCCCACAGGCGCCTTTGAGCTTCGTGCGCCAGGAGCCGCAACTGGGCACCGGCCATGCGGTGCAGCAGGCCGTGCCCGTGCTGCCCGACGAAGGCATCACGCTGATCCTCAATGGCGACACGCCGCTGATCCAGGCCAGCACCGCGCAGGCGCTGGTCGATGCGTGCGCCGGCGGCAAGCTGGCCCTGTTGACCATCGAGCTGACCGACCCGACGGGCTACGGCCGCATCGTGCGCGACGCATCTGGCGAGCGCGTGCTGGCCATCGTCGAGCACAAGGATGCGAGCCCTGAGCAGCGCGCCATCCGCGAGGTCTACACCGGCATGATGGCCGCGCCCACCGCGCACCTCAAGCGCTGGCTGGCTGGCCTGACGAACAACAACGCCCAAGGCGAGTACTACCTGACCGATGTCGTGGCCATGGCCCAGGCCGAGGGCGTGCCAGTGGTGGCTGCCCAGCCGAAGGACGAGGTCGAGGTGCTGGGCGTCAACAGCCCGGCGCAACTGGCCGAGCTCGAACGCCGCCACCAGCGCGCCCAGGCCGAGCGCCTGATGGAGCAGGGCGTGCGCCTGGCCGACCCGGCACGCTTCGACCTGCGCGGCAGCTTGCAGGCAGGCCGCGACGTCGACATCGACGTCAATTGCGTCTTCGAGGGCAGCGTCACCCTGGGTGATGAGGTGCAGATCGGCGCCAACTGCTTCATCCGCAACGCGCGCATCGAAGCCGGCGCGGTCATCCACCCCTTCACCCACATCGATGGCGACAAGGACGGCGCCACCGTGGGCGAAGGCTCGCTGATCGGCCCGTTCGCCCGCCTGCGCCCTGGGGCCCAACTGGGCCCTGAGGTGCACATCGGCAACTTCGTCGAGGTCAAGAACAGCACGATGGCCAAGGGCGCCAAGGCCAACCACCTGGCCTACCTGGGCGATGCCACCGTGGGCGAGCGCGTGAACTATGGCGCCGGCGCCATCACCGCCAACTACGACGGCGCCAACAAGCACCGCACCGTCATCGAGGCCGACGTGCACGTGGGCTCGAACTGCGTGCTGATCGCACCCGTGACCCTGGGCGCAGGCGCCACGATCGGCGGCGGCAGCACCATCAGCAAGGACGCGCCTGCGGGCTCGCTGACCGTGGCGCGGGCCAAACAGGTGTCGCTGCCGGGCTGGCAGCGGCCACAAAAACAACGCCCTTGATTCCCTCAGGGGCAGGGCCGGGTCATTGCCCCTTCAGTTGGGGGGACGCCTGCCGTTAACATTCGGCATCCATCGAACCGGTCCCGAGCCGCACGCCGTGAATCACTACGAACGACTGAAGGTCACCCAGGATGCCCCGCCCGAGGTCATCCGGGCTGCTTACCGAGCGCTGGCCAACCGCCTGCAGGCACACCCCCCTGCGCCTGGCGCTGCGGCCGATGCTGCCCAGGAAGAAATGATGGGGCTGAACGCGGCGTACGAAACCCTGATCGATCCGATGCTGCGCCGTGACTACGATGCCAGCCTGGCTCCCGGCCAGGGGTGGCAAAAGCCGATTGGAGGCGACGATGACGACGAGGGGGTTCCCGGTGAGAGCGGTGCAATGGCCCCTGCCGCGCCGGATGGCTCCGTCCCTGGCCTGATGGCGCAGGAGTCGGCGTTCGCACCTGAGCCCAACCAGGTCATGCTGGGCACCTTCATCGCCTTGTTGTTGATCGTGCTGGGCTTCGCCTGGTACTTCACGCGCTCGGGGACCTCTGCTCCTGCGATGGACGCTGCCGTCGTCAAGCAGATCGGTGAGCAAAGCAACGTGGCGATCGACCCGCTGGGTGGCGCGGTGGCGCGCCCGTTGGCCAGCGTCTTCCCCAGCATGCATCCGCTGGATGGGCCCAGCATCGAGCTGAGGTCCGAGTCCCTGCTGCTCAGTGCCCGACCCGCTGCCGAGCGCATGGCCGAGCCCAAAGCCGCAGACTGATCATCAGCGGCTTGCTGCGCCCGCAGCAGTGCCTGGCGCACCCGGCAAGGGCACGGCGGTGCCGAATTTCGCCCGTTTCACGCCGAAAAAGGCGCGCACATTGCGCACCCGTGCGTCTTCGTTGAGCAGTCGTCGTGTCACGTCCTGGTAGGCAGGCATGTCAGCGACCTGGATCACCAGCACGAAGTCCGGTCCGGGCGAGACCCGCCAGCATTGCTGCACGCTGGGCTCGTCCACCGCGCGGGCCTCGAAGGCATCCAGCGCCTCGTTGGTCTGTACGTCCAGGCTCACCTCCACCAGGGCGCTCAGGCCCCAACCCGTCCAGGCGGCCAGCTTGGTGGGCGACAGGATGGCCACGCGTTTTTCGATCACCCCGGCCTGAGTCAGCCGTTGCACGCGCCGATGGCAGGTGGCGGGCGACAGGTTCACGGCCTCGGCCAGGGCCTGGTTGGACAGGCTGGCGTCGACCTGCAACAACGACAAGATCCGCCAGTCGTGGGCATCCAGTTGAGGGGATGCATCGCCGGGCATGGTGGAATCTTTCATTTTCAGATGAATGGTTGATGTTTATCCCGTCATTTTGTCACGGTGTGATGATTCGTTCAATTTCAATGAAAATTTGATAGAACATCCCGCATCGATTGCCCTAGCATCCGCGCTGCATCACCACCACCAACAGCGGGAGTCCCCCTCATGTGCGGCATCGTTGGCGCCATCGGCGCACGCAACATCACCCCGGTCCTGGTCGAAGGCCTCAAGCGCCTGGAGTACCGCGGCTACGACTCCTGCGGCGTGGCCGTGTTGCAAGACGGCGCGCTGCGACGCAGCCGCTCCACCCAGCGCGTGGCCGAGTTGCAGGCGCAGGCCGACTCTGACGGCATCCACAGCAACCTGGGCATCGCGCACACCCGTTGGGCCACGCACGGTGCGCCGGCGGTGCACAACGCCCACCCGCACTTCTCGCATGGCCCGGGCGCCGACGCCGCCACCGCCAAGCCGGGCCGCGTGGCCCTGGTGCACAACGGCATCATCGAGAACCACGAAGAGCTGCGCCGCGAACTGCAGGCCAAGGGCTACGTCTTCCTGAGTCAGACCGACACCGAGGTCATCTGCCACCTCGTTGACCAGCTCTACGACGGCGACCTGCTGGCCGCCGTCAAGGCCGCCACCCGGCGCCTGCACGGGGCCTACGCCATCGCCGTCTTCCATCGCGACGAGCCGCAGCGCATCGTCGGTGCGCGCCAGGGCTCGCCCCTGGTGATGGGCGTGGGCGGTGCCGACGCCTCCGAGCGCTTCCTGGCTTCCGACGCCATGGCGCTGGCCGGTGTCACCGACCAGATCGTCTACCTGGAAGAAGGCGACGTGGTTGACCTGCAGCCCGGTCGCCACTGGATCGAGCACATCTCGCCCGGCGCCGCCGAACACGTGCGCGTGGACCCGACCGAGCGCCCGGTGCGCACCGTCACCGCTCACAGCGGCGCGGTCGAGCTGGGCCCCTATCGCCATTACATGCAAAAGGAAATCTTCGAGCAGCCGCGCGCCATCGCCGACACGCTCGAAGGCGTCGAGGCGATCACGCCAACGCTGTTCGGTGAGCAGGCCGAGGCCGTGTTCGGCCAGATCGACCGCGTGCTGATCCTGGCCTGCGGCACCAGTTACTACTCGGGCTCCACCGCCAAGTACTGGCTCGAATCCATCGCCAAGATCCCGACCAGCGTCGAGATCGCCAGCGAGTACCGCTACCGTGACAGCGTGCCCGATCCGCGCACGCTCATCGTCACCATCAGCCAGTCGGGCGAGACGGCCGACACGATCGCCGCGCTCAAGCACGCGCGCAGCCTGGGCATGGAGCAGACGCTGACCATCTGCAACGTGAGCACCAGCGCGATGGTGCGTGAGTGCAAGCTGGCCTACGTGACGCGCGCTGGCGTTGAAATCGGCGTGGCCTCGACCAAGGCCTTCACCACTCAGCTGGCGGGCCTGTTCCTGCTGACGCTGACGCTGGCCAAGCTGCGCGGGCACCTGAGCCCAGAGGCGGAAGCCGAGCACCTCAAGGCCATGCGCCACCTGCCTGCTGCACTGCAGGCCGTGCTGGCGCTGGAGCCGCAGGTCGTGGCCTGGGCCGATGCCTTCGCGCGCAAGGACAACGCCTTGTTCCTGGGCCGTGGGCTGCACTACCCCATCGGCCTGGAAGGCGCTTTGAAGCTCAAAGAGATCAGCTACATCCACGCCGAGGCCTATCCGGCTGGTGAGCTCAAGCATGGCCCGCTGGCGCTGGTGACGGCCGAGATGCCCGTGGTGGTCGTGGCCCCCAACGACGTGCTGCTCGAAAAGCTCAAGAGCAACATGCAGGAGGTCAAGGCGCGTGGTGGCGAGCTGTACGTGTGCGCCGACGGTGACACGCAGATCCAGGCCGAGCCGGGCATCCACGTGATCCGCATGCCGGAGCACTATGGCGCGCTGAGCCCCATCCTGCACGTGGTGCCGCTGCAGTTGCTGGCGTATCACACGGCGTGCGCGAAGGGCACGGACGTGGACAAGCCGCGCAACCTGGCCAAGAGTGTGACGGTGGAGTGAGGTGGGGCGCCACGGCTGACCGTGGCGCCACACGCTCACGCACTCAGTTGCTCGGGCCTCGTCTGCCGAAATGCGGCCAGTTTCGCCGCATAGGGGTCCAGGGCGTCCTCTGCCGCCCTCAGAGGCAGGCCCACGACCTCGGCGAATCGCGCAGGCGTGACCTGCCCGTTCGCCATCAGCTCGTCCACCAAGGCCAGCAAGGCATCTCGATGCCCGTCAAGCATCCGGGTCGCCCGCGCGTGCTCGGATTGCAGCAACGCTTCGATTGGCGCATTGCTCGCGTCCACATCCGTGCAAAGGTTGTCCTCGCTGTTGACGGACACGTCGACGCGACCGATGCGATCGCCATGCCCCAGGTGGCGGACCAGGCGGGCCGCTGTTTCGGTGGCCTTGCGCAGATCGCTCTCTGCGCCGCTGGAACTCGAGTCAGCGCCAAACACCAGCAGTTCTGCCGCCCTGCCAGCCAGGCTGGTGCAGACCGAGTCGAGCAGGTTCTGACGTGACCAGACCTTGCGGGACGTGTAGGCGTTGTAGCCGCCTTCGAAGCTGACCACATGGATCTTGATTTCCTGCGGGGCGCGGCCAAAGAGCAATGCGTGGACCAGGCCGTGGCCTGCCTCATGAACGGCCAGCAGGGCGCGAAAGTCCGGGTTGTTGCGCTGGCGCAGGCGGTTGATCTCGAAAGGGCTCGCAATGGCCTGAGACCGACCGTGCCAATGCGCCATCAGGTTTCGGCTGTCGGCCGTGAGGCCAACGGTGTCGCCAGCGGCGGCGCCCAGCTCCAGCGCCCACAGCGAGGCTTTCGCCAGGCCGGTGCCCAGGATGGCGTGCAGCGAAGAAAACAGCGGCCTCGTGCCCTGAGCGGGAAAGACCGCGTTGGCGTAGATCTGCTCGTGCACGCTGGTGTCCACATGGCAATGCAGACCGCAGCGCGTCGCCGTTTCAAGCGCGTAACGGCTGCAGACTTGCTGGATCAGTTGCTCGTAGGCTTGGCGGCTGAGCGAGGGGTAGATCACGTGCTCGTTGCCCAGGCGAGCAACCTGTTCGGGCTTGAAGCGTTGGTTGAGCGCTTGCTTGACGTCGATCACGCTCAGCTTGGTGGTCAAGCCATGGAAGGTGTCTGCATCGCTGTCGCAGTCGTCCACGCTGGTGGCGATGCCCTCGTACATTTCGTCGAGGTTGCCGCAGACGAAGATGAGCAGCTGGCTGTGATCGGTCTCCCAGCGTTGCTGCCCCGTTTCGCGGAAGGCGCGCAGGCGCTCCTGGATTTGATCAGGCGTCCAAGCCATGATCTCCATGAGCGACTCATCGAGTTTGAGGTTGCGCCGCAGCTCCTGCGCCTCCCAGCTGTTGAGCTTGAAGCGCCGCTTGGTGTCGTCGGCATCGGCGCGCTCGGCATCGTAGGCGGCCTCTGCGATGGAGGACTCGATGTCGCCCAACAAGGAGAGGGCGGGCGGCAGTCGGCCATCGGAGAGCAGGGCCCAGACATCCTGGTAGCGCTCGACGCGCACGTCTGCCCGCTTGTTGTCGATGGTGCGAAAGCGTTGGAACTCATCGAGTGCCAGGATCCCGGGTTCGCCCTCGCGCACGCCGGATTGCGCCAGCATGCCGGAGATGCTTTGCGAGCCTCGCCAGCTTGCGCCGTTGGAGAAGCCGTCCATCTGCACTTCGACGAATCGGTCGTAAAAGCCGAGCAACTGCGCCAGTCGACGCACGAGTTGTGTCTTGCCTGTGCCCGTCAGGCCCCAAAGGCAGACGATCACGGGCCGTGTGACGAGCTCGGGCAGCACGTACCACGCGCGCACCGAATCGATCACACGGTCGATCACCGCGTCGATGCCGAACAGCTCTGTCTTGAGCTGGGCGGCGATCTCTTGCAGTTGCTGGTTTCTTTGCGCGAGCCTTTCGCGCAAGGTGGGGGTGTCATTCATCCCAATCCTTTCGACGCACCAGCGCTTGCAACGCCATGCGATCAGCGCGGCGTTGAGCGCCGCGACTCTGGATGTGCTGACCTGCGCCACGCATGCCACGTTGGCCCAGTGCGCGCGCCACGGGGTCGCGTGCACCGGGGCTGGCTTCGAGCACCAGCGTCATGGGTTGTTTCTGGCGGCGCAGGGCCTTGACCCGCCCCTCCTGGAGGGCGCGGGAGCGGAGTTGTGCACTCATTCGGTTTCCAAAAAGCAAAAGCCCCGGCTCGATGGCAGCGGGGCTTTGCGAGCCGCGCGGTCTGAGGCCGTATCTGTGAGCAGACACGGTTCAGCCGGGGCTTGGGAACCGTGTTCAGTCGTGGGTCGATGTGAACAAGGAGGACATAAGGGGGATCTCCGTCAATGCGGGCGCTGTCGTGGGCGCCTTCAGCAGTCGGCGGCAATGATATGGATGTCCAGGTGAGTTGGCAAGCGGGGTGCGCACCTCAAGTGGCCTCAGGCGCAAAGCGGACCAGCCAGCCCGCACGCCTGTCAGGCTGCTCGGACACCTCGATCTGGACCGGCAAGAAGCGACGGATCACATCCAGGTTGGTCCAAGCGTGCTCGGTCATCTCGCTGACCGCATAGGCACCTGGCTTCGCGCTGGCTTGCACGGCCAAGGCCATCGGCAGCGCCAGCTGATCAGCCAGGTGGGGGCCCACAGGTGCCTGGCTTGCCATGTAGGCGGCCACTTCCTTGGCCAGGAGCCTGGCCACCTTTTCAGAGGTGACCTCCTTTTCACCAAAGCTGGTGAAGACCTCGGTCACGTGCTCATGTTCCAGTGTCGCCATGAGTGCATTGCCGGGGCCTTCGTTCTGGCGCGACGGCATGACGCGCAACTGCGCTGCGGTCCAGCCCAGCGTGCGCCCCAAGGTATCGAGCTCGCGGTCCGCAATGCGATGAGACAAGCCCGGCACCAGGCATTCGCCAAAGGCTGACTGGTGCAAGCCGCGCTCCAGCAGGTCGAAGGGTGACAGGCCTTCGCGTGCGGGGCTGATGACCAACTCGACCTCGCCTCCACCTGCAGGGTAGAAACCCATGCGCAGCAGTTGGCCCTCCACCTTCACGCCCATGCGTGCCAACAAGGGCGCAAAGGCCCGCTCGATGAAATGCCAGGTCGGCGCCATCGGGTTGTGCGTGCCGCCAGACAGCTTCAGCACGCTTGGCGCCTGGGTCAGCATCAATGCGGGCAAAACCGTTTGAAAAACCAGCATGCAGCTGCCAGCCGTGCCAATGGCAAAGCGGTGCTCGCCCGCCCGTGTGGTGCCAGGCACAAAGCGCAAAGAGGTCGAACCCAGTTCGGCGCCTTCAACCGTTGCGCCACAAATGGCTTGGGCAGCCTGCACGCAAACGAGGTGCTGACGCATCAAGCCTGGCTTGGGACGTTTGGCTCGAATCTGGCTGATGTGCACCGGCTTGCCTGTGCACATGGACAGAGACAAGGCCGTGCGCAGGATCTGACCCCCGCCTTCGCCTTGTGAGCCGTCGATGTCAATTGCGTTCATTTTTGTTCTTCTCCACATGGATCGCGCGCGGCCGTGAGCGTCATGCCCACGGGCCGGGCGTTGTCAGGTGTCAGGGGCGGTCTACCCTTTGACGCACAGCACCTGCTTGAGGGTGTAAACCACCTCCACGAGGTCCTTTTGTGCTTCCATCACGGCGTCGATGTCCTTGTAGGCCATCGGGATCTCGTCGATCACGGCTTCGTCCTTGCGGCACTCCACGCCTTCGGTTGCCTTGACCTGGTCGGCCACCGTGAACATCTTCTTGGCCTTGGTGCGGCTCATCACGCGGCCTGCGCCATGGCTGCAGCTCTCGAAGCTTTCCGGGTTACCCAGGCCGCGCACGATGTAGCTGCGCGCGCCCATGCTCCCCGGGATGATCCCCAGCTCGCCCTTCTTGGCGCTCACCGCCCCCTTGCGGGTCACGAAGACTTCTTCACCGAAGTGCGTTTCCTTCTGCACGTAGTTGTGGTGGCAGTTCACCGCCTCCACGTGGACCTCGAATGGCTTGGTGATGACCTTGCGCACGGTGGCGACGAGGTTCCTCATCATCACCTCGCGATTGAGCCTGGCGAACTTCTGTGCCCAGCTCACGCCGCGCACGTAGTCACCGAAGTACTGGGCACCTTCTTCGAAGTAAGCCAGGTCCTTGTCGGGCAGGTTGCGTTGATGCTGCTCGGCGTCCTTCTTGGCCAGCTCGATGAAAGTCGTTCCAATCGCGTTACCCACACCACGTGATCCTGAGTGCAGCATGAACCACACGGCGCCAGCCTCGTCCAGGCAGACTTCGATGAAGTGGTTGCCCGTGCCGAGGGTTCCCAGGTGCTTGCGGTTGTTGGTGTTGCGCAGGCGAGGGTACTTCTCGCAGATGGCCTCGAACTCATCGACCAGCGTGGCCCAGGCCTGGTCCACCAGCTCCGGCGGGTTCTCCCAGCTGCCGTGGTCGCGTCCGCGCTGCCGGATGGGCGTCATGCCGTGCGGCACGGCTTTCTCGATGGCGGCGCGCAGCGGGCCCAGGTTGTCGGGCAGGTCCTCGGCGCGCAGTGTGGTCTTGCAGGCCATCATCCCGCAGCCGATGTCCACCCCCACCGCGGCGGGGATGATGGCCTTGATGGTCGGGATCACCGAGCCCACCGTCGCGCCGATGCCGAGGTGAACGTCCGGCATGGCAGCGATGTGTTTGAACACGATGGGCAGGCGGGCTGCGTTGGCCAGTTGGCGGCGTGCGTCGTCCTCCACGGGGACGCCTCGGGTCCACATCTTGATGGGCAGCGCGCCTTCTGGCTGTTCGACGTTGTGGTTCATGGTGTTCTCACCTTTTGATCAATGGTTTGTTCTGTGCAGCTTCTCTAGCGCAATGCATGTGCCAGCTCGCATGAAGGCGGCGGTTGTTTTTTCATCTCATTGATTTACATGGGTTTTTCGAGGTTGATGGTGATTCTGTCTGCGGTCAGGTTGTTGCGGTGTTGCTCGTAAAATAGATAATTAGATAAAAAATTATCTGAGCAGATATGGCTAAAAAGACGGTCGTCATCGGGTTCCTGGGGTCGCAGCTGGATGCGGGGCAAGGCGCGGGGCGCTGGGAAAAGTGGCGCCCCACGGTGTCCTTGGGGCAGCACGAGGACAAGCTGATCCATCGCATCGAATTGCTTCACTCGCCGCAGCACAAGCGCCTGGCCGAACGCGTGAAGGAAGACCTCGGCGCGGTGTCCCCCGATACCGAGGTCCAGCTCATCGAGATGGCGCTGGTTGACCCATGGGACTTCGGCGAGGTGTACGCCGCCTTGTACGACTGGGTGAAGGCCTATCCCTTCAAGCCCGAGCAGGAGCAGTATTGGGCGCACATCACGACCGGGACCCATGTGGTGCAGATCTGCATGTTCTTGTTGGTGGAGGCCGGTTTCATCCCCGGTGTGCTGTTGCAGACATCGCCCCCGCGAAAACAGACCCAAGAGAACCCGGGGACCTTGACGCTGATCGACCTCGATCTCTCGCGATATGACGTCCTGGCTCAACGCTTCGAGCAAGAGCACCGCGATGCGCAGGCCTTCCTCAAAAGCGGCATCCCCACGCGCAACAAGCGCTTCAACGCGCTGATCGACGAGATCGAGCGCGTGGCCGTGCGGTCCACCGCGCCCATTTTGTTGACCGGGCCCACCGGCGCCGGCAAGTCGCACCTGGCGCGGCGGATGTATGAGTTGAAAAAGGCGCGCCACCAGGTCCAGGGCCCCTTCGTGGAAGTGAACTGCGCCACATTGCAAGGAGATGGCGCTGCGTCGACGCTCTTCGGGCACAAGAAGGGCGCGTTCACCGGCGCTGTCATCGATCGCTCAGGGTTGCTGCGCACCGCCCACGAGGGCGTTTTGTTCCTGGATGAAATCGGTGAGCTGGGACTGGATGAGCAGGCCATGCTGCTCAAAGCCGTCGAGGAAAAGCGCTTCTATCCGGTGGGCAGCGACAAGGAGGTCGCCAGCGATTTTCAGTTGATCGCGGGCACCAACCGTGACCTGCGGCTGGATGTGGCAGCTGGCCGCTTCCGCGAGGACTTGTACGCACGCGTGAACATCTGGTCATACGAGCTGCCTGGCTTGTCTGGGCGCACCGAAGACATCGAACCCAATTTGGACCACCTGCTGGCCAAAAGCGGTGCGGAGGTGGGGCGCGCGGTTCGCTTCAACGCCGAAGCGAAAGCCATGTACATGCGCTTTGCGCAATCTTCCGAGGCGGCCTGGCTTGGCAACTTCCGTGACCTCACGGCAAGTGTCACGCGCATGGCCACGTTGGCCGAGGGAGGGCGCATCACCACCGATCTGGTGGCCGCTGAGCTGCAGCGCTTGCGGTGGATGTGGCATCGCGCTGGTTCGGGCCGAGATGCCAGCGCAGATGTGGTGGACCTCGGCCAGTGGATCGGGCCCGAATCTCTGGCCGAGATGGACCTGTTTGACCGACTGCAGCTCCAGGCTGTGTTGGGTGTGTGCCTGAGCGCGAAAAGCCTGTCGGACGCGGGGCGGCGTTTGTTTGATCGATCGCGAGAGCAGCGCTCGGCCGTGAATGACGCCGACAGGTTGCGCAAGTACCTGGCCAGGTTTGGCTTGAGTTGGCAGGCCTTGGTCAAGGCTTGAGTCGGGTGTGATGAAAGACGGCCACCTGGGTCAGGGGGAGGTGTCTACTTCTGTCGTTAGATTTTTGGCGAATCGGGTGAAGGGCCCGATCCTGGCTTGCCTTCTCAGGTGGCTGAAGCACACAATTGGCAGCGATGCCGGCATCGTCGGCATCCCTTTGCGTTGACCAACGGTCAATGGTCAACGGCCATCGAATAACTGCGCCTCATCGGCCCACCACGGAGCAGCCCGTGTACCAATGTTTCAACAACGACATCCAGCCGGGCAGCCTTGACAAGTCGCCTTTCCAGTTCAGCCACCGCCTGATGGGGCACCCGGCGCTGGAGTTGGGCAACCTGGCGACGGCCTTGCCGGCACTGGGCGAGCGGGTGATGTACTCCAAGGGCCTGTCGAACCTGGGGGCCAACCTGGACCGCGCTCACCTCGATGACCAGAACGGCCTGAGCATCGAAGAGACCATCGAGCAGATCCGCACCACCCAGTCCTACATCGCGGTGCGTGGTCCCGAGCACCACCCTTCGTTCAAGGACCTGCGCCGCGTGATGTGCGAAGACATCGCCAAGCTCATGCGTGCCAACGGCACCGGCCAGCTGCCCGAGAACGCCGAGATGTGGCTGTTCATCGCCTCACCCGGGGCGATCACGCCGTTTCACTTCGATCGCTTCTCCAATTTCCTGCTGCAGTTCCGTGGCAGCAAGGAAGTGGCGGTGTTCGAGCCCTGGAACGACGAGGTGATCGCGCCGCAGCAGTACGAGGCCTACACGGCGCGCAACGATCGTCAGATGGACTGGGCCGACGAGAAAGACCGCTTTGCCCACAAGTTTCACTTCCACCCCGGTCAGGCGATCCACATTCCCTTCCTGGGCGGCCACTACGTCAAGAACGGGCCCGAAGACGTTTCCATCTCGATGGCGATCTTCTACGACACCGACGAAACGCGGCGCTTCAAGCAGGCGCTGGTGATCAACGACTTGATTCGCCGACGCGCTGCGCGATTCGGCTGGCAGCCGCAAGCGGTGAATTCCCCCACTTCGTTCGACGGACTCAAAAGCGGCCTTTACCCCGTCGTCAAGGGCGTGGCGGGCCTCAAGGGTCGGATCCTGGGGCTGGCACGTCCCGCAGCGACTGCGCATGCTGCCGGCGGGCTGTGGCTGCATGGCGCGGAGCTGATGGCGGAGTCCGAGTTGCTGGTGCATGGCGGCCTGCGGATGGTGGGGGCGGTTTGACGGCACCACAGCACCAGGACCCGTTGCACGGCGCGACCTTGCAGCACATCGTCGAGTGCCTGGCCGAGTTCCACGGCTGGGACCAGCTGGGTCGCCTGATCCCCATCCGGTGCTTCACGCACGACCCCAGCGTGTCGTCGAGCCTGAAGTTCCTGCGCAAGACACCTTGGGCACGCGAGAAGGTCGAGGCGCTGTACGTCGAGACTTGGCGCAGGTCGCGAGGCCTGTGAGGCGGGCCCCGCGCAGGGACTTCAACTTCCCACGTTCCGGCTGAGTGTCACCGTCAGGTTGACCTCGACTGCTTGCGGCGCGCCACACCTCAGCACACGCTCGCCGGCCTGCCAGCTGCATCGCGCGGAGGCCGGTTGTACCGTCCAGGTGGGCGTGCCGCTGGTGGGCAGGTGCGTGGTCGGGATGAACACCTCCGTTTGGCCTCTGGCCGGGTCGTGCTGCCAGCGGTAGCCGATGCTGGCGGGGCTGAACCACAGCAGGGCGTCGCGCTGCGTCCAGGTGCCACGCGGCCCGGCGGTGCGGGGCACGTGAGGCCGCGGCGCGAAGTTGTTGCGCCAGCGCCCCTGGTCGTCGACCACGGAGAGGTCTTCGCGGTTCCAGCCGTCGAGGTCCTTCGGGTTCCACTCCGGCGTGTAAGACCATTGCGTGCCCGACTCGCCAAAGCGGTCGAGGTCGTCGTAGACCTGCTTGATGTAAGCCGGTGCGATGGCCGATGGCGGTGCGCCGAACTCACCCAGCAGCATGGCGGCGCCCCATTGCCTGGCCAGGGCGCGGTTGCGCGCGGCCAGCCACTCGTAGCGCAGGCCGCTCCAGGCCTTGAGGTAGATCAGCGCGTCGTAGTAGTGCGGTGCGAAAACGATGTTGTCGATGCCGGGGTTCGGCAGCTTGGTGTCCTCCAGGCCCGACCCCGTCCAGATCTCCGAGTCCAGGAACACGATGGCGCTCGGGTCGATGGCGCGCACGCGCGCGGCGGCGTCCCGGTAGAGCTGCACCAGCATCTGCGTCGAGCCCATCGGTTCGTTGATGGGCTCGTAGCCGATCACGTTGGGGCTGTTCACGAACCGCGTGGCCAGGCGTTCGAGCACCTGCATGTAACGCTCGCGGGCGAAGTTGCCGGGCTGCATGAAGGCATCGAAGGCGCGGTTGAGCGTGCCGCGTTGGAACACCACGGCCTGGAAGGGCCAGCCCGCGCACTTGGCGCCGTTGTCGGGCTCGGCGGTGGGGGTGCCAGGCGGGATCGCCCACTTCGGGAAGCCCTCGCCACAGCCGTTGAGCGTCCAGCGGCTGAAGGCATCTTGGTGGATGTCGACGATCACGTAGATGCCGGCTGACTGTGCACGCGCCACGACCCCTGCGTAGTGGTCGAGGTAGCTTTCGTCGTAGCGACCGGGCTCGGGCTCGAAGGCCTCCCAGTTGAACTGCAGGCGCACGGCGTTCGTGCCCACGGCCTTCAGGCGGGTGAACAGGGCTGGGTCTTCGTTGGTGCGAAAGGGCGGCAGCTTGTGGCGCTGCGACAGGTTGAAGCCCCGCAGCACGATGTCGGCGCCCTGGGCGTCGACGATGCGGCCTTGTTCGACCCGCAAGGGGCCGGCATGGGCCAGCAGGCTGCCGGCGAGCAAGGCGGTGGCGAGTGGAAGCGCGCGAGCGCGGCGCATCGGTTTGGCTGGGGCCATGGCGGGTTCCTGGGGGTGGTGGTGACCGAGTCAGGATGGCCAGGCGCGCCATGAAGGAACATCAACGCGATGACATTTTCCCCGCAAGCAAGGGGCCGGGTTTTCAGCGCTCGGCCTGCAGGTCCCAGGACCGGCCGTTCAGCCAGGGCGACAGCAGGCCGGTCAGGCCGTCGGGGTCGGTGACCTCGAGTTGTCGGTAGGCCGTGGCCAGCCAGCCTTGCGCCACCCATTCGTTGAGCCGCTTGTTGACGAACTGCCGCGTGGTGCCGGTGAACTGCGCGAGCTGCTCCTGGGTCATGGGCACCACCCAACGGGCCTGGCCGTTCAGGCGCGGGCGTTGTCGGGCGGCGTTGAGCAGCAGGAAAGCCAGGCGTGGCGCCTCGGGCATCAGCAGGGCCTGTTGGTAAAGGCGATGCATCAGTCGGGCGCTGCGAGCCTGCGTGGTGGCAAGCAGGGCGCCGAAGGGCGCAACCGTTTGCAGCAGGTCGTGCACGTCCGCGGCGTTCAGGCGCCAGCCTTGGGTGGCGTGGAGTGCGCTGGCCGTGCAGTCGGCGGCGAAGCCCGAGAGCACTTCGATCTCGCCAAAGCAGTGACCGGCGTGCGAGGTGGCCAATGCCAGCGTCTGGCCTTGCGCCGTGCCGGCCTGAAAGACCACCGTGCCTTCGTCGATCAGCCAGAGGGCTTCGACAGCATCGCCCGCTCGGTAGATGGCCTGACCTGCTGGTGCGGACCAGGGCAGGGCGCGTGCCATGACCGCTGCTCGAGCCTCGGCGGGCAGAGGCCGCAGGAAGCGGGCGGCGGGGGTGGCTGGACCGGGGGGGGACATCGCTTTCGATGCTAGGCGTGAAGCCGATCGGCTGCATCGGGGGATCACCTCGGCACCGGGGTTATGCTCGCCAGCCCTGCCGTGAATCCGCTGCGGGCCTTTCCATTGCCTGTGCTCACTTCATGAACGCCCTCCGCATTCGCCGCGACGTGCTCGCGGGCATCACGACGTCTTTCGCCCTGGTGCCGGAATGCATCGCCTTCGCGCTGGTGGCCCAGCTCAACCCGCTGATGGGCCTGTACGGGGCCTTCATCGTCTGCACGATCACGGCCTTGTTCGGTGGGCGGCCGGGCATGGTCTCGGGCGCAGCTGGCTCGATGGCCGTGGTGATCGTGGCCCTGGTGGTGCAGCACGGCGTGCAGCACCTGCTGGCCACGGTGCTGCTCAGCGGCCTGATCATGGTGTTGTTCGGCGCCCTGGGCCTTGGCAAGCTGGTGCGCATGGTGCCTCACCCGGTGATGCTGGGTTTCGTCAACGGCCTGGCCATCGTGATCGCGCTGGCGCAGCTGGAACACTTCCAGGCCGCTGGCCATTGGTTGCAGGGCGAGGCCCTGTGGCTCATGGTGGGGCTGGTGGCCTTGACGATGGCCGTGACCTGGCTCGTGCCACGGCTGACCCGCGCTGTGCCGCCTGCGCTGGTGGCCATCCTGGGGGTGGGATTGCTGACCTGGGGCTTGAGCCTGCCCACCCGAACCCTGGGCGACATGGCCCACATCGCTGGTGGCTGGCCCAAGCTGGCCTGGCCCCAGGTGACGTGGGACATCGAGACGCTCCAGGTCATCGCGCCTTATGCCGTGCTGATGGCCATGGTCGGCCTGCTGGAGACCTTGCTGACCCTGAACCTCACGGACGAGATCACCCAGAGCCGAGGCCGCACCAACCGCGAGTGCGTGGCTTTGGGCGCGGCCAACATCGCTTCCGGCCTGGCCGGTGGCATGGGGGGCTGCGCCATGATCGGCCAGACCATGATCAACCTGAACTCGGGCGGGCGAGGGCGCTTGTCGGGCGTGGTGGCGGGGGTGATGGTGCTGATGTTCGTGCTGTGGCTGTCGCCGCTGATCGAGCAAATCCCGCTGGCTGCGCTGGTGGGGGTGATGTTCGTGGTGGCGCAGCAGACCTTCGCCTGGGGCTCGCTGCAGGTGATCGGCAAGGTGCCGCGCCAGGACGTTTTCCTGATCGCGCTGGTCACGGTGGTGACCGTGTTCACCGACCTCGCGGCGGCGGTGCTCTGCGGGGTCGTGATCTCGGCCTTGCACTTCGCGTGGCAGCACGCGCGGGAGTTGCGCGCCGAGGTGATGGATCAGCCCGAGGGTTCGCGCACCTACCGCTTGCACGGGACGCTGTTTTTTGCTTCCACCACGGCCTTCCTTGATGCGTTCGCGGTGGCCGATGACCCTGCCCATGTCACGCTCGATTGCCAGCACCTGAGCTTTGTCGATTACTCGGCCATCGAGGCCTTGCACACCTTGCGCCAGCGCTATGAGCGCGCGGGCAAGCATTTGCGGGTCGTGCACCTGTCTCAGCGGTGTCGGCAGTTGTTGAGGCGAGCGGGTTCGGCGGTGGGCGGGGCCTGATTTTTGCCGCTGCGCTCATGGGTGATCTGCGCGACGTTGTTGGAGGGCTTGTTGGCCTTTGCTCACGCTGCCCCTGACGTTACGATGGCTGCATGGACGTGCAAGGACTCAGGGCGCAGGCGACGCAACTGCTCAGGTGGATCGCCTTGGGGCTGTGGCTGCTGAGCCTTTTCTTGCCCACATTGCCCACGCCTGACATCGGCGCATCTCCAGGCACGCCTCTGCGAGGTGTTCATTTGCTCGCAAAAAGCGTGCTGATGGCGCTGTACCTGCCCCAGTCGATCCTCTACCCAGTGCACCTGGTGAGTTTGGCGGGCAACGTCGTTTTCTTTCGGGAATTGGTGGCGCTGGTGCCCCGTTGGCAGGGACGCTGGCGGGTCGGGCCCGCCTGGGCCATGGGTGCGCTGGTGTTGTGTCATGCACACGTGGGTTGGCGCACCCTCGGTCCCGAGGGGCAAGTGCCCCTGCCGGGTATCCTGAGCCAACCGGGCTACTTTGTCTGGTTGACCGCTTTCGTGTTGATCTGGCTGGCGGCCTGGTGTCAGCCGCGCATGGTGCCTGGACAACGCAGCTGACGCAGGCAGGCGCGCAAGAAACGCCGCCAGCGCACATCAGGGTTGTGCAGCGACCGAGCCATCCCGCAGCAAACGATGCCGATGCGCCCCGGGTGCCTCGCCCGTTGCGCGCTTGAAAAAGCGGCTGAAGCCCGACAGGTCGGAAAAACCCAGCAGGTAGGCAATTTCGCTGAGCGCGTGGACCTCCTGGCTCAGCAGTCGCCTGGCGACGGTCAACCGCGCCCTGTCGAGGATGTCGCAATAAGACGTGCCCTGCTCCTGCAGCCTGCGCTGAAGCGTGCGAAGGCTCAGGCCCAGGCGCTCGGCCACTCGCTCCTGCGTGGCGCCACCGCGCGGCAGCAACTCGACCAGCAAGCCCAGCACGCGGTGTTGCAGGTTGTCCTTTTCGACGTCGGCGAGCATCTTCACGAGGATGGGGTCGTGGTGGCGCGCCAGGTGGGCGTCGCCGTCGCGCAAGGTGGCATCGAGTTCGCTGAGGCGAAACCTCAGCTCGTTGCGGTCGCTGCCGTAGTGGATCGGGCAGCGGAAGGCGGCGTCGAACGCCTGGGTGTCCTGGGGGCGGGGGCGCTTGAGTTGGACCTCGGCCGGTTCGGCGGGCAGTGGGCTGGCCAGCGCGCGGCACATGCGCACCATGCACGACATGAAGGCGTCGACCGACTCGTGCGAGATGCCGTAACCATCGGGCGCCATCAGCTCGAAGCGGGCCCATTCGCCATCGACCGTGAAGTGGAGCTCGCCCGCGTCCGAGACGATGCGGAAGTAGCGCAGCAGCCGCGCGAAGGCGTCGCGCAGCGTGGGGCTGGCCGCCAGCGACAGGCCCAAGGCGTGGAAGGTGTTGGCCCGCACGTGGCTGGCCACGCGGATGCCGAAGCCCGCGTCGCCCGAAGCGGCCGTGGCCAGGCGCCAGAGCTGGCTGGTTTGCTCGATGGGGATGCGCGCCTGAGGCGTGCGCAGCGACGCTGGCGAGATGCCGGCTTGCAGCAAGATGCCATCGGCGTCACAGCCACACGAGACCAGGGTGCGGTGGATGACGCCGACCCAGCTGGCCAGGGAGGTGGGAGAGCGTTGCATGTCGGGGCGCCTCATGGGGCGCGACGATTATGCGGCGACACCCAGCCGGTTGGCGCGCGCAAAGGTGCCGAAGTCGTTGAAGCGCACGCCCATCTCCCGCATCACCGGTTTGATCTGCGAGGCCGTCATCTGGCGCACGTAGAAGGGCTCTTTGACCAGGAAGTGGTGGATGGCGTGGGTCGAGCCGAAGTTGAAGCAGAACAGGTGAAACGGCAGCATGAGCCACGAGTCCAGCACCTGGCACTCTTCGATCTGGTTGCCCGCCTCGACGTCACCGTGGTAGTGCATGTTGCTGCTGACGAAGTGCAGGCAGAAGCTGCGCAACACGTTGGGCGCGATCAGCACCACCACCCACGCGCCCAGCGTGTGCATGAACGACAGCGTGTTGGCCGACCACGCGATGGGTGAACCCAGCGCAGCCGCAACGGCGTCGACCGCATGAAAGGCCAGGAAGGCGTGCCAGCTGGCCCAGAACACCACCCCCAGCGGGAAGTAAGCCATGAACGAGCGCTTGAGGATGTTCAGCATCGACGGTGCGCGGTGAGCACGCAGCAGCACCGACAAAGCGTTGTCACCCAGCATGATCAGGCGGCGCAGGCCCCAGGGCTCGCCATTGGTGATGGCGCGCTCTTCCAGGTCCACCGCCTGACCCGAGGTCTTGTGGTGGTGAAAGTGCAGTTCGCGCCGCACCCAGGGGTTGACGGTGCTGGGCCGCGCCAGCCACACCAGGCCCATCATCAGGTTGTGCGCCCAGGGCGTCTTCCTGAAGTACATCTTGTGGATGAGGTCGTGTTCGAGCTCGTGGGTGAGCGAGGCGAACATGGCCGTGACCACGATGGTCAGCCACGCAGGCCAGGTGCCTTGAAGGTACAGCCAGCCTGACGCCAGCATGCCCACCAGCGCGAAGGCCAGGATGCCCGCGCCGATGGTGTCCTGGTGCTGCAGGACGGGGTGGCGCTGACGCAGCGCGGCGCCTGCGGCCTCGGCGACCTGCTTGATGTGGGCGGCTCGGGTGGCGTGGGGTGCCTGGGGAGAGGGCTTGACCATGGTTCGGGCTGGGCGAGTCATGTGGGATGACCCATGGTAGGCAGCCGTGCCCGCCAGCGCCATGGCGTGAGCCGCCACCTGATTGGCTTTTTCCGCCAGCGCCGGTGGGTCGCCCTCAAGCCACGCGCGAGCCCCTCGGGGTCAACCCGCGGTGGGCCGCAGCGGGTGCATCGTCGCGTCGTAGTCGTTGAGCGAAGGCATCGTCAAAGGCTCGAGCGAGTCCAGCTGGTTCAGGTGCGCCTGGTAGGCCTGCATGATGGCTTCGCGTTCCGGCTGCTTCAGGTAGGGCACGTGGTAGGCCACGAACGGCGGCAGCACCGTCAGGCCCACGTAGCCCAGCATGCCTTGCTGGATGGGCTTGAGCAGGGTTTCGAGTTCGCCGTGCACGGCGCCAGGGCCGAACATGTGGGGCTGGCCACCCAGGGAGGTGGCGAGCATGGCACGCTTGCCCTTGAGGCCGCCACGGTCGTAGATGCGGGTGCCGCCGTAGCAGACACCCGAGATGAAGACGCGGTCGACCCAGCCCTTGAGGATGGCCGGCATGCTGTACCAATAAACGGGGAAGCTGAAGATGATCAGGTCGGCCCATTGCACCTTCTCGACCTCGGCCACGATGTCGGGCGCCAGCGTTTTGCTTTGCCAGCCCTGGCGCTGCTCCAGTGCGTAGGTGAGGTAGTCGGGGTTCTGGCGGGCGCCGAAGTCGGCCGCCGAGGCCACCGGGTTGAAGCCCATGGCGTACAGGTCGGAGACCTGCACCTGCCAGCCCGCCTGCTCGAAGTGGCGGACGGTGAGGTCCTTCATCGAGGTGACGAAGGACTGGGGTTCGTTGTGGGCGTGAACGATGAGCAGTTTCATGGGGCGGTTCCTGGGTTCGACCGCCCGCGATCTTAGGGCCTTTGCCGCATCAACGTCCTGGCTTGCGGCCCAGGCCCAGGATGGCGCACAGGCCGCCCAACAGCATCGCCCAGGTCTTGGGCTCGGGCACTTGCGAGACCTGCAGGGCCACGAACTGCGTGAACTGGGTGCCGCTGAAGTTGTTGTCCGACACCAGCACCAGCGTTTGCTTGCCACCGATCACCGGGCCCAGCGTCAGGCCTTCGATGTTGTCCAGGGCCAGTGCCGAGCCATCGTCGTTGCGCAAGTCCGAAAGGTCGAGCAGCAATTCCTTTTTGGCGGCCACGACGCTGTCGTCGCCATCGATGCTCTCGCGGCCGGAGATGTCGGTGGCTTGGCGAGCGTCGATGTGGAACAGGCGGATGGTGTTGCCCGTCACCGGTGTGCCGGGCGTTTGCGCGCCGATGGCGAACGAGCGCTCGATGCCGATGAACTGTCGGTCACCGATGGCCAGCAGGTCGGTCAGGCCATTGGTGGCGAAGGCGCCTGCGGGGTTGGGCGCGATGGCCACGGGCGAGACGTCGTAGGCGTACTCGGCCCCAGCCTGACCGCTGGCCACGTCGAAAGACAGGATGCGGCTGCGCGAGCCCCTGTTCACGGTCGAGGTGGGGCCGTCTTGCACCAGGGCGTTCTCGGTGGCGGTGTAGAGCGTGCGACCGTCGGTGGAGAAGGTCAGGCTCTCGAAGGCCAGGTTGTTGACGATGCCCCGGTCTCCCGCTGCGGTGCCTGCTGCGCTACCCAGGGGCTTGTACGCGGTCGGCACACCGAACTCGCGAACGTGCGAGCCGTCCAGGCGCATCTCGCGCACGGTGGGGTCTTGCAGGCCGGCGGCGCTGCGCTGGCCTTCGTTGCTCCACACCAGGGTCTGGGTGGCGGCGTTGTAGCGGATGCCTTCCGGGTCGACCGTGTTGGTGGCGAAAGCCGCGCCGGTGGGCGTTTGCAACGTGGTCACGCTGTTGAAAGCCACACCGGCCGCACCGGGCGTGGCCGAGCGGGCGAAGCGATCGATGTCCAGGCTGAGGTTGTAGAAGCGCGCGGCGTTCAGGCCGCTGCGGTCGTCGCTGATGGCGAAGTAGGTGCCGGTGCTGGCGTCGAAGTCGATGCCAGACAGGCCACCCACGGTCGTGCCCTGGAAGCTGGTGCCCGAGGCCACGATCTGCTGACCGATGTAGCTCAGGGACCAATCGGCCGCCTGAGCGGGGCTGCCCAGCAAGCTCAGCAAGCACAGGCCGAAGGAGGTGGCGAATGGGATGCGACGCATGGGGCAACTCCTGGGGGAACAAAGGTGTGGGCTCACTGTAGGGAGTGCATGTGTCAAGCCGATGCCGACCCGGTCCCGCAACATGGTCTGCTCAGCTCCCGCAGGGATCGGCAAAATGCCAACTTCGCGCGATTCGGCGCAAGCCCCTTCAACTTCATGAAAGCACCCATGCAACAGCCGCAGGAACTGGTTTTGATCACGGGTTGCGGTTCCGGCATTGGCCAGGCCCTGGCCCGAGCCTTTCACCGCAGCGGTCAGCGCGTGTGCGCGACCGCCCGCCGCCTGGACACCCTGGCGCCGCTGGCGGCCGAAGGCATGCTGGTGCGCGCCCTGGACGTGACCGACGCCCAGGGCACCGCAGACTTGCTCGCTTCCCTGAAGGCCGAGGGCTTGGGCGTGGGCACCCTGGTCAACAACGCTGGCTATGGCGCCATGGGGCCGATGCTGGACGTGCCCCAGTCCGAATGGCAGCGCCAGTTCGAGGTCAACCTGTTCGCTCCCATCGCCCTGGTGCGTGCGGTGATGCCCGGCATGGTCGAGCGCGGCCGCGGCCTGGTGGTCAACATCAGCAGCGTCTCGGGCGTGCTGACCACGCCGTTTGCCGGGCCCTATTGCGCCAGCAAGGCCGCCTTCAACGCCGCGTCCGATGCTTTGCGCATGGAGGCCGAGCCACTCGGCATCCGAGTGGTGACGGTACAGCCGGGTGGCATCCAATCGGCGTTCGGCAGCAGCGCGGCCAACCAGGTCAGCCTGGCACCCGACTCGCCCTACCAGGCGGTGCGTGACGGCGTGCTGGCCCGTGCCAACGAGAGCCAGTCCGACGCCATGCCAGCCGACACCTTCGCCAGCTTGCTGGTCGCGCAACTCGCGCGACCAGACTGCCCGCCCGTGGTCAGGCTGGGCAAGAAGAGCCGGCTGATGCCGTTTCTCAAGCAATGGATGCCAGTGCGCACGCTCGACGGCATCCTGCGCAAGCGTTTCCAGCTCGATCGCCTCAAGCCGCGCAGCACCGCTCGCTGAGGATCAGGCCGCCGGTGCCTCGGGCACGTCGGGCGCAACAGGCGCATCGGGCGCCACCGCCACCCGGTTGCGCCCGCGCTGTTTGGCCACGTACATGGCCTGGTCGGCGCGGTGCAACAAGGCGCCAAAGCCTGGGTCGTCGGCGCGGCATTCGCTCACGCCCAGGCTGGCTGTCAGCCGCAGCCTGAGGTCCTGGTGCACGGCCTCGCGCTCGGCGATGAGTTCGCGCAGCCGCTCGGCCGTGGTCACCGCCTGCGCCTGGTGGATGCCTGGCAGCAAGATGGCGAATTCCTCGCCACCCACGCGGGCCACGAAGTCCACTTCTCGAACGGCTTCTCGGACCACGCTGGCGGCGGCTCGAATGACCGCGTCACCGGCTGCGTGGCCGTGCTGGTCGTTGACCTGCTTGAACAGGTCAATGTCGAACAGGATGATCGACAGCGGCTGCTGGTAGCGTTGGGCGCGGGCCACCTCTCTCGCAGCGACCTCTTCGAAACAGCGCCGGTTGGCCACACCGGTCAAGCCGTCGGTGCGGGCCAGGCGCTCGGCCTCGTCGCGTGCACGGGCCAGCTCGGCGGTGCGCTCTTGCACCGTGCGCTCCAGGTCTGCGTTGACCTGGGCAAGCAGGTCGCTGGCGTGCAGCCTTTGCTCGAGCATGGCTTGCTGCGTGGCGTGGTGCTGATCGCGCAGCAGCTTGATGCGGTCGCCCAGCGCCAGCGACAGCAGCACCACGTCGATGAGGATGCCGAACTCTGCCGCATGGAAGGTGGCGAAGGTGTAGGGCAAAAAGCCGCTGACCGTCAGCGCGGTGCACAAGGCACCGCTCAGGCTGACCATGGTCGCGAGCACGAAAAAGCGCGCGGCGCGGTAGCCACTCCACCAGGCTGCCAGGCCGGCGGCCAGGATCAGTGGTGTGCCCAGGAAGATGAAGTTCACGGGGGCCGCGTTGTAGGCCACCGGGTTGCCCCACCAGGTCACGCCCAGCCAGCAGGCCAGCAGCAGCACCAGGAAGCCCTGCAGCACCCGGTGCAGCCGTGGCAGACGCGTCCTGGACTCCAGGAAGGTCATGGAAAACAGCGTGGCCGTGACCTGGAAGATGAAGATGAAGACGGTGTGCCCCAGGTTGCTCCAGGTTGGCGAGTCGGGCCAGAAGAACTGAAAAGCAAAGCCGCTGTAGGACGCGTTCATGGCGCTGAAGGCCAGCAGGTACAGGCAGTACCAGGCGTAGTTGGGCTCGCGCGTCCACAGCCAGATGAGCCCGTTGTAGAGCACCATCACCAGCAAGATGCCGTAGAACATGCCGTAGTAGGCGGCCCAGCGCTCCTGTTCGGCCGCGAAGGCCTCGGGCTGCCACAGCTCGATCGGCGTCATGAATGCCTGGCGGCTGCTCACCCGCAGGTAATGGGTGTGGCGACCGGGTTCGACGGTCACGTCCAGCACGAAGGCTGGCGTGAGGTGGTCTCGGGCCGAGAAAGGCAGGTCGTCGCCCACCAGGCGCTCCTGGAAGCCCCCATGGGCGTCGGCCGTGTACAGGTGAACCGTGTCCAGCCAGGGCGTGCGCAGCACCAGCAGCCTGCGCTGTGGCGTGTTGCCAGGGTTGTCCAGCGTGAAGCGGTACCAATGGGCCGAGCGCGTGAAACCAAAGCTGGAGAGCGCCGAGCCCGCTGGCCGAAAGCCCTCGGCCGCGCCCCCTGAGAGCAGGTCCTGCAGGTTGAGTTGGCCGGACGCGTCTTCGAGCACGTCGGCGGCGGCGTGCACGTTCTGCGCAGTTTGGGCCGGGGTGATGCGCAGCGCGCCGGCCAAGGCGCTGCCGCAAAGGAGCTGGCTGCACAGCAGCATCAACCAGCACAGGCGTTGGATCATCTTGGACGGCCGCGAGGGGAATGCGAAGGGGTCCTGGTGGGACGCTGGCAGTCTAGCGAAGTTCCCCACCTTGCGTCATTTGTCGTTGGTGGCCCTTATTTTGACAACATGAGTGATCAACGTCGGTCAAATGGCGGCAACGTGTCGATTCATCGCCAGATGGGTGCAAATTACCTTGACGGGCAGACATTCGGGTGGGACAGTAAGGGGTTTTTTGTGACACCCCCCGAACCGGAGAGCCGTTTGAAGCCCGTGAACCTCGCCCGCCTGACCCTGATCTGCCTGCCGTTGTTGAGCTGGGTGCCCATGGCCCACGCCGACGGCAGTCCCGTGGGCACGTGGTGGAGCTTTGACGACGGCGGCAAGCAGCGCAAGGCAGAGATCGTCATCACTGAGCGCGATGGCGTGCTCTCGGGGCGCATCGTTCGCCTGCTCGATGGCCGCTCGGCCAAAGACCTGCGCTGCGACCTGTGCGACGACGAGCGCAAGGGCGCCCCGCTGGCCGGGCTGGAGATCCTGAGCAACCTCAAGGGCGACCCCGACAACACCGACAAGTGGGCCGGTGGGCAGGTGCTCGACCCGGTCTCGGGCAAGGTCTACAAGGTCGAGATCACCGTGCTGGAGCATGGCCAGCAGCTCAAGGTGCGCGGCTACAGGGGCGTGCCGGCTTTCGGTCGCACCCAGGTCTGGACGCGCACGCAGTGAAGTTCGGGCGATGATCGGGGGTGGTCTCGCGCAGAGACCGAACCGGAACCCGAGACATGAGCCCAGCCATTCGTTACCTCAACCCCGAGCGCCGCTACTCCGACGCCGCCATCCACGGCAGCATGGTGTGGCTGGCCGGCCAGGTGCCCACCGACCCGGATGCCGACATGGCGGGCCAGACCCGTCAGGTGCTCGAGCAGATCGACGCCCTGCTGCTGGAAGCTGGCAGCTCGCGCGGTCGCATCCTCATGGCCCAGGTCATCGTGCGTGACATCGCCGAGGTGCCAGCCATGAACGAAGTCTGGGAGGCCTGGTTCGACGGCGTGACCGCGCCGCCCCGCGCCACCTTCCAGGCGCCGCTGGTGAACCCCGCATGGCGCATCGAGGTCATCGTGACCGCGGCGCTGAACTGAACGGCGGGGTGAGCATGGGCGTTGCGCTGTCGAAGCAATGGGAGCGCCTGCTGGGTGCGGGGCAGGGCTCGCAGGTCGTGGCCTGGCACGTGCGTGCGGCCGAAAGCGAATGGGTGAGCCGGGTCTGGACGTGGGTGCAAGCTCAGGCTGGCTTGCCCGCGCCTGCCATCGCGGTCGATGGCACCGAGGGCTGGCTGCTGTGCTTCGCCCTGCCACCGACCCGGTCGGCGGACGAAGCCCTGTTGGTGCTGCGCCAGTTGATCCGAGAGGGGTTGCAGCAGGTTGGCGTGACCGTGTCACCCGCCGATGCGGCTGCCTGGCGTTTCACGTGCTGGCCGGCCGATACGCCAACCGATGCCAGCCACGACGCCTGGCCCGTGCCCCGCGAGGTCGCACCCGATCGGTGGTCGGCGTTCGTCGCCCCTGACCTCGTTCCCGTGTTCGCCGAATCCCCCTGGCTCGATTGCTCACCCAGCGAAGACGGGCAGGCAACGCTGCTGAGCAGGCTCTTGCCCATTCCAGCCGAGCCATGGGCGCGCTGGCTGGCTGCGTCGTCCCGGGATGCGGCCGACGCGCTCGCAGACCAGAACAGCGGTGGCGACGTGCCTGGCCGGCCCGCTCCTCACTTCGGTGTCCCGCCGAGTTCCTTGGGCGCGCCAGCGTCGCCTTCGATCGGTGCGGTGGCGGCCGACGGCCCACGCGCTTTCCTGCTGTCCGTGATGAACGACCCCGGTGTGGACATGGCCCTGCGCATCGAGGCCGCACGCGTGCTCCTGGCCCACGGGTGATCGGATCGGACAAGGGGGTGATCGGATCGGACATCGGTGTCCAGATGCGATGCCGCAGACCCGGGGCGTCCCGGAGATGCAAGTGGGCAGGCCGCTGACAGAATCGCCGCGATCAGGCATTCAGGAGGTCCTCACCATGCTGCTCATCGACACCGATCCGGCGCCACCTTTGCGCGCTTCCACCGACGGGCGCGGCACCGCGCTGCTGCTGGCCCGCGCTGGCGACCGGCGCTTCCCGCCTTCCAAGCTCTCGGTGCTGCTGGGGGTGATGACCGAGCTGGGCGCCGACCCGCACGAGGTGCTCGCAGGCACCGGCCTGCTGCCGGAGAACGTCAGCAACCCTTTCACCATGACCTCGTGTGCGCAGTTCTTGCGCGCCAGCCGCAACGCCGTGCGCCTCTTGCCCCATGCCGACCTCGGTCTGCGCGTGGGCGAGCGCCTGGGTGTGACGCACTACGGCATGTATGGCTACGCGCTGCTGTGCTCGGAGTCGCTTCGCCAGGTCTGGGAGCGCGCCATCCGCTATCACCCCCTCTCGGGCGGCATGCTGCCCTTGCGCTGGGAGGTGCAGGGCGATGAAGCGGTTTGGACCTTCCCTGACCGCGCTGCCTTCCCCTGGCCCGATGTCGATGAGGCGCTTTACCGCTTCATGATCGACCTGCAGCTGGCGGCCCACGTGCGCATTGGCCAGGACGTGATGGGCGAGTCCTTTGGCCCCAAGCAAGCCGGCTACATCGGGCAGGCGCCGGCAGACGTCAGCCACTGGGAGCGCGTGTTGCATGCCCCCGTCGTGTTCGGCCAGTCGGCCAACACCCTGCGCTTTGACGCCACCTTGCTCACGCGTGCGCCGCAACTCGCTCACCCGATCACGGCTTCTCACCTGTCGGTGCAATGTGCTCGGTTGCTGGAGGAGGCCAGCTGGGGCGCGGGCATGACCCGACGCGTTTACGAAGAACTCACCCGGCACGGTGGCCGCTTTCCCTCCATCGAAGAGGTGGCCAGTCGCCTGTGCATGACATCGCGCACCCTGCGTCGCCGGCTGGAGGCCGAAGGTGCCGGCTTCTCCGAGTTGCTGGCTGCGGTGCGCAAGCGCCTGGCGATCGACTACCTGGTGGGCACGCGCTTGAGCACCGAAGACATCGCCGAGGCACTGGGCTTCAGCGACGTGGTGAGCTTTCGCCACGCCTTCAAGCGCTGGACGGGCCTGACACCGCGCGAGTACCGCATGGCACAGGACGGCGCGCGTTTGCACCTGCAGTGACCGGGTTTTCCTGATCCCCCACTGTCCCTTTGGGTCTGCTTTTTGTCCGTGGTGTTTCTTCACGGTCCTGAGGTCGGCGAGCACAGTGCATGGGCCCCGTTGAGTCGGCTTTGGTCGCCGCAACGGGCTCCGCTCCACGATGCACCCAACCGACAAACAAGAGGACACATGAAGAACGCACCCATCCGCTCTGTTTTGGCCACCACCCTTGTGGCCGCCGCTGCCAGCGCCTTCGCCCAGACCACGGCGCCGACCTCCGCATCCCTCAATGCCTCGGCCGGCCCGCTCAGCGTGAGCACCGCTTCCGTCACCGCACCGCGCGGTTTCGGTGGCGGCACCATCTACTACCCGACCACGCAGGCGCGCTATGGCGTCATCGCCATCAGCCCTGGCTTCACCGCCACCCAGACCAGCATCGCCTGGCTGGGTCGCCGCATCGCCACACACGGTTTCGTGGTCATCACCCTCAACACCCTGACCACGCTCGACCAACCCGACAGCCGGGCCAACCAGCTGATGGCCGCGCTCAACCACGTCATCAACTCGTCGAGCTCGGCCGTCAAGGCGCGCATCGACACCAGCCGCCTGGCCGTGGCCGGGCACTCGATGGGTGGCGGTGGTGCGCTGATCGCTGCGCGCGACAACCCCACGCTCAAGGCCTCGTACCCGCTGACGCCGTGGAACATCAACTCGGCCTTCACGACCGTGCGCGTGCCGACGATGATCGTCGGGGCCGATGGCGACACCATCGCGCCCGTGGGCGTCCATGCGCGGCCGTTCTACGCAGCGCTGCCTGGCGCCACCTCGAAGGCCTATGGCGAGCTCAACGGCGCCACGCACTTCTCGCCGAACTCGACCAACACGCCGATCGGGCGGTATGGGGTGGCCTGGATGAAGCGCTTCCTCGACGGGGACACCCGCTACTCGACCTTCCTGTGCGGCACCGAGCACGCGCGCTACGCGACGGCGCTGGTGTTCGACCGCTTCAACCAGAACTGCCCTTACTGATCGGAGGCGCGCCATGGTCATCTCGATCACGTCGCGCCGCCGGCCATGGTCCGGGCCTGCCCTTGCGCTGTTGGCGCTGGTCGGCCTGGCGACCCTGGCCCTGGTTGGCTGGCTGGGGGTGTTTTCGGGCGGCGCTCCACCCGCAGCGAAAGCACCCCTGGTCCAGCCGCCCGGTCCGGATCGCTGGATCCAGCCCGAGGTGCCGGTGCCTGGGCAGCAAAGCGGCACGTTCTCCGGGGTGCCCGTCGGCGATGAGGGCCCGGTGCGCATTGGCACGGTCAAGCCCTTTCGCACCGATGCCTCGGGTGCCTTGATGCTGGATGCCGACACGGTGGTGACGCTGGAGCAACTGGTGGCCTTCAGCACCCCCGATCAACTGACGGCTCTCGCGCGCGAAGCCGCCGCCGGCTTGTCGCCCGGCTTGCAGGCACAGGCGCTGGAGCTGGCGCAACGGTTCGACCGCTACCAGGAGGCCGTTCGTCAGCGCATCCAGTCGGAGCAGGCGCCCACCACGGTGGACGACATGGCCCGTGACCTGCAAGCCCTGCAGGTGATGCGCCACGATCACTTCGGCGCTCAGGCCGCTTTGCTGATGTTCGGTGACCAGGAGGCCGTGACCGCCCGGCTCATCGAGCTGATGAGGCAGGACACCCTGGTCGAGGCACCCCTCGAAGAGCGCGCCATGCGTGCTCAGGCGCGCTTGCTGGCCGAACGCAACGGACGCGACAGCGGCGGCGGCTGAAAGGCTTTGTCAGCCTTCTCGGGCTCAGCGCTCTGGGGGGCGAACCTGTGAGGCGAAGGCGAAATCAGGGAGGGCCAGCGTGGCCTCGGCCACATCGAGCAGGCGCTTGTTGTGGTCCATCGAGGCCTTCTGCAATGCACGGAAGGCCTCTTCTTCGCTCAGGCCCAGGCGCGACATCAGCGCGCCCTTCGCGCGCTCGATGACCTTGCGCTCGTGCAGCGCGCGGCGCGCGGTGTCGAGCTCGGACTCCATGCGGCTGAGCCGGGCAGACTGATCCTGCAGCAGCTCGACCAGGGCCGAACCAGCCCCTGCGCCCGGCGCGTCTTTCAGGCCATCGGGCAGGTTTGACAGCACGGGTGCTTCGGATTGTTCGGCGTCGTTGAAGAAGCGATCGACCGCGTGGCTGTGGCGCGGCGGGTTCTGGCGCAGGCGCTCGAGCAGGCCCTCGGAGTCTTGCAGGTCTTGTTCGGTGGCGCGGATCTGGGCGTCGCAGTCGTGGCGCAGGGCGTGCACCAGGGCCACGAGCATGTCTTCCATCTCGCCGATGCGCGCACTCGTGACCTCGAACCAGCTCTCGCTCAAAGCGGCATCGAGCTTGGCGCCAACTCGGGTTGTGCACACGCTGCGGCGCAGGCGCTCGAGTTGCGCCATGTTGGGCGTCAGCTGCGACTGCAGCCAGCGGCCTCGCAGCGTTGGGTCGGTGAACTCCTCGAAGACATGCAGGCTGCGCTCTTGCGCGTCGATGAGGTGGATGACGCGCTGCTGCTCGGCCTCGCTGCACTGCCCGGAGGCGAAGAGCTGGGCGCCGACAGCGCGCTCCTGGCCGGCGGCCTCCTTGCCCTGAACCAGGTGAACAAAGGCCACCAACAGGCGCGAGATGCCGGGGTGCAGCGTGGCATCTGCCACGTGGAAGATGAGCTCGACCAGGCCGGCGATCAGGCGGCTGTAGGCCGTCACCGCGACGTGGGCGGTGACCGTGTGCTGCACGACCTGGCCGCGCAGGCTGCTGAGCGCGTCGAGATCAAGCACCACCCAGGCCATCAGCGAGAGCATGCGAGCAGACGCACCCGCCTCAGGGGCGAGTTGCGCCTCGAACAGCTCGCGCAGGCGGGCCTCGATGGGCGTGACCGATTCGACCGTGGCTTGGCGCTCGCTGGCGAAACGCTGCCCGCTGGAGGCCAGGTAGATGCTGGTGGCCCCGCGCTCGCGCTGCAAGGCGTGGATCAGTTGCCCGATGACATCGACCAGTTCGATGCGGCCCGCCAGGTGCCGGATGCCTTCGAGCTCCAATTGCTTGGCACGCAGGACGAGGCTGGAGACGGACAGGGACATGGCTTGGGGCAAGGGGCGTCGGACAAGCCTGATTGTCCCTGCTTTGGCCCGGCCGGTGGCGGTTTTCTGGGTTGGCGAGGGCATCGCAACGAGGGGCCTACCCGTCGGCTGGGTGGGATGAAGGAGAAGCGGTCATTTTTTTTGAGTTCCAGGTTCAGCGGGGGAGTGGGCCTGCGCGCCTCTGTCGGGTCGTCGTCAGGCGAGCGGGGCGGTGGGCCGCCCTCTGCTTTCGCGGTTTGTCTCTTCGGTACGGTCTGGATCAGGGAGCGGTCAGCGCAGGCTGACCTGCACGAGGCCGCCTTCGGTGCGCACCGCGTGGGCGCTCACCGAGAGTTCGGGCTGCTCGATGCATTCGCCGCTTTGCAGGTCAATGTGCTGCTTGTAGAGCGGCGAGGCCACGACGATGCGATCGCCCAGGCTGCCGACCAGCCCGCGCGAGAGCACGCTGGCGCCGGACTTGGGGTCGACGTTGTCGATGGCGAAGAAGCGGTCAGCGCCCACGCGGAAGACCGCGACGTGGCGACCTTGCACCAGCGCGCACACGCCGGTGTCGGGCAGGATGTCGTCTGCCGGGCAGACGTCGGTCCAGGAGGTGGTGGGGGCGGTGGAAGTCATGGTGGGGGTGAGGACGGCGCTCATGGTTCAGGCTCCTGCTCAGGCGGTCTCGGTCGTGGCCGTGGAAGCCGCATCGGTGCGTTCTTCAGGGCGCGCAGGCCGGATCTGGCCGCGTTCCTTGACGAAGACGATGCGCTCGTCCTTGGCCTCGCTGTTGACGAAGGAGCGGAAGCGCTTGCGCACCTCGGGGTTGGTCACCGCCGTCTTCCATTCGCACTGGTAGGTGCTCACCACGTGCTGCATCTGGGCTTCGAGTTCGGCGCCCAGGCCCAACGAGTCGTCGATCAGCACGGACTTGAGGTAGTCCAGGCCGCCTTCGAGGTTGTCGCGCCAAGTGCTGGTGCGCTGCAGGCGGTCGGCCGTCTTGACGTAGAACATCAGGAAGCGGTCGATCATGGCGATCAGCTGCGCCTTGGTGAGGTCGGAGGCGATCAACTCGGCGTGTCGGGGCTTCATGCCGCCGTTGCCGCACACGTAGAGGTTCCAGCCCTTCTCGGTGGCGATCACGCCCACGTCCTTGCCTTGCGCCTCGGCGCATTCACGTGTGCAGCCCGAGACGCCGAACTTGATCTTGTGCGGGGCGCGCAGGCCCTTGTAGCGGTTCTCCAGCTCCACGGCCAGGCCGACCGAATCATCCACACCGTAGCGGCACCAGGTCGAGCCCACGCAGGACTTCACCGTGCGCAGCGACTTGCCGTAAGCGTGGCCCGACTCGAAGCCGGCGGCGATGAGTTCTTCCCAGATCAGGGGCAGCTGCTCCAGGCGGGCGCCGAACATGTCCACGCGCGCGCCACCGGTCACCTTCGTGTACAGGCCGTACTTCTTGGCCACCTGGCCGACGGCGATCAGGCCATCGGGCGTGACCTCGCCACCGGGCATGCGGGGCACCACCGAGTAGGTGCCGTCCTTCTGGATGTTGCCCAGGAAGTAGTCGTTGCTGTCTTGCAGCTTGGCCAGCTCGGGCTTGAGCACGAAGTCGTTCCAGACCGATGCCAGCACGCTGGCGGCGGTGGGCTTGCAGACGTCGCAGCCCAGGCCTTTGCCGTGTTTGGCCAGCAGCTCATCGAAGGTCTTGATCTGACCGACGCGGATGAGGTGATACAGCTCCTGGCGCGAGTAGGCGAAGTGCTCGCACAGGTGGTTGTTGACCTCCATGCCCTGGCGCTTCATCTCGAACTTCATCACCTGGGTGACCAGGGGCACGCAGCCGCCGCAGGTGGCACCGGCCTTGGTGCAGGCCTTGAGCTTGGCGATGTCGGTGGCGCCTTCGCCCACGGCCGCGCAGATCTGGCCCTTGGTGACGCTGTTGCACGAACAGATCTGAGCGCTGTCGGGCAGGGCTTCAACGCCCAGGCCGGGCTTGGCCTTGCCGTCGCTCGAAGGCAGGATCAGGAACTCGGGGTCGGCCGGCAGGTCGATGCCGTTCAGGGCCATTTGCAGCAAGGTGCCGTATTCATCGGCGTTGCCGACCAGCACGGCGCCCAGCAGCTTCTTGCCGTCGGCGCTGACCACGATCTTCTTGTAGACCTGCTTGACCTCGTCGATGTACTGGAACGAGCGGCAACCGGGGGCCTTGCCATGCGCGTCGCCGATGGAGGCCACGTCCACGCCCATCAGCTTGAGCTTGGTGCTCATGTCGGCGCCGGTGAAGGCGGCTTGCGCGTCGCCGGCGATGTGCCTGGCGGCCACGCGCGCCATGTCATAGCCGGGGGCCACGAGGCCGAAGGTCTGGTCGTGCCAAGCGGCGCATTCGCCCACGGCGTAGATGTGGTGGTCACTGGTGCGGCAGTGGTCGTCGATGGCAACGCCACCGCGTGCGCCCACGGCCAGCACGCTCTGGCGGGCGAGTTCGTCACGCGGGCGGATGCCGGCCGAGAACACGATCATGTCGGTCTCGAGGTGGCTGCCGTCCTCGAAGACCATGCGGTGGCGGTGCGTGGCGCCGTCGACGATCTTGACCGTGCTGTGGCTGGTGTGCACGTGCACGCCCAGGTCTTCGATCTTGCTGCGCAGCACGCGCCCGCCGCCTTCATCGACCTGCACGGCCATCAGGCGCGGGGCGAACTCGACGACGTGGGTGTCCAGGCCCATGTCGCGCAGGGCCTTGGCGCATTCCAGGCCCAGCAGGCCGCCGCCGACCACGACGCCGACCTTGGACTTGGCGCCCGAGGCCTTCATCTTGTCGAGGTCTTCGATGGTGCGGTAGACGAAGCAGTGAGGGCGGTCGCGGCCCGGGATGGGCGGCACAAAGGGGTTGGAGCCGGTGGCCAGCACCAGCTTGTCGTAGGCGATTTCTTCGCCGTCGACGGTGGTGACGGTGTTGGTGCGGCGCTCGATCTTGGCGGCGCGGGCGGCCAGGCGCAGATCGAAGCCGGTGCGGTCGAAGAAGCCAGGCTCAACGACAGAGAGCTCTTCGGCTGTCGTGCCCGAAAAGTAGGACGACAGGTGAACGCGGTCGTAGGCAGGGCGGGGCTCTTCGCAGAGCACGGTCACCTGGGCGCCCGTCAAGCCGGTTTCGGCGAGGCTTTCCAGGAATTTGTGGCCGACCATGCCGTGGCCAACAACGACGATTTTCATGATTGCTCCAGAGAAGACGAGGACGTGCAGGTGGGGACCGGCGCCAGGCGCCAGTGCCGACTGAGTCCGCCGTCGTCAGCGGGAGTCGTGCATGACCGGGGCGACTTCACCACCGGGTCGGATGCGTTGACTCATGCAAGCGCCGTGCCGGGTCGTTTCGGCAGGCGGAGCAGGTTCATGAACAGGTGTCGCGCACCGTCATGGTGCTTTTTTAGTCTTGCGGTCCCGGGTGTGAGCCAGCAAGGCACGCTGAAGGTGCATCAGCGGTAGAAAGCTTCGACCTTGCCTTTGAGCTTGATGCACATGGGGCGGCCCTTGCGGTCCAGCGTCTTGCCTGCGGGCACCTTGACCCAGCCTTCGCTGACGCAGTACTCCTCGACGTCGTTGCGCTCCTTGTCGTTGAAGCGGATGCCGATGTCATGCTGGAACACGGCAGCGACGTGGTGCGGGCTGCGCGGGTCGATCGAGAGGCGGTCGGGCAGTTCGGGGCGTTCGGTCTGGCTCATGGTGTTCGGTGCCCGGCTGGGCTGGGTGTGGGCAAGGTGGCGGCGCCTGAGGGCGCCTGCGCGGAGGGCGACAGTGTACCGAGCCGCAGGTGTGGTGGGGGCTCAGCCCGGGCGAGCGGGGTAGCTGAAGGCCAGCAGGTGCACCGCGTTGACGCTGAAATGGGTCAACACTGCGGTCTCGATGCGGCCGGTGCGAGCGAAAACCCAGCCGCTGCCCAGGCCGACGACCGTGGCCAGGGCGGCCATCTTCGGCCCGCCCGCCAGGTGGGCCAGGCCAAACAGCGTGGCGGGCAGTGCCACGGCGCACCAGCGGCCACCCCAGGCGCGCGACGACAGCCGTTTCATCAAGGCGGTCTGCAGCAGCCCCCTGAAAAATGCCTCTTCGGCCAGGCAGGTGACCAGCAGGTTGAGGAGCAGGAAAAGTGGCAGCGCCATGGCCTGCCCGGGCACGCTGGGCCAGCGCCACGCTGGCTCGGTCAGGCCCCAGGCCCATCCCAGTGCGAGCGTCAGAACAGTGGTCAAGCTGGCGATCGACAAGGTGGTGAACGAGTGGCGCCCGCCCCGGCGCAGCGGCTCACCACGCGGGACCACCGTCACCAGCAGCATCAAACCCGCGTTGGCCTTGTCGAACGAGGCCCTCAGGGCGAAGGCAGGGTCACCCGGCCGCCATCGGACGCCGTCGAGCACGAGTGGGTTGTGAAAGCCTGGCACGGCGTGCAGCGCCAGGGCCAGCGCGAAGGCCCCCACGGCCCAGGGCATCCAGCGCGGTGTCGCGCCCTCAGGCCCTTGCGTCGCGGCGTGCGCCCCCCAACAGGAAAGGCCGATGCAGGCGGCCACGGCGGTCACACCCAAGGCATCCAGCAAACCGCTGCACCCGCCGAGGACCGCGGCGGCGACCCAGCACAGCGCCCAGGCTGGCGGGCCGCTGCGGCCCCACCAATTTGGCAGAGCCGTGCTCGGTGCAAGGTGGCCCTGCGCACCAGGCCTGGGTGCTTGAAACCACCAGGCCAGACCGGCAAGCCCGAGCGCGATGAACGGCAGTGAGGGAGGCATGGGGGACGATTGTGGGGGCGGTTCGTGGTTGAATCCGCGCATGGCACAGACCCGCTCTATGAGTCGCAGCGATCCCGTGGCCACCCAGGTGGCTGAAAACGTGGCTGATTGGGCCCGTCGGTGGCGCACGCCCATGCTGCGCTTCGCACAACTCCACATCCAGCCCAAGGAAGACGCCGAGGACGCCGTGCAGGAGGCCCTGGCGGCTGCGTTGGCTGCTTCGGCCGATGCGCCCCCGGTGCTCGAGCCGCGCAGCTACCTGTTCGGCATCCTCAAGCACAAGATCACCGATCGGCTGCGTCAGCGCTACCGGCGCGAGCAGCCCGTCAGCGAGTTGGTGTCGAGCGACCTGGACGAAGCCCTGTTTGACGAGAAGGGGCACTGGCACCCTGGGGTCGAGCCCTCGCTGTGGCAGTCCCCCGAGGGCATGCTGGCGTCGGATCAGTTCTTCGCGGTGGTCGATGCCTGCGTGCACAAGTTGCCCAGCAAGCCGGCGCGTGTTTTCAGCATGAAAGAGTTGCTCGAATGCGAGGCCGACGAAATCTGCGCCACGCTGGGCATGAGCAAGACCGACTACTGGCAGTGCATGAGTCGAGCGCGCAAGCAACTGCAGGTGTGCCTGACGCAGAACTGGTTTGACGGGGGCGAGCGATGATCAGCTGTCGCCGTTTCACCGACCTGGTGGCATCAGGAGAGCTGGATGATTCGGGTTGGCTCACGCGCCTGCAGGCCGGGCAGCATCGATGGGTCTGCAGGCGATGCCGGGCTTTCGAGCGCAACGACCGCGCGCTCGACGACATCCTCTCGGCGCACCGAGATCGGCTGATGCGCCCCGATGATTCACCGGATCAGGATGGGTCTGCCGGGTCGCAGGGCTGAACACCCCGCTGGCTCAGCTCTGCCAGGGCAGCCTGAACCTGTGCCACCCGTTGAGCCAGCGGGCCGCGCACCCGCAGCACGGGCTCGCTTCGCTTGAGCAGTTGCGCTTCGTACCAGGCGTGCTGCTGGCGCTGGAAGTCGGCGCCGCGTCGCGTGCCGTCCTGCACGAAGCCGAAGTCGGGTTCGCACAGAGCGATCAGGTCGTAGCGGCGCATGGCCGCTTGCGTCAGCTCGGGCGGCTGCTGCTGGAACATCCAGCCCGCATAGCCCCATGTTGTCAGAGGCGAGGTGTCGCACACCAGCCAGCGGTGTGCCTGGGCCAGCCGTTCTTCTTCGTGTGCGACCTGGGTTTGGGCGATGTCAACGAGGTCTGGCAGCGTGAGTTGGCCACCGCAAGCTTGCCAACGCTCGCGACCGTGCTCGGGCACCCACACCGTTCCTTCGGCTTGTGCCAGCGCTTCGGCCAGGGTGGTCTTGCCGCTGGACTCTGCGCCCAGCAGCACCACGCGCTGCACGAAGTCGCGGTAGACGTCGGGGTGCAGCCATGCGCGGTGGGCGTGGACGGCCTGGCGCAATGTGCGCGCGCTGATGGGGTGGCGCGCCCGTTCGGGGTCAACGCTCACTGGTGTGACGGGCCGGGCCCAGGTGCGTGCCAGCCGTTCGCACGTGGGTCCGAGGTAGGGCTCGCTGGCGAACATGGCGTCAGGGCGCAGGCCGATGGGGCCGTCGAGCAGCCAGGCCAACCAGTCCTGTTGGGCTTCGTCGCTGGCGAGGTTGTCGGGCATGGGGCGCCAGGGCAGACCTCGCTCGGTGCAGCGCGCTCGCACCCAGTCGTCATCGATCTGGAGGTTGATGACGCCAGGGAAACGCCGCCGCACCCAGGCCTCGCGGCGCTCGCGCTCGCAACCCGCGAAGCTGGGCTGGCTGTAGCCGAGAACGAGCACCTGCTCGCAGGCCTGCTGCGCCTGGCCGATGACATGTTCATGGCCCAGGTGCAGCGGCGAGAACTTGCCGACCACGAGGCCCAGTCGGTGGCTTGCCGAGGTGTTCATGAGCTTGGCCTGCGCCACACCCACCAGCCATGCCAGGCATTGAGCCACAGCAAGGCGTAGAACACGGCGGTGATGTGCAGCCCTCGGCTCAGGTAGAGCGGCACCGAGAGCGTGTTGACCAGGATCCAGCAGGGCCAGGTTTCGCGTCGGCCCTGCATGAGCAGCCATTGCGCGATCACGCTGCTGGCCAACACGGCCGAGTCCCAGAAGGGCGCGTAGGCCTGGGTCCAGTGCGCCAGCAGCGCACCGTAGGCGATCGTCACGCCCAGGCCCAGCGCCAGCAGCATCAGCCACTGGCTCAGGTACAGCCGAGGCGCGGCGTGCGGTGTGTTTGCGGCGTTGGCGTGCGCCTGCCTGAGCCAGGCTCGCCAGCCCCAAAGGCCCGTGCCGATGAAAAACAGCTGCAGCGTGGCGTCAGCGTAGAGCTGGGTTTCGTGGAACAGCCGCATGTACAAGGCGCTGCCGACGATGCCCACGGGCCATGTGGCGATGTGCCGCCTGGCGGCCAGCACCACGCACAACGCGGTCGTCAGCGTGGCCGACCATTCCAGCAGGGTGAGCGCATCAGGCCAGGACATGGGGCGGTTTGAGGTCGCTGGTGTACTGCCGGACCTTGTCGTCGGCCTCGAGGGCTTCGATGCGCAAGGGCAAATCGCCCAGCAGCTCCAGCAGGGTCTGCCGGATGCAGGCGTGCACCGCCGCGACGTCGGGGGCATCGCTTTGCAGCCTCAGCACCAGCGAGCGGTCGGAGTGCTGGTGCAGGGCGTGGCGCTGCAGGTCGAGGTGGCGCAGCCGCTGGCTCAACTCCACGTTGTTGACCCAGCTCCCTTTGGCATGCTGGAAGCTGACCGGTGGGCGACCCTGCAGGTCGCGCAGGGCCGGGCCCAGGGGCGTCCACACCAGCCGGGCGTGGTCGCCGGTTCGGTAGCGCAGCAGCGGCAGGCAGGGGTTGATGCCGCCGGTGAGCGTGACCTCGCCGCGCTCGCCTGTTGGCGCCGGTCGGCCTTCGTCGTCGAGCACCTCCACGTGCAGGCCTGGTTGCAGCAACACGAAGGCATCGACCTCGGGCACGTGTGCCGCGATGGGGCCGGCTTCGTTCATGGAGTACAGGTCGACGACGGGGCAGCCGAAGTGCGCGGACAGGCGGGACCGCAGGCCCTCGCTCATCGCCATCGACGTCGACAGCATCGCTCGGGGCCGATGCCTCAGCCCCAGGGTCGCCAACTCGCTGAGCGAGACCGGGTCACCCGAGATGAGCTCGGGGGCCATGGCATCGAGGTAGGTGGCCCGGTCGGCGGGTTGGCGCCATTCGCCGGGGTGCAGGTTCACCTTCGCCAGGCCGCATTCGCCCCGCATGGGGTTGACCGACACGTAGGTGAAACAGCGTTGTTGGAAGCCGACCAGCACGATGCCGACGTCGCCGCGACCGGCCTGCGTGCGAACGCCGTGCAGGCGCAGCGCCCGCTCGTGCAAGACGGCGTAAGCGGCCGCAGCCAGCGGGCTCGACGGCACCCGCAAAGGGTGGCCAGTGGTGCCGCTGGTGCTGAAACACAGCAGGGGCGAGTCGGTGCCAGGCCGCTGCACATGCCGACGCGAGACATGTCGGATCAGGTGGCTCGACAGGTCGGCGCGGCAGGTGGTGCGGACGTGGTGCCAGCCGCGTGACAGGGTGCGCCAATCGGGCCAGTCGGCCACGTTGTGCCGGTTGGCCAGCAGCCAGGGCCAGACCCAGGCGGGGGGCGTGCCGCTGGACACCGGGGCGTGCAGCAGCCACGGCTGTCGGCAAAGGGCCTGCCAGCGCAGGCTGGTGCCCAGGCGGTGACCGCTCATGTCTCGGAAGCACGGGGCCGCTGGGTGCTCGCGAAGTCGCCGCAGCATGGCCTGCCCGTGAGCGCTCAAGCCAGGCAGCCGACGTGGCGAGGTCAGGGCCTGCCAGTCGGTGGTGGTCGAGGTCGGTGGTGGGGCCGATGCGTGCATGGGCTCACTCGCGGGTGTACTTGTCGGCGCCTTCCTGGGCCTCGGGGCTGTCCAGGTGCGCCTCCAGGGCGTGTTGACGGGCGCGAGCTTCTCGGCGCAAGCGGCGCTTGCGGGCTAGCGGGGTCTCGTGCGGTTCGGGCTCGGTGGCGTCTTCCGTTGCGCCCAGGATGTCGGCCAAGGCCGCTGCGGCCGCTTGAGCCTCTTCCGAGGCCAGCTCGTCTTCGTGGGCCTTGAGTTCGCGCGTGGCCTCTTGCTGTCGGTCGAAGCGGGCGATCGCGTCCAGGCGTTGCAGCCACACGAGCCACACGGGCAGGCCGATGGCCAGCGAGCCCAGCAACCACCAGCCCAGCGGCGCGACCTCGGGCATGACCGTGTTCAGCCCGAGGTGGGTCAGCGCGCTGACGCAGACCAGCCAAAGCGGGCCTGCGACGTAGATCGCGTTCTCGCGCATCTGAAACGGCAGCGCCACCACGCCGATGGCAAACACCCACACCGGGGCGTCGAAGCTGTTCGCGACCACCAGCGTGCCCACCTGGTGCAACAAGGCCAGCGCGAAGGTGGTGCTGCCCAGCCAGGCCAGCCAGGTTGCAGGGCGCGGCATGACCGGGTGATTGGCCAGCGTGAAAAGGCTCAGGCCTGCGATGACCGACAGTGGCAGTGCCACCGTGCTCGACTGCAGCGACTGGCTCAGGCTGCTCAGCCACCAGCACGCCTCTTGCACGATGGGGGCACTGGCTTGCCAGCGATCGGCCGCGATCGGCGCCAGCCAGACGGTCAGCAGCAGCACCAGCGCGCCGATGACCTGCATGCGGCGCTCGGGGGCGCGGTCGGGGTCGGCGGACACGCCACCCAGCCATGCCACACCTGCCGCGATCAGCGGCACGGCCGCGTGCCAGCCACGCCACCAGTTTTGGCTCAGCTCTGGCTGCCAGGGCACCAGCACAGCGATGCCCAGCGCCATCAGGTAGCAGGTCAGGGTGAGCCAGGGGATGCGCGAGACGGACATGGGAAGCCTTGCAGAGCGGACCGGCACTATAGGGTGCACAAGCGGTGCACAGCCGCGCGCAAGGCCCCACCACGCGCCACGCTCCCCGACTCTGGTGTCACCAGATGTATCGGCGCGAAGCCTGCAGCAGGGTGAAGGACAATGCGCGCCTCACAAATCAACAAGCAAGCAGGGAAGTTCAGGCGCCTCGGGTGAGGCGCCTCGATGCGGCGTCCCTGCTCGGTGTCGCCATGCAAGAGCCTGCCAAGACCGTCGTTTCTCCTTTTCGCAAGCACGTGGTGCGAGCATTCGCCGTTGTGGGCTTGCTGTTCTTCGTGCTCATCGGCTGGTTCGCGTTCGACAGCTGGCGCGAGCGACAAGCCCCGATCCCCGAGGCCGAAACCATCGAATCGATCATGGGCGCGACCTACGGCCGCTACGACGAAGAGCAAAAGGGCTGGCTGTACGTGGGCAACGACAAGCGCAGTTACGTGGTGCGCGTGGTGCACCAGGTGCAGTTGCAGGACAAACGGCCGGGTGATGGCCTTTACTTCGTGGTCAGTGGCACGCCGCTGGATGGGCAGCCAGGGCACGTGTTTGGCGTTTTCCAGGTCACGCGCAATGCCCAGACAGGTGAGCTGGAGCAGGTGGCGTTGTCCGAGCGCTCTGACTGGGGGGTACCGCTCACACCAGAGCGCGTGCGCTTCGAAGCTTTGAGCGACGTGGTGTGGGGCTGGGTCCTCAAGCAGCAGAGTGAGCACGAAGCCCCCGACACCACCGTGAACGTCACCAACGTGGTGCTGGCCCCGCGCGACGCCGCCATCGTCGAGCTGGCGCGCTTTCGTGCGGCCGCGACGACCAAGCCCAGTGTGAGCTGCGCACAGGCGGATGAGCGCTACGCGAAGTGGCAAGCCCGCATGGAGAAGGAAGTCTTGGAGGCCGAAGAGGCTGCCGAAGAAGCTGCGTCGGCGGCTTCCTCGGCCAGCGGCGCAGATCCTTCGCACGAAGAGCCGGAGGACGCCGAGACGGTGCCCGACGCCGAGCCGCCTGCCCGCTGCGACGCGGCCACTTGGACTTACCGCACCGACCCGATCCGCGACGGCGGGGCCTTCACCCCCATGCACGTTCGCCAAAGCGGCATGCTCGATGGGCAGACCCTGCCTGAAAAGAGCTGGAAGATCGTCTTCGACCCGAAGGCGTTCGTGTACCTGGTGCCTGAAGAGCTGAAGTGGTGAAGCGGGCTTGAGCACGGTGGCGCCAAGGTGATGCGCCAAGGCCTCACCGCTCGTCGGTGACCAGGCCCAGGAAGTGATCGAGGATGAAAAAGTGGTCGTCGTGCAGGCGATCGGCCAGGTCTTTCAACTCGGAGATGGGCACCCAGCGCGCGTCGCGTGCGTCGTCGGCGGCTTCGATCGCGGGCAGCTGCCGAGCGCCCAGGTCGATGTGGAACGCGTGTGTGATGGTGCGGCCGCGTAGGCTGCGGTCGGGGTGGTCGAACACGGCCATGCCCCGGCAAGCCGACGAGAGCTCGGCGTCGCCGACCGACAGGCGCGTTTCCTCGCGCAGCTCGCGCACGGCGGATTGCCAGGTGCTGTCGCGCGCATCGATGAACCCACCCGGCAGAGCCAGCAAGCCCTTGCCGGGCGACTGCCCTCGCTCGATGAGCAGCACCTGGTCTGCGCAGCGCAGCACCACGTCCACCGTGACGAACACAGGCGGGTAGGGCGTGGCTGACCAAGCCTGTCGGTAACCCTGCAGCATGCGCCACTCGGTGACCAGCTCTTCGAAGACGGGCCTGTCCGAGAGCCGTCGCATCGCGTGCAGGCTGGCGTCGGGCACGTGCGTTCGCAGCGCTTGCCAGTCTGCGTCCGTGAGCTCGGGCCCTGCGGCGAACCACTGTTCTGAGATGCCTGCGCGGGCGAGGCCCGGCGCGGGCTCCAGCACCACGCAAGGCCAGCCGCCTGGACGCAGGGCTTGGGGGTCCTGGGCATGGCGTGCACAGTCCAGCAGCACGATGGACGTGTCCGATGGCCAGTGCCACTGACGAAGCAACGCGCCCACGCCGCGTTCGATGGCTGCTTCACGCTGGGCCCGCTGGGGCCAGTTCCGCAAAGGCAAGGTGCGAACGCGCTGGCGAGTTGGCTCCGGCAGGCTGTCGACCAGCATTTGCTGCCTTTCGGTCAGCGTGAAGGGCGTGGCGGGCGTGCGCGCCTGGTGGGCGTCTGCGAGCACCACCACCACGCGAGCGGCGCGCTGCAGGGCCTGCTCGAGCATGGCGATGTGGCCATGGTGCAGGGGTTGGGCGTGCATCACGCACACGGCCAGAGAAGGGGTGTGATCCATGCGGGGCTTTCAGAGGTGCTTGGCGGCGATCGGCATCTGACGTCCCGACCCGAAGGCCCTGGCGCGAACGCGGATGATGGGAGGCGCTTGCCTGCGCTTGTATTCGTTGCGGGCCACCATCTGGCGCACGCGCAGCACCAGCGCGCGGCCTTCGGCCTGTGTTTCGAGCTGCGCCACGAAGGCGCGGGCTGCTTCTCGCTCTTGCGGGGCCAGGCGCTCCCCCTCCACCACGTGCTTGAGGATGGCGTCGAGCACAGGGTAGGGAGGCAGGCTGTCGGTGTCCTTCTGGTCGGGTGCGAGCTCGGCCGACGGGGGCTTGTCGAGGATGGCGTTGGGGATCAGCTCCCGCCCCGCCGCTTCGTTGAGGTGACGCGAGAGCGCGAAGACCTCTGTCTTGTAGAGGTCGCCGATGAGGCCGAGTCCGCCGTTGGTGTCACCGTACAGGGTGCAGTAGCCCACCGCGATCTCCGACTTGTTGCCCGTGGTCAGCAGCAGGTGACCGAACTGGTTGGAGTGGGCCATGAGCACCAGGCCGCGCGCACGCGCCTGCAGGTTCTCGGCGGCCAGGCCTGTCAGCGGTGTCCCGAAGCTGCGGGCGAACTGATCGCCGCAGGTCGCGACCAGGTCGGCGATGGGGAAGGTGTGCAGCGCGATGCCCAGGTTGCGGCACAGCTGCACCGAGTCATCGACCGAGCCGGCAGACGAGTGGCGCGAGGGCATGGTCACGGCCTCGACGTTGTCTGCGCCCAGCGCGTGCACCGCGAGGGCGAGCGTCAGCGCGCTGTCGATGCCCCCCGACGAGCCCACCACCACGCGACGGAAGCCGCAGCGCCGCGCATAGTCGCGCAGACCCAACTTGATCTGGGCCGCGTAGAAGGCCGAGGTCGACAGGCCCGTGGGGTCGACCCTGGTGGGGGCCTCGCCGGTCAGGGTGAAGAATCGGCCTGCTTCGAATCGGAGGCTGCTGACGTCCTCTTTGAATCGGCGGGCCTCGAAGACCACGCCGGCCTGGGGCTCGACGGCGAAAGAGGCGCCGTCGAAAACGAGCTGGTCCTGCCCGCCCACCTGGTTGACGTAGAGCAGCGGCAGGCCATGTCGTTGGCTGGCCTCGCTGAAGGTGCGGTGACGCAGCGCGCGCTTGCCCACGTCCGACGGGCTGGCGTTGATGGACACGACCAGGTCGGGTGCCGCCTGCCGCATGCGCTCGAAGGGGTTGACCAGGTAGCCATCGCCGTCGTCGTTCCAGCCGTCTTCGCAGATCAGGAAGCCGATGCGGGTGTCGCCCACGCGCAGCACCGGTGCCACGTCCGGGCCTGGCTCGAAGTGGCGACGCTCGTCGAACACGTTGTAGGTGGGCAGCAGTTGCTTGGCGTAGATCAGTGCCACCTCGCCAGCCTGCAGCACGAGCAAGGCGTTGCTCAGCTTCTTGCCCGGGCCCTGACGCGACACAGGCGCCCCGATCACCCATGTGAGCTGGCGCAACTGACGAGAGGCCTGCTTGAGTGCCGACAGACCCGCTTCGCAGCGCAGCAGGAAGGCGGGGTCGTCGAGCAGGTCACCGGGGTGATAGCCCGTGAGGCTGAGCTCAGGGAAGACCACCAGCGCCGAGCCGGCCGCCCAGGCCTGTTGCGCCGCGTGGATCATGCGCTCGACGTTGCCGTCGATGTCGCCCACCGTGGGGTTGAGTTGGGCCAGCGTGAGCGTGATCATGAAGCGCCCCCGATCTGGAACACCTGTCGGAGGTAGGCCAGGTAGGTCTGATCCTGGCAGAGGGTCTTGCCGGGGGTGTCGGACAACTTGGCCACCGCCTGGCCGTTGGCTTCGGTCAGCTTCATGACGATGTTCAGTGGCGTCAGGCCGACGTCGTTGCTCAGGTTGGTGCCGATGCCAAAGCCCAGCTGCGTGCGGTCGGCGAAATGCCGGTACAGCGAGAGCGCGGTGGGCAGGTCCAGCCCGTCAGAGAACACCAGGCGCTTGCTGTGGGCGTCGACCCGCAGGCTTGCGTAGTGGGCCAGGGCTTTCTCGCCCCACACGACCGGGTCACCCGAGTCGTGACGCAGGCCGTCGAAAAGCTTGGCGAAGTAGAGATCGAAGTCGGCCAGGAAGGCGTCCATGCCCACGACGTCGGTCAGGGCCACGCCCAGGTCACCCCGGTACTCCTGAACCCAGTCTTCGAGTGCGGCCTTCTGGAAGTCACGCAAGCGCACGCCCAGGGCCTGGTAGGTCTGCAGGTACTCGTGCGCCATGGTGCCAATCGGCACGAGGTGGTGCGCCATGGCCAGGCGAACGTTCGACGTGCCTTTGAAGAACTGGGGCACTTCGCGCTGCAGGGCGGTGACCACCTCTTCTTGCCAGGCGCCGCTGAATCGGCGACGCACTCCGAAATCGAAGAATTCGAATGGGTGGCGCCGGGTGGGCTCGCTCTCTGCAAAGGCCTTCAGCAAGGCGATCTTGTCCTGCAGCCGCTGACGGCCGTTTTGCAGCGCGGCGGCCTGGTTGAAGCGCCTGAAATACAGCTCGTTGACGATGGCCAGCACGAAGATCTCGAAGCCCATGACGTGCACCTGGGGGCCCCGCGCCACGATGGACAAGCCTTCGCCGTCGGTGCGCACGTCGATGAAGTCGCGCTGGAACTGGAACAGGCGCAGGAAGTCCACGAAGTCCGACTGGATGTAGCGCAGGCTGCGCAGATAGTCGAGCTCGTCGCGCTGAAAACGCAGCGCACACAGTGCGTCCAGTTCACGCTCGACGTCGCCCAGCAGCTCAGCCAGCGGGTATGCACTCTGATTGCGGCACACGAAGGTGCAGGTGGCCTGCGTGCGGGGGTGCCGGTGCAGCAGGGCCTGCCACATCGTGAATTTGTAGAGGTCGGTTTCCAGCAGGGAGGTGATGACGGGTTGCATGGTGTGCCCCTGTTTGCTTGGTGTGGTGCCGTGTCAGTTCAGCCAGGCCGATGCCTGTGCCGTGGTGGCCAGTCGCACGCCTCGGTCCTTCATGTCGGTCAGGAAGTCCTGGGCCTGGCGCTCGAAGCCGCCCACCGGGCTCATGCAATCGGTCAGCAGCACGACGCGCTCGGGTCGGCCTGATGGCAGGTTGTCCACGATGTGTTCGGTGGTCGCGCGCACGCAGTGGCTGCTGGCCTCGCCGGCGATGAACAGGGTGTGGGCACCGTCCAACTCGGACAGCAGCGCGCGGTTGAGTGCGGTGGCCGGGTCGTCGGCATCGGGCACCTCCGCCTGCATCGCGCTGTAGTGCTCAGTCCAAGGGTTGACGCCCTTTTGGACGTGGCGCACCTGCCGCAGCTGCGCCTCTTCCCACCGGTTGACAGCTGCTTGCACGGCGGCGTGAACAGCGTGTCCCCATGTGCCGATTTCGCAGTGCACGGGCCACACCATGAGCTGGTAGCGGCCGCGTGCCTCGAGTTCGTCGAGGTAGCCCAAGGTGCGGGTCAGGGCGACGGGGTCTCGGGGCAAGAAGCGGCCCGCCCGCACATCGTCAGCGCTGACCTGGGTGAAGGCAGCCACGGCGGCACCTTCGCCGGTCTGCCAGAAGGTCGGATGTGCGATGTCGACACGCTGGTGCGAGTCCAGGGTCAGGAAGATGTCGGAGAGCACACCGATCCGGGCTTCGATGAACCTGGCCAGGCGGAGCATGTCTTCGTGTGCGCCGGTCACAGGCAGCGCGGGTGCACAGGGCTGGCCGGTGAGCGGGTTCGTCGGCTGCCACGCTGCCGGCAGGTCGCAGAAGTCGTTCTGCGGGTCGATGATCAGGAGCTGGTTGCGCGAGGTCATGAGGGGCCTTCCGTTTTGTTTTGATGTTGTGGAGCCACTTTACATCAAGTTAGTTTAGTTGTGCAACTAACGTGATTTGAAAGATCAGGTGATGGTGCCCGAAGCCGCTGCTATGCTTTGTTGCAAATCTGTTCAAAGCCATCGACCTCGGTTCGCTTCGCCATGCCCATTACCCGCTCTGCGCCCGACCACCCCGCCGTGATCTGCACGGTGGACGTGGTGCTGCTCACCTTGAGTGCAGGCGAGTTGCAGGTGGTGTTGCACCAGCGTCCCCAGGAGCCTTTTGCCGGAAGCTGGGCCTTGCCTGGGGGCTACATCCATGCCCAACACGATGCGTCGGCATGGCATGCGGCGGCTCGGGTTCTGCAGGACAAGACTGGCATCACCAGCCCCTACCTGGAGCAGTTGGCCACTTACGCCGGTCCTCAGCGCGACCCCAGGGGCTGGTCGGTGTCCATCGTCTACTTTGCTCTGGTGCCTGAAGACCTGCTGCCCGCAGATCAGCCTGGTTTGCGGCGGTGTCCCGTGTCGCGCTTGCCCAGGCTGGTTTTTGATCACCGTGACATCGTCGAGCTGGCCGTGGCGCGGGTGCGCGCCAAAAGCCAGTACTCGTCTTTGCCGGTCTATTTTTGCGGCGAGTTGATGACACTGCCTCAGCTGCAGGCAGTCTACGAGGCGGTGCTCGGTGAGCCGATCAACAAGGTGAGCTTTCGCCGCAAGATCGAGGAGCTCGGCATGCTCGAGCCCGTTGAAGGCGCTCAGGAAACAGGTCAGGCCCACCGCCCAGCCCAGTTGTACCGATTGAAGCCCGCGTTCAAGCGATTGTTGTCGCTGACGCCTCGTGGTTTGAACGCCTGAGATTCGGTGCTCGCGGGGCACGCGGATCGGGGAGCTCGCGGCCAGGGCCATGTGGCGTCCCACAATTTATTTCTGACCTGCGCTCGATAACCTTCGTTTCATGTTTTCCGGTCTCCCAACATGAAACGCATCGCCTCCAGCCTCTACTTCTGGGTCGTGCTCGCCATCGTCGCTGGCGCCTGCATCGGCATCGTCAACCCGCAACTCGGCGTGCAGCTCAAGCCCCTGGGCGATGGCTTCATCTCGCTGGTCAAGATGCTGATCGCGCCGATCATCTTCTGCACGGTGGTGCTGGGCATTGCCAATGGCAGCGACATGAAGCAGGTCGGCCGCGTGGGCGTGAAAGCCTTCACCTACTTCGAGGTGATCTCGACCCTGGCGCTGGGCATCGGCCTGCTGGTGGCCAACGTGCTCAAGCCGGGTGCCGGCTTCAATGCCGACCCGCACACGCTCGATGGCAAGGCCGTGGCCGCATTCGCCAAGAAGGCAGGCGAGCAAAGCACGGTGGACTTCATCCTGCACATCATCCCCAAGACCTTCACCGACGCCTTCACCGGTTCGGGTGACCTGCTGCAGGTGTTGTTGCTGGCGCTGCTGTTCGGCTACGCCATGCAGCGCATGGGCGGTCGCAGCAAAGCGGTGCACACCTTCATCGAAGAGTGCTCGCACATCTTCTTCGCGATGATGAACGTGATCATGAAGCTCGCGCCCATTGGGGCGGGTGGCGCCATGGCCTTCACGCTGGGCAAGTACGGTGTCGATTCGCTCAAGCCGCTGATGTTCCTGATGGCCAGCTTCTACCTGTGCTGCCTGCTGTTCGTGGTCGGTGTGCTGGGCACCATCGCGGCGCTCACCGGCTTCAACATCTTCAAGCTGATCGCCTACCTCAAGGAAGAGCTGCTGACCGTGCTGGGTACCTCGTCTTCCGAGTCGGCGCTGGTGCCGCTGATGCACAAGCTCGAGCGCCTGGGTTGCGCCAAGCCGGTGGTGGGCCTGGTCGTGCCATCGGGCTATTCCTTCAACCTGGACGGCACCAACATCTACCTGACGATGGCGGCGCTGTTCGTGGCCCAGGCCTTGAACATCGAGCTCACGCTGATGCAGCAGCTCTCGCTCTTGGCTGTGGCCATGCTGACCTCCAAGGGGGCCTCGGGTGTGACGGGTGCCGGCTTCATCACGCTGGCGGCCACGCTGGCCGTGGTGCCCGAGGTGCCGGTGGCCGGCCTGGCCCTGATCCTGGGTGTGGACCGGTTCATGTCCGAAGCCCGCGCGCTGACCAACTTCATTGGCAACAGCGTGGCCACCATCGTCGTCGCCCGCTGGGAAGGCCAGCTCGACCGCGAGGCCCTGGACCGCGAACTCAGCGGCGGCAGCCTGGCGGGTGCGGTGGCATCGGTCGCGTTGGCTCAAAACGTCGGCCACCACGCTGAGCACCTGGGTGAGCCCGCTGCTTCGGTGGGGCGCTCGCAAGCCTGATCGCAGGGTGGGGTGGCCTGGGTGCCACCCGCTGTTCGCCCCAAGGAGACGTCGTCGGCGACAATCGAGTCCCGATGAAGTCCTCTTTCTCTTTCCCATCATGATCCAGGGCCTGGTGCTGCTGGTGGCCGGCCAACTGGTCGGCGAGGCCGTGGTCACCGTGACCGGCCTGCCCGTCCCATCGGCCGTGCTCGGCATGGTGCTGGTGCTGGCCGCGCTGCTGGCGCGCAAAGGGCAGATGCCCGAGGTCAAGCGAGCCGGTCACACGCTGTTGATGCTGGTGCCGCTGTTCCTGGTGCCGGTGAGCGTGGGCATCATGGCGCAGTTCGATGCCCTGCGCGCTGACGCCTGGCCCCTGACCGCCGCGCTGTGCGTGAGCATCGTGCTGGGGATGGCGGCCACCGGGCTGGCCGTGCGCTGGTTCAGCCGATTCGATGGGGCCGAAGCACCGGTCGGTGCGGCGGATTCAACGCAGCAAGGTGATCGAGGGGGGCGCTCATGAGTGAGCCCATGCTGGCTCCCGCCCTGGCGGCCCAGGCCACCCATGCCGTCCTCGCCCACCCGATTTTCCCCCTGGGCCTGACGCTGTCGGCTTACGCGGCGGGCACCTGGCTGCACCGCCGCGCCGGGCAGTCGCCTTTCTTCCACCCGCTGATCCTGGCCGTGGCCATCGTCATCGTGGCGCTCAAGGCCATCGGCATGCCCTACGCCACCTACTTCGAAGGCACGCGCTTTTTGCACTGGATGCTGGGGCCGGCCATCGTGGCGCTGGCCATCCCGCTGTACGGCGAGCTCACGCAACTCAAGGCCCGCTGGCGCAGCACGCTGGCGGCGCTGCTGGTGGGCAGCGTGGTGGCCACGGGTTCGGCCGTGCTGGTGGCCTGGGCCCTGGGCGGCAGCCAGGGCCTGCTGCTGGCCCTGAGCACCAAGTCGGTCACCACCGCGTTGGCCACGGTGCTGGCGCACGAGATCGGTTCCAACCCGGCCATCGCGGCGACCATCGTGCTGGTCACGGGCCTGCTGGGAGCCGTGGTCGGGCCGTGGCTGTTTGCGCGCCTGCGCCCGGGCGACGACGCGGCCCTGGGCACCGCCCTGGGCACCTGCGCCCACGCCATCGGCACCTCGCGGGCGATCCAGCTCAGCGAGGCCTGTGGCGCCTTCGCCGCCCTGTCGATGGGGCTCAACGGCCTGCTCACCGCCCTGGTGCTGCCTGCGTTGATGAAGTGGCTTCAGGGTTGACCCTGGACAGCACGCCGGCCTGACGCCTTTTGCCGCCAGAGACACCCGCGCTCCGGGGTTTGCCCGGTTCAGGGGATGTGTGCTTTTGTCAGTGAATGCATGTGTTTCGATAAACGAGAAATGTTTGGTCATGAGATATTGCATGCGCACCATCCACCGCCATCGTCAGCCCAGCGGTCCGATCCCCCCGTCACGCGACCTGCGCCATTCGGGTCCAGCCGGCTTCACGTCCGCTCTCGCATCGGCGTTCGCCATCGCCACCTGCGCCGCCCTGATCGCCGCGCAGGCCCACGCCCCTGCCCACGCTGCGGCCCCTGACTTCATCCCCTTTGAAAGCGGCCATGTCCGCCCGTTGGCCCTGTCGGCCGATGGCACGAAGCTGTTTGCGGTCAACACGCCCAACAACACGCTGGAGGTTTTCAACGTCACGCCCATTGGGCTGCAGCTGGCTGCGCGCGTGCCCGTGGGCCTGGAGCCGGTGTCTGTGGCGGTGCGCAACGCCAGCGAGGTCTGGGTCGTCAACCACCTCTCCGACAGCGTGAGCGTCGTCAGCCTGCAAGGCACACCGCGGGTGGTGCGCACCCTGCTGGTCGGCGACGAGCCGCGCGACATCGTCTTCGCTGGCACACCCGCCAAGGCCTTCGTCACCGCAGCCCACCGGGGCCAGCAGCTCACGCACATCTCGCTCAAGGGCGTGCCCGGTGCGGGCGATCCCAAGCTCACCACCCCTGGCGTGCCGCGCGCCGACGTCTGGGTCTTCAACCCAGACAACCTCTCGCCGCAAGTCGGTGGGGTGCCCGTGCGCATCATGAATTTCTTTGCCGACACGCCACGTGCCCTGGCCGTCAGCCCCGACCGCAACACGGTCTATGTGGCGGCGTTCAAGTCGGGCAACCAGACCGCGTCGGTCAACGAAGAGCTGGTGTGCGAAAGCTTCGAGCTCAACACACCCTGCGACATCAAGGGCACGAAGTCGCCCGGTGGCCGGCTGGGCCCGGCCACCAACGCCGAAGGCAAGCCCGCACCCAAGACCGGTCTCATCGTCAAGTTCAACCGCGACAAGGGCCAATGGCAAGACGTGATCGGCCGCAACTGGACACCGGCCATGCGCTTCAACCTGCCCGACAAAGACGTCTTCGCGGTCGACGCCAACGCGCTGACCGACAAGGCCATCTACGCGCACGTGGGCACGACGCTGTTCAACATGGCCACCAACCCGGTGAGCGGCAAGCTCTACGTCAGCAACACCGAGGCCAACAACCTCACGCGCTTTGAAGGCCCCGGCAAGCATGGCGGCTCGACGGTGCAGGGCAAGATCGCGCTGTCGCGCATCACCGTTGTGGGCAACGGGCAGGTGCTGCCGCGCCACCTCAACAAGCACATCGACTACAGCAAGCTGGCCAACGACCCGGGCTTTGACACCTCGGCCAAGCAGCACAGCCTGGCCAGCCCGATGGAGATGGCCGTCACCCGCGATGGCCGCACCTTGTTCGTGGCAGCGAACGGTTCCAGCCGCATCGGTGTGTTCGACACCACCGAGATCGAGAACGACACCTTCAACCCGCGCACGGCCAGCAGTCGCTACATCACCGTCAGCGGCGGCGGCCCCAGCGGCCTGGTGCTCGACGAGTCGCGCGACCGCCTCTACGTCATGACCCGCTTCGACAACGCGGTCAAGGTGCTGAGCCTGTCGGGTCGCAATGAAGTGGCCAAAGCCGCGCTGCCCAATCCCGAGCCGGCGGCCGTGATCGCGGGCCGGCCCTTCCTGTACGACGCCAACCTGTCGTCGGCCAATGGCGAGGCCTCTTGCGCGAGCTGCCACACCTTTGGCGACATGGACGACCTGGCCTGGGACCTGGGCAACCCGGACGACGTGGTCACCAAGAGCCCGATGAAGCAGGAGTTCACCCGCGAGACCGAGTTCCAGGTGGCCAAGTTCCTGTTCCAGTCCAACCCCAAGAACAAGATCAACGGCAGCGACGACCCCAAGGACTTCCACCCCATGAAGGGGCCGATGACCACGCAGACGCTCAAGGGCATGGCGAACTCCGGTGCCATGCACTGGCGTGGCGACCGCTCCAACGGCTTCTTCGGGGTGCACGCCGACGACCCGCTGCTGTCGTTCAAGAACTTCGCGCCGGCCTTCGAAGGTTTGCTGGGCAACCCCGCGCCGATGAGCGAAGGCGGCATGCAGGCTTTTGCCGACTTCATGCTGCAAGTGCAGCTGCCGCCCAACCCGATTCGCAACCTCGACAACTCGCTGACGGCGGCGCAAAAACGCGGCTTCGACTTCTACTTTGGCGACCGGCCTTCCGACGGCATCCTGGTGCCCGAGATCGGCAACCTGCGCGCCTTCGTCAAGAGCCACAACTGCAACGGCTGCCACACGGTCGACGCGGCACAAGGCCTCTATGGCACCGGCAAGATGCAAAGCTTCGAGGGCATCTCGCAGATCGTCAAGGTACCCCACCTGCGCAACATGTACGCCAAGGTCGGGCGCTTTGGTTCGCCCGCCGTGCCTTTTGCGACGGCGCCCGACACGGGCCACCAGGGTGACCAGGTGCGAGGCTTCGGCTTTGTGCACGACGGCACCGTGGACCTGCTGGCGCACTTCTTCACGGTGCGCGTGTTCCAGCCCACGCTGAACTCGGGCTTCCCGCTGCTCAACCCCAACCAGACCCGCCGCGACGTGTCGGACTTCATGCACGCCATGGACAGCGACCTGGCGCCCATCGTGGGCCAGCAGGTCACGCTGAGCGCCGACGCCGGCCAGCGCCTGGCCGCGTGGCCGCGCATCGACCTGCTGATCCAGCGCGCCAAGACGCCCTTCGTGTCCAAGCTGCTGGGTGGCCAGGTGACCGAGTGCGACCTGGTGGCGCACACGGTGGAGACGGGCTTGCGCCGAGGCTTCTGGTTCGACGCGGCCGCCAACGCCTTCGTGGGCAGCGATGGCAGCCGCCGCACCGACGCGGCCCTGCGCAGCCTGGCCAACGTGGCGGGCCAGGAGGTGACCTACACCTGCGTGCCGCCGGGGTCGGGGCGGCGCATTGCGGCGGTCAATTGATGGTGGACGGGCAGGAGGGCATCTCTAATTCGTATCCAAGTGACAGATAGAGGTGCGTACGCGTTGTTCCACCTGACTCATCGCTGAGGTGCACGCCCTCATGGCTGGAGCAGATGGTTGATCGACTCGTTCTGCCTCGCTTGTCGATGGACTCGAGTTGATCGCCGATGTTGCGTGTCTTGATGCCTTGACCAATGGCTGCCATCCCGATGAAAGGAGTTTCCGCCCAAAGCTTTGGAATGCGCACGCGATAGACGAAAGGTTGCTCTCCGCTTATCTCGTTCGTGGTCAACACACTGTCTGGGGATACCTTGCTGAAATCTGTCGCGGTAAGGCGTTTACAACAAGCTGCGTCACGTCGATCCGATGGATATTGAATGTCCACCGAAGCGCGCGCTCCCAGTGGTGAATCGGTGATCAAAAAACCGTGCCCGAATCCATCTAACTGGATGATGGCATGGCGGACTTCTGAGGACACTACTGGCGAGGAAGCCAACACGAATGCCATGAATGTGATGAACTTAGTGACCATCGTCTGACCAATGAGGTGGGTCTGAAACCAGCTTGTTCACGCCGTAAGTGGCTCCCACCGCATTCAGGTCACTCAGCTTCTTGATCTCGACATCCGCACCTGATGCGTTCTTGATTTTCTTGTCGATAACACCTGTGATCGTCATGTCGATCGCTGCGCGTTCGGTGTGGCGAGAGATCAGGGCCGGTGGATAGACGATCCCGTATCCCTTCGTCATGTTCGATGCCGCTTTTTTGGACTCCTCGTCGGTGGCATGAATCCAGTCGATGTTCACGCCATCCATGGCGGGGACCTTGTCTGCGGTGATCTCCCCTCGGGAAATCTTTGAGCTGTAGTGCATCAGGTACGCGCGCTCCCTTGGGCGATAGGTCGCAGCGATGTTGACGGCACCACCTGCGGACTTGATCGCGTCGATGAACTTCTCCACTTTCGCTTTGAATGTTGGATCCAGGTCTTCAAGGCTGGCACTGCCTGGAAATCGACTCACCCATTGGGCCCCGCTTTTGTCCTTGGCCTGTACCTTAGCAACAGCAGGTGTCGTATCGGTTTTGGGAGTCAGCTCCGCCGTCGCTGTTGTCGCCATGGTGATGAACCTCCAAAGTTGCTTTTTGTTTGATGTTTGAACTGATCTTTTCTGTCAGTCCCTGCGTGTCAGTGACGCCAGTGATTGAGCGACCGTCCTCCAGGGTGATCTTGTACGAGACCTTCGGCAGCGTTTGTCCCGTTGCTTCGTCACGAACAACAAAGTGAATGTCGTAGTCGTGGTTCTCCGGCAGCAACGAACTGAAGAGCCCGGCGGCTTTCAGCGCTTCTGTCGCTCCACCGGTTGATGGGGCGCCAGTGCTAGATCTTTCGCTGCCATGACTGGCGCCGCCACCACCACCTGCTCCTCCAACTGTCGATACCGCTTGGCTGGCAATCAACGTCGCCCCACACGCGCACTTGTCGCCATGGCGTGCAGCCGGCTGGCCGTCGATGATCATCGTCGGGTCACCCGAGACGATGACCGTGGTGCCGCCGTGCCCCTTCTTCGGGCACGTGACCTGGTCGCCCACGCGGGCGATGCGCTTGCCGTGTGTGTCGGTGGTTTGCGAGGAGCCGATGACGACGCCGCCGTGGTCGGTGCGGTCGCCGATGACGATGAAGGGCCGGGACATGGGGTCGGGTGCTCTCTGGGTGAATCGTGTGGCGCGCGGGTGCGTTGCCCGTGCAGGCGCGACTTTAAGCGGGTCGGGGCCCCAGCCTCCTCCCCCCATCCGGGGCAAATTGTTACCGTTTGCGGGGTGGGCCCCGCAGCGGTTCAGTCCTTGGGCATGGGCACGCCCGGTGCCGGCACCACCGAGATGCTGTTGTCCGGCGAGCCTTCGATCAGGCGGTCGGAGTAGCTCAGGTAGACCAGGGTCTGGCGCTCGGGGTCGAGCATGCGCACGATGCGCAGGCGCTTGAAGACCAGCGAGGTGCGCTCGGTGAACACCTCTTCTTGACGGGGCAGCTTGCCTTTGACGCTGATCGGTCCCGTCTGGCGGCAGGCGATGGACGCCTCGGAGCGGTCTTCGGCCAGGCCGAGCGCGCCTTTGACGCCTCCGGTCTTGGCTCGCGAGACGTAGCAGGTCACGCCCTGTACCTTGGGGTCGTCGTGCGCGTCCACCACGATCTTGTGGTCCGGGCCGATCAGCTTGAAGACGGTGTCGACCTCGCCGATCGAGTCGGCGTGGGCGAGTGGGGCGAACAGCCCGCCGATGACCAGGGCACCGGCAAGCAGGCGTGTTGGGAGGTGTGATGTCACGGGTTTGGCGGGCATGTTGGCGCGTCCGATGGTCGATGGTGGTTTCTCAAGGCTGAGGCCGCAGGCGCGACTCTCTCTCCCAAAGGCGAGTGGCGGCGCCTCCCATGAAATCACGGATCTGGCCCACCGGGAAGTAGAACCGATCGGGCAAGAGGTCGGCGGCCTGCAGCAGGGCCTGACCACCTTCGTCCATGCAGATGGCCTTGAGGTGGGCGTGGGCATCGCGCACGAAGCCCAGTGCCGCATCCTGATGGGCCAGCTCGTCTGCGGCCTTGGGCGCCAGCAACACGGCGATGGCATCGAACAGCACCGACGGGGCGCCAGCGAGCTGGGCATCGGCGTCGATCTTCTTGCCATCGGACAGGGTCACGCCCAGACGGCGGGGGGCGACGGTGACCACGCGGGCGCCGGTGTTGCCCAAGGTGTCCTTGAGCTTCTTGAGTGTGCTGGCGTTGCTGCCGTCGTGGATCAGCACGCCAATGGCGCGTCCCTGGAGCGTGAGTTTCATCTTGCCGATCAGGCCCAGTGCTGGTGAGGCAGGCAGGTCCCGCACAGGGGTGCTCAGGGGCATCGGGGCAGGCACGGGATCGAGGCCGAGCGCCCGCGCCACGCGCTGACCCAGGTCCTCGTGAACGGTGCGCAGCTGAGCCACCATGCGTTGTCTGATTTCGGCCGCGTTGACTTTGGAGAGTTCGAACACAAAGGCTGCGGCGATGTGCGCTTGCTCCACCTCGGTCTGGCTGAGGTAAAAGCGCCTGGCCTGTTGGTGGTGTTCGCCGAAGCTGCTGGCTCGATCACGCGTGCGTGGCCCGGTGCCGTCTTGGCCCGGTGCGGCCCGCAAGCCATCGGGGTGCTCGCGTGGGCCCTGGGGTGCCAGCCCGTTGGGCTCGTAGGCCGCCTGTCCTTTGGGCGTTTTCATCTGCATGGCCCCGTCGCGGTAGAAGTGATGCACGGGGCAGCGTGCCTGGTTGATCGGCAACTGCTGGAAGTTCACGCTGCCCAGCCGGTGGGTCTGGGTGTCGCGGTACGAAAACAAGCGACCGTGCAGCAGCGGGTCGTCGCTGAAGTCCATGCCGGGCACGATGCGGCTGGGGCAGAACGCCACCTGCTCCGTTTCAGCAAAGAAGTTGTCGGGGTTGCGATCGAGCACCATGTGGCCGATCACCTGCAGCGGCACTTGCTCCTCCGGGATGAGCTTGGTCGCGTCCAGCGGGTCGAAGCCGAAGGCGTCGGCGTCGGCCTCTGTGAACAGTTGCACCGCCAGGTCCCAAACGGGGAAGTCGCCTCGGTCGATGGCCTCCCACAGGTCACGCCGGTGGAAGTCGGGGTCGGCGCCGGCGATCTTGACCGCCTCGTCCCAGACCAGGGACTGCAGGCCCAGGCGAGGGCGCCAGTGGTACTTCACCAGCGTGATCTCACCCTCGGCGTTGACCAGCTTGAAAGTGTGCACGCCGAAGCCCTCCATCGTGCGCAGCGAGCGGGGGATCGCGCGGTCGCTCATCACCCACTGCAGCATGTGCAGGGACTCGGGCATGTGCGAGGCGAAGTCCCAGAACGTGTCGTGCGCCGATGCCGCCGATGGATAGCCCCGGTCGGGCTCTCGCTTGACGGCGTGCACGAGGTCCGGGAACTTCATCGCGTCTTGGATGAAGAAGACGGGGATGTTGTTGCCCACCAGGTCCCAGTTGCCCTCCTCGGTGTAGAACTTGACGGCGAAGCCGCGCACGTCCCGCACGGTGTCGGCCGAGCCCTGAGGCCCTGCCACGGTCGACAACCTGGCGAACACCGGGGTCTGGTGTCCCACCTGGGTCAGCACCTTGGCCGTGGTGTATTGCGCCAGCGACTCGGTGAGCTCGAAGCGGCCGTGCGCGCCGGAGCCTCGTGCGTGCACCACGCGCTCCGGGATGCGTTCACGGTCGAACTGGGAAAGCTTTTCCTGCAGCACCACATCGGCGAGCAGCGAGGGGCCCCTCGCATGCGCTTTCAGGGTGTTCTGGTTGTCAGACACGACGGCGCCGTCGTGGGTGGTCAGCCTGGGCTGGCCGGCTTCGGCGCGCTGATGCCACTCCTGGCCGGCTCCGGGGTGTTCGGGCTTGAAGGTGGGTGCATGAGAACGGGACATGGTTCTTCCTGGGGTTTGGATTCAAGGGGCGGATGCAAGAGAACGCGCGGCCACGCCATGGACAAAGCACAGCTTGTCCAGCACGGTCTCGCTCAGCACAAAGGGGTAGGCGTCGCCATGTCCCAGGCTGCGGCCCAGGCTGTTGAGGCACTGAGACAGCGGCAGCCAGGCGTCGATGAGGACCTGGCGGAAATCCTGCGGCGCGTCGGGCAGCCCGGCAGGCAGGCGCGAGGCCAGAGACAAGGCTGGCGTGGGAGGGCTGGGCGTGGTTCGGCCGTAAGCCGAGCCGCTGCCCTGGCCGAGGGCGAGGCCCCAATGTGCTGCCGTGTCCACCGCATCGACGATGTGCAGCCAGTGTGCCCAGGTCTCGGCCCAATCCTCCCAGGGGTGGGCCGATGCGTAGGCGCTCACCCAATGTGCCGTCCAACCGGCAGGCGGGCCCTGCTCGTGGTGCCTGGCCAGGCTCTGGCCATAGTCGCTTCGCTCGTCGCCAAACAGCGCACGAAAACCCGCCAGGTGCGGGCCGTTGGCCACCAGCCGATCCCAGTAGTGGTGTCCGACCTCGTGACGCAGGTGTCCTGTGAGCGTGCGGTAGGGCTCGCCCATTTGTGCTCGCACCGCTTCGCGCACGGCGTCATCGGCCTCGGCGATGTTGAGCGTGATGCGGCCGTGCAGGTGCCCGGTCATCACCGGCTGCTCGCCGGCCATGTCGGCTTTGAACTCGAAGGTCAGGGCACCCGGGGTGCCGGGCTCGTCGAGGGGCAGGCCCCAGCTCAGCAGCGTGTGGAACAGCCGCCGCTTGGCAGATTCGAGCTTCATCCAGAGCCGAAGGTGCTCGGGGTCTCCCAGGTCAGGGACCACGGCCGTGTGCTGGCAGCTCAGGCACAGGCCCTGGTCTGCTCCCTCGGGCTGCAGCCAGTTGCACGCAGCCAGGCCCGCCAGCTCGGTGGCGGCGTGGGTGCACGCTTGCCACCCTGAGCCGACGGGCTGCATCTCACCCGTTTGTGGGCTGTAGCCGATGGCTTGGCCACAGCCTTCGCAACGGTTGTTCTCGAAGAAGACCGTCTGCTGGCAGTGGGGACAGGAAAACGTCTTCAATGTGACTCCTCAGTAAGTCAGATGAGGTTGATCTTATTGCGATGTGAAATCCCGTCAATGACATGGGCACAGTGGTTCACAAAACCTCACAACATGACGCGCGCAGGTGCTGGGTGACGTTGTTGGTGCCTCGGGCATTTGCCTGCCGCTGTGTGGTGTCTGGTTTGCCCGAGGCGGCGTCGCCGGTCGCATGTGAGCCCGGGATTTGGGGTCCAATCGGTGCATGCCCCGAGCCCCTGACATGCCCTCTGCCAACCCCATCCCCTCGCTGAACGAGCAGGTCGATCAGCGCCTGACCGAGCTGGAAATCAAGGCGGCCTTCACCGAAGACCTGGTGGAAGAACTCAACCGCACCATCGTGCGCCAGCAACAGCAGATCGACTTGCTGGTGCGCGAGCTGCTGCAGTTGCGTGACCAGGCCGATTCGGCGCAGCCCGGCTTTCGGAGCCTGCGAGACGAACTCCCGCCGCACTATTGAGCTGCGCCGGCTTGGACCCTTTTTTGAGCCCCTGACCCGGCTCAAGTTTCACATCGCGCTTGTCGATAGCCCGTCACGAGCGTAGGCTGTGGGTTCCCAGCCTGTCGCGGCTTTTTTGTGCACAAGGAGGGTTCATGGGCATGATGGCGTTCTTCACCCGTCGGGATCCGACGGCGTGGGCCATGCGCCCGGAGACGCAGCGCGAGGCCATCGTGGGCAGCCTGCTGGCCTGGGCCTGGGCCGTCGAGGCCCGTGACCCCTGGACGGGCGGGCACCTCTGGCGCGTGGCCCGTTACACCGAGTTGCTGGCCGACCGCGCAGGCATGGCGCCACAAGAGCGCGCCCAGGTGGCGTTGGCCGCCTTTGTGCACGACCTGGGCAAGCTCGCTGTGCCAGACGCCATGTTGCGCCAGCGCGAACCCCTGAGCGAAGCCGACCACGCCGTCATGCGCACCCACCCCGAGATGGGCGCTCGCCTGCTGGCCGGCCATCCCTATGGCCCCTTGGTGCATGACATCGTGCTGCTGCACCACGAAACCCCCGATGGCCAGGGCTACCCACGTGGCCTGAGCGGCCCGACCATTCCCACGGGCGCGCGCATCGTTGGCCTGTGTGATGCCTTCGATGCGATGACCACCCGCCGAGCCTGGCGCGACGCCATGAGCGTGGACGAGGCCCTGTCGGCCATCGAGGTGCAACTGGGTCGCCAGTTCGATGACTTCCTGGGGCGGCATTTCCTGGCCCTGGCCCGTGAAGGCGCCCTGCAGGGCATCATCGGGCACAAGATCT
>CAYJXE010000001.1:174991-258175 GCA_964373965.1 uncultured Aquabacterium sp. | reverse complement strand
GCGGAGTGGTAGTTCAGTTGGTTAGAATACCGGCCTGTCACGCCGGGGGTCGCGGGTTCGAGTCCCGTCCACTCCGCCAAGCATTTGATGGCGTTGCTGGTGACACAGCAGCGTCGAAACGAGTCAGTCTCGGTGCCAGCGCGGCGCCCTGCGTGGTGACACAAGGGGGTATAGCTCAGCTGGGAGAGCGCTTGCATGGCATGCAAGAGGTCAGCGGTTCGATCCCGCTTACCTCCACCATCCAACCAGGCGTCGCGGGTACCGAGGTCGCTTCGTTTCACGACAATTCGTTTTGACGGAGTCCCCTTCGTCTAGAGGCCTAGGACACCACCCTTTCACGGTGGCTACAGGGGTTCGAATCCCCTAGGGGACGCCAAGTTTTGACGGCACTTAGCTGATCGCAAGATCAGCACAGACGTCAGCCACGCGGAGTGGTAGTTCAGTTGGTTAGAATACCGGCCTGTCACGCCGGGGGTCGCGGGTTCGAGTCCCGTCCACTCCGCCAAAATGCAAAGCCCTGATGGTTCGCCATCAGGGCTTTTTGCTTTGTTGCTCGGGCTGCGCAGCCTCCTTGGGTGCTGACCATCGGGGGCAACTGTCACACGCCCCCTGCATCCTCGGGGCGTCCAGTGCAGGTGGCCCCCGTCTTGCTCCCTACAATGCCGGCAACGGGCGGGGCGCCACACGATGCCGCTCCAAGCCAGTCCACCTCATCCAGATAAAAAGGATCACCATGCAAGTCGCCGCTTCCATCTTCAAGGCCTATGACATCCGAGGCATCGTCGGGCAGACCTTGAACGAAGCCGTGGCCGAACACCTGGGCCGCGCTTTTGGCACCGAGGCGCTCAAGCTCGGCGAAAAGGCCGTGGCCATTGGCCGCGACGGCCGGCTCTCCGGCCCTTCGCTCAGTGGCGCGCTCATCAAGGGGTTGCGCAGCACCGGCATCAACGTGATCGACCTGGGCGCCGTCACCACGCCCATGCTGTACTACGTGGCCGCCACGCGCGCCGACCAGGGCTGCCACAGCGGCATCCAAGTCACGGGCAGCCACAACCCCAAGGACTACAACGGCTTCAAGATGGTGCTGGCTGGTCGCGCCATTTATGGTGACGACATCCAGGGCCTGCGCCAGCGCATCGAGGTCGAAGACTATGCACAAGGCCAGGGCAGCCTGAGCACCCTGGATGTGCTGGACGAGTACACGCAGCGCATCGTGGGCGATGCCAAGCTGTCGCGTCCGCTCAAGATCGTGGTCGATTCCGGCAACGGCATCCCGGGTGCCTCGGCGCCGGGCATCCTGCGCGCGCTGGGCTGCGAGGTCACCGAGCTGTACTCCGAGGTCGATGGCGACTTCCCCAATCACCACCCCGATCCCTCCAAGCCCGAGAACCTGCAGGATCTGATCAAGGCTGTGAAAGAGCAGGGCGCCGACCTGGGCCTGGCCTTCGACGGCGACGGCGACCGCCTGGGCGTGGTCACCAAGGAAGGCAACAACATCTTCCCCGACCGCCAGATCATGCTGTTTGCGCGCGACGTGCTCAGCCGCGTGCCAGGCGGCAAGATCATTTTCGACGTCAAGTGCAGCCAGCAACTGGCCGTGGCCATCCGTGCCGCCGGTGGCGAGCCCTTGATGTACAAGACGGGCCACTCGCTCGTGAAGGCCAAGCTCAAGGAAACGGGTGCGCCGTTCGCGGGTGAGATGAGCGGCCACATCTTCTTTGCCGAGCGCTGGTACGGCTTCGATGACGCGACCTACACGGCCGCACGCCTGCTCGAGATCCTCTCGAAGGTGCCGGACCCCAGTGCCGTGCTCAACGCGCTGCCCACCAGCCACAGCACGCCGGAGCTCAACGTTCCCTGCGCCGAAGGCGAGCACCACGCCGTCATCGAGAAGCTGCGCCAGACCGCCAAATTCGAAGGCGCCGCGCTCACGACCATCGACGGCCTTCGCGCAGACTACGAAGACGGTTTTGGTTTGGTGCGTGCCTCCAACACCACACCAGTGCTGGTGCTGCGCTTCGAGGGCCAGACGCCCGCCGCGCTGGAGCGCATCCAGTCGCACTTCATGGCCGCCATCCTGGCGGTCAAGCCTGACGCGCACGTGGGTGCGTCCGCACACTGAGCGCCCGGATCACCGCGACCTTGAGCGCTTTGCCGACGCCAATGCGGGCCTGGGTGGCCCGCCAGTTGTATTCGACCCTGCTGCGGCTGGGCACGCCTGCCTACATGTGGCGGGTTTGGTCGCGCGGGCGGCAAGAGCCCGGTTACCGGCAGTGGTGGCCGCAGCGGCTGGGCTTGCACAGCGGTCCGCCCTGGCGCACGAGCGCCGGGGCGCCCGTGGTCTGGTTGCACGCGGTCTCGTTGGGCGAGACCAGGGCCGCCACGCCGCTCGTCCAGGCGCTGCGAGCCAGCATGCCCGGCATGCGCCTGCTGCTGACCCACACCACGGCCACCGGCCGCGAAGCGGGGCGGGCCTTGATGACGCCTGGCGATGCTCAGGCATGGTTGCCTTTCGACACCCCGGGCGCGGTGCGGCGGTTCCTGACGCATTTCCAACCCGACGTTGGCGTGTTGATGGAAACCGAGGTCTGGCCGAACCTGGTGCACGGCGCTCGCCGCCTGGGCATCCCCATGGTGCTGGCCAATGCGCGCCTGAGCGACAAGAGCCTGCGCCAGGGCGAGCGCTTCGCTTCGTTGTTGAAGCCGGCGGCTTCTGCCCTGAGCCTGACCCTGGCTCAGACCGAGGGCGACGCGGCACGTTTGCGACAGATGGGGGCTTGGCCTGTTGAAGTGATGGGCAACGTCAAGTTCGACATGACACCGCCAGCAGCATTGCTGGCACGGGGGCGAGCCTGGCGCGATGCCCTGGGGCGGCCCGTCGTGCTGGCGGCCAGCACCCGCGAGGGCGAAGAGGTGTTGTTGCTATCCGCTTGGCACAAGCTGCTGAACGGCATGCCGGCGAGTTCGGCGCCCAGGTTGATGATCGTGCCGCGTCACCCGCAGCGTTTTGGCGAGGTGGCATCTGCCATCGAAGCGATGGGGTGGCGGGTGTCACGGCGCAGCGCATGGGGCCCGGCTGGCTGCGACGCCGTACCGGATGCCCATGCTTTGTCGGCCGATGTCTGGCTGGGTGACAGCATGGGAGAGATGCCCGCGTATTACGCCTGCGCCGACATCGGTCTGCTGGGCGGCAGTTTTGCCCCCCTGGGCGGGCAGAACCTCATCGAAGCGGCGGCCTGTGGTTGCCCCCTGGTCCTGGGCCCGTCGACCTTCAATTTCGCCGAGGCGGCAGAGCAGGGGCTGGCTGCTGGTGCGGCTTGGCGCGTGGCAAATTTTGACGAGGGGTGTCAGCGCGTGTGGCAAGCCTTGCAAGGCGGCTCTCTCCCTGCTTCGCGGGAGGCAGCTTTGACGTTTGCCGCCAGCCACCAGGGGGCAGCCATCCGGATGGCCGTGGCCATCAAGTCATTCTTGCGTCAAGTGAAATAAAGGGTAAACGCGGGTTGGTCGCCGTGCACGATGGCACGCAAACGGGGGATAACAAACGGAAACATTTCCCGATATCGTTCACCCATCAACAGTTCCTTCGGGAGAAGAACAATGAACGGTTTGCACAAGTTCCTCGGTGGCGTCGTCGCCTCCACCGTCCTGGCGGCTTCGGCTTTCGCTCAGGTCACCACCACCACGAACCTCGGCCAGCTCTCGTCCACCCCGACGAACTTCGGCAACACGTTCAACAAGTCCCTGGACTTCAGCGATGTCTACACCTTCTCCATCGCTGACAGCGGTTCGGTGGGTGTCACGACGAACGACGCCAGCACGTTCCGCGCCTTCATCGACTTCCGCGATGTGGACATCACCAGCCTGATCCTCTACAAGGGCACGACCGCCAGCCCGGTCACCGTGCTGGACTACGACCTGTACGTCCCCCAGTACAACACCTTCACGTTCTCTGGCTTGACCGCTGGCACCTACTCTCTGGCCGTCAATGGTCACGTGACCCTGGGCGCAGGTTCGTGGGACACGGCTTCTTACTCTGGCCAGATCTCGACCACCGCTGTGGCCTCTCCCGCTCCTGAAGCTTCCGACGTCGCCATGACGCTGGTGGGCTTGGCTGGCGTGGGCCTGATGCTGCGTCGTCGCAAGCAGCAAGCTTGATTTCAGGCTGACGATCGATGAAACGGGCCTTCGGGCCCGTTTTTCTTTGGCTCTTGGCAACGTGACACCGAGCAACGGGAACCACCATGTGACAAGATGCCGAGCTGTCATGGCAACGAGGTGAAAGCACATGGTGCGATGGAGCAAGGGGCGGTTGGTGCTGGGTGCCAGCCTGGTGGCGATGCTGGCGTTGGCGGGCTGCAACCGGGGCGGCGGCGCCGGAGGCGCGGTGGATTCGCAAATCGCTGCGCAGGTCAACAAAGGCGAAATTTCCGTTCACCAGGTTCAGGCCTTGCTGCGAGCGCAGCCTGGGGTCGCGGCGCAATGGGGTGAGAAGGCGGCCGACCGCGCCCTCGACGTGCTGATCGAGCAGGAGCTCGCGGCCCAGGCGGCCGCAAAAGCCGGCCTCGACAAGCAGCCGCAGGTGATCCAGTCGCTGGCGCTGGCTCAGCGCGAGGTGCTGGCTCGGGCGTTCCAGGATCAGCTGGCCGAAAAGGCCCGCCTGCCTGACACGACGGCGATCAACAACTACTACGACGAGCACCCTGAGCTGTTTGCTCAGCGCAAGGTGTATCAGCTGGAAGAAACCGTGGTCAGGCCTGGCTCGGCGAGCGAGGCCGATGCACTCGTTCGCGAGTTGCCGACCCTGGCCAACCTGGAAGCGCTGAACCTTCACTTGACGGCCAAGGGCTTGCGAAAGGCCTCTCAGCGGGTCACCGTGGCTGCAGAGAACGTGCCCATGGACTGGTTGCCCAAGTTGGCGCAGTTGCCTGTCGGGCGCTCTCTGGCCTCGACCCGCGGTGACGCGGTCGTGGTCTGGACGCTGATCGCCGCTGAAGAAGCTCAAATGCTGCTGGCCCAGGCCAAACCCGCCATCCAGGCTGCGTTGGTGCGCCAGGCGCGCCAGCAAGCCATCCAGGAAGGCATGAAGAAGCTGCGCGATGAGGCGAAGATCGAGCGGCGAGCCACGGCGGTCGCTGCTGCGAGCGCCGGGACGGCCGCTTCGGGGGCCTCTGAGGCCGCGTCGTCCGCCTCTGAGCCCTGAGGGCTTGTGCCATGCAGTTGGGGCGCGCCGGGCTGCCGGTCCTGATCCTGGGGTGGTTGTGCCTGGCTGGCCCCACCCTCTGGGACTTCCTCTTTGGTGTGTGGTCCGGCTTCAGCCAGGGCCACGAGTTGCTGCTGCTCACGGTGGCCGGATGGCTCGTGTGGCGGCACCGCCATCCTGAAGATCGCCCCGCGCAGGGGCCCTGGCCAGCCTGGTTCTGGCTCGCCTGGGGGCTGGGTGTGCTGGCCTACGTCTTCGGGCGCTCACAGGAGTTCATCCGCATCGAATTGCTGTCGGTGTGGTGGTTGGCGATGCTGTTGACCTGGCTGGCGAGGGGCTGGGCGGGCTTGCGCCGCACCTGGTTCGCCTGGCTGTTCTGCCTGTTCGCGATGCCTTTGCCTTTCGCCTTGGTGTTGATGCTGACTGCCCCATTGAAAGAGGCGGTGTCGGCCCTGGCGGCAGGCATCCTGTCTGCTGTCGGCTACCCCATCGGACGCAGCGGCGTGGTGTTGACCGTGGGGCAGTATCAGCTGCTGGTGGCCGAGGCCTGCGCAGGCCTGCACTCGATGTTCATCCTCGAGGCCATGGGTTTGCTCTACAGCCACCTGGCTGGGCACACCTCGCGTTGGCGCACGATCTGGCTGGCGATCATGGCCGTGCCGGTGTCCTTTGTGGCCAACGTGCTGAGGGTGATGATCCTGGTGCTGGTGACCCATCACTTTGGCGATGCGGCGGGACAGGGGTTCATCCACGATTTCGCGGGCATCGTGCTTTTTGCGCTGGCCCTGGCCTTGATGGCTACCGTTGACTGGGTGCTGGGCTGGATCTGGCCAGACGGACCCGCGCGGCCCTCGACGAACATGACCTCATCCCCCGAGGCGCTTGAGCCAGGGGGGGGCGTTGGCGATCAAGTGGGCGGAACTTTGCCGGCCCCCCGTCCGTGGTTGCTGGCGGCTTCGTTGTTGCTGGCAGCGGGGCTGGCCCAATGGGGCAAACCACAAGCTTCTCCACAAGCCAACGCACGCGCGCTGGTGCCCCTGGAGGCGTTGTTTCCACAGCGCGTGGGCGAGTGGCAACCGGACCCGGTGTCTGTGGGTTTTGTTCGGCCAGCGTTCGAGCAGGCCAAGAAGTTCCAGATGTACGACCAGGTGCTCGAGCGCGTGTACGTGAACCCGGCTGGCGAGCGCGTCATGCTGTCTGTCGCCTATGGCCGCCAGCAGTCCGTGGGCTTGCAAATGCACCGACCGGAGGTTTGCTACAAGGCCGGTGGCTTCGAGGTGGGGCCCGTGAGCGTCGGTCAGGTTGACTTGCCTGGGCATGTTCTGCCGGTCAAGCGCCTGGTGGCAACCATGCCGGATCGGCAAGAGCCCATCACCTATTGGCGCTTGTTGGGCGATGAGCTGGTCACCGATGAAGTCCGCTTCAAGCTCGACCAGATCGCGGCAGGCATCAAAGGGCGGGGCATCGACGATGGCCTGCTCGTGCGGGTGTCGTCACTGGGGGCCGATGCCGAGGCGGCTTGGCGCCTGCAGGCTGCTTTCGTTCAGGCGCTGGATCAGGCCCAGGACGAAGCGCAGCGCCGGCGCACGACGGGTGCGCGCTCGGGCGCATCGGGCTCCTGAGCCGAGCACAGCTTCGGGCGCGACGCCCGCGCTAAGTTGAGCCATGCGGCCGATGGGCCTCAGCGCAGGTCGTGCCACTCCGGGTGGCGGCGAAGGTACACGGCCACGTAGCTGCACACCGGATCCACTTTCAGCTGTTCCCGGCGCGCCCAGTTCAGGGCGTGCTGGACCAGCGCCGCAGCGATGCCCCGACCTTCGAGCGGTCTGGGAACCCCTGTGTGCGTGATGTGCATGCGCCCAGGACTGAGCCGGTAGTCGAGCTCGCAACGCAAGCCCTCGACGATGGCTTCGAATCGGCCTTGTGCAGGCTGGTGCTGGATGTCGATGTCGGGTGAGTTGGGCATGGCGTTGGGCAAGGTGCTCGGAGCAAGGTGCGTGGAAGGAGGTGCATCAGACCCAGCCGAGGCCGCCCAGCAAGGCGCCAGCGCCCACCAGCCAGATCAACCGGATGCGGGTGCGCCAGACGACGATGGCGACGGCGACAGCGAGCAGCCAGGCCCGCAGGTGTTCACCGGGATGGGGCATGAGCAGCCAGCCGGTGGCCAGCAGCAAACCGACGGTGACAGGCGTCATGCCGGCCTGGAAGGCGCGGACCCCCAGCCAGTTCCGGCGGGTGGCCACCCAGCGTGACACAGCCAGGGCCAAGGTGGTAGAGGGCAGCATGATGCCCAGCATGCTTGCCAGTGCACCACCCAGGCCCGCGCTGTGCCAGCCCATCAAGGCCACGAAGAGCACGTTGGGGCCGGGCGCAGCTTGCGCCAGGGCGATGGAGCCGGTGAAGTCGGCGTCGGTGAGCAGGTGCTCGCCCTCAACCAGGCGGCGGTGCATGTCGGGCACCAGGGTGATGGCCCCGCCTATCGACATCAGCGACAAGGCCAGGAAATGGCCGAACAGGGTCCACCAGGCGTCGTGCTGGCGCCAGGCCTGCTCGATGGCGTGCACGAAGGGCTGTGTCCAGTCGCTCATGCGGGGTCCTTGGGGTCCTTGTCCCGATGTTCGCCGAGGGTGTCGCCACGCCCGGTGGCATCTGGGCCGGTCGATCCAGGGTTGGCCCGGCGGCGCAGGATGAACCAGGTGGCCAGGCAGGTGAGGCCGCCCAGGCCCAGCAAAACCCACAGCAGGGGCCAGCGCAACCAAACCATGCCAGCGAAGGCGATGGCGGCCAGCGCCGCGCAGGCCGGTGCGCCCAGCTCGTGCTCGCGCAAGGGCGCTGAAAGCTTGAGGACGGTCCCGATGATCTGGCCCGCAGCCACGGCTGCGATACCGGTCAGCGCACCACGGATCCAGCCGGCAGCCTGCGGGGCCTGACTGGCGTGCCCCAGTCCCCAGGCCAGCATCAGCAAAAGGGCCATGGGGGCAACGATCATGCCGGCCAGGGCCACACAGGCGCCGCGCCAGCCAAAAAAGCGGTCGCCGATCATCAGCGACAGGTTGCAGACATTGGGCCCGGGCAGCACCTGGGCGGTGGCCAGCAGGTCGATGAATTCGCGCGGCGTCAGCCAGTCCCGGCGCTCACACAGCTCGCGCTGGGCCACGGCCAGCACCCCGCCGAAGCCCTGCAGGGCCAGCAAGGTGAAGGCCATGAACAGCTCTGTGAGCGAGGCCGGGCCCCGGCGGGTGGCGCCGTCGTGTGTGGCCACGGGCTCGGTCATGTTCAGCCGTACACCGCGACGACTTGGTAGCCCAGGGCGGCCATCTGTCCTTCGGGCGTCCACAGCGTGGTCTTTTCGTTGACGTAGCCTTCGCCGGTGGCCAAGGCCTCCTTGTCCATGCGCCAAAAGCCCGTGGCGTTGCCCACCGTCACGGGGCGCAGCTCCAGGGCCCAGGACACCGAGGACGCCGGGGCGAAGCCTCGCAGGCGGGCCAGCGCCGGGGTGGGGCCCGCATCGGCCAGCATCACGGCTTGCAGCTCGCTGTCAACGCCCTCGACCGCGTTCAGTCGGGTGTAGACGCGGCTGTGCCATTCGTCGGAGCCGGTGAAGGGCAAGCCGCCTTCTGCCTGACGGAACTCCAGGTGCTGCGTGAAGGCCGGGGTCAAGTTGGGCACGTAAGGCCACTGGAAGGCGCTGCCGATGTCCTTGGCCGCAGGTTGCTGCGTGGGGCGCAGTTCGGGCAGGCCCGACTCGCGGCCTGTGCCGAACACCCCCAGCAGCACGCCGCCGGTTTGTTCGACGCCGTTGGCATCGGGCTGGATCACGCGGGCCTGCACCTGGCGAATGTTCTTGCCCTGGCGCAGCAGGGTGACTTCGACGTCGAAGGCGCCGGGTGCCACCGGGCCGACGAAATTGGTCTGCAGCGCGCGCAGGGGCCAGTCGGCGCCGCACGCGTCGCGCATGGCCTGGACGACCAGCACCGAGAGCAAGCCGCCGAAGGTGGTGCGGCCTTGCTGCCAGTCGGGGGTGACATGAAAGCGGATGCGGGGCGCCCGCGCATCCAGGCGCTGGCGGCTCGACAGCAGCTGTGACAGGGGGGTGATGACAGAAGCCGTGGTGGTGTCGCTCATGGGTCGCTCGTGGGCGGAAGGCTGCAGAGCGGGCATTATCGAACGATCGTGCTTTTTTTGCTGGCGAGCCTGCTGTGGGGGCTTTTTGTCGCGCTGTTGCGCCGTTCAGTTGCGCGAGAGCATGGCCGCGATCTGCTCGGCCGGCACCGGTCGGCTGTACAGGAAGCCTTGCGCCACGTCGCAGCCCAGGCTGCTGAGGAAGGCCTCCTGGTCGGGCATTTCAACCCCTTCGGCGACCACGTGCAGCTTCAGGCCACGGGCCATCGAGATCATGGTGCTGACGAGCTGGCCGTCGCTGTCGTTGCTGGGCAGGTCCTGCACGAAGCTGCGGTCGATCTTGAGCTGCTGAACCGGGAAACGCTTGAGGTAGGCCAGCGATGAGTAGCCGGTGCCGAAGTCGTCGATGCTCAGGTGCACGCCCATGCTGTGCAGGCTTTGCAGGAACTGCTCGACACTCGCGCCGGACTCCATCAGTCCGCTTTCGGTGATCTCGATTTCCAGGCGCTCGGGCGGCAGGCCGGTGCGCGCCAGGATGGTCGTCAGGCGCTCGACCACGCGGCCCCGGCGGATTTCGGCGGGTGACAGGTTGATGGCCATGCGCCCGAAGTCCAGACCCTGGTCGAGCCAGGCGCGGCCCTGGCGGCAGGCTTCTTCCATGACCCATTCGCTCAGGGCTTCGATCATGCCCGTCTCTTCCATGACCGGGATGAACTGGTTGGGGCCGAGCGGCGAGGCCTGGCCGTCATAGGCGGCAGGTGCCAGGCGCACCAGGGCTTCGACGGCGGTCACGCGGCGGTCGCGCAGGCGCACCATGGGCTGGTAGTGCAGGGTGAAGGCGCTCTCTTCGACAGCACGGCGCAGCAGCGTTTCCAGGCGCAGGCGCTCGGTGGCGTCGGTGGTGAAAGACTGGGTGTAGAAGCTGAAGGCGTTGCGCCCGCGCCGCTTGGAGTCGTACATGGCTGCGTCGGCGTTGCGCACGAGCTCGGACTCGTCCTGGCCGTCGTCGGGGTACATGCTGATGCCGATGGAGGCTCGCACGTAGACCTGCTGGCCACCATCGAGCGTGAAGGGCTGGCTGAGCGTTTCGAGGATGGCTGCGGCCACCAGCCCGGCCTGCTGCGGGTGGCGCAGGTGTTCGAGGATCAGCACGAATTCGTCGCCGGCCAGGCGGCCCAGGGTGTCTTCCTGGCGCACGCGAAGGCTCAGGCGTTGCGCCACCTGCTTGAGCAGGCTGTCGCCGGCGGCGTGGCCCAGGCCGTCGTTGACCGTCTTGAAGTTGTCCAGGTCGATGAAGACGACGCCCACCAGCGTGTGGTGGCGCTGCGCCAGGTTGATGGCGTGGGCCAGGCGCTGGCGGATGAGCACGCGGTTGGGCAGCTCGGTCAGCGGGTCGTAGTGGGCCATGCGGGCCAGGCGCTCTTCGGTCTGCTTGAGCGGGGTGATGTCGGTGAACACGCCCACGAAGTGCGTGGGCTCGCCTTGCGTGCTGTGCACGGCGCTGAGCGACAGCTGCGTCATGAAGGGCTCGCCGTCGCGGTGCTTGAACCAGACCTCGCCTTGCCAGTGGCCGCGGCGGATGATCTCGTCGCGAAAGCTCGCGAGGGTCTCGGCGGGCTGGTCGGTGAGCAGGAACTCGGGTGTGCGACCGATGACTTCGTGCTCTTCGTAGCCGGTCAGGCTGGTGAAAGCGGGGTTGACCGACACGAGGCCCTCGTCGAGCGACATCACCATCATGCCGTCCTGCGTGCTTTCCAGCGCGGCGGCGTGCAGTCGAATGCGCTGCTCGGCCTGGTTGCGCAGGGCTTCGCGGTGCAGCATCGTCAGCGCAAAGGACAGGTCGGAAGACAGGTCCTGGAAGAGGGCGAGCTCGTCCGGGTCGCTGTCGTCCACGCGCTTGCCCAGCAAGATCAGGTGGCCGATGAGGACCTGCTCCTGGCGCAGGGGCACGATCACGCAGCCAGGAGAGCCGGCCTGAACGGCTTCGTGAACCCAGGCCGGTGCGCTGGCGTGGGTGTCGAGCAAGGCGGTGCGGTAGGTCAGGCCTTCGCGCAGGCTGCGGGTGAGGTGGTCGGTGTCCGAGCTGGGAGGCAGTTCGAAGTCGAGTTGGGTGCGGCCGGGGCGCGGGTCACCGGACTCGGCGGTGCAGCGCAGCGAGCTCGGTTGCGCCGGGTCGTCGAACAGCGCCACCCAGGCCTTGCGGAACTGGCCGTGCTGCACCGCCACGTCGCACACGTGGGTCAGCAAGGTGGGCAGCCCCTGTGAGCGCACCATGGCCTGGTTGACGTGGCTGAGGAAGTCGTACATGCGCGTCTTGCGGCGCAGGCGGCGTTCGGTCTGGCGGCGCGCGGTGGTGTCCCAGATCATCCAGACGACCTGGTCGGTCTCGCCCACGGGCGCGCAGCGGCTGTCGAAGTGCAGCAAGCTGCCGTTGACGGGCACCGAGAAAGACAGCGTCTGCGAGCGCCGCGTGCCCAGGCTCTGGCGCAGCACGCCCAGGAAGCGTTCGGCCATCTCCCAGGGAAAGAGGTCGTGCAGGCGGCGGCCGATGAGCTCGTCGACGGGGCGCCCCAGCAGCGGCAGGTTGTTGCCGTAGATGTCGAGGTAATGGCCTTGCGAGTCCATGCGGAACGCCAGGTCGGGCAGGGCCTCGGCGAAGGCGGTGAGCTGGGCCTCGCGCGTGCCGAGCTTGCGGATCGCCTGTTCGCGCTGACGGTGCGCGCGGGCCATGAGGGTCAGCAGCAGCAAGGTCAGGCCGCCGACCAGGCCGACGTTGAGGCGGTCGAGGCGATGCTGGTCGCGCGTGGCCTGGTCGAGCGCAACCTCCCACTGGGTGGTGGTGTGGTCCAGGGTCTGATCGACCACCTGCAGGGCCGCGAGCAGGGCCTTGGGGTCATGCGCCACGGACGCAGCGCGTTGAAGTGATTCGCGAGCGCGATGCAGTGGCTGCTGCGTGATCTCCGGTGCCTGGTCCTGCAGGCCCACCAACACGGATTCGGCGCGGTGCAGCGGTGCCGTCAGCGAGTCCAGCGGGATGGCCGTGGCGCTGGAGAGTGTGTGCAACCAGCGGGTGTGGCGTGCTTCCTGGCGGGCTTCAAGCAGTCGCGTGTCGAAGGCGTGAGCCCGCTGTTGCAAGCGATTCCAGCCCACGTGCGACCAGGCGATCAACCCCATGCTGATGGCCGCGATGGCAGCCACCGAGAACGCGAGCGGCCCGAAGCGCCCCAGAGCGGGCGTCGGGGGCAGGCCAGGGGCGCCGGAGGTGGGCTCGGTTGTAGGGATCACGACGCTCACGGCAGGCGAAGCAGGGGGGCTACACGGGGTGTGGGCAGGGGCCGACCGGGTCAGTCGGAAAGAGCCGACAGCTTAGGTGAAAAAGCCCCCGGATCGGCGATGATGCGTGGCGAGCTTCGGTGGTGACGTGCGCGTCAACCACCGGGTTTCCCCGATGCGGTTTCACATCCGGCAAACACCCCCCACCCCATGAGCGCTGTCGTCCCTTACGTCCCCCTCCACCCCGCGCGTTCCGAGTTCCGCCAGGTGCGCGGCCTGAGGTTGCACCTGTCCGTCTGGGGCGAGCTCGCCAAGGCCACGCCCGAGCAGCCTTTGCTGGTGCTCATGCACGGCTGGATGGACACGGGCGCCTCGTTCCAGTTCATGGTGGACGCGCTGCGCCGCCAGCCTGGCTGGGCCGAGCGCCCGATCGTGGCGGTGGATTGGCGAGGTTTTGGTCAGAGCGAGTCGGGTCCGTCCGATTGCTATTTCTTCGCCGACTACCTGGGTGACCTCGACGAGCTTTTGCGCCAGCTCTCGCCCGACCACCCGGTGGACCTGCTCGGCCACAGCATGGGCGGCAACGTGGTGACCCTGTACGCAGGCGTGCGCTCCGAGCGCATCCGCCGCCTGGTCAACCTCGAAGGCTTCGGCATGCCGGCCACGACGCCCGACGAGGCCCCGCAGCGCTACATCAAGTGGCTCGACGAGATCCGCGAGCCGGTGCAGCTCAAGGCTTACGACAGCCTCGAAGCCGTTGCCAAACGCCTGCAGGCCAACAACCCGCTGCTGCGACCCGAGTTCGCGCTGTGGCTGGCCGGGTACTGGGCCCGCGCCGAGAACGGCCGCTGGGTGATCAACGCCGACGCGGCCCACAAGCGCCCGCAGCCTTTCTTGTACCGGGTGGAAGAGGTGCTGGCCTTCATGCGCAACATCCGCTGCCCGGTGCTGTTCGTCGAGGGTGCGCAGACGCTTTATTTCATGTTCTTCAAGGGCGACTACAAGCGCGAGGATTTCCTCGAGCGACTCAAAGTCGTGCCCGATTGCCGCGTCGAAACCCTGGACCAGGCCGGCCACATGCTGCACCATGACCAGCCCGAAGAGCTGGCCTTGCACCTCGCTGGCTTCCTGGGTGCAGCCGACGCTGCCACAGCGTGAGAAAATGATGGATTGCCCGCCCTGGCACCGAGCCTGAGCGGACCACACTTCGGCCGTTTTCTCGCACGTTTGCGGCCCCGTTTTTGCTTCGGATGCGCCAGGTGCGCGTCCCAACGCCTGCAGGATTCACATGGACATCGAACACATCAACGCCCTGGGTACCCAGATCACCGACCTGACTCAGCGCACCGCTGAGCTTCGGAGGTATCTTTGACTGGGATGAAAAGTCCCGCCGCCTCGCCGAAGTCAACGCCGAACTCGAAGACCCCGCCGTCTGGAACGACCCCAAGCGCGCCCAGGCCCTGGGCAAGGAAAAGAAGTCGCTTGAAGACGTTGTCGTCGTCATCGACAACCTGACGCGCAACCTCGCCGACAACGGCGAGCTGTACGAGATGTCGAAGGAAGAGGGCGACCAGGACGGCCTGCAGGCCATCTCCGACGACGTCCAGACCCTGATGGCCGACGTCGAGGGCCTGGAGTTCCGCCGCATGTTCAGCAACCCGGCCGACCCGAGCAACTGCTTCATCGACATCCAGGCCGGCGCCGGCGGCACCGAGGCCTGCGACTGGGCCTCCATGCTGCTGCGCCAGTACCTGCGCTACTGCGAACGCAAGGGTTTTTCGACCGAAGTCGAAGAAGAAACCCCGGGCGACACCGCTGGCATCAAGAGCGCCACCATCAAGGTCGAGGGCGACTACGCCTTCGGCTACCTGCGCACCGAAACCGGCGTGCACCGCCTGGTGCGCAAGTCGCCGTTCGACTCCTCCGGTGGTCGCCACACTTCGTTCGCCTCGATCTTCGTCTACCCGGAAATCGACGACTCCATCGAGATCGACATCAACCCGTCCGACGTGCGCACCGACACCTTCCGCGCCTCGGGCGCGGGTGGTCAGCACATCAACAAGACCGACTCGGCCGTGCGCCTGACGCACATCCCGACCGGCATCGTGGTGCAGTGCCAGGACGGCCGCTCGCAGCACAGCAACCGCGACGTGGCCTGGAAGCGCCTGCGCTCGCGCCTGTACGACTTCGAGATGCGCAAGCGCCAGGAAGCGCAGCAAAAGCTGGAAGACACCAAGACCGATGTCGGCTGGGGCCACCAGATCCGCTCGTATGTGCTGGACAACAGCCGCATCAAGGACCTGCGCACCAACGTCGAAATCTCCGCCACCCAGAAGGTGCTTGACGGCGACCTCGATGCTTTCATCGAAGCCAGCCTCAAGCAAGGCATCTGACCTGAACCTGAACCGACTCCCACACGAGAGGCCCACCCCATGCGTGAAGGCAGCGCTCAGCTGATCCGCCGCGAAGACTACGCGGCACCGGCGTTCTGGATCAAGACGGTCGACCTGACCTTTGACCTGGACCCGGCCAAGACCCTGGTCATCAACAAGATGACCGTCGAGCCCAACCCCATGCAGCCGGGTGCGCCCCTGCGCCTGGACGGCGAGGACATCAACCTCACCCGCGTGCTGGTGGACGGCGAGCCCGTGTCCTTCCGCACCGAGGGTGGCCAGCTGGTGCTGGAGAACCTGCCCCAGCAGCCGTTCCACCTCGAGATCCGCACCACCTGTGCGCCCGAGAAGAACACGCAGCTGTCGGGCCTGTACACCAGCAGCGGTGGCTTCTTCACGCAGTGCGAGGCCCTGGGCTTCCGTCGCATCACCTACTTCCTCGATCGCCCCGACGTCATGGCCACCTTCAAGGTGACCTTGAAGGCCGACAAGCTCAAGTACCCGGTGCTGCTGTCCAACGGCAACCTGATCGACGAAGGCGTGCTCGACGGGGGCAAGCACTTCGCCGTGTGGGTCGACCCGCACCCCAAGCCTTGCTACCTGTTCGCCCTGGTGGCCGCCGACCTGGTGCGCCGCGAGCAACGCATCCGCACCCGCTCGGGCCGCGATCACCTGTTGCAGATCTTCGTGCGCGCCGGTGACCTCGACAAGACCGAACACGCGATGAACTCGCTGATCGCGTCCATCGCCTGGGACGAAGCCCGCTTCGGCCTGAGCCTGGACCTCGAGCGCTTCATGATCGTGGCCGTCAGCGACTTCAACATGGGCGCCATGGAGAACAAGGGGTTGAACATCTTCAACACCAAGTTCGTGCTGGCCAACCCGGCCACCGCCACCGACGTCGACTTCGGCAACGTCGAGAGCGTGGTCGCCCACGAGTACTTCCACAACTGGACCGGCAACCGCGTGACCTGCCGCGACTGGTTCCAGCTCTCGCTGAAAGAAGGCCTGACCGTCTTCCGCGACCAGCAGTTCAGCCAGGACATGGCCGGCAGCCTCAGCGCCCGGGCTGTGAAGCGCATCGAAGACGTGCGCACCCTGCGCCAGCTGCAGTTCCCCGAAGACGCGGGCCCCATGGCCCACCCGGTGCGCCCCGACAGCTACCTGGCCATCGACAACTTCTACACGGCCACCGTGTATGAAAAGGGCTCCGAGGTCGTGCGCATGATGCACACCCTGGTCGGCCAGCAAGGCTTTGCCAATGGCATGGCCCTGTACTTCGAGCGCCACGACGGCCAGGCCGTGACCTGTGACGACTTCGCCCAGGCCATCGCCGACGCCAACCCCGGCAGCGAGTTGGCCAACCGACTGGATCAGTTCAAGCGCTGGTACGCCCAGGCCGGCACGCCGCGTGTGCAAGCCCATGGCGTGTACGACGCCGATAACCGCATCTACACGCTCACGCTGAGCCAGAGCTGCGCCGCCACCCCTGGCCAGCCCGAGAAGCTGCCCTACGTCATCCCCGTGGCCATGGGCCTGACGGGCGTGGACGGCCGCCACATCAACCTGCACCTCGAAGGCCACCTCGACCCCATCGGCCACGACACGGTGCTGGTGCTCTCCGAGCCCACGCAGACCTTCACCTTCGTGCACGTGCCCATCGAGCCGGTGCCTTCGCTGCTGCGCGGTTTCTCGGCGCCCGTGGTGCTGGAGACCGAGCTTGGCGACGACTCGCTCTTCACCCTGCTCAGTCACGACCTGGACCCCTTCAATCGCTGGGAAGCCGCTCAGAAGCTCGCCCTGCGCCGCATCCTGCACGCGGTCAAGGGCTCAGGCCACGTCGAGCTGGACGCGCGTTTCGTCGAGGCGATGCGCGGTGTGCTGCGCCACACCGAGCTGGACGCGGCCTTCAAGGAGCTGGTGCTGACCCTGCCGAGCGAGGCCTACGTGGCCGAGCAGCTCGAGGTGGTCGACCCGCAGCGCATCCACACCGTGCGCGAGAGCATGAAGGTGCAGCTGGCCCACGCCCTGCACGACGACTGGGTGGCGGCCTACGAGGCCAACGCCGAGCTGGGCGGTTACTCGCCCGACGCCGTGAGCGCTGGCCGCCGAGCCCTCGCCAACCTGGCCCTGGCCATGCTGACGCTCGATGGTGTGTCGCGCCACAACCCGATCTGGGTGGGCAAGGCCTTGCAGCGCTTCAAGGACGCCAACAACATGACCGACCGCCTGGGTGCGCTCTCGGCCCTGGTGGCGGCCCACGCCGAGCTGGCCGAAGACGCGCTCAAGCGCTTCCACGCCCTGTTCCAGGGCGAGGCCCTGGTCATCGACAAGTGGTTCACGCTGCAGGCCATGGCCCCCGAGAAGGACGGTCACGTCTTTGCCCGCGTCAAGCAGCTGATGCTGCACCCCGACTTCACGCTGCGCACGCCCAATCGCGCCCGCAGCCTGCTGATGGCGCTGTGCCAGAACAACCCGGCGGCCTTCCACCGTTCTGACGCGGCCGGCTACGTGTTCTGGGCCGACCGCGTCATCGAAATCGACGCCATCAACCCGCAACTGGCCGCCCGCCTGGCCCGCGCGCTCGACCACTGGCGCCGCCTGGCCGAGCCCTACCGCACGGCCGCCGAAGAAGCGCTCAAGCGCGTGGCCGCCCGCAGCGAACTGTCCGACGACGTGCGCGAGATCATCACGCGCGCGCTGCAGGACTGAGCCGAGACCGCAACCCTTTTCATTTCACCCGAGACACCACCATGTCCACCAAACGCATCAGCCTCACGCAGTACCTGATCGAGCAGCAGCGCGGCGAAGCCCAGATCCCGGCGCAACTGCGCCTGCTCATCGAAGTCGTCGCACGCGCTTGCAAGCGCATCGCCATCAACGTCAACAAGGGCGCCTTGGGTGACGTGCTGGGTACTGCCGGCAGCGAAAACGTTCAGGGCGAAGTCCAGAAAAAGCTCGACGTGATCGCCAACGAGGTGCTCATCGAAGCCAACGAATGGGGCGGTCACCTCGCCGGCATGGCGTCCGAAGAAATGGACGACATGCTCGCCGTGCCCAACCGCTACCCGCAAGGTGAATACCTGCTGCTGTTCGACCCCCTCGATGGTTCGAGCAACATCGACATCAACGTCAGCATCGGCACCATCTTCTCGGTGCTCAAGCACCAGGGCGGCGAGGTCACCAACGAGAGCTTCCTGCAGCCCGGCACCGCTCAGGTGTGCGCTGGCTACTGTGTGTATGGCCCGCAAACCACGCTGGTGCTGACCGTTGGCCAGGGCGTCGTGCTGTTCACGCTCGACCGCGAGCAGGGCTCGTGGGTGATGACGGAAGACAACATCCGCATCCCCGAGGACACCAAGGAGTTCGCCATCAACATGTCGAACATGCGCCACTGGGCAGCCCCGGTCAAGCGCTACATCGACGAGTGCCTGGCCGGCAAGGAAGGCCCGCGCGGCAAGGACTTCAACATGCGCTGGGTGGCCGCCATGGTGGCCGACGTGCACCGCATCATGACCCGCGGCGGCATCTTCATGTACCCCTGGGACAAGCGCGAGCCGAACAAGCCCGGCAAGCTGCGCCTGATGTACGAAGCCAACCCGATGAGCTTCCTGGTCGAGCAAGCCGGTGGCGTGGCCACCAACGGCACGCAGCGCATCATGGAGATCCAGCCCAAGCAACTGCACGAGCGCGTGAGCGTGATGCTGGGCTCGAAGAACGAGGTCGAGCTCGTGACGTCGTACCACCGCGACGCGCAGTGAGACTGCCGGCGCCAGCGACCTGGTCGCAGCGCCGCGCCAAGAACGACGAAGCCCGCCAATCGGCGGGCTTTTTCATGGAGCTTTGGCTCTGGCGGGGCTCAGGGCTTGGCTGGCAGGTAGAACTCGCTGGTCACCAGCTTGTGGGCGTAGACGTTGGCGCCTGTGGGGCTGAAGCCTGGGAAGCGCACCACGGCACCCGCTGCGAGGATGGGGCCATTCTCCAGGGCTTGCCAGGCGGCCTGCACGGCCGTGTCGGGAGCGCGGGCTGTGCTGAAGTCGACGGTGTCGATGCTGCGCTCGGTGCTGGTGCGGTTCAGGGTTTGCAGACCGAACGCAGGGCAGGGTGCCTGGATGCACACGATGCCGTTGTTCTTCAGGCTGAAGAAGGTGCCGAGTGCGCGCTTGTTGCTGCCTTGGGCCTGCCAGGCCTCGCTCACGCGCAGCACCTCGCCGGTGAACAGGCCGCGCGGTTGCGGCTCGATCGCGCCCTTGACCAGCGCCTTGCCCTGGCCGAACGAGGCCTCGAAGGTGGCGCGCTGCTCGTCGCTCCAGCCCAGGGCGCGGGTGTCGAGCTCGACCGCGTGGCATTCCTTGGCCAGCTTGCCGTCCGCGCAGCGCGTGACGGGGCTGTTGACCGCCTTGACGAAGTAGCCACCGCAGACGGGGTAGGCGCACTTGCGGGCGTCGACGCGGGTGACGATGAGGTAGGGCTCGGCCTTGGCGTCAACGGCGGTGGATGGGGTGCTCGGGTCGGTGCCCGGGGTGGGCGTGCTTTGGGCGTGCGACAGGGCGCTCAGGGCCATGGCAACGGTGGCCACCAGGGTGCGGATGGGGTTCATGGGATTTCCTCCAGCGTGGGTTGTTTGCGTCCGGAGGTTATGCCGGGATGCGCCGGTTTGGTGCGGCCAAGGCGTCTCAGGCGGGTGAGAGGCGTCTCAGGGTGTAATCGGCCGGAAGCACGCTCGACCCGTGTCAGGGCGCCACGATCACGCGGGTGCTGTTTGAACGAGGCCGAAACCGGGTATGATTGCGGGCTGTGCAGCAAGCCGCGAGGCTTGTGTCACGTGTGCCGGTGTAGCTCAGTCGGTAGAGCAGCTCATTCGTAATGAGAAGGTCGAGGGTTCGATTCCTTTCTCCGGCACCAACCCCTCATTTCACGCCATCTCAAGGCGTCTCAGAACCAGCCTCCCTCCCAGGGGTGGCTGGTTTTTTGTTGCCCCAGGCCGTCTCACGACATGGCATCCTTCGAATCATGAGCGTCAGCAGCAGCTTGAGGGATTGGGCCAAGCGAATCAAACGTGATGGGGTCACGCTCTGGTTTGCAGGCAAGAACCCCCGCACCCCTTGGTACGCCAAGGTCCTTGGGGTGTTCGTGGTGGCTTACGCGCTCAGCCCGATCGACCTGATCCCGGACTTCATTCCGGTGCTGGGCTATGTTGACGATGCATTGCTCTTGCCGGGCTTGATCTGGTTGACCATCCAACTGCTGCCAGCAGACGTTCTCGTCGAGTGCCGTGGCCAAGCTGATGACTGGATGGCCGCCAAGGGCGCCAAGCCCGTCAGCAAGGTTGGCGGCACCCTCGTGGTGGTGCTCTGGATGCTTGCGTGCTGGGCTGCCTGGTGTTGGTGGCCGACTTGGCGGAACGGCTGACTGCTCGCTCACGCTTGAAGCCTTGGGTGCCAACCGCATAACCTCCTTGCATGCGCCAGTGTTCAATGGCCATCGCAGTTAAAGCGATATGAGGCCCACGCCTGGCAGGGCCTCGGCGATGTCACGCCCTCGTCAGCAGTCTCATGCAGGGGGTGCAGTCCCGCCAGCAAACGATTGGGGCCAGACCTTGCGCCCGATGCGAGGCGGTCAGGGTGCCTTCTGTTTTCTCCATTGAGAGGCCTCGGTCTCTCCGAGGCTTCGTTGCTTGTGGGTCTCAACGGCTACCTTGTTCCTATGAGCCCAGCTGCACGATCTCCACATCCTCCCTGAACATCGGCGCACACAAGATCTTGTAGCCATCAGCATCGAACCCCGCCGCCACCTGCTGCAGGCCCTGGGCCTCCTCCAGGCTGTCAGCCCGCCCCAGGAAGCACCAGTTCTTGACCACCAGGTGGTCGCAGGCGCCAGGGCGGCGCTCGACCAGGGCCACGGCGCCAGGGTGGGGCCAGCAGCGCAGCTGCCACCGGCCCAGGGCGGCGCCCAGGCGTGCGTCGTGTTCGGCCTGGGTTTCGTGGCCCCGGCACAGCCCGGCGCATTTGCCGATCGCCGAGCGAAAGCACGGACGGCCTTTGACGGTGTGCTCCAGCCCGAGCGAGGCCAGGCAGAGCCGGTGCTCGTCGGCCAATTCGAGCAGCAGGGCATCGGCGCCGTGCTTGCTGGCGAAGGGGCCGTGCAGGGCTGCGGTGGTGGCGAAGTCCACGTCTCGGGCGTGCACGATTTCGGGCTTGCCACCCGTCCAGCGCAAGGCGCAAAGCTGCCGGTTGCGTCGCAGCCGCTGGTTCATCAGGGGCTGCCGGGACTTGATGAGCTGGGCTTCGAGCAGCAAGGCGCCCACTTCGCCTGCGGTGGTGATGTGCTCGATGCGGTGGCTGTGCTTGACCCAGCGTGACTCCTGCGGGTTGCGCAGGTGCTGCTGCACCCGCGAGCGGATGTTGACGCTCTTGCCGATGTACAGCGGCAGGGGGCCGTCGCCCATGAAGAGGTAAACCCCGGGCACGGTCGGCAGCGTCGACGCGGTGTCGAGCAGGGCCTGGGGCACCGCGACGGACTCGTTCATGCCCTGCTCAGGTCACCAGGCCGCCCGCCGGGCGTTTGTCGCCCAGCACCCACGCGGCGTACACGCGCACGTGGGCGTGCACGCCTTCGTCGAGCGCGGCCTGGGGCAGGGACATCCACTGCCAGGCTGTGTGCTGCTCAAGGTCGCCGTGGGGCAAGGTGAGCGAGGCCACCTCGTGGGGCGTGAGGGGCAGCCACAAGGCCAGGTTGACGTAGTGCGTGGACACATCTGGGTTGAACGCACTGTCGGGGTAGAAGTGGTCCCAGGCGCCCATCAGCGTGGCGCGGTGCACAGTGGCTTCGGGCAAACCCAGTTCTTCGGCGGCGATTCGGCGGCGGGCCGCTGCCAGCGGCTCGTTCTTGCGGATGCGGCCGCCGGGTGAGAACCACCAGCCGCGCGCAGGGGCGTTGCGGCGCAGGCCCAGCAGCAGTCGGTCGGCTTCGTCGGTCAGCACCAGGTCGATGGACACCAGGGGCAGGGCCTCGCAAGCCTGGGCGAACTGGGCGGCGGGCAGGAGGGCCGGGGGCTGTGTGGTGGGCATGGCAGTGAGCCCTCGGATGGGCATCGTTGCGGTCGCGGCAAGCATTCAAGTCTGCCAGCAGCTGTCGCCCTGGACGCGAGGTCGGGCTGTCCTTGCCCTCAAATGGTCCTGGAACCGGTGTCGTCTGGACCTCTGCGCTCAGTCCTCAGTTGCAGCGCACTTCGTCGCTGGAGATGTAGGCCGTCTGGTTGCCCTGTCGGGCGGCGGCGGTGGCGCAGCGCAGGAACTTGCCTTCGATCACGTTGTTCTCGGTGTGCGTGCAGCGCTCGGTCTGCATGCACTGGCGGCCTTCCTGGGCGTCACGCAAGTCGGCGCGCCAGTTCAGTCGGATGGCGTCCACGGCGCGCTCGGGGCCCTTGTCGGTGCAGCGGCCATCGGTGACCCACGCCTCGATGTGGTTGCGGCTGTAGGCCACGTAGAACTGGTTGTCCTGACGCAGGTGCAGGCAAAAGGGCGTGCCACCGACGCCAGCCGACGCCTCGTTGCTCAGCGTGACGCTGTCGATCTGGATTTCGCGCTGCTGGTGCAAGGGACGCAGGGTGCAGCCGGTCAGGCTCAAGCCTCCGATGCCAGCGAGCACGACCGCCGAGAGCAAGGCGGTGCGCAAGCGCTCGTGCCGCCGGACAGGGCCGGGAGCGGACGGTTCCGAGTCAAGGCGATCGGGCGGGCATGCGTCGGGCAGCTTCATGGTGACGATGTTGCGCCGACCCACCTGCTTGGCGCCGCCAGAACAACACGCTGCAAGCGTGGCAATTCAAGCGATCTCGAGGGGCGACAAACGCGGGCCCCTGGCCTCAGGCGGACACCGCATCAAGCCGGGCGAGCAACTCGGTGGCCACCCACCCAGCGGCCTCGGCTGGCCGCTCCTGCATGAAGCAATGGCCGCCAGGCACCTGCAGGGCGCTGACATGGTCATTGAGGTTCGTCCAGCGCGCGACCGACTCGCTCACGAATGGGAACGTGTGCTCGGCGTGCAGCACGTGCACCGGCGTGCGCACCCTGGCCAGCAGCGACCAGAGCCGATCGGGCATGGAGCCGAAGATCTCGGCCTCGCGGCTGGGACGGCATTTCAGGCGCACGCCGCCTTCAGCGTCGACCAGGGCGTGGGTGAGGAAGGCTTCCATGGCCTCGTCGGCCCAGCCTTTGTAGGTGCCGCGGCCGGTGAGGTTGGCGCGGGCTTCATCGCGGCTGGCCCATTGATCGCGCCGGCCGCGCGCCTGCCTGGCCAGCGGGGTGTGCCGCATCACGCCGGTGAGCTCGGCCACCGAGGCACCCAGCAGCATGGGTGGCGTGAAGAGAACGGGGTCCAGCAGCACGGCGGCCCGAAAGAGCTTGGGGTGCTCGGCCACGATCAGGCTGGTGAGCACGCCACCGAAGCTGTGACCGACGGCGAAGCAGGGCACGCCGGTAAACGCCGCCCCTTGCGCCTTCAGGGCTTCGACGGCCAGGTCGGCGCTGCGATTCCAGCCCACGAACTTGCCACCGTGGTCGCTGTCGCCGTGGCCCTGGGCGTCGGACAGCCACAGGTCGAAGTGCTTGGCCAGGCCGCGCAGCATGGGCTCGTAGGTGCGCCCACAAAAACCGTTGCCGTGCAGGAAGTGGAGCAGGGGGCGGCCGCTGGGGGCGCTGTGCCAGCCCCGCAAGGTGAAGCCGGCGCTTGTGGGGTGGGACCATGGGATCAACTGCATGGACGGCATTCTGCCTTTTGACTGGTTTTCTTGTCAGATGGGGCTTTCGGACAGGGGTTTCGGCCAGGTGATTTCTGGTCTACGATGCGCCACCATGAAAATCAATCAAGCGCTTGATTTTGTTGCTGGCGCCCACGATGCCCAGGAGGGGCCCGTTGGCCAGGAGCGAGGGGCCCGCGCTCGCGAGCGCCTGCTGCACGAGGCCACGCGCATCTTTGCCGAGAAGGGCTTTGCACGGGCCTCGACGCGCGAAATCTGCCAGGCCGCAGGGCAGAACGTGGCCGCCATCCACTACTACTTTGGCGACAAGGCCGGTCTGCACCGTGCGGCGCTGTTGCGCCCCATCGAGATGACCAACGAGGCCCTGGCGGGTTTCGACGACCCTGCCTTGACGCTGGAGCAGGCGCTGCGCCGGGTGATGGCGGGCTTTTTGTGCCTGCCCGAAGCCGGAGAGCCACCTGACCTCGAGATGCGTTTGTTTTTGCGCGAGATGCTCGAGCCCAGCGGGTCGCTGCAGGACATCGTGGTGCAGCACATCCAGCCCGTGCACCAGCGGATGGTGCGCATGCTGGCCCGTCACACTGGCGCCACCGAGCCCGATGACGACCTTCACCAACTGGCCTTTGCGCTGTCGGCCATGGTGCATGACTACTGCATGTCGCGGCCCTTCATGGACGCCCTGGCGCCCGGGCTGCTGCATGGCGAAGGGGCGACCGAGCGGGTGCTCGAGCGCCTGGTGGGCTTTGGACTGGCCCTGGTGAATCACGAACGTGCTCGGCGCGCGGGGCAAGGGGCCACCCTTTCCGCGACGCCGACCAAGGACTGAGCGAGAGAGCGAGAACTCCATGAACATGAACCTGACCTTCAAGCGCGGTGCCATCGTGGCCGCTGTCGTCGCCATCGGTGGCCTGGCCTGGTACCAGAGCTCGCGCGCTTCGGACAAGCAAGGGGCGACCACACCGAGCGCCGCCTCGGTGGCCGCTCAGGCCAAAGCCTCTGCCGCGCGCTCTGCCCGGCCATCGCTGAGCGTGCAGGTGGTGCGCCCGGAACAGGCCAGCTGGCCACTGGAGCTCAGCGCCAACGGTGCCATCGCCGCCTGGCAAGAGGCCGTGGTGGGGGCCGAGCTCTCGGGGCTGCGGCTTGACGCCGTGCTCGCCAACGTGGGCGATCGCGTTCGGCGGGGGCAGGTGCTGGCCACGCTGGCCAGCGAAGCGGTGCGCGCCGACATCCACAGCGCCCAGGCCAGCCTGCAGGAAGCGCAGGCCCTGGCGGCCGAGGCCAAGTCCAACGCCGACCGGGCCCGCAACCTGCGCGCGGCCGATGCCATCAGCGCGCAGGAGGCTCAGCGTTCGCTGACGGCTGAGCAGACGGCGCTGGCGCGCGTGGAGTCGGCCAAGGCGCAGGTCGCGGCCCAGGAGCTGCGCGGGCGCCAGACCCGAGTGATCGCCCCGGACGACGGCGTGATCTCGTCGCGCTCTGCCACCGTGGGTGCCGTGGTGCAACCCGGTGTCGAACTCTTCCGACTGATCCGCCAAAGCCGCCTGGAGTGGCGCGCCGAGCTGCCTTCGGCCGACCTGGCTCGCGTGCAGCCCGGCATGAAGGCCGTGGCCACACCGCCTGGTGGCCAGCCCGTCGAAGGCCGCGTGCGCATGGTCGCGCCCACGGTCGATGGGACCACCCGCAACGGCATCGTCTACGTGGACCTGCCGACCTCGGCCGCCCAGGCTGGCGCGCGCGCTGGCATGTTCGCTGCGGGCAAGGTGGCCGTGGGCCAGGCCGGCGGCTTGACCGTGCCGCAGGCCGCGGTGCTGCTTCGCGACGGCTTCTCGTATGTGTTCGTGCTGGACGGCACGCCGCCTGGGCAGCCGGCCGCACAGGCCTCGGTGCGCCAGGTCAAGGTCAAGGTGGGGCGTCGCCAGGGTGGACGCGTCGAGGTCATTGACGGCCTGCAGGCCGGTGCGCAGGTGGTCGCCGCTGGCGTGGCGTTCCTGGCCGATGGCGACACGGTACGCGTCGTGGGAGATCGCTCATGAACGTTTCATCCTGGTCGATCAAGAACCCGATCCCCGCCGTCCTGCTGTTCATCTTGCTCACCATCGTGGGCCTGATGGGCTTTTCGGCGATGAAGATCCAGAACTTCCCCGACATCGACCTGCCCACGGTGACGGTCACGGCCTCGCTGCCAGGCGCCGCGCCCGCCCAGCTCGAGACCGAGGTCGCGCGCAAGATCGAGAACTCGATCGCCACACTGCAGGGCATCAAGCACATCTACACCAAGGTGCAGGACGGCACGGTCTTCGTGACCACCGAGTTCCGCCTGGAAAAGCCCACGCAGGAAGCGGTCGACGACATCCGCGATGCCGTCTCTCGCGTGCGTGCCGACCTGCCCGGCGACCTGCGTGACCCCGTGATCTCGAAGATGAACGTGGCGGGCTCGCCCATCCTGACCTACACCGTCGCGTCCGATCGCATGGACGACGAGGCGCTGTCCTGGTTCGTGGACCACACGGTCACCAAGCGCCTGTTGGCGGTCAAGGGCGTGGGCTCGGTGGCCCGCGTGGGGGGCGTCACGCGCGAGGTGCGCGTCGAGCTCGACCCGTCGCGTCTGCTGGCGCTCAACGCGACGGCGGCCGACGTGTCCAGGCAGTTGCGCAATGTGCAGCAGGAAGCCTCGGGTGGCCGCGTGGACCTGGGGGGCAGCGAACAGTCGGTGCGCACCGTGGCCACCGTGCGCTCGGCCGAAGAGCTCGCTGCCATGGACATCACGCTGAGCGATGGCCGGCGCGTGCGACTCGATCAGCTGGCGCAGGTCAGCGACACCGTGGTCGAGCAGCGCCAAGGCGCCATGCTCGACGGCCGCAAGGTGGTGGCCTTCGAGATCTCGCGCGCGCTGGGCGCGGGCGAGGTGTCGGTGCAAGAGGGTGTGCTGGCCGTGCTCGAAGAGCTGCGCGCCGAGCACCCTGACGTCAAACTCACCGAGGCCTTCAACTTTGTCGAGCCCGTGGTCGAGAACTACGACGGCTCCATGTACCTGCTCTACGAAGGCGCCATCCTGGCCATCATCGTGGTGTGGTTCTTCCTGCGCGACTGGCGCGCCACCGTGGTGGCAGCGGCCGCCTTGCCGCTGTCGGTCATCCCCGCCTTTGGCGTCATGCACCTGCTGGGCTTCAGCATCAACGTGGTGACGCTGCTGTCGCTGTCGTTGGTGGTGGGCATCCTGGTGGACGACGCCATCGTCGAGATCGAGAACATCATGCGCCACCTGGCCATGGGCAAGGGGCCGCTCGAAGCCGCGATGGAAGCCGCCGACGAAATCGGCCTGGCCGTGATCGCCACCACCTTCACGCTGATCGCGGTCTTTTTGCCCACGGCCTTCATGGACGGCGTGCCGGGCAAGTTTTTTGTGCAGTTCGGCTGGACGGCGGCGATCGCGGTGTTCTTCTCGCTGGTGGTGGCGCGCATGCTCACGCCCATGATGGCGGCCTACATGCTCAAGGCGCCCGAGAAGGAGCACCCCGAGCCCCGCTGGATGACCGTGTATTTGAGCTGGGCCCGTTGGTGCCTGAGTCACCGTTGGCAGACCATGCTGATGGTGCTGATCTTCACGGGTGGCTCCTTCTTCCTGCTCACGCGCCTGCCTTCGGGCTTCATCCCGCCCGATGACCTGTCGCAAACGCAGGTGATCATCGAGCTGCCGCCGGGCAGCACCTACCAGCAGACCTTCGCCTTGGCAGAGCAGGCCCGTGGCATCGTTGAAAAGCACCCGCACGTGAAGATGGTCTACACGGCCATTGGCGGTGGCGCTTCGGGCTCGGACCCGTTCGCACCCAGCGGTGCGGCCAACGTCACCAAGGCCACGCTGACGCTGAACATGACCCACCGCACCGAGCGCAAGGGCGTGAGCAAGCAGGACATCGAGTCCGAGCTGCGTGACTTGCTGGTGGTGCTGCCGGGCGCGCGCATCAAGGTGGGCTTCGGTGGCTCGGCGGAAAAGTACGTCTTCAAGCTCTCGGGCGAAGACGGCAACACGCTGATGCAACACGCCGCGCTGGTCGAGAAGGACTTGCGGACCATCCCCGGCATCGGCAGCGTGGTGTCCTCGCTGAGCCTGGTGCGGCCCGAGCTGGTGGTGCGGCCCGACGCTGCCCGCGCGGCCGACCTGGGCGTGAGCACGGCCGCCATCGCCGACACGCTGCGCGTGGCCACGCAGGGTGATTACGACCAGGCGCTGCCCAAGCTGAACCTGTCGCAAAGGCAGGTGCCGGTGGTGGTCAAGCTGCCGCCCGAGGCCCGCACCGACCTGGCCTTGCTTGCGCGCCTGCCGGTGCCTGGTGCGCGTGGCCCGGTGCCGCTGGGCAACGTGGCCGAGCTGTCGATCGACAGCGGCCCGGCGCAGATTGACCGGTTCGACCGCGAGCGCACCATCAACTTCGAGATCGAGCTCAACCAGTTGCCCTTGGGCGAGGTTGAGAAAGCCGTGATGGGCCTGCCGACCTTGAAGCAGATGCCGCCAGGCGTGGGCATCCAGCCGGTGGGTGACGCCGAGGCCATGGCCGAGCTGTTCTCCAGCTTCGGGCTGGCCATGCTGACCGGCATCCTGTGCATCTACGTGGTGCTGGTGCTGCTGTTCAAGGGCTTCTTGCAGCCGGTGACCATCCTGGCCGCGCTGCTGCTGTCGGTGCCGGGCGCGATCTTCGCGCTGTGGGTCACGCACACGGCGGTGTCGATGCCCTCGATGATCGGCCTGATCATGCTCATGGGCATCGCCACCAAGAACTCGATCCTGCTGGTGGACTACGTGCTGATCGCGCGCAACCAGCATGGCCTGTCACGCTGGGAGGCGGTGGTCGACGCCTGCCGCAAGCGCGCACGCCCCATCATCATGACCACCATCGCCATGGGCGCGGGCATGGTGCCCATCGCCCTGGGCGTGGGGGTGGACCCGAGCTTTCGCTCGCCCATGGCCATCGTCGTGATCGGTGGGCTCATCACGTCCACCTTCCTGAGCCTGCTGGTGATCCCGGTGGTGTTCACCTGGGTGGATGACCTGGTGAGCTGGAGCGCCCGCTTGGTGCGTCGGTCTCAGGCACGCGAGCTGCCCGCCGCGTGAGCGCGGCTTGCCCGCGTCCTGAGCGTTTCAGGCGGGGCAAGCGCCCAAAGAAAAGGCGCCCCGCGGGGCGCCTTTTTGTTCATGCTGAAGCAGGCGTCGTTCAGACGCGCTCGATGATCATCGCGATGCCCTGGCCACCGCCGATGCACATCGTGATCAGCGCGTAGCGACCGCCCGTGCGTTGCAGCTCGTAGATGGCCTTGGTCACCAGGATGGCGCCGGTCGCGCCCACGGGGTGACCCAGCGAGATGCCCGAACCGTTGGGGTTGGTCTTCTCGTTGGGGAAGCCCATTTCCTTGGACACGGCGCAGGCCTGTGCGGCGAAGGCTTCGTTGGCTTCGATCAGGTCGAGGTCGGAGACCTTCAGGCCAGCCTTCTCCAGGGCCAGTTTCGATGCCGGCACGGGGCCGATGCCCATGTACTCGGGCTCGACGCCGGCGTGGGCGTAGGACACCAGTCGGGCCAGCGGCTTCAGACCCAGGGCCTTGGCCTTCTCGGCCGAGGCCATCACCACGGCGCCAGCGCCATCGTTGAGGGTCGAGGCGTTGCCGGCGGTGACGGTGCCTTCTTCCTTCTTGAAGGCGGGCTTCATCTTGCTCAGGGTGTCGACGCTGGTGTCACCCTTGACGCCTTCGTCGGTGTCGAACAGCACCACGCCCTTGCGGGTCTTGAGCTCGACCGGCACGATCTGGTCCTTGAACACGCCAGCGGCGATGGCCTTGGCGGCGCGTTCTTGCGACTGCACGGCGTAGGCGTCTTGCTGGTCACGCGAGATGTCGTAGCGCGCGGCCACGTTCTCGGCGGTGATGCCCATGTGGATGTGCATGCGCGGGTCGTGCAGGGCGCCGAGCATGAAGTCCAGCATCTTGACGTCGCCCATGCGCGCGCCCCAGCGGTTGGAGGTGACCAGGTAGGCGCCACGGCTCATCGATTCGGCGCCAGCGCCGACGGCCACGTCGCAGTCACCCAGCAAGATGGCCTGGGCGGCCGACACGATGGCCTGCAGGCCCGAACCGCACAGGCGGTTGACGTTGAAGGCGGGGGCCTCTTGCGGCACGCCGGCGTTCAGGGCCGACACGCGGCTGATGTACGCGTCTTGCGGGATGGTGGGGATGACGTGACCCAAGACCACGTGTCCGACGTCCTTGGGCTGCACGCCAGCGCGCTCCAGCGCGGTCTTGATGACCAGGGCGCCCAGGTCGGCCGGCGGGATGTCCTTCAGCGAGCCACCATAAGAGCCGATGGCGGTGCGGGCTGCGCCCACGAAGACGACTTCACGAGTCATGTTGGATTTCCTAATGGGGTGAAAAGGGTCAGACAACGACACTTTTGACAGTGCTTCTTGTCAGTTTAACAAGATCCGAACGGCGATCATCACACCGATCCTGTTGCGCTGCAACAATCTGGCCACCTATGATGCCGGCATGTCCGTGGCAGGTGCCCCCATGCAGTCCTCATCCCGCTCACGCCCCCTCCCGCGACCTCATCCGATCTGGCACGAAGCCGCCGATGCCCATGTGCTGGCCGAGCTGCTGGCGGCCTGGGTGAGCGAGCATTTGCGCGAAGGGCTGGCGCAACGGGGGCAGGCCACCTTGGTGGTCTCGGGGGGCAGCACGCCCGTGCCTTTTTTCCATGCCTTGCGGGACGTCGACCTGGACTGGTCTCGTGTCACGGTGACCCTGGCAGACGAGCGCGCCGTGTCCGCCACCCATGCCGACAGCAACGCGCGCCTGGTGCGCACCCACCTGCTGCAGGGACGGGCTGCCGCTGCGCAATGGCTGCCGTGTTTGGCCGCCAACCCCCAACCCGATCAACTGGGCACGGCCTGCGACGCGCTGCAGGCTCGCTTGGCGGCGCTGAGCTGGCCGGTGGACGTCGTGGTCTTGGGCATGGGTGCCGACGGGCACACCGCCTCGCTGTTTCCCGGTGCAGCCGAGCTGGCGCAGGCCCTGGCCGACGAGGGCAGGCGGCGCTGCCTGATCGCAGCGGTGCCCGAAGCGCCCAACGTGCCGGTGCCGCGACTGTCGTGGACCCCGAGCGCCTTGCTCGACACGCGCCACCTCGCCATCCACACGACAGGTGTCGTCAAGCGCGAGTTGTTGCAGCGCGCCTGTTCATCGGACGATGTGCGCGAGATGCCGATTCGCCTGGCGCTGTGGCAGCACGACGTGCCCTGCCACCTGTTTCACGCCGACTGAGGGTCAGTGAACGGCGCCCTGGCGTGCGCGCAGCCTGGCCAGGAAAGCCTCGGGCAAGGGCGAGACCTTCTTGCCGCCATCGGGTGCATCGCCCACAAAGACCACACCCGTCTTGCCTCGCGCCACCTCGCGGCCGCTGGCCTTGTCCTGCAGGCGAAACACCAGGTCGAAGCCGTACTTGTTGAAGTCGTCGGGGACCATGTCGACCTGCATGGTCTCGCCGTAAAAGGCCTCTGATTTGTACTGCGCCATCATGTCGCCGACCACGAGCGTCAGGCCCTCGATGCCGATCTCGCCGGGGTAGCCCAGCCACCGGAAGAAGCGCACGCGGGCCTCGGAGACCAGCGTCAGCAACTGGGCGTTGTCGAGGTGACCACCCTGGTTCACATGGCTGATGTAGATGGGGATGTCGGTCGAGAAGATGAACTGCTCTGGCAGTTCGAATTGGAGGCGGGCCATGGTGTGCGCGAGGGGGACTGCGGAAGGGCTCGATGATAGGTGGGTGACGAGCGGGGGGCGGCGACACCCGCCACCGTCGTCGCGAGAATAGAAAAGGCCCGCAAGAAGCGGGCCTTTCGCTGAGCCATCTCAAAGCAGGGCGGTGAGCTCACCGTGCCTGCAAGCTCGGCGACATCGGCGCGGGCGAGCTCGGGAAGCTGTGCCGGATGATGCGCCAGATCACCTGGCTGAACTGGCCCAACATCGAGCCTGTGTTGTAGTGCACGCCATGGCGGCGGCAGATGTCGCGCACCACCGGGGCCATCTCGGCGTAGCGATTGGCCGGCACATCGGGGAAGAGGTGGTGCTCGATCTGGTGGCTGAGGTTGCCCGTCATGATGTGCAGCAGCTTGCTGCCCGTCAGGTTCGACGAGCCCTGGATCTGGCGCAGGTACCACTGCGCGCGCGTCTCGTTCTTGACGATGCCTTTGGGGAAGGTCTGCACGTCAGCCGTGAAGTGACCGCAGAAGATCACCGTGTACGTCCACACGTTGCGGATGCCGTTGGCCAGCAGGTTGCCCAGGAAGACCGACCAGAAGGCCGGGCCGGCCAGCAGCGGGAACACCAGGTAGTCCTTGATCAGTTGGCGACGCGACTTGCGCAGCGTCGGCGCGGCTTCCTGCGCGAGCTTGCGCCAGGTGATGCGGCCGATGAACACGCGGCCCAGGCGCAGGTCCTGCACGGCCACGCCCCACTGGAACAGCAGCGCGAAGATGACGGCATACAGCGGTTGAAACAGCGCAGCCGGGTGCCACTTCTGCTCGGGGAACAGTCGCAGCACGTCGTAGCCGATGTCGTCGTCCATGCCGTGCACGTTGGTGTAGGTGTGGTGCTTGAAGTTGTGGGTCTTGCGCCAGTTGTCGCTGGTGCCCACGATGTCCCACTCGAAGGTCTTGCCCTGAAAGCGCGCATCGCCCATCCAGTCGAACTGGCCGTGGATCACGTTGTGGCCCAGCTCCATGTTGTCCAGGATCTTGGCGATGCCCAGGATCAGCCCGCCCGCCAGCACGGTGGGCACGATCCAGGCTTCGGGCATGAACAGGCAGGCCATCAGCACGCCACGGCCCAGCACCTCGATCCAGCGCACGGCGGCGTAGATGCGGCGGATGTAGCGTGCGTCGCGCTCGCCCAGGTCGGCCACGGTGCGGGCGCGCAGGTCGTCGATCTCGGCGCCAAAGCGCGCCAGGTCTTCGGGGCTCGGTTCACGTCGGGTGAGGGTGCTCATGGTGTGACGGGTGCGAAGGGGTTCAAAGGTCGAGCGTGATGTCGGTGCAGGCGCGGCTGACGCACAGGCGCACGGCCATGTTGCTTTCGGACTGGGTGTCGCCGGACAGCATGTCCTGCGTGGTGCCTTCAACGCGCGGGCACACGCAGCTGTGGCAAACACCCATGCGGCAGCCCGACGGCGGGTTCAGGCCTTCGGCTTCGAGCGCGTCGAGCAGGCTCAGGCCGGTGCTCAGTTGCAGCTCGCGGCCGGTGCGCTGCAAGGTCACGCGCACGGTGCGGGCCTCGGTGGCGGTTGGCAGGGACACCGGGGCAGCTGGGGTGAAGCCCTCGGCGACGAAGGCCTGGCTGTGGCCCTGGCACAGCTCGCGAGCGGCCTCGATGAAGCCGCCTGGGCCGCATGCAAACACCTTTTGCTCGCTCAGGCTGGGCACCAGCTGGGCCAGTTGTTGTGCGCTGATGAGGCCTTGTGCCTCGCCGGGCACGGCGGGCGCCTCGTGCGTGACGATGACCTGCAGGCGGAACTGCGCAAAGCGGGTGCTCAGCGCGCGGAGCTCTTGCAGGAAGCACAAATCGGCGTGCGCCTTGACCCAGTACAGCAGCGTCAGCTCAACCGGCATGTGTTGAGCGGCCAGCGCCCGCGTCAGGCCCATCAGCGGCGTGATGCCCGAGCCAGCAGCCAGAAAGAGCCAGCGCCCTTGCGGCTGTGCAGGCAGCGTCATCTCACCGAAGGCCGGGCCGATGCCGAGCACATCGCCCACGCGGGCTTGCTGCACCAGGTGGGTGCTCAGCGCACCGCCCTCCACGCGCTTGACGGTGATGGACATGCGCCTCGAGCGAGACGGCGTGTTGGTCAGGCTGTAGCTGCGCGTCACGCGCCGGCCGTTGACCTGCGCGCTGACGTTGACGTGCTGGCCCGCCACGAAACTGCCCACGTGGCGGTTGGGCTTGAGCACCAGCGTGACCGTGTCACGCGCCTCGACGCGGCGCTCGACGATGGTCGCCAGCGGACGCGACCACGACCAGACCGGGTTCAGGTGCTGCACCCAGAAATCGAAGACCTCGGGCTCGATCACGGGCGCGATGACGCGCTGCAACCAGTTGGCGGTGGGGGGAAGGCCGATGGTGGCCGGGGCGGAAGCGCTCACGATGGGTGGCTGACGCAAAGAGAAGATGCGGCAGTATACGTGCGAGAAGACGTTTGTCTATACACTTGTGCATTAAATCGGGAGGGGTATCATGCGAACTGCTTTGACCCAACGCAACGCCCCAGCCTGGCGCCGCACCCGAACTCGCCTGAAGACCCCTCCAGATGGACTCCGCTGAAGCCTCTGCCGTCACCCTCCTGGACTCGCCAGACGTCCCGGACGTCCCGGAAGTGCGTTCGCGGGCGGGCTCTCCCGGGCGCAAGGCCGTCATCTCCCGAGAAGACATCATCGTGGCCGCCCTGCGCCTGGTTGGGCCGCATCGCAGCGTGTCGTCGCTGAGCCTGCGCGAGGTGGCACGCGAGGCGGGCATCGCGCCCAACAGCTTTTACCGCCAGTTTCGGGACATGGACGAGCTGGCCGTGGCCCTGATCGACCTGGCCGGCAGCTCCTTGCGTCAGATCATCGGCGAGGCCCGCCAGCGCGCAGCCATCGACCGCAGCGTGGTGCGGGGCTCGGTCGAGGCCTTCATGGAGCAGCTGCAGCGCGACGACAAGTTGCTGCACATCCTCCTGCGCGAGGGCTCCGTGGGCTCTGACGCGTTCAAGCAGGCGGTGGATCGCCAACTCAGCTATTTCGAAGAAGAGCTGCGCCACGACCTGGTGCGCCTGGCCCAGGCCAATGGCACGGGCCTGTTCGAGGCCGGCCTGACCGCCAAAGCCATCACCCGCCTGGTCTTCACCATGGGCTCGACGGCCATGGACCTGCCGCGCAGCGAACAAGGTCGCCTCACCGAAGAGCTGATTCTGATGGTGCGCATGATCGTGGCGGGCACGCAGACGCTGGCTGCCATGACGCCGGAGCAGGTGGCGCGTTGACGCAGGCTGGGTGCGTGCCATGCCCAGGCTGCCCAAGCCCTGGCTTAGGATCGATGCCAGCGCTGTTGCTTCGAGGAGTGCCCTCATGTCGCGTTCGCCCACGCATCGTCTCCGCTGCTCACCCCTGCCATCTCTGTTGAACCGAGCGTGCCTGGGCTTGCTCGCGGGTGCAACGGCCACGCTGTTCGCCGCCTGCTCAACGGCCCCAGGGGGTGCGAGTGGGGCTGGTGGAGCTGCGGCAACGAAACCGCCGGTGGTGGCCGCTCGAGCCTTGGGCCCTGCGGTCCTCATGCGCTGCGGCAAGCAGGATGTCACCGTGCGCGCCAACGCCGAGCAAGCCGAGCTCACGGTGGGCAGCAAGCGCTACCTGCTGCAGGCCCAGCGCAGCGCTTCGGGGGCGCGTTACGCGTCGTCTGCCTACCCGGGCACGAGCTACTGGTCCAAGGGGGACAGCGGCATGCTGACGATCGATGGTCAGGCCTACCCGGCGTGCGACAACATCGCCGCTGGCGATGCGGCCGCTGCGGCCGACTTGCGCCAGGGCGCGGTGGGGGCCGGCAGCGTCCCGCCAAGGGACCTCACCGTACGCGAGTGGGTGGTCGAGCGCATCGATGGGCGCGGCGTGGTCGACAACAGCCGCACCACGATCACCTTGTCGCCCACCGGTCAGCTTGCCGGCCGCGCGGGCTGCAACCGCTTCACGGGCAGCTACCGCCTGCAGGGGGCTGCCATGGAAGTCAGCGGTGTCGCCACCACCCGCATGATCTGCGTCCCCGCATTGATGGAGCAAGAGGCGCGCTTTTTGGCGTTGCTGGGGCAGGTCACGTCATTTCAGCTCCAGCGGGATGGTGGCCTGGAGCTTCGCACCCAGGATCAGCGTCGCATCCTGGCCCGTTGACCCATAAAAAAGCGATCTCCCGGTCTGCCAACAAAACAGCCCGGACGAACAGGGCAAGGGAGGGACCTTTGTCCAATCCGGTTGTGACGCTGCTCCGGGGAGAACCCAGGGCTGGCAGGCCGCTCCGGGAGATCGCAAAACCTGCTCGGTTCACCGTCGCAGCACCCACCAGTCCACGTGTGGGTTGAGCTCCTCGCAAGAGACGGCGCGCTTGACGATGCGCTCGATGGCGGGACAGTACTCAGCCGGCACCACCTTGGCCTGAGTCAGCCAATAGTGCACGTGCGCCTGGGTGACGCCGCCCCCGATCTCGCGAGCCAGTCGGCTTTGTGAGCCCACGATTTCGATGGCCCGGGCAAGTGCTTCTCGGTGGGGCATGTTTTCTCTCTGCTTTGATTTGTAGTTGTGTTTGTACATCAACGCAAAAATTATGGCAATGCATTCCACAAAGATCTTTGTAGCATCGCCGCATGAAAAACGGAGAGTGGGAAAGCTACGCAGGTCGACTGGGATGGGCCATGCGGCGCGCGGGGCGCACAAACCAGAGCGAGCTCGCGCGAGCCGTCGGGGTCAAACCCCAGGCCATCCAGTACCTGTGCGACCTCGACGCCGGCGCGCAGGGCAGCTCGCACACACCCTCCCTGGCCAGGGAGTTGGGCGTTCGAGCTGACTGGCTCGCCAGGGGCGAAGGTCCGCCGCTTGAGAAGGCAACGCTTGTGGCGGCGGAATCGGTTCACGGCGGTGATGGCGAGCCCCATGTGCGGGTGCCGGTTCATGGCGTGGTTCACCTGCGCGAGGACGGCAGACAGGTTTCTCAACGAGTGGGCTCACCCAAGACGCAGCCCGCAGAAGGCGGCACCCTCGGCTTGCCGTGGATGGCAGAGCACTGCCATGCCATGCGTGTGCAAGGCCATGGGCTGGCGCCCTATGCCCCGGATGGGTATTTTCTGGTGGTGTCGCCCCATGCGCCTTTGCAGCCCGAGGACGTCGTGTTGGTCACCTTGCGCAAGGGCGGGGTGCGCTTGTGTCGGCTGCTGCTCGATCGGGTCGACTCCATGGTGGTGTCTCCATGGCAAGGTGGCCCGGCCGAGGTCCTTTTGCCCAAAGATGTGGTGAGCGTTGCCTTGGTGGTTTGCGCCGTGTCCCCTCGGTGGTGGCAGGCCGATGGCGTGGCGGCGGTGAGACCGGTCACAGGTTGATGCAGGCAGCGCTGGCGCAGGGCGCTTGGTCCGCAACTTGCTCTTGTCACATTCAGCGCAGCCAATCCATGGCTGCTTGCTCTGCTGGAGATCCACGTGTCCATCCACGTCGCCCTGAACCACGTCACCCACTACCGCTATGACCGGTTGGTGAACCTGTCGCCCCAGGTCGTGCGCTTGCGCCCAGCGCCGCACAGCCGCACCCGCGTCCTGTCTTACTCGTTGAAGGTCGAGCCGGTGATGCATTTCATCAACTGGCAGCAAGACGCCTTCTCCAACCACCTGGCTCGGCTCGTCTTTCCCGAGCGCACGCGCGAGTTCAAGGTCACCATCGACCTGGTCGCCGAGATGGCGGTCTACAACCCCTTCGACTTTTTCCTCGAGCCGCACGCCGAGAACTACCCCTTCCAGTACGACGAGGCCAGCGCCCATGACCTGGCGCCCTACCTGGTCAAGGGCGAGCTCACCCCGGCCTTCAAGGCCTTTGTCGACAGCATCGACCGCAAGGAGGTGCGCACCATCGACTTCCTCGTCGGGCTCAACCAGCGCCTGCAAAACGACATCAGCTACACCATCCGCATGGAGCCGGGTGTTCAGACGCCCGAAGAGACGCTGACCAAAAAGTCAGGCTCCTGCCGGGACACGGGCTGGTTGCTGGTGCAGGCCTTGCGCCACATGGGCCTGGCCGCGCGCTTTGTCTCGGGCTACCTCATCCAGCTCAAGGCCGACGTGGCCGCGCTCGACGGCCCCTCGGGCACCGAGGTCGACTTCACCGACCTGCATGCCTGGTGCGAGGTCTACCTTCCCGGGGCCGGCTGGATCGGTCTGGATCCCACTTCGGGCCTGCTGGCTGGCGAAGGCCACATCCCCGTGGCCTGCACGCCCGAGCCCTCCGGGGCCGCGCCCATCTCTGGCGCCGTCGATGAGTGCGAGGTCGAGTTCGACCACCGGATGTCGATCACGCGCATCTTTGAGTCACCCCGCGTGACCAAGCCCTACACCGACGCCCAGTGGTCCGAGATCGATGCCCTGGGCCAAGCCGTCGACGCGCAACTGCAGTCGGGCGACGTCAGGCTGACGATGGGTGGCGAGCCCACTTTCGTCTCCGTCGATGACCGGGACGGTGCCGAGTGGAACACCGACGCCCTGGGCCCCACCAAGCGCGGCCTGGCCACCACCCTGGTCCACAAGCTGCGCGCCAAGTATGGCCAGGGCGGCTTCCTGCACTTCGGGCAAGGCAAGTGGTACCCGGGCGAGCAGCTGCCGCGCTGGGCCCTGTCCATCTTCTGGCGCACCGATGGCCAGCCCTGCTGGCACGACCCGAGTCTGTTCGCCGACGAGCGCCAGACCGAGCGCTACACCAGCGACGACGCCAAGCGCTTCATCGAGACGCTCTCGAACAAGCTGGGCGTGGGCTCCACCCACATCCAGCCTGGTTTCGAAGACACCTGGTACTACCTGTGGCGCGAGCGGCGCCTGCCGGTCAACGTCGACCCCTTCGAGTCCAAGCTCGACGACGAGCTCGAACGCGTGCGCCTGCGACGCGTTTACGACCAGGGTCTGACGCACACCGTGGGTTATGCCCTGCCTCTCAAGCGAGAGTGGGATCACGCCCCAGGCCTGAGCGGGCCGCGCTGGGTCACCGGCCCCTGGTTCTTCCGTGACGAGCGCATGTACCTGATCCCGGGTGACTCCTCCATGGGCTACCGCCTGCCACTCGACTCGCTGCCGTGGGTATCGCGTGAGCAGTACCCCTTCGCCCACCACCATGACCCGTTCGCGCCTCGCGCACCCCTGGCCGACGCGGCGACGCTGCGCGCGCAGTACGGTCCTCATGCGGTGGGCGGTGGTTTTGCGCAAGGTGGCGCCGTCTCCATCCAAGGACAACCTGTCGAGGGGCTGGGCGGCACCAGCGTCAACGGCGAATGGGGCGCGTTGTCGGCCAACCCGGTGGTCGCTGCCGCAGGCCCGGCCACGCCTTCGAATGCCAACCCTGCCAAGCACCCCAACCGCTTCGAATCGGCTCACTGGATCACGCGCACCGCCCTGTGCGTGGAAGCACGCAACCCCGACCGCGCCAGCGGCCCCAAAGTCGAGGCCGAAGGGCAGGGCGGAGGCGTGCTCTACGTGTTCATGCCGCCCTTGTCCAGCCTGGACGATTACCTCGACCTGCTGGCTGCCGTCGAAGCCACAGCAGCCGATACCGGCCTGAAGGTCGTGCTCGAGGGTTACCCGCCGCCCCGCGATGCCCGCTTGAAAATGCTGCAGGTCACGCCCGACCCAGGTGTCATCGAGGTCAACATTCACCCCGCATCGGGTTGGGGTCAACTGGTCGATCACACCGAGTTCCTCTACCAAGCCGCGCATGAAACGCGCCTGTCGACCGAGAAGTTCATGGTCGACGGCCGCCACACCGGCACCGGCGGTGGCAATCACTTCGTGCTCGGTGGGGCCACGCCAGGCGACAGCCCCTTCCTGCGCCGCCCCGACCTCATCCCCAGCCTGCTGACCTTCTGGCACAACCACCCCTCGCTGTCCTACCTGTTCTCGGGCCTGTTCATCGGGCCGACCAGCCAGGCGCCGCGCATCGACGAAGCGCGCATGGACCAGGTCTACGAGGCCGAGATCGGCATGAAGGAGATCGAGCGGCAGATGGCCATCTGGGGCCAGTGCCCGCCCTGGATCATCGACCGCACGCTGCGCAACCTGCTGATCGACGCCACCGGCAACACCCACCGCAGCGAGTTCTGCATCGACAAGCTGTATTCGCCCGACGGCCCCACCGGTCGCCTGGGTCTGCTGGAGTTGCGCGCATTCGAGATGCCGCCCCACTCGAAGATGAGCCTGGTGCAGCAACTGCTGCTGCGAGCCTTGGTGGCTTGGTTCTGGAAAGAGCCGTACAAGGGCCACGGCGCCACCCGCCTGACCCGCTGGGGCACCGGCCTGCACGACCGCTTCATGCTTCCCAGCTTCGTCGAGCAGGACTTTGCCGACGTGCTGGCCGAGCTGCAGATGGCCGGCTTCGACTTCAAGCCCGAGTGGTTCGCGCCGCACTTCGAGTTCCGCTTCCCCTACGTCGGCGAGGTGCAGACCGCGGGCGTGCGCCTGACCCTGCGCGGGGCACTGGAGCCCTGGCACGTGATGGGTGAGGAGGGCGCACCGGGCGGCACCGTGCGCTACGTCGATTCGTCCATGGAGCGCCTGGAGGTGCGCGCCACCGGCCTGAACGGCAACCGCCACGTGGTCACGGTCAACGGCCGTGTGTTGCCGCTTCATCCGACCGGCCGCGTCGGCGAGTTCGTCGCCGGTGTGCGTTACCGCGCGTGGCAACCACCCTCGTGCTTGCACCCCACCATCGGCGCCGACGCCCCGCTCACCTTCGACCTGGTCGACACCTGGCTCAAGCGCTCGCTGGGCGGCTGCCAGTACCACGTCGCGCACCCGGGCGGCCGCAACTACGACACCTTCCCCGTCAACTCTTACGAGGCCGAGAGCCGACGCCTGGCGCGCTTCTTCCGCATGGGACACACGCCAGGCGCGATGGATGTGCGACCTGTTGCCGCCGGGCTGGAGCATCCGCTCACCCTTGATCTGCGCAAGACCCAGGGCGGTTGATACGATGTCGGGACTGTGACAGCCAACCTGCCCCTTTTTGACGATCCCAGCCTGGAGCCCAACGTGGCTCAGGCAATGCTGCACCGCGCCCGCCCGGTGGAGCCCGGCCACTTCGACGAGCTGCGCAACGACGAGGGCGACCTGCGCCCTTTGTGGCAGGACTTTGCCCGCCACTTGGGTGCGCCCCTGGAAGACCTGCAGCGGCGCCAGGACCTGATGGCGCGTCAGATCCTCGAAGATGGCATCACCTACAACGTTTACAACTCGCAAGGTGGCCCCAGCCGGCCCTGGTCGCTGGAGGTGCTGCCGCACATCATTGGTGCGCAGGAGTGGCGCAGCCTGGAGCAAGGCGTGGCCCAGCGCGCGCGCCTGCTCAACGGCATCCTGGCCGACACCTACGGCGAACAATCGCTGCTGAAACAGGCGCTGTTGCCCTCGGCACTGGTGCTGGGCCACCCAGGCTACCTGCGGGGCATGCAGGGCGTGATCCCGCCCGGTGGCATCTACCTGCACGTGCTGGCCTTCGACCTGGTCCGTGGCCCCGATGGAGCCTGGTGGGTGGTCTCGCACCGCACCCAGGCACCGTCCGGGCTGGGCTACGTGATGCAGAACCGGCTCATCGTCTCGCGCCAGTTCCCCGACGCTTACCGAGCCATGAACGTGCAGCACCTGGCCTCGGGCTACCGCCGCATGGTCGACACGCTCACCGAGCTGGCCGAGCCTTGCGCAGGTGGCCAGGCGCCCAGGCTGGCTTTGCTCACGCCAGGCCCCTACAACGAGACCTATTTCGAGCAGGCCTACCTGGCGCGTTACCTCGGCCTGCCCTTGGTGGAAGGTGGCGACCTGGTCGTGCGCGACGAGCGCCTCTTCCTCAAGACCGTGCAGGGGCTGGAGCCATTGCACGGTCTGCTGCGCCGCCTGGACGACGACTTCTGCGACCCGCTGGAGCTGCGCTCCGACTCCCACCTGGGCGTGCCGGGCCTGATGCAAGCGGTGCGCGCCGGCCACGTCGTGCTGGCCAACGCGCTGGGCACGGGCTTTCTCGAATCGCCCGCAGTGCATGGCTTCTTGCCAGCGCTGTCCAGGCACCTTTTGGGCGAGGAACTCAGCCTGCCGTCGCTGCCCACCTGGTGGTGCGGCGAAGCCTCGGCCTGGGACGACATCGCACCCGATCTGGCCAGCCAAGTCATCCGCCCCAGCTACCCCTATGCCGGCACACCCGGCTTTGGCTCACCGCGCCTGCGCCAGAGCTTCGATGCGGTGCTGGGCCAGACCCTGTCGCAACCCGCCTTGAACAGCTGGCGAGAGCGCATCGACCACGACCCGGCCGCCTACACCGTCCAGGGCTTCGTGCCCTATGCACAGGCCCCGGTCTGGCAAGCGGGCCACATCGCCATGCGCGGGGCCTCCTTGCGCGTCTACGCGCTGTCGGATGGCAAGGGTGGCTGGCAGGTGCTGCCCGGCGGCATGACCCGCATCGCCACGCGCGATGCCGGTCCCGTGTCCATGCAGCTGGGCGGCAGCTCGATGGACACCTGGGTGCTCACCGAGGACGCGGTCGACACCTTCTCGATGCTGCCCAGCGCGGTGCGCCCGGACGAGCTCGCCCAACGCCAGCGTCCCGTGGCCAGCCGCACTGGCGAGAACCTGTTCTGGATGGGCCGCTACACCGAGCGTGCCGAGCAGCAACTGAGGCTGGTGCAAGGCCTGCTGAGCTTGCAGACCAGCGAAGACGAAGCCGACGAGCGCGTGTTGCAAGCGCTCTCCGACCTCGCAGCCCTGAACGGCCTGGTGCCACCCGGCGCGCCGGCTCTGCACAAAGCGCCTCGCGTGTTCGAGCGCGCCGTGCTCGACGCCCTGTCCGACGAGCGCGCCACCCAAGGGGCCTTCAGCCTGGGCTACAACCTCGAGGCCCTGTCTCGCTCCTCCCAGTCTTTGCGAGAGCGCCTGTCGCCCGCGCATGCTCGGTTGCTGCGCAGCCTGGGTGAAGGTTTCCGCCAGGCCTTGATCCAGGACGTGCCCACGGGGCAGCACCCGGGCCTGCAACAGGCCGATGCGGCCCTGGAGCAGTTGGCCATGCAGCTGGCTGCGGTCACCGGCGCGCAGACCGACCGCATGACCCGGGACGTCGGCTGGCGCCTGTTGACGGTGGGCCGACTGATCGAGCGCCTGGTGGGTTACACCGCCTTCCTGCGTGCTTTTTGGGTTCATCGCGCCTTGTCGCAAGCGCAAGGCTTCGACCAGCTCCTCGACATCTTCGACAGCGCCATCACCTTCCGTGCGCGATTCCAGCGTCGGCTGGAGGTGCCTGCGTTGCTAGCCTTGCTCGTTCACGACGAAACCAACCCGCGAGCGTTGGCCTGTGTGCTGCGTCGTTTGCGCACAGAGTTGGGCAAGCTGCCCGATCGCACCGGCTTGCACGATGACCTGCTCGCGTTGCTGCCCCACCAGGGCGTTGGTGTCGAACTTGAGCTGCTCTGTGATCCGAAAGAGGGGCACGCCCGCGTGCTGGCCTTGTGCGATCGCCTGCTGGATGCCGGCTGGCGCCTCTCGGACGAGATCGCCCGCCAGTACTTCGTGCACGCCGAGCCCAACGACTCGATGGTGAGTGCATGAGCCTGCTTGAGTTGCCCGTGTCGACACCCGAGGTCGGCAGCGCCCGGCTGTCGGTCGAGCACGAAACCCTCTACCACTACGACCACCCGGTGGAGCAATCGCAGCACATCGCCTGTTTGCGTCCCCTGTCCGATGGGGGGCAACGCCTGCTGTCCTTCGACATGGTGGTCGAGCCCACGCCGGCCCAGCACAGCGTCAGGCGAGACAGCCATGGCAACAGCCGCGCCTACTTTGCGATGCACGCGGCGCACGCCGAGTTGCGCGTGCTGGCACGCAGCGAGGTCGAGGTGCGACACCGTTACCAGGCGCTGTCCCCTGATCAGGGCCCCACGTGCGGCGAGGTGAATGAGCGGCTGGCCTACTGCGCCCACGCACCCTTTGAAGCCGCCAGCGAGTACCTCTACGCATCGCCGTTCGTGCCGCTCCACCCCGAGCTGCGTGCCTACGCTGGTGCGTCCTTGCGCGACGATCGTCCTTTGGCCGAATCGGTCATCGAGCTGATGCAGCGCATCCACCGCGACTTCACCTACGCGCCAGCTTCCACCGACATCTCCACGCCCATCCTGGAGGTGTTTGCGCGTCGTCGTGGTGTCTGCCAGGACTTCGCCCACCTCATGCTGGGTTGCCTGCGCGCCAGTGGGCTGGCCGCCCGCTATGTGAGTGGCTACCTCCTGACCCTGCCGCCGCCAGGGCAGGTTGCCCTGGTGGGCGCCGACGCCTCGCATGCCTGGCTCAGTGTCTGGGTGCCCGGGTTGGGGCTGCCTAGCTCAGATGACTGGCTGGACCTTGACCCGACGAACGATTGCGTGCCGGGTGTGCACCACGTTCGGGTGGCCCACGGCCGCGATTTTGGTGATGTCACCCCGCTGCGAGGTGTCATCCGAGGCGGTGGGCACCACTCCCTGGATGTGCGCGTGACCACCCGACTGCAGCGGGCCGTCTGAGCCAATTTGGCGGCTTTTGGCCCCTTTTGTCAGTTCAGCGAGCCCAGGACACCCGACTTGGGGATGTGTGACACGCCGGGCTGAATTACATATAGACTTTTCGGATACCAAAATCACGAGGACGAATGTGAACGCCTTTCACAAATTCATCTTGCTCGCTGCCTGGTTGGGCACGCATGCGGTCGCTCACGCTCAGGCCGACCTGGGCCCGGGTTCGCGTCCCATCGGCGCAGGTAACCTCCGTGGCGGGATGTCCTACGCTCAGGAGCCGGGTTCTTTCTACCGAGACCAGGGCTTTTTCATCGGCTGGGGAAACAGCCCGATCTCTCCCTCCGACCGGTTCACCGACATCGTCGGGCAAGTCGGTTCCGTCTGGCAGTCGTCGTCGGGCCTGACGCCCTACCTCTTCACCTCGGTCGAGTTGTATTCGGCAGGCAGCAGTGGTCCCCTGAGCACCTACTCGTTCGACCCGGGTAGCGCGCGCTTGAATTTCACCTTCTCGCATTTGCTCGAAGGTGCGTACACGCTGCGGTTCATCGGCCACTCCGTGGACAACCCTGATGGTTTCTGGCCCGTCAACGAGTGGGCCTACTCGTTCAGTGCAGTGGCTTCGCCAGCGCCTGAAGCCTCGCAGCTTGCCTTGTCCGCGATGGGCCTGCTGGCTGCCGTCCTGTGGAGCCGCCGTCGCCAGCAAGGCCGCGCTCAAACTTGACGAGTTCGCCCCTGGCGACCCAGCTCAAGGCACCGCGTGGTGCCTTTTTTTTGGGCTGCCTGGCAGGCGCGCCGTGGCTGCTTGTGGCGCGCGCATCACACACTGGCGGCTCGCGGGTGAACATGTTGGTGCGCAACACCGCGAGAGCATGTGCTTTGACCCGATGACTTGCACCAGTCCCAGTCAGTGGTGCACCATGGTGTTGCATCAGGGGCGGCGAAGTCGGCCTGTCGGGTTCTGTCTTGGTGCAAGTTTTGCGGGCTGGCACGGTTAGTGCTTTCGCTTGCTCACCGCTGTTTCTGAAAGCCCCAAGAGGGTCACCCGATGCGATTCTTCGACGAGATGCACGCCAGCAGCGCCGGCGCCGACAAGCAGGTGCGCGACCATTACCAGACCTACGAACGCTGGCTTGGCCGTCAGCCGCAGGAGCTGATGTCCTCCCGGCGAGACGAAGCCGAGATGATCTTCCGCCGCGTGGGCATCACCTTCGCGGTCTACGGTGACAAGGACGAGGATGGTTCGGGCACCGAACGCCTCATTCCTTTCGACCTGATCCCGCGCATCATCCCCAGCCACGAGTGGAAGGAGATGGAAAAGGGACTCAAGCAACGCGTCACCGCGCTCAACCGATTCCTGGACGACATCTACCACAACCAGGAAATCCTCAAGGCCGGCGTCATCCCCTCGGAGCCGGTGCTCAACAACGCCCAGTTCCGCAAGGAAATGATGGGCGTGAACGTGCCCGGCGGCATCTACTCCATCATCTCGGGCATCGACATCGTGCGGGCCTGCAATCCCGATGGCAGCGGCACCTACTACGTGCTCGAGGACAACCTGCGTGTGCCCTCCGGCGTGAGCTACATGCTCGAGAACCGCAAGATGATGATGCGGCTCTTCCCAGAGCTGTTCGCCGAGCACCGCATCGCGCCCGTGGCGCATTACCCCGACCTGCTGCTCGACACGCTGCGAGCGCTGGCTCCGGCCTCGGTCAACGAGCCCACAGCCGTGGTGCTCACCCCTGGCATGTACAACTCGGCCTACTTCGAGCACGCCTTCCTGGCTCAGCAGATGGGCATCGAGTTGGTCGAGGGCAAGGACCTCTTCGTCAAGGACGACTTCGTTTACATGCGCACCACGCGCGGCCCCCAGCGCGTGGACGTCATCTACCGCCGAGTGGATGACGACTTCATGGACCCGGAGGTCTTCCGCAAGGACTCGACGCTGGGCGTGGCCGGGCTCTTGCGTGCCTACCGCGCCGGCAATGTCACCTTGGCCAACGCCTTCGGCACCGGCATCGCCGACGACAAGTCGATCTACCCCTACGTGCCCAAGATGATCGAGTTCTACCTCGGTGAAAAGCCCATCTTGCAGAACGTGCCCACCTACATCTGCCGCGACAAGGCTGACCTGCAGTACACGCTCGACCACCTGGCGGAACTGGTTGTCAAGGAAGTGCACGGCGCGGGCGGCTACGGCATGCTGGTCGGGCCGGCTTCCACCAAGGCCCAGATCGAGGACTTCCGCAAGGCTTTGCTGGCCAACCCGAGCAACTACATCGCTCAGCCCACGTTGTCGCTGTCGACCTGCCCGACGTTCGTGGAAAGCGGCATCGCGCCACGTCACATCGACCTGCGACCCTTCGTGCTCTCGGGCAAGACCGTGCAGATGGTGCCAGGTGGCCTGACCCGTGTGGCCTTGAAAGAGGGCTCGCTCGTGGTCAACAGCTCGCAAGGTGGCGGCACCAAGGACACCTGGGTTCTGGAAAGCTGAAGGAGGCCTGGCCATGCTCAACGAACGCATCGAAGACCACCTGCCCACGCAACTGATCGAGACCGAAACCGGGGCCTTGCGAGCAGCAAGCGCCTCGCACCTGGAGACCAAGCCCATGCTGTCGCGCACCGCCGACCACCTCTTCTGGATGGCCCGTTACATGGAGCGCGCCGAAAACACCGCGCGCCTGCTCGACGTCAACTACCAGACCTCCCTGTTGCCGCAGTCGAGCGAGTCGGCCCTGCAGGGCTGGCAAGGTCTGCTCAGCATCAGCGAGCTGATGCAGGAGTATCGGAACAAGCACGACGAGGTCAATGCGCGTGACGTCATGACGTTCATGGTCACCGACGCTGGCAACCCGTCGAGCATCCTCAATTGCTTGCGTGCCGCCCGTGAAAATGCCCGCGCGGTGCGTGGGGCCCTGACCACCGAGGTCTGGGAGACCATGAATCAGACCTGGCTCGAGTTCAATCGCCTCATCAAGTCGGGGGCGCTGGCCAAGGACCCTGCCGAGCTGTTCGAGTGGGTGAAGTTCCGTTCGCACCTCTCGCGCGGCGTGACGCTGGGCACCATGCTGCAGGACGAGTCCTTCCACTTCCAGCGCATCGGCACCTTCCTGGAGCGCGCAGACAACACGGCCCGCCTCCTCGATGTGAAGTTCCACGCCCGCAACACCGAGTTCTTCGGTTCGGGCGCGGGCAACGAGGGCAAGGAGGTCGACTTCTACCACTGGTCGGCCGTGCTGCGTTCGGTCTCGGCCTTCGAGGTCTACCGCAAGGTCTACCGCAACGTCATCCGCCCCGAGAAGGTGGCCGAGCTGCTGATCCTGCGCGCCGAGATGCCGCGCTCGCTCGTCTACTGCATGGACGAGGTGGTGAGCAACCTGCGCGCCGTGGCCAACGACCACAGCCACGAGACCCTGCGCCGCGCGGGCCGCCTGCGCGCCGACCTGCAGTTCAGCCGCATCGACGAGATCGTGGCCACCGGCCTGCACGCCTACCTCACGCAGTTCCTCGACCGCGTGGGCGATTTGGGCTACGGCATCAGCCGCGACTTCCTCATGCCGGCTTGAGGTTTGTCGCAGGGCGGCCTCTCGGGCCTCGCAGGGGCATCAAACCGAGTAGGCCGTCATCCGAAGCATGCGCAGGATCACGCCGATCGGCGTGGTCTCGTTGAGCACGAAGCGGGGCAGCTCCAGGATGTTGGCCTGTCGGGTGCCCACCGCAGAGTGGGTCGAGACCGCGTTGCGGTAACCCAGCTCGCGCACCAACGCGACATGGCTGGCGTCGTAGTCGATGCCTGGCTTGCCGTTGGGGTAGGCGAACGAGACCAGTGGCTTGTTGATCAGACCCGAGAGGGTTTGGCGGTTGGCAACGATTTCCTCTCGCGCCGCTTCCGGGCTCAGCTTCGAGAGGATGACATGGTGGGCTGTGTGCCCGCCGATGCCCATGCCGCTGCGCGACATCGCGCGCACCTGCTCGTCGGTCATCATGAGCGAGCGCGGAGCGTTCGCGCCGAGCGTGTCAAGCAGCCGTTCGGACAACTGCTGGCGCTGCAAGGGCGGCAGGTATTTCATGGCACCCATGAGGTGCTGGACGGCGGCCACGCGCGAGGCCATGTCGCTGATGGGCAGGCGCTCGAGCCCGTCGATGCCCAGGTCCAGGATGCCGGTGGGGGCGTGCCGGATGGTCTCGATCAGCACGTCATGGAAGATCATCCCGCCATTGAGGTAGCTGCTGGCGACGTAGAACGTGGCTGTGAGCCCATGGCGCTGCAGCAGCGGCAGGGCCAGGTCATGGTTGTCGCGGTAGCCGTCGTCGAAGGTGATGCAGACAGCACGCGCAGGCAACTTCCCCGCGGCCAACATCTCCGCGGCTTCGTCCAGGGGCAGCACCTTGAAAAACTGGCGCAGCGTGCGGAACTGGGTGTCCATCACCCGTGCCAGGTGAATCTCACCTTGCAGCGGGTCCGGGCGATCGAGCACCCGGTGGTACATGAGGATGGGCAGCGCCGCCTGGGGGCCGCCCGCCAGTTTGCTCGGAGAAAACACGTTTGCGGCCACCTTCTCCCCGTGTCAGGCCCAGCAGCCAAATGCCAGCGAAGCTCCGAGGTACCCGGGGCTCTGTGCAGGGGCGCAGGCCCCGAGGGCGCTGGCGTTAGCGTCTGTCGTCAACAACGGGGCTCCCGAACTATTTTGCATAAGGTTACACCTAACCGGTGGGGTCAACTGCCGACGCCGCACGGCTTTTGTTCCCAGCGGGCTGATTCCCCTCAAGCAGAGGGGGGCACGTAACCTTGGACTTGCTCTGCACCTTCTCCGAAGAAGAACTGCTCCATTTGCCGCGCCAGGTACTGGCGGGCGCGGGCGTCGGCCAGGTTCAGGCGGTTTTCGTTGACCAGCATGGTCTGGTGCTTCATCCACAGTTGCCAGGCTTCCTTGCTGACTTCGTTGTAGATGCGCTTGCCCAGCTCACCCGGGTAAGGGGCGAAATCCATGCCTTCGCCGTCTTTCTTGAGGTACGAACATTGGATGGTGCGTGCCATGTGGGGGCCTTTGCTTTCTTGTCTGGTCTGATGAATGGGATGAAGGGGGCGGCGTCTTACTTCAGGTGCTTGACGAGCACCTGCGAGCGGCGGTCCCATTTGTAGGACCGCTTGCGCGCCTCGGGCAGCCAGTCCGGGTCAACCGGCGCGAAGCCGCGCTTGTTGAACCAGTGCATGGTGCGTGTGGTGAGCACGAACAGCGTCTGCAGGCCCATGGCCCGTGCGCGCTGCTCGATGCGTTTGAGGATGCGTTCGCCGTCACCCTGGCCTTGCACGCTGGGCGAGATGGTGAGTGCGGCCATCTCGGCGGTGCCGGCTTCGGGGTAGGGGTAGAGCGCCGCGCAACCGAAGATGACGCCGTCGTGCTCGATCACGGTGTATTGCGCCACGTCGCGCTCGATCTCGGTGCGGCTGCGCTTGACAAGCGTGCCGTCCTGCTCGAAAGGCTCGATCAGTTGCAGGATGCCGCCGACGTCATCGGGCGTGGCCTCGCGCAGGCTCTCGAGTTTTTCGTCGACGATCATGGTGCCCACGCCGTCGTGCGTGAACACCTCCATCAGCAAGGCGCCATCGACCTTGAAGGGGATGATGTGCACGCGCTCGACCCCGCCTTCGCTGGCCTTGACGGCGTGCTGCAGGTAGAAGGCCGTGTCGGTGGGCTCGGTGGGGTTGGGCAGTGCTGCCAGCAGGCGTTTGGCTTCCGCCAGGGCCAGCTCCTGATCGATCTCGGCGTCCGGGTCGTTGTGGTGTCGCGCCTCGAGTGCATCGGCCTGCACCGGGTCCTGCACGATGGCCTGCAGGATGCCGCGCACTTCGGTCACGAAGATGAGCTTGTCGGCCTGCAGGGCGATGGCCGCGCAGGTGGCCACGTCTTCCATGCTCAGGTTGAAGGCCTCGCCGGTGTGCGAAAAGCCAAAGGGCGAGAGCATGACCAGCGAGCCGGTGTCGATGGCGCGGCGAATGGCCATCGCGTCGATCTTGCGCACCAGCCCGGTGTGCTTGAAGTCCACGCCGTCGACGATGCCGACGGGGCGGGCGGTGATGAAGTTGCCCGAAATCAGGCTGATGGCCGCGCCCGCCATCGGGGTGTTGGGCAGCCCCAGCGAGAAGGCGGCCTCGATTTCATAGCGCAACTGACCGGCGGCTTCCTGGGCGCAGTCCAGGGCCACTTCGTCGGTGATGCGCATGCCGTGGCTGAAGCGAGACTCCTGGCCCTTGGCGCGCAACTGCTCTTCGAGCTGCGGGCGAAAGCCATGAGCCAGCACGACCTTGATGCCCATGGCGTGCATGAGTGCGAGGTCTTGCACGAAGCTGGCGAGTTTGCCGGCGGCGATCAGCTCACCAGAGAGGCCGACCACGAAGGTCTTGCCCCGGTGGGCGTGGATGTGCGGCGCCACCGAGCGAAACCAGGGCACAAACAAATGGGGAAAGACAAGGTCCATGGCGGGCGGGGGCAAGCGGACGCTCGCGGGGCGCTTGAGCGTGACAGGTCCAATGTTAGCGGTTTCGGGGATTGGACCGATGGGCTGGGCGTGATTGTCATGGAAGTGTCAAAACAGCGGGTTACCCGCGTTGCTGCCCAGAGGTGTTGCCGTGTCCGATAAAACCCATGTTGTGCTGACTTGGCTCGTGGCCCTGTTGGCCGTGACCGCGACGGCCGTGGGCGTCGTCTGGCCGAGCCTGGGCGACTGGTTTGCCGTCGAGAACGGCCCGGTCGAATCCCTTTCGGTGATTGTCTGGTTCATTGCGGGGGGCTGTCTGCTGCTCATGCATCGTCCCGCGCCTGGTGCTGCCTTGGCTCTGGCGATTGTTTGCGCCTGCCTTGCCATCCGCGAGCATGGCGTCCCGGCTGAACTCATTCCCAGCGGCAAGGCCCTGATGCGTCTGGCGCACTATTTCGATCCCTCTGTGCATTGGTCGCGCCGCCTCACCGAGGCCGTGGCCGTGGTGGGCTGCCTGCTCTCGGGCATTGTCGCGTGCTGGCACCTCCTGGTTTTCATGTGGTGGCGCCAGGGGTGGCGCAACCCGGTCGGCAGGTTGCTGATGGGGGCTTTCGCTGCACTTGCCATCTCTCAGGTGATGGACCACTGGTTTGGCGAAGACGTGCTCTACGAAGAGATCCTGGAGTGCGTGGCCGCCTTGCTGGTGCTGGTGGCGGTGCAGGCCTTGCACCAGCGGCACCTGGAAGCGGCCGCTGCGGCGGAGCTCCGTGACGCCCTGCCGGAGCCCTGTTCGCGCAGTTCCTGAACGGCGCTCAAGCAGGGGCTCTTCGGGCGCTCAAAGCACGGGCCTCCGAGTGAACCAGGGCTGGGCCGCTTCCAGTTGAAAAGCGAGTTGCAGCAGCTTGAATTCCGAGTCGAGCGCTCCGGTGAACTGAACACCCAGTGGCAAGCCCTCCGGTGTCCAGTGCAGTGGCACCGACATGGCCGGGCGACCCGTGATGTTGGCCAGCTGGGTGTAAGGCGTCCAGGCCAGGTTCTGGATGGTGACCTGCTTGAACTGCGGGGTGTGGCGCAAGAGGCCAGACAGCTTCAAGGCCGACACCAACTCGTTGATGAGCTGCAGGCTGCGCGGCGTGGCCATTTCTCCGATGCGGATGGGCGGGGCACTGAGCGTTGGGCTCAGCCAGAAATCGAAGCGCTGGTGAAAGCGCGCCAGGGCGTGCACGTGTTCGTTCCAGCGGCCCTGGCTGCGCACCAGCTCGGGTCCGCCCACGCTGCGGCCCACGGAGGCCATGGCGCGGGTGTCGGGCTCGAAGTCGCCGGGGCTGGCGCCATGGCGTTCGATGATGTCGTCGACGATGGCGGCCTGGCAGGCGAACCAGCTCAGCAGGAAGTCTTGTGACAGTTGCACCCCGTCGATGGCGGGTGCGGCTTCTTCAACGTGGTGGCCCAGCGATTCGAGCAGGCGGGCGGCCTGTTCCACCGCCTTGCGCGCCTCGGGGTGCACCTCGGTGCCCAGCGGCGAGGCCGACGAGAAACCGATGCGCAGCGGGCGCAGGGGCTCGCTGGCGGCTTCCAGGTAAGAGCGCGGCGGCGCAGGCATGAAGTAGGGGGCGTGGGGCTCGGGGCCTTGCAGCACGTCCAGCGATGCGGCCGTGTCACGCACGCTGCGCGAGACCACACCCTGCACCGCTGCGCCGTTCATGCCTTCGCCGACCAGCGGGCCCATGGGGATGCGGCCACGGCCCACTTTCAGTCCGAACAGGCCGCAGCAGGCCGCCGGGATGCGGATGGATCCGCCGCCGTCGTTGGCACCCGCCATGGGCACCACACCTGCAGCGACAGCCGAGGCCGAGCCGCCCGAGGATCCCCCCGGCGTGCGCGAAAGGTCCCAAGGGTTGCGGGTGGGGCCGCCAGCCAGCGGCTCGGTGACGTTGCGCGCGCCGAACTCGGGGGTGTTGGTCTGGCCAATGAAGACCAGGCCGGCCTCGCGCCAGCGGCGCGCCACGTCGGAGTCGAGCTCGGCCTTGACGTTCTGCATCGAGCGGCTGCCGCTGCCCATGGGCCAGCCGGCCACCTCCTGGAACAGGTCTTTGAGCAGAAAGGGCACGCCGGCAAAGGTGCGGGCCGGGTCCACGGGCTGCTGCAGCTGGCGGCGGTGCTCTTCGTCCATGCGGCGCACCAGCGCGTTGAGCTTCGGCTGGACCGCATCGACCCGCGAGAGCGCCGCTGTCACCAGCTCGGAGGGTTGGACCTCGCCACGGCGGACCAGTTCGGCCAGGCCCAGGGCGTCGTGCTGCACGTACTCTTCGAACTTCATGAGGGGTGTTTCGGGTCTGCGGGAAAGGCATGAGCGTGCCGCGTGCCTGTCATGCCGGCACCCCGTGCTTTCCCCAGCCGACCCGTCAAGCCGATAATGGCGGACTTTGCCTGTCTGCCCGCCAGCGTGCTGCCACCGTGAGCCAAGCCACCCTGAATTTTCCTGAATCCTTGCCCGTCAGCGGCAAGCGCCACGAGATCGAAGCCGCCCTGCGTGAGCACCAGGTGGTCATCGTCTGTGGCGAAACCGGTTCGGGCAAGACCACGCAGCTGCCCAAGATCGCCATGGCCCTGGGCCGGGGCGGATGGGGCCAGCCGCGCGAGCACGGCAAGCGCCCCAAGCTGATCGGCCACACCCAGCCGCGCCGCATCGCGGCTTCGAGCGTGGCCAAGCGCATCGCCGAAGAGCTGAACACGCCCCTGGGCGACGTGGTGGGCTACAAGATCCGCTTCCAGGACCGGCTGCAGCCTGGCGCCAGCGTCAAGCTGATGACCGACGGCATCTTGCTGGCCGAAACGCAGGGCGACCCGGACCTCAAGGCCTACGACACGATCATCATCGACGAGGCCCACGAACGCAGCCTGAACATCGACTTCCTGCTGGGCTACCTGCGTCAGTTGCTGCCGCGCCGGCCCGATCTGAAGATCATCGTCACCTCGGCGACCATCGATGCCGACCGGTTCGCCAAACATTTCGAGTCCGCCAAGGGGCCTGCGCCGATCATCCTGGTATCGGGGCGCTTGTACCCGGTCGAGCAGCGTTATCGGCCGTTTGAAGAGAGCCGCGAGTACGGCCTGAACGAGGCCATTGCCGACGGGGTGGACGAGCTGTGGCGCGAGGGCTCAGGCGATATCCTCGTTTTTTTGCCCGGCGAGCGCGAGATCCGCGAAGCGGCCGACCACCTGCGCAAGCACCTGGCCAATGGCCGCATCGTGGCGGAGGTGCTGCCGCTGTTCGCTCGTTTGAGCCAGCAAGAGCAGGACCGCGTGTTCCAGACGGGCAATGGCCGGCGCATCGTGCTGGCCACCAACGTGGCCGAAACCTCGCTCACGGTGCCCGGCATCCGCTACGTGATCGACAGCGGCAGCGCGCGCGTCAAGCGCTACAGCTTTCGCAACAAGGTCGAGCAGTTGCAGGTCGAGCCCATCAGCCAGGCGGCGGCCAACCAGCGCGCGGGTCGCTGCGGCCGGGTCGCCAACGGCATCTGCATCCGCCTGTACGACGAGAAAGACTTCAACGCGCGGCCGCGCTTCACCGACCCCGAGATCCTGCGCTCGTCGCTGGCCGGCGTGATCTTGCGGATGAAGTCGCTGCACCTGGGCCACGTGGAGGACTTCCCCTTCATCGAGCCGCCGCTGCGCAAGGCCATTGCCGACGGCTACCAGCTGCTCAACGAGCTGGGCGCGGTGGACGACGACAACGAGATCACGCCGCTGGGCCAGACGCTGGCCAAGCTGCCGCTGGACCCGCGCGTGGGCCGCATGATTTTGGAAGCCAAGGACCGCCAGGCGCTGGCCGAGGTGCTGGTGATCGCTGCCTCCTTGAGCGTGCAGGACGTGCGAGACCGGCCCATCGACCAGCAACAGCAGGCCGACACCAAGCACAAGCAGTTCGACGACGAGAAGTCGGAGTTCATGGGCACGCTGAAATTATGGAAGTGGTTGGACGAGTCGCGCGGTGGACACGGGCACCACGCGCCCGGCGAGCCTGAAAAACACAAGCTCAGCCACCGCAAACACGAAGCCCTGCTGCGCGAGAACTTCATCAACCCGCGCCGCGTGCGCGAGTGGAAGGACGTGCACACGCAACTGCACACCGTGGTCGCCGAGCACAACTGGCGCCTCAACGGCTCGCCCGCCACCTACGAGCAGGTGCACCTGTCGTTGCTGTCGGGCCTGCTGGGCAACGTGGGCTGCAAGTCGGACGACGAGGAGTGGTACCTGGGCGCGCGCGGCATCAAGTTCTGGAAGCACCCGGGTGCCAACCTGAGCAAGAAGCCGGGGCGCTGGATCCTGGCGGCCGAGCTGGTCGAGACCACCAAGCTGTATGGGCGTGGCGTGGCCAACATTGAGGTGCCTTGGCTGGTGTCCATGGGTGGCCACCTGCTGAAAAAGCAGCTGCTGGAGCCGCACTGGGAGAAGAAGGCCGCCGAGGTGGTGGCGCTCGAGCGGGCCACGCTTTACGGCCTGGTCGTCTACAACAACAAGCGCGTCAACTTCGGCCTGGTCAACGAGCGCGAAGCCCGCGAGATCTTCATCCGCGAAGCTTTGGTCAACGACGAGTGGGAGACGCGCTTGCCCTTCTTGGCGCACAACCGCAAGCTCATCAACCAGGTGGAGCAGTTGGAGCACAAGTCGCGCCGCCAAGACGTGCTGGTCGACGATGAGTTGATCTACGCCTTCTACGACGCGCAGGTGCCGCCCGATGTGATGAGCGGCGCCACGTTCGAGAAGTGGTACCGCCACGCCAGCCGCGAGAACCCAAAGCTGTTGCACCTCAGCCGCGAAGAGCTGATGCGCCACGAGGCGGCGGGCATCACCAGTGCGGCCTTCCCGAAGTACGTGCGCATGGGCGGCGTGGATTGCGCCGCCACCTACCTCCACGAGCCAGGTGACGCCCGCGACGGCGTGACGGTGACCGTGCCCATCTACGCGCTCAATCAGGTGCAGGAGGAGCGTGGCGAATGGCTGGTGCCCGGCATGCTCAAGGACAAGGTGCTGGCCCTGATCAAGAGCCTGCACCAAAAGCCCCGAGCACGCCTGGTGCCGCTGCCCGAGTTCGCCGAAGGCTTCGTGCAGTCGGTCGCGTTCGGGCAGGGGGGCTTGATGGACGCGCTGCTCAAGGCGGTGCGCGACAAGACCCAGCTCGACGTCAAACGAGCCGACTTCAAGCTCGACATGCTGTCTCCGCACCTGTTCATGAACCACCGCGTGGTCGACGAACACGGGCGGCAGCTGGGCATGGGGCGCAACCTGCCGGCGCTCAAGGCCGAGCTGGGCTCGCTGGCGCGTGGTGCTTTCCAGGCGCTGGCGGCACTCAAGGCGCAGGAGGTGGTGTCGGGCGCCGAGGGTGCCCTGGCCGAGCGCGGCGGGCGTTTGTCGCCTGATGATGGTGCTTCAGCCCCAGGAGCCGCAAGGCGCGATGCCGGCAAGGGGAATGCGCTGCCAGGCCGCCAGGCCTCGGGCGATACGACCGGAGCCCGATCGACACCGGGCCGTTCGCAGGGCGCCCCTGGAGGTCCATCTGCAGGCAATTCGGGCGCTGCCCGCTCCCAAGCCAGCACGCCGCTCACCGATTGGACCTTTGGCGAGCTGCCCGAGCTGATGGAGATCCAGCGCGGCGGTCACACCCTGATCGGCTTCCCCGCTTTGGTGGACAAGGCCACGCACGTCGAGATCGACATCTTCGATGAACCCGATGTGGCTGCGGCCAAGCACCGCGTCGGCCTGCGCCGGCTGGTCGCTTTGCAGATCCGGGAGCCGCTGAAGTACCTGGAAAAGAACATCCCCGACCTGCAGAAGATGGCGATGGCCTACATGAGCCTGGGCAGCGCCGACGAGCTGCGCGACCAGATCGTCGATGTGGCCCTCGACCGTGCCTACCTGAACGAGCCGCTGCCATCCGACGCAGCCAGTTTCAAGGCCCGCGTGGAGGAAGGCCGCACGCGCCTGAACCTCATCGCCCAGGAAGTGGCCCGCCTGGCCGGCACCGTGCTCACCGAATACGCCTCCGCCACGCGCAAGCTCAAGGACGCCAAGCCCCCGAAAGACGTGGCCGACGACGTGACCGCGCAGCTGCAGCGCCTCATGCCCAAGCGTTTTGTCAGCGCGACCCCTTACGCGCAGCTGCAGCACTTCCCGCGTTACCTCAAGGGCATCACTTTGCGGCTGGACAAGCTCAAAGGAGACCCGGCGCGCGACGCGCAGCGCATGACCGAGTTGCGCCCGCTGGACCAGCGCCTGGTGCGCCGCCTGGCCGAGCTCAAGGGAACGCACGACGCGCGCACCGATGAGTTCCGCTGGCTGCTCGAAGAGCTGCGCATCAGCCTGTTCGCGCAGGAGCTGCGCACGCCTCAGCCGGTCAGCGTCAAGCGGCTGGAGAAGGTCTGGGCGCAGATCGGCAGTTGAATCACGCGCCGTGAGCGGACGGCCTGCTTGGGTGCTTCAACGCCCCGTGATGGCCTGCACCATCTGCTCGATCACGCGCATCTGCAGGCCATTGCGCGTCAGGTGGCGCGTGCGCTCGGCGCCGTCGAGGTAGCCCCACCAGTCCCAGCAACCGTTGGGGTTGGGTTGGTACCAGGCGGTGTCGACCACTTTGTTGATGGCGCCGCTGCTGCAGCTCTCCGAGACAGGTGTGGCGCCCTGGTCGATGGCCGGGAACAGAACGATCTGCTTGTGCAACTCTGCCCAGTTCACATAGCCAGCCGTCAGTGCGAACTCACGAACCTGTTGCTTGCAGCCGTGAAAGGCGATGTGCAGGCCGCAGCGTGCGCTTGCCTGCTGGCACGAAGGCGGCACGTGCACATAGCCGGTCGTGGCGAGGTCCAGACGCTGGCGGCGTTCGCTGCGCGTGGGGTAGAAGAAAAACGCCAACGCGTCTGGCGCGATGTACTCGCCAGAGCGGGTCACCGCGGCAATGAAGGGGCGCTGGTCGAAGGGCTGGATGTCGGCGGCACTCACCTGGTCGCGCCGTTGGGCCGCATCCTGTTGAACCTCGGGAAAAAGGGCTTTGAACAGGTCTCGCGCGTTGTCTTCCTGCCCGCATTGGCGCACGTAGCTGCGGTCTTTCGGGGAGGCCTCGCATCGGTCGGTGCCGCCTGGCGAGACGATGCCGTGGCCTGCGTGGTTGCTGCCGTCGGCTTTGTTGCCCATGTCCACCACTGGGGGTGTGCCCACGAACGAGGCCAGGAAGTTCGCGCTGGCCTGACCCGTGCCAGCGACCACCGTGGCATCCAGCGGGCTGTGAAAGACGAAGCTTCGCGACAAGGCTTGGGGCCGGCCATGGACCAGCGGGTCGATGGCGCCAGCGCGTGCCAGCTCTTGCGCCAAAGGCAAGGCGCTGGGCACGGGTTGGCGGCCGCACATGCAGTCGTTGATGGCTGTGCTCACGAAGCCCCGAGCACAGCCCCAGCTTGGGCCGGCGATGGCGGCCACCCCTTTGACGCTCGCCGAATGCGCCACGGCGTACTGCAGGGCCATCGCTGCGCCAGAGGAAATGCCTGAAACCGTCACCTGATCGATCAACGCGCCCCTTGGCAGTGGGCGCGACGGTTGAGCTTGGCTCGTGTGGCTCGCAGCAAGCAGCGTGAACAACAAAGCAAGCCGGCGCAGGTTGATGGTGCGCATGGCAATTTCCTCCCTCAAAGTCCTGTCGTCGCGAAAATCGATGTTCTTGCAACGCTCGTGCGCCGACCATCCCTAGCATGCGGCTACAATGCTGTCTTGTTCGGGGCGTAGCGCAGCCTGGTAGCGCATCTGCTTTGGGAGCAGAGGGTCGTGAGTTCGAATCCCACCGCCCCGACCAAGTCAAATTAACGGGTTGGCACTTTTTGGGGTGCCGACCCGTTTCCTTTTTCAGGGTGCGGTCGATAGCATGGGTCTCCCTGAAGACCTCCTGAACACCATGCGCACCGTGTCCTTTGCGCGCGCAACCTGCGCGCTCGTCACGTTACTCGTTGCCGCGATGGCGGCATCGTCTGCGTCCGCGCAGACCCTCGATCCCTGGACGGGCTGGCACGCGGCTGTCCTGGCCTCGGACTCGCGCCTTTCCGTCCGCGGTGACACCGTCAGGGGCGATGGGGCGTTCGGCTCCAACGCCAGTCAGGAGTCGGCCGATGTCCACGACCGGGCGTCGGGACTCGGCCTCGCGCTGGGCTGGCGTCAGCGCTGGGCGTCGGGGTTGCTTGCTGGGGTCGAGTCCGATCTCTCGTGGCCGGGCCATCGGTCCAGTCAGCCCAACCCCATCTTGTCAGGTCCTTATGCGGGGCAACCCAGCTCGGTGCTTCGGTATGAGACCCACTGGTTGGCCACGCTGCGCCTGACGGCCGGCTGGTCAGTCGGGCGCGCCCTGGTGTATGGCACGGGTGGCCTGGCCGTCGCACACGACGAGGTCCGGCGCACGCAGCACCGGGCCAACGCTTCCACCCTCACCACGGATCCGACCTTCACCGAGTCCGACCGCGCCACCCGAGTGGGGCATGTGGTGGGGGCCGGGGTCGCTTGGCACCTGGGGGGCGACTGGTCTGTGCGCGCCGAGTACCTGCACGCGCGCATGCCGCGCAGCACAGCCCACTTCCCCGACGCTCGCGGTGGGGCGCAGGCTTCGTACAGCAGCGTGCAAGGCCGCATTGCCGAGCGCCGATCAACCTTCAACACCCTGCGCATCGGCCTGGACTGGACCTTCAGGGGCCTGTAGCCAAGGGCTCGGCGTCAGGCGGCAGCGCTGGTGCGGCGCTTGAGCTGCTGCTCAAGGAAAGGCACCAACGCCTGGGCCACACCTTGCGGGTCATCCGCGAACGGGAAATGCCCGCTCTCGGGTAGCACCACCACCTTGGCACCCGGGAAAGTCTCTTGCTGCTGATGCGCGTATCGCATGGGCAGGTAGGGGTCTGCCGCACCCCAGATCACCAGCGTGGGCGGTTTGATCGGCGACAGCAGCTTCTCCAGCATCCGGCTGCGGCCATCAAGGTCGCCCGTGGCGCGGTAGAGCTTGAGGATGGCGCGCTTGGTGCCCCAGTCCATGTCCTGGTACATGCGACGTGTGAAGGCCAGTGGCAGGCCCTTGGGGCAACCGTGCTGGATGGCCCATCGGAAGCCCGCTTCGTTGGTCAGCAGCTGCTGCAACTCCCCGAGGATGGGGGTGCGCCAGATGCGCGCCATGTAGTGCCAGCGGTAGCCCTTGAGCACGCCGGTGTTGATGAGCGTGAGGCTGGCCACGCCAAGCGGGTTCATGGCTGCCCACATCAGGCCCCAGGGGCCGCCGAAGTCGTGCAACACCAGGTGGGCGCGCACCACGCCCAGTTGCTTGAGCGCCTCGGTCAGGAAGGCTGTGCCGCCTTCGACCGAATAGGGGTAGTTCGCCGGCTTGTCGGCTTGGCCGAAGCCCGGCATGTCGAGCGCGATCACGCGGGCCACAGGCGATGTCACCTGCATCAGCTCGCGCCAGTCTTCGCCGGAGCCGGGGTTGCCATGCACGAACACCACGGCTTCGGTGGCCTTCAGGTCAGCGCCGCCTTGCAGCACGCGGGTTCTGATGCCGCAGGCGCTCAGGGTCGAGGTCTGCAGGGGCCAGCCTGGCTGTGTTGGAAGGGGCATGTCATCCTCGTTGTGGTGTGAAGCCTGAGCGACATCATGCACAGCTTCGGCCCAGGTCGTCCAGGATCGGGCAGGCTGGGCGATCGTTGCCGTGGCATTCAGACGCCAGCCTCACCAGCGTGCGTTTCATGGACTCCATTTCATCGATGCGTTGCTGCAGGGCATCGATGTGGCTGAGCGCGAGCTTCTTGACGGTGGCACTGGCGCGTCGGCGATTGCGCCAGAGGTCCAGCAGCTGCGCGATGTCGGCCATGCCGAAGCCCAGGTCGCGCGCGCGTCGGATGAAATGCAGCGTGTGCAGGGCATCCTCGTCGTAGAGGCGGTAGCCGCTGTCGGTTCGGGGTGCAGGCGGCAAAAGCCCCAGCCCCTCGTAATGCCGGATCATTTTTGGCGACACGCCGGTCTGCCTTGCCGCATCTCCAATGTGCAGCAAGCTGCCGCGCGATGCGCCCATCAGGACAGCACCTCGTAGCCTTCATCCGTGATGGCCTGAACGAGTGTCTCGTGGGGCAGGGTGGTGCGCGCCTGCACGCGGCCGCTGGCCAGGTCCACTTGCACCTCGGCCTGAGGGTCTTGTTCCTGGATGGCGCGGGTCACGCCTTTGACGCAATGCTGGCAACTCATGCCCTTGACCTGAAGTTCGTGTTGAGGGGTGTTCATGTGATGGAGCCTTTCTGTGTTGCACCCGGTTTGATGTGCCTGCCGGTGCAGGACAGGTGAGCTCAGGATAAACCTTGACACCATGTCAAGGTCAAGGCCCAGGTGACAAACAGGCCATGCTCGCGCCCTGGTGAACGACTGCTTGACTTTGACATGGTGTCAAGGTCGAGACTGGCATCATCGCGTTCGAAACGGCTTTTTGCCTGCTGCCCCATGCCCACACCCGAATCCAGCTCAGCAACCCGACCTGCCGCGACCAGCGCACGCACCCAACTGGCCGTGCGCGGCATGACCTGTGCCGCCTGTGTCGGACGTGTCGAGCGCGCCTTGCGCAAGGTGTCCGGGGTGGCCGATGCGCAGGTCAACTTTGCCACCGAGACCGCGTCCGTCAGCTGGGCCACTGAGGTCGCTTCGGGCGAGGGCGTGACCGCCTTGCTGACTGCGGTCGAGCGCGCGGGTTACCTGGCCCAGTGGCTGGCTCCCGACGAGGCTCCACAGGAGTCAATCGAGTCTGCCTGGTCGGTTTGGGGGCCGGTCGCCCTGGGAGCGCTGGCCAGCCTGCCGCTGATGCTGCCCATGCTGTGGGGCAACCATCATTTCTGGCCCGCATGGGTGCAGTTCGCGCTGGCCACGCCGGTGCAGTTCATCCTTGGTGCGCGGTTCTTCAAGGCGGGCTGGGCGGCACTCAAAGCCGGCAGCGGCAACATGGACCAACTCGTGGCCCTGGGGACCCTGGCGGCCTGGGGGCTGTCGGTGTGGCTGTGGTGGCGGCATGACGGGCACGGTGGCGGGCATGCCCCGGCGCTGTATTTCGAGTCATCTGCGGTGGTGATCACCCTGGTGCTGTTGGGCAAGGCGCTGGAGGCGCGGGCTCGCCGCCAGACCACTCAAGCCATCCGCGCTTTGCAAGCCCTCAGGCCCGAGACGGTTTGTCGCCTGGGCCCCGAAGGCGAGGTCGAGGTACCGCTGGCACAGGTGCTGGTGGACGACGTGCTGGTGATCAGGCCCGGAGAGCGCGTGCCGACCGACGGGGTGGTCACCGAAGGTCGCAGCCACGTTGATGAATCGCTGCTGACGGGTGAGCCTCTGCCGCAGTCCCGAGGGCCGGGAGAGCGACTCAGCGGTGGGGCCATCAACGCAGAAGGGCGGCTGGTGATGAAGGTCACCGCCGTGGGTGGGCAGACCATGCTGTCGGCCATCATCCGCCGCGTGGTCGAGGCTCAGGCAGGCAAGGCGCCCATCCAGCGACTGGTTGATCGGGTGTCGGCGGTGTTCGTGCCGGTGGTGGCGCTCATCGCCGTGATGGCCGGCGCCTGGGCCTGGTGGGGTGGGTTGGGCGGCGAGGTGGCGCTGATCCGGGCGGTGTCGGTGCTGGTCATCGCGTGTCCGTGTGCGCTGGGCCTGGCCACGCCGGCAGCGATCATGGCGGGCACGGGTGTGGCGGCGCGCCATGGCGTGCTCATCCAGGACCCGCAGGCCCTGGAGACCACCCACCGCGTGCAAGTCGTGGCCTTTGACAAGACGGGCACGCTCACCGTTGGTCAGCCGCGCGTGGTGGCATGGGAGGTGGCCTCCGCAAGTGGCACACCCGTGCTGACGCGCGATCAGGCCTTGGCCTTGGCGGCCGCCCTGCAAAGTGGCAGTGAGCACCCGTTGGCACGCGCCGTGTTGCAGGCCGCGGCCAGCCTGTCGGGTGTTCCGCGCATGGGCAAGCTGACGGCTCACGCGGGACGGGGAATCGAAGGCGCCCTCGATGCGCCACGATCAACGGCGGGGTGCGCTGCGCCGCTCGCCTCAGGTGCAGAACGAGCTGTTGCCCCGATGGGGCAAGCCAGCGACATGCCCGATGAGGTTTGGCGACTGGGCAGCCAACGCTGGGTGAGCGAGCTCATCCCGGGCGGTGTCGACCCCGATTTGCAGGCGCTGGCCGCCACATGGGCACGCCAGGGGCGAACCGTGTCCTGGCTCATGCGCAGGGTCGGAGACGGCTGGCAGGCCATGGCCGCCTTCAGCTTCGGTGACGAGCTCAAGCCCGAGGCGCGTGAGGCCGTTGCCCGCTTGCAGGCCATGGACGTGCGCACGGTGATGATCTCGGGAGACAACCGTGGTGCGGCCGAGGCTGTGGCGACCGCGCTGGGCATCAGTGAAGTCATTGCCGAGGTCTTGCCTGGCGACAAGGCCGATCACGTCCATCGCTTGCAACAAGGCGAGGGCGGCGAGCGGCGCATCGTCGCCATGGTGGGCGATGGCATCAACGACGCGCCCGCGCTGGCCGCCGCCGACGTGGGCATGGCCATGGCCAACCCGCAAGGCGGCACGGACGTTGCCATGCAGGCCGCTGGCGTGACCCTGATGCGCGGTGATCCGCGCCTGGTGGCCTCGGCCATCGAGGTCTCGCGACGCACCACCACCAAGATCTGGCAGAACCTGGTGTGGGCCTTTGGCTACAACGTCATCGGCATCCCGCTGGCGGCCATGGGCGAGCTCAGCCCCATGGTGGCGGGTGCGGCCATGGCCATGAGCAGCGTCAGCGTGGTGCTCAACGCCCTGTGGCTGTCGCGCTGGCGGCCCCGAAATGGGGCGATGGCGTAAACTCGACGGTCACGACTGCCTGTAGCTCAACTGGATAGAGCAGCTGCCTTCTAAGCAGCAGGTCGGGGGTTCGAGTCCCTCCAGGCAGGCCAGGTATCGCCGATACTGCATGCACGCCTCATGCTGAGCGAGGCACGTCAGGAAGGGCAAGAAATCCGCATGTTCGACGCGATCAAGCGCATGATCGGCTCCACCTCGGCGGGGGACGCCACAGACGAGGGGCAGGTGCTTTCGGCCTGGGCGAAGGCCGAAGGGCACACGTTCAAGCGTGTCAAGGCCAAGACCGGCACGGGCTTCGTCGTCGAGGCGCCGGAGGGCTGGCGTGTGGAGTGGGGTGCTTCCCAGCGCAGTTACATCGCTGGCAAGGAGCTTCGCTTTCGTTGCGACACCGGTGTGGCGTCCGACGTTCAACTGATCATGCTCAGCCGGGCCTTGTCGCTGGTGCTGGAAACCGATGTTTTCAGCCGGTTCACCAACGCCATGCAGACCCAGATCGACAACACACTGCCGGACGAGATGCGCTGGCTGGCCATGCACCCGCGCGTGCCCTTGAACGATCACGCGGCATTGGCGCGTCGCCTGGTGGTGTTCAGCAATGCCGAAGCCGTGGCCCGCCGCTGGCTGGACGATTCGGTGTTGTTGCCCCTTGAAGAGGCTGCTGGCAACTGGTGGACGGACACCTTGGTGATGGTGCTGACCATCAACCGCGGCATGCTCACCCTGCGCATGTCCGGAGACAAGCTGCAGCCCCTGCAACTCAAGCTGGTCGGCGAGCTTTACCGTGTGCTGGCCATGCGTTTGAAGGCCGTGGCCCTGGGCGACTGATCAGCCCCGGTTGCGCCGCTGCAGGAAGGCTTCGATGGCTTGCCCTGCTGCAGGCTGGCCCAGGTTGGTCAGGAAGCGCTGCTTTTCGGCTTCGAGGTGAGCGCGCAGTGGCTGATCGGCTTCGTTGACCAGTTCCTTGAGGCTGGCGAGCACGGTTTGAGGCCTCTCGGCCAGTCGATCGGCCAGGGCCAGGGCGGTCTCCAGCGACTGGCCGTTGGCGCAGACGGTGTGCACCAGCCCAGCGTCGTGCCAGTCGTGGGCGGATTGGCTGTCGCCCAGCCACAGCAAGGCCAGCGCACGTTGCCGACCCAGTGCGCGGCGCAGGTGCCAGCTGGCCCCGCCGTCCGACGACAGCCCGACCTGGCTGTAAGCCATCACGAAGCGTGCGTTGTCTGCGGCAACCAGCAGGTCACAGGCCAGTGCCAGCGACACCCCACCGCCAGCGGCCACGCCCTCGACGGCCGCGATCACGGGCTTGGGGAAGCTGTGCAGCGCTTCAATCCACTGATGGAAGGCGTCCAGGTTTCGCTCCTGTGCGGCCATGTCGTGCACACGTTGATGGGCCAGCCTTTGCAGGTCCCCTCCGCCACAAAAATGCCCGTTGGCGCCGGTGAGCACCACCGCGCGCACATCCGGATGGGTTTCGGCCATGTTCAGGGTTTCCACGCCCGCGGCGTAAACCTGGGGTGACAAGGCGTTGCGCGTGGCGGGGCCATGCAGGCGCAGCACGAGGGTGTTGCCGTGGCGCTCGGTCTGTAGTTCGGTGGTCATGCAGGGGTTTGGCGCGGGCGAGACAAAGGCGTCAATTCGGTGGATGGACGCAACGGCCTGCGTGCTAGAGTCTTTGCGAACCCCCATCATGCACCGAATGAACTCATCTAGACGGCTCCTGACTGCAGTCTTGACGCTGACCGTTGGTTGGGCATGGTCGTCTTCCGCTTGGTCCCTGGGGTTGGGCCGACCTGAGAGTCAGGCTGTGCTGGGCGACACCTTGCGTGTCGTCGTGCCCTTGCGCCTGGAAGTCGGCGAGACCGTCGCGCAAGAGTGCGTGTCAGCCGAGGTGTTCTTTGGCGATGACCGCGTTTCCCCTGGTGCGGTGTCGGTGGCGCTGGAGCCGGCTGAAACCGTGACCGCCGGCATGGGCGCGCGCCTGGTGTTGCGCACCACTGCCTTGATCAACGAGCCGGTGGTGCACGTTCAGTTGAGCGCCGGTTGTCAGGCTCGCATCACGCGCAAGTTCGTGGCCTTGGCCGATCCGCCTGGCCTTCGTTCGGCCCAGGTCAGCCCTGTTGCAGAACCGCTGGCTGGCGACGCCGAGGTGATCAAATCCCCCGTGGCCGAAGGCCAGCCCAGGTCGACTTTGCCTGCGCGCAAGGCTGCCGGAACCGCCTCGAACGCTGACGCTGGCACGGTCGCTCGGCGCTCGCCCTCGGTTTCGCCACGCAAGGAGCCGCGCCGGGCTCAGCGCACGCAACCCGTTGCAGAGTCCCCGCGCTTGGCGCTCGACCCGGTTGACGCGGACGCCTTGGTTCAGCCCAGCTTGCGCTCGTCCGGGCAGATGGCGTCCCCGATCGAAGGCGAGCAAGCCGATGCCGATGTGCAGGCCCGTCGCGAGGCTGCGGCTGCGCTGTGGCGTGCGCTCAACGCCACGCCCGAGGCCATGTTGCGACAACAGCGGCATGTCGAAGAACTCGAGCAGCGTTTGCAGGGCCTGCAGCGTGCCGGCGAGCAGACCCAGCAAAGCGTGGCGGCGCTGCAGGCGCGCATGCAGGCGCTTGAAAAGAAGCCCGCGAGGTCGAGCTGGAGTTGGCCTGTTGTGCTGTCTCTGGTGGCCGGAGCAGCTCTGGCTGCATGGCTTTTGCACGGCTGGGGCGTTCGCCGTGGTCGCCAGCAGGCGGCTGCCTGGTGGAGTCCAGAGACGGGTCAGCCCCCCCTCAACCTGCCTGAAAGCGAAGACACGCACAGCAGGCCGCACCTGGACGACGTCGAAGACAAGAACGACGACCTGTTGGGGCCCATCCCTGAGCCGCAGGAGGATGAGCGGCTGCCATCGGCCCCCGTTGCGAGCCATCGATTCCCTGCGTCACCGGTGTTTGACGCTCCCGCGCCTCGGCCGCCTTTGATGTCGCCGGAACCGCTGAAGGCTGTGTCCGTGGAGGAGCTGATCGACCTGGAGCAGCAAGCCGAGTTCTTCATCGTGCTGGGACAGGACGATGCAGCCATCGAGCTGCTGGAGGCCCACTTGGGCGGTCACACGCAGGAGATCCCTTGGCCCTTCCTCAAGCTCATGGAGATCTACCGTCGCCTGGGGCGCCGAGCCGATTACGAGCGAGTGCAGGAGCGGTTCAACGCCCACTTCAACGGCCGGGCTCCGACCTGGGCTTCTGACATGGAGCAGGGGCGCAGCCTGGTCGACTACCCCGGCGTGGTCGAGCGTCTGCAGGCCCTTTGGGGTGAACCCACGCGTGCGATGGACGTGCTCGAGATGTCCCTGGTGCACCTGGGCCCCGAGGCCGATGCGTTCGACTTGCCCGCCTACCGAGAGTTGCTGTTCCTCTACGCCGTGGCGCGTGACCTGTCCGATCGGGCCGAGCGCAGGCGCCCCTCCTCGACCGAGATCGCGCCGCTGACGGCCACCCAGCCTGTGCGCTCGACCAACCTCGACGTGCCGGCGGTCGAGCCGCTGTCCGTTGACCTGGATCTTGACCGGCTGGACGACAGGCCCTGAGGGGACTGGCCTGATCAGAGCCCGTGGTCCTGGCTCATCTCCGAGGTCGGGCCCGTGGGCGACTGCATCGCCTGCAGGATGAGGGCGCGGCTCAGGCGGTCTGAAATCAACTCGGCAAAAGCCAGAACGAATTGCCGCAGGTAGGCGCCGCGCTTGAACGCCAGCCGCGCCATGTTGGGCCCGAAGAGGTGGCCCACCGGCCGCCAGACCAGGTCGCTGCCCGGCGCCGACATCGTTGGGTCGTCCTTGACCGCCATCTCCGCCACCAACCCGATGCCCAGGCCCAGGCGCGTGTAGGTTTTGATGACGTCGGCGTCGATGGCTTCGAGCACGACGTTGGGCGTCAGGCCCCGCTGCAGGAAGGCCTGGTCGATGCGCTTGCGGCCCGTGAAAGACGGGTGATACGAAATCAGGGGTTCGGCCGCGAGCTGCTCCAGCGTCAGGCGAGGCACCGAGGCCAGCGGGTGCGAAGGCTGCATGACCACGACGTGCTGCCACTCGTAGCAGGGCAGGGTGACCAGTTCGGGGAAGTCGCTGAGCGACTCGGTCGCCAGGCCGATGTCGGCCACCTCGTCGAGCACCATGCGTGCCACTTGCTCGGGCGTGCCCTGGTGCAGGCTCACGGCCACCTTGGGGTACTTGCGTCGCAGCTGAGCCACAGGCTCGGGCAGCACATAGCGCGCCTGCGTGTGCGTGGTCGCGATCGACAGCGTGCCGGCGTCCTGCATGGCGTATTCCTCGCCGATGCGTTTGAGGTTGCCCAGCTCGCGCAGGATCACGTCGACCGACTTGAGCACTTCCAGCCCCGGCTCGGTGATGCGCTTGAGGCGCTTGCCATGGCGCACGAAGATGTCCACGCCCAGCTCTTCTTCGAGCTCCATGATCGCTTTGGAGATGCCCGGCTGCGAGGTGTGCAGGGCCTTGGCCGTCTCGGTGAGGTTGAGGTTGCGGCGCGCGGCCTCGTGGACGAAGCGGAACTGGTGCAGGTTCATGCGGGCTCCGGTGGGTGCTCTGGGCTTCAGCCCCTAGGCGGTCTTGGCGAGGCAGGCTCGGCCAGGGCCCAGGCGGCATCGGCCATGCCCTGGATGAGGATGTCGGTTTCACCCACGGCAGGACACAGGCGCCAGTTCACCTGTGGGTGGCGTTCAGCCAGCTCACCCATGAGCCTGGGCAGGTCCTTGCGAACGTGGCCTCCGGCACCGAGGAACAGGGGCACCACCGAGACCTCGGTGCAGCCGCGCGCCGCCAGGTCATCGCCCGCTGCGGCGATGTCGGGCGTCATGAATTCCAGGAACGCCAGCGTCACCTCTGGTGGCACGATGCCGGGCTGGCTGTGCGGATCCTGCGAGCGCGCACGAAGCCGCTTGGCCACGGCTTCGAAGGGCAGGGCCCAGTTCGGGTCACGCGCCCCGTGGGCGAACAGCAAGATGCCAGTGCGGGACATGGGGGCGGGCTCCGGTGAGGTCATTGTCGGCGCACCAGCCAGGCGAACACGCTCATGGACAGCAGCGTGTAGAGCAGGCTGGGCGCCATCGCGGCCAGCCAGGGCTGCCAGTTCTGCAACTGGCCCAGGTGGCTGGCGATGTGGTTGACGAGGATGAAGCTGATGCCCAGCATGATGCCGCCGAAGATCTTCAGGCTCATGCCGCCGCTGCGCGCGTGCAAGTAGGCGAAGGGCAAGGCCAGGGCGATCATCACGAAGCAGACGAAGGGGTAGACCGACTTCTTCCAGAACTGCATTTCGTAGCGCTGGGCAGCCTGGGCGTTGAGGTCGAGGTGGCGGGTGTAGCGCCACAGCGCCAGCACCGACATGCTCTCCGGAGGCAGAACCGATGCCGTCACCACCACGGGTGTCAGGCTGCTGGCCCATGCCATTTGGTCCTGCTTGCGTTCGTCGATCACCTTGGTACCGGCCAGGGCGGCCTCCTGCGTGAGCCGCTCGTGCGACAGCCAGCGCGTGTCGACCACGTCTTTGAGTTGCCAGACCGAGCCATCGTCCACGCCCGGCGCCGGGTTGGGGATCACGCGGGCCGAGTTGGCCGACAGCCGACGCTTGAGTTGACCGTTGGCATCGAACTCGAAGATGCGCACCTGGCCGAATTCGCCTTCACTGATGGCGCTGCCCACGTTGACGGTGAAGGTGTGTGTGCCTTGGCCGGGCACCTCGCGCTTTTCGCGCAGCCAGGTGCCGGCGCGGCCTAGGGTGACTTGCTGGTCGGTGCTGAATGCGGCGCGTTGGCGGGTGAGCTGCTGCTCGGCCATGGGCACCAGCCAGTTGCCGATGGCGGCCACCAGCAAAGCGGCCATCAACCCCAGCATGGCCAGCAGACTCAAGGCGCGGGTCGGGCTCAGGCCGCCGGTGCGCAAGATGGTGAACTCCGACGTTTGTGCCATGCGCGCCAGCGCCAGGATGCCGCCAATCAGCACGGCGATGGGCATCAGGTCATGCACGTGTCGCACCAGCATCAGCAGGCAGGTGATCACCGCGTCCAGCAGGGTGTAGCCGTTTTGCCCGATGTCTTCCGACGCCTCGACGAAGTCAATGAAGAAGGCCAGGCCGGAGAAGGCCAGCGCCACCAGCATGGTGCGCCAGGCCACGGCACGGAAAATGAGTCGGCGAACTGTTTTCATGCCTCGGCCTTGCCTGAGCCTGCCGGAGCAGGGGGGGGAGTCATTTGGCCCCGTCGCATCGACCAGCCGCCATCGCGCCACGCGATCACAGCCAGGCTCAACAGCGTGAGCGTGCCATGCACCGCCAGCAGCGCCGTGATGGCGTCCACGCGTTGGCGGGCCACCCAGTTCTGGCTCAGGCTGAGCAGGTTGAAGTAGACGACGAAGACCAGCAGGGAGTAGACCAGGTTCCAGTTGCTGTTGCGGCGCGTGTTGCCTGCGGCCAGGCTCAAACCGGCCAGCACCATGTTGAAGGCCGCCCAGATCAGGCCCACGCGCCAGACCATCTCACCTTGCGCCTTGGGGTGGCTGAGCAGGGCCAGCGCGGGGGTGGACATCGAGCGCAGGTCGGGGCTCACGTCGGGTGGGGTGATCTTCTCGCCCACGCGGATGCGGGCGGTCTCGAAGCGGGACAAGGCCTTTTCGCCCGTTGCCAGGTCGGTCTGGGTGCGTTCGCCCTGGTTGAGCACCAGGAAGCGTTGCCCGTCCACCACCTCGATCTGTCCCTGGCGTGCGGTCACCACCGACTCCTGGTCGCCGTCCGTGGTCACCATGAAGACGTTGCGCCCGGAGGTCAGCCCGTCGCTGTGGCTGTCGATGAAAAACACGCGCTTGCCATCGGCCGAGACTTGGAACTGGCCCGGTGCCACCCGGGCCATGTCGGAGCGCTGCTCATAGCGCACCTTGAGGATTTGCGTCTGGCTTTGCGCCCAGGGCCGCGCCACCAGCGAGGCAGCGGCGACCAGCAGCAGCACCGGCCAGGCCATGCGCAGCAGCGGCTTGAGGAAGTGAAACTGCCGTGCGCCGCTGGCCTGCCAGACCACCATCTCGCTGTCGCGCCAGATGCGGCTGAGCGTGGCCACCACCGAGACGAACAGCGCCAGCGCCAGCACGATGGGCAACTGCCCGATGATGGTGTAGCTCAGCACCAGGCCCACGTCGGTGGGCGCGAGGTTGCCTTTGGTGGCCTGGCTGAGGATGCGGATGAGCACCATGGTCAGCAGCACGGTCAGCAACACGACCAGCGTGCCACTGAAGCTGCGCCAGAGCTCTCTGCGGATGGAGGAATCGAATAACATCGGATGGATCGATCAACCCGCGCATTATGGACTTGCACCGCATGGACTACCGTTCTTCCGTCGCCCAGGGTTCGGCCCTCTCTCAAGTCAACGCCGATGCGCTGCTGCTGGTGCTCACGCCCGAGCACAGCCAGGCGGCCGATCCGGTGCTCGACGCCCTGATCCAGGACGCCGTCAAGGCCGATGACCTGGCGCTCAAGGCCGGTCGAGCCCTGTACCTGCACCGCCCGCGTGGCGTGCAGGCCGCTCGCCTGGTGCTGGCGGTGGCGGCCGATGCCAAGGCCAAGTCTTTCAAGTCCGCTGTGGCCAAGGGCCTGGCCCTGCTCAAGGACGGCGGGTCGGGCCACGTGGCCATCGCTGCAGCCGAGGGCCTGAAGCTCGGTGCCGAGCACGCTCGCGCTGCGGTGCTGACCGTGGCCGACGTCACCTACGTTTTCCGCCTGACCAAGCCCAGCGCACCCAAGGCCGGTGCACTCAAGAAGGTCACCTTGCTCAGCCCTGGCGAACAAGCCGCCGCCGTCAAGGCCGGCATCCAGCAAGGCCAAGGCATTGCCGAGGGCGTGACCCTGGCGCGCGAACTGGGCAACCGCCCGGCCAACCATTGCACCCCCACCGACCTGGCCGTCGAGGCCCGCCGCCTGGCCAAGGCCAGCAAGCTGATCAAGGCCGAGGTGCTGGAGCGCCCGGCGCTCGAAAAGCTCGGCATGGGCTCCTTTCTGTCGGTCACCAACGGCTCGGCCCAGCCGCCCAAGTTCATCGTGCTGCGCTACCAGGGCGCGGCTGTCAGCCAGGCGCCCATCGTGCTGGTGGGCAAGGGCATCACCTTCGACACCGGCGGCATCTCGCTCAAGCCCGGCGCGGGCATGGACGAGATGAAGTTCGACATGGGCGGTGCCGCCAGCGTGCTGGGCACCTTCCAAAGCCTGGCCTTGCTGGCTCCCAAGGTCAACGTGGTCGGCCTGATCCCCACCTGCGAGAACATGCCCAGCGGCACGGCCACCAAGCCGGGCGACGTGGTCACCAGCATGTCGGGCCAGACCATCGAGATCCTCAACACCGATGCCGAAGGCCGCCTGATCCTGTGCGATGCGCTGACCTACGCCGAGCGCTTCAAGCCGGCGGTGGTGGTCGACATCGCCACGCTGACCGGCGCCTGCGTGATCGCCTTGGGCCATCTGCACAGCGGCCTGTTCTCCAAGGACGACGAGCTGGCCGACGCGCTGCTGAGGGCGGGTCAGTCGGCGCAAGACACCGCCTGGCGCATGCCCCTGGACGACGAATACGGCGAAGGCCTCAAGAGCAACTTCGCCGACCTGGCCAACGTGGGTGGCCGCGAGGGCGGCTCCATCACGGCGGCATGGTTCCTTGGCAAGTTCACCCAGGCTTATCGCTGGGCCCACCTCGACATCGCCGGCACGGCCTGGAAGTCGGGCGGCGCCAAGGGCGGCACGGGTCGCCCGGTGGGTCTGCTGACGCAGTTCCTGCTGGACCAGGCAGCCGCAGGCAAGGACGCGTTGGCACCGCGTTCGACCAAGCATGAGAAGACGGCCAAGGCAGCGAAAACCGTGAAGGCCGCGGCGCCTGCCAAGGTAAACAAGCCTGCCGGCAAGGTTGCCGCCAAACCTGTCGCGAAGCCCGCCGCCAAAGCGGCCAAGGCCTGATCGGCCGAGCAACGACGATGCCAGGGCAGTTCCATGCGCAGGGTTGAGTTTCACCACGGCATCGGCAACAAGCTGGCCTACGCTTGCCGCCTGCTTCGCAAAGCGCACCGGGCTGGGGCCAAGGTCGCTGTGACCGGCGACCTTGCCACGCTGCAGGCCCTCGACCGAGAACTCTGGACCTTCGACGACCAGGAGTTCCTGCCCCACGTGCTGGCGGCGGGCACACCGTTGCCCGAGCGCCTGCACGCCACCCCCATCTGGCTCTCCCCCGATGTGTCCTCGTCGCCGGGTGAGCGCAGCATCTTGGTCAACGTCGGACGAGAAGTGCCTGCCGGCATGGACCGATTCGAGCGCCTGTTCGACCTGGTCTCCAGCGAGGCTGACGATCGCCAGGCAGGCCGCCAGCGCTGGAAGGCTTATGCTGCCGAGGGCTGGGATGTCCAGCCTCACGAAGTCAAGGACGAGGCCCGCTGATGAACGGCATTTCCCGCCCGCATCCCGCGCAGGTGCCCACCCTGACGGAAATCATCGATGTGCAGGGGCAGGCGAGCGCTCAGCCGTCGGTCAACCCGCCAGCCGGCGCCCCACCTGCGGTGGCCCCCGTGAAGCCCTGGACTGCGGCCGCCCCGGTTGCCAGCCCCAGACCGCCGGTGCCGCTCGACGCCTTGCCGGTGCTGGGTGAGGTGGTGACTTCACCCGCTGCTGAGCCGCTGACGCCGGCGCAGCCACGGTCATTGCCCCAACCGGCGTCGGCCCAGCCCCAGCCGGATGTACCGCCTGTGGTGTCCGAGGCACAACTGGCGCACCGCGTGTTGTCCGATGTGCAAAGGCAGATCGACAGCATGCTGGAGTTCCGCCTGAAAGAGGCGATGGCTCCTTTGCTCGCCCGTCACACCGAAGCCATCGCGCGCGACCTGCGCGACGAGCTCAACCGAACCCTCAAGGATGTGGTGGCGCGCTCCGTGGCTCAGGAGCTGGCCAAGCTCCGCCAACGCTGATGGCGCCCGCATCCCAAGCACCGATCCAACCCAAAACTGCCAACGAGGTCCTGATGAAATTGCGTCCGATCCCGTCTTCGCTGCTGGCTGCCGCCGGCCTCATCTTTGCCGGTCTGCCGCTCTCGCAGGCCCAGGCGCAGACCGTGGTGCGCATTGGCCACGTCGGCCCTGTGTCCGGCCCGCAGGCCCACTACGGGCGCGACAACGAAAACGGCGCCCGCATGGCCGTGGCCGAGCTGAACTCGCAAGGCATCAGCATCGGCGGCAAAAAGGTCAAGTTCGAACTGGTTGCCGAAGACGATGCCGCCGACCCCAAGCAGGGCACCGCCGCCGCGCAAAAATTGTGCGACGCCAAGGTCAACGGCGTGGTCGGGCACCTGAACTCGGGCACGACCATCCCGGCGTCCAAGGTCTACAACCAGTGCGGCCTGCCCATGATCTCGCCCTCGGCCACGAACCCCGAGCTGACGCAACTGGGCTACAAGAACGTTTTCCGCCTGCTGGCCAACGACAACGAGCTGGGCGCGGGTTTGGCCCGCCATGCCCAGCAGGTGCTCAAGCTCAAGAAGGTCGCGATCATCGACGACCGCACGGCTTACGGCAAGGGCGTGGCCGAGGTGTTCGCGCGAACCGCACAGCAGCTGGGCATGGAAGTGGTCAGCCAGCAATACACCAACGACAAGGCCGTGGACTTCATGTCCATCCTCACCGCCATCAAGAACAAGAAGCCCGACGGCATCTTCTTCGGGGGCATGGACCCGCAGGCCGGCCCCATGCTGCGCCAGATGCAGCAGCTGGGCCTGACCAAGGCCTACCTGTTCGGTGGCGATGGCATCTGCACCGACCAGCTGGTCAAGCTCTCCAGCGGTGCTCGCACGCTGGGCAATGTGGTGTGCGCCGTGGGTGGCGCTTCGCTGGACAAGTTGCCACAGGGCAAGGCCTGGCGTGACAAGTACGAGGCCATGTTCCCCAAGCAGTACCAGGTCTACTCGCCCTACACCTACGACGCCACGATGGTGCTGGTGGACGCCATGAAGCGCGCCAACTCGACCGACCCGAAGGTCTACGGCTCCAAGATCGCCGAGGCGGCTTACGCGGGCGTGACGGCCAAGGTGTCGTTCGAGCCCAACGGCGAACTCAAGAACCCGGCCATGACGCTCTACACCTACAAGGATGGCAAGAAGGTGTCGGTCAACTGACGAAACCTGGGCTATACTTGCGGGCTTCACGGAGAGGTGGATGAGCGGTTTAAGTCGCACGCCTGGAAAGCGTGTGTGGGTTAATAGCCCACCGCGGGTTCGAATCCCGCCCTCTCCGCCAAAATGACAGAAAACAAAAAACCCGATTGGTGAAAACCGGTCGGGTTTTTTCATGGGCGCTGTCACCAATGGGTACGATGCTGGAGACGGTCCGCCCGGTTGGTTGGGTGGCCTCGGGAGCCTTCAACATGCCTGCGTCGCGTCCTGAAACCGCTTTGCCCATTGACTCTGCAGCGCGTCGCGAATTCCTGCGCAAGCTGTTCTGGTCGGCTGGCGGGATGGCTGCTTCTGGTCTGTTGTGGCCTGGTCTGGCGCAGGCCGCTGCAGGTTTGGGAAAGCCCCCAGCTGACCGAGCCCCCCCGTCCGCACCGGGTTTCGACTTCTCGAGCCTGGGGCCTCTGCGCGAGCCCGATGCCCTGGGCCTGGCCTTGCCTGCCGGGTTCTCAGCCCGCATCGTGGCGGTGTCCGGCGAGCGGCCGGCACCGGGCGCCACCATCTGGCACACCTACCCGGACGGCGGCGCCACCTTTGCTGCGCCAGATGGGGGCTGGGTCTACGTGAACAACAGCGAGGTGCCTGCAGGCGCAGGCGGTGTGAGCGCTTTGCGCTTTGACCGCCATGGCCAGGTCGTGGGGGCGCAGCGCATCCTCGACGGCACGAGCACCAACTGCGCGGGCGGCGCGACCCCCTGGGGCACCTGGCTGTCTGCAGAAGAAACCAGCCTGGGGCGCGTCTGGGAATGCCTGCCGTTCGGCTCGGCCTCTGAGGCCCAGGTCAGGCCTGCGCTGGGCACCTTCAAGCACGAGGCGGTGGCCGTGGACCCGTTGCTCCGCACTTTGTACCTGACCGAAGACGAAGGCCAGGGGCGTTTTTACCGCTTTGTGTGCAGCGAGTCAGACTGGCCAGCTTCGGCGGCTCGGCCGGCGCTCCGATCTGGGCGCTTGCAGGTGCTGCAGATCGACGGGGTGCCGGCCAACCAGCCGCCGCCCGATGAGATGAATTTGGCGCAACCCCGCCAGGTGAGCTGGGTGGACGTGAGCAGTCCGAGCCTGCCCCAAGGCGTCGTGCGCAGCGTGTTGGGCAACAGGGCTCCGGGCACCGTGTTCCGAGGTGGCGAGGGCCTGTGGTACTTCAACGGCATCGTCTACTTCTCGACCAAGGGTGACAACCGCATCTGGGCCTTCGAGCCCGCTACGCAGCGCTTGCAGGTCATCTACGACTTCGCCACCGCGAGCGCGGCCGACCGCGTGCTGTCAGGCGTCGACAACCTGACCGTCAGTCGCCGTGGCGACGTGCTGGTGGCCGAAGACGGCGGCAACATGGAGCTGTGCGTGATCTTGCCCGACCGCAGCGTGAAGGTGCTGTTGCGCCTGCATGGCCAGGACGAGTCCGAGATCACCGGGCCGGCTTTCTCGCCCGATGGGTCGCGGCTTTACTTCAACTCGCAGCGCGGTGGCCGGCACGGCGCTGGTTTGGGCATCACCTACGAGGTCAGGTTGCCAGCTTGAGGCGCACATCGGCTGGTCGTGAAAAAGGGCACCCGAGGGTGCCCTTCGTTTTGCCTGCAAGGCAAGGCGTCAACGGTTGCTTTCCTTGACGATGACCCAACGGCCTTCCTGCATGCGCCAGGTCAGGGTCTTGGGGCCCTTGTCCTTGTAGTTGCTCGAGGTGTAGGCCTGCTCGAAGCTGGTCACCACGTCGCTGCCTTGCGGGCTGGCCTTGATCGAGTCGATCTTCAGCGAGATCGGGCCGGGCTTGCCGACCAGCTTGCGGCGGTTGGCTTCCCATTGGGCGCGGGTGCCCTTGGCGGTGAAGTCCTTGCTGTAGAAGCCCAGGTAGGTTTCGATGTCCTTGGCGGACCAGGCGGCGGCCCAGTCGGTCAGGCGCTGGGCCACGGTCTGCACGGCCTCGGCGTTGGCGACGACGGGCTTGGGCTCGTCGGCTGCTGGCTTGATGGCCGTGACACCCACTTGCGTGCCCAGCTTGCGGGCGCGCGCGTCGAGTTCGTCGCGCGTGGTCGAGGCGGCGGCCACCGAAGTCACGGGGCAGCGCTGGGCGGCATCATCGGACGCTTGCCAGTCTTTGACGAGGTCGCCCTGGTTGTCGTCACTCGGGCGCAGGCCCAGGGTGGACAGCAGGGTGTTGCGCGCGGCATGGGTGCGCACCTGGGCCAGCAGCAGGTCGTGCTCGGAGTTGGCGTAGGCGCGCTTGGCGGTGTAGAGCTCGTTCTCGGCGTTGAGCAGGTCCAGCAGGCTGCGCTGGCCGATGTCGAACTGCTGGCGGTAGGCGTCGCGGGCCTTTTCGATGGCCAGCACGTTGCGGTCGAGTGCGGCCAGTTGGGTGCGTGCGCGGGTGATGTCGTTGTAGGCGATGCCGATGGTCTGGCGAACGTCGCGGCAGGCCTTGTCACGCTGGTCGGCGGCCTGGTTGATCAGGTCGGCGAACTGCTTGGTGCGGGCCTGGTCGGAGCCGCCGTTGTAGAGGTTCCAGTTCAGCAGGATCTGGGCCGAGGTGGCGCTCTTGCGGTCGATCAGGCCGTCGAAGTTGTTGCCCAGGCCGCTGCGCAGGCGGGCTTCGACGCGTGGCTGGAAGGGGCTGTCCTTGGTTTTGGCTTCGGACTCGACGGCGCGCAGGTTCTCGACCGCCGCGCTGACGCTGGCGTTGCGGGCCAGGGCCTGGCTGATGACTTGGGTGTTGTCGCCGGCCAGGCTGCCATCGATGCGGGGCAGCGCGGCCAGGCCGTTGGCCGGGGCCTCGCCAACGACGCGCAGGTAGCGCGAGGCCACGTCGTGCAGGTTGGCGTTTTCGGTGGTCAGGTTGGAGTCGGCCAGGGCCAGGCGGGCGTTGGCCTGCTCGGTGTCCACGCCGCGGCCGACGCCGGCCTTGAACTTGGACTGCAACTGGTCGAACACGTATTTGTGCTGGACGTAGTTGTCTTCGGCCAGACCGACCAGCTTGCGAAAGCGCAGCACGTCGATGTAGGCGCGGGCGGCTTCGAGGGCGGTGTCTTCGCTGGCGGCCAGGAATTCGAAGTAACGGACCTTGCGGGCGTGGCCCAGGCGGTCCACTTCGTTGGCGGTGAAGCGGCCGTCCCAGAGCACCTGGTTGGCGGTCAGGGCCAGGCCGCTGCGGCTGAAGCTGCGCGATTCGGGGTTGCGCTGATCGACCTTGTCGCGGTCGCGGCCAACGTCGGCAGACAGGTCAACCGTGGGCAGGTAACCACCCTTGGCCACGTCCACTTCCTTGGATGCCGCGCGCAAGGCGTTCAGGCGGGCGGTCACATCGGGGTTGGTGTCGATGGCCTTTTGGACCGCCCCAGCCAGGCCTGTGGCGGCACCGGTGGGTTGGGCCTGGGCCAGGGCTGCCTGGGCGGTGAATGTCAGGGCGGCCAGGGCCAGGGCATGGAGTCCGGACTTCAGGGCTTTGTTCGTCACGCTGAACCTCGTTGTGTGGGGCGTTGGCAGGGCAGGGCAGCAGGCCCTGTAACGGGAGTTAATCGGCTGATTTTGGCATCAATGAAGGGGCTTCCGTCTTTTGAAAACGCCTGTATTCACGGGGGAGTGGCGCCGATGTCGCAATCTGGGATTTCCCGGTCAAGTCCGGGCGGGCCTTCGCCGATAAGCTGAGGTGGTCCAAGAAGCCCGATTTCTCGCTTTCAGCTCGCCTGCTCGCCTGGCCGCCTGGTCGGGGTGGTGGCTGCGCGCTGCCGCCCTCGTGGCGGTGCTGGGTTGGGGGCTGAGTCCGGCCTGGGATGCGCCCCGCGTCATGCAGGCAGCCCAGCGTCAGGGTGGCAACACGCCTCAGCGTGCTCAGGTGCTGGTGCAGCTCATCGGCGAGGTCGCCGCCCAGGAAGAAGAAAGCCGCCTGCGTGCGATCAACGGTTTTTTCAACCGTTCGGTGCAGTACCGCGACGACCGCGAAATCTGGGGGCAGGTCGACTACTGGGCCTCGCCCTTGGAATCCTTGGCGCGAGGGCAGGCGGACTGCGAGGATTACGCCATCGCCAAGTATTTCTCCTTGCTTGCCTCGGGCGTGCCAGGTGTGAAGATGCGACTGGTTTACGTGCGGGCGCAGTTGGCCGGCAGCATCCAGGCGCACATGGTGCTGGCTTATTACCCGCAGCCCGACGCCGAGCCCCTGATCCTGGACAACCTGATCACCGACATCCGCCCCGCCTCCAGGCGCCCGGATCTGGCCCCTGTTTTCAGCTTCAACGCGGAGGGTTTGTGGCAAGGTGTGACGGGAGCCAGTGCGGGAGACCCCGTGGCCCGGCTGTCTCGTTGGCGCGAGGTGCTGGCCAAGGCGAAAGCCGAGGGGTGGTGGTGAAGCCGCCACGAAAGAGATGACAACATGTCCTTGATTCGACAAATCTGGTTGCTGTTGCTGACGACGCTGCTGATGGCTTTCATCGGCAGCTTCGTGGTCTGGATGGTTTCGTCCCGGGGTTACCTGGAGACGCAGTTGCGCCTCAAGAACGCCGACAACGCCCAGTCGCTGGCCCTGAACCTGTCGCAACAGCGCGGCGACCGCACCGGCATGGAGTTGACCGTGGCGGCCATGTTCGACACGGGCTTTTACCAGCGCATCACGCTCAAGGACGCGGCGGGGCGCGAGCTGTTTGATCACCAGGCGGACCCGGCGGCCGCGCGCGAGCAGGCACCGGCTTGGTTCGTGCGCCTGGTGCCTGTGGATTCGGTGGCCGGTATCGCCCAGGTGTCGGATGGCTGGCGGGCGGTGGGATCGGTCGAGGTGGTCAGCCACTCGGCTTTTGCCCATGCGCAGCTTTGGCAGGGCTCGCTCAAGACCGCTGGCTGGCTGGCTGCGCTCGGTGCCCTGTCTTGTCTGGTGGCCACGTTCGGGGTCAATGGCATCCGCCGGCCGCTGGAGGCCACGGTGAGCCAGGCCCAGGCCCTGATGGAGCGCCGGTTCGTCACGGTCGAAGAGCCTCGTGTGCCTGAGCTGGCTCGCTTGAGCCAGGCCATGAACGCGGTGGTGATGCGGCTGAAGTCGGTGTTCGACGAGCAGTCGCAACAAGTCGAGCAATTGCGCCAGCAGGCCCATTGCGACCCGTTGACGGGCTTGTCTCAGCGGCGGCATTTCATGGCCCAGTTGAGCGCGGCCCTCACTCGCGAGGAGGGCTCTGGCCTTGGCGTCATCCACCTGGTGCGGGTGATCGACCTGGCTGGCGTCAACCGTTTGCTTGGCCATCGCCAGACGGACGTGCTGTTGCAAAGGCTGGCGGAGGTGTTGCGTGAAGTCTCCGTTGGGGTGCCTGGTGCGGCCATCGGGCGGCTCAACGGCGGCGACTTCGCCATTTGTCTGGTGGGTGGCGAGGTGCCTTTGCCTGAGCCCCAACATTACGCCGATGCCTTGCGCAGGGCCTTTTCCGAGCAAGGTGTGGCTGCGACGGTGGTGATCGGTGGCACGCCTTGGCGCCGCGGGGATGCCTTGCAAGCTGTGCTGGCTTCGGCCGATTCGGCGCTGGCCCTGGCGGAAAGCCGTGGTGCTTTCTCGGTTGAAATGGCCGACACCCATGGCACCGAAGCGGTGGTGCTGGGTGAGGACGAATGGCGCCGTCGCATCGACGAGGCGCTCAGGCAAGGGCGCGTGCAGCTGGTCAAGTACCCGGTGGTGGACCGCCAGCTCAGGCTGGTGCACCACGAATGTCCGATGCGCTTGCAACTCGAGCCCGGTGGTGCCTCCGAGTCGGCCGCTCACTGGCTGCCGATGGCGATGCGCACAGGCCTGATTTCGCGCATCGACGAGGTGGCGGTGGCCCAGGCGCTGGACCAGATCCTCGATGACCTGCAGCCGCGCGGCGTGAACCTGTCACCTGCTTCGTTGATGGACAGCGGATTTGTGCCGAGGTTGCGCGCGCGCATCTCCGCGCGGCCGCAAGCGGCGCGGCTGCTGTGGCTGGAGGTGGCCGAGATCGCGGCGGTGGAGCGTTTCGAGCTGGTGCGCGAGCTGTGCAAGCAGCTGCGTCCGCTGGGTGTGCGCATCGGCCTGGAGCACGCGGGCGAGCGCCTGACGCGCATCGATTCGCTGTTCGAGGCCGGGCTGGACTACGTCAAGCTGGATGCGTCGGTGGTGCAGGGCGTGGCCACCGAGCCGGCTCGCGCGGCCTTTGTGTCGGGCACCGTCAACATGCTGCATGGCCTGGGCCTGCAGGTGTATGCGGAAGGGGTGAGCGATCCGGCCGATTTGCTGGCGCTTCGCCAGGGTGGCATGGATGGCGTCACGGGGCCAGCGGTGCGCATGCCGACCTGACGGGCGGTGATTCAGGGCGGCCTGCCTGGCCGCGTTCGTTGGCCGTCGCGCAAACAAAAAACACCGCCATGAAGGCGGTGTTTTGCTTAGGGCTGCTGGCGGGGCGCGTGGCCTGCGCCGGGGCCGCAGCCCCTTGGCTCAACCCTGGTCCACCAGCAGCTTGCCGCGCTGCATCAGCTCGCTGATGATCTGGTGATCACTGGCTTGCGCGTCAAGGCCCAGCGAGGCACGCAGGTCCACGTTGGACAGCGTGATGCGCTGATCTTCGGCGCCCGAGTCACTGGCCGTGTCGGTGAACGCGCCGGTGGTGCTGATGCGGATGTGGGTGCTGCCCGGCGTGGAGGTGGTGTCGAAGTCCAGGTACTGCAGCAGGTTGTCGTGGGTCTCGCCTTGCAGCAAGTCGCGCAGGTCCAGCACGTCGCCGTTGTTCGAGGCTGCGGCCGTGTTGAAGTCGGTGATGACATCGACAGCGGGTTGCCCCTTGGCGCCGGCGTCGCCCAGGTGCCAGGCGAACACGTCGGAGCCATCTCCACCCGTGAGGCGGTCGTCGCCTTTGCCGCCCACCAGGATGTCGTTGCCGCTGCCACCCGAGAGGGTGTCGTTGCCGGCCATGCCGTCGATGTGGTCGTTGCCGGTGGTACCGGTGAGTGTGTTGGCGCTGTTGGTGCCCTCGATGTGGTTGTAACCATCCATCGCGATGTTCAGCTCGCCGGTGACACGGTCACCATCGCCGTCGACCAGCGTGTAGGTGACCTTCTGGGTGCGTGTTTCGCCTGGATCGAGTTGATCGCGTGTGGCGCGGTTGACCTCGAAGGTGTAGCTGCCATCGGACTTGCCCACGAAGGTGCCGTAGGGGCTGCTCACGTTGTCCCAGATCACCTGGCTGATGCCGTCGGCGCTGACGTCCGATGTGTCGAGCTTGCCTTGCACGGTGGGCAAGGTGTCGGCCGACACGATGCTGCCGTAGATGCCAAAGGTGTTGGAGGCTTGCTCGTTGGTGTAGATGGTGTTGACGAGCTTGCCGCTGGCGTCCTGGAAGCCGAGCAGGTTGATCTTGTACTGCGTGCCGTCCACCGTGACGGTGGCGGTCTGCGATTGCAGGGTGATGATGTCGGCCGATGCTGCGGCGTCGTTGGAGTTGGCGGTCTCGGTGTGGGTCAGCTTGGTCTTGAAGGTCACCGTGGTCGCGATGCCGTTGATGTTGACCACCAGGGACATGTTGATGTCGGTGCCCGTCAGGGTCGACGAGTTGCTGTAGATGCCGTAGTTGCTGTGGGTGAAGTCGGCCAGCTTGAAGACCTGGCTGGCTTCGACCACGGTGCCACTGGATGAGGCCAGCGTGCTGTTGTCGACCAGGTCGTAGCCGGATTGCTGGCCGGTGGTCACGCCAGAGCCCCAGCGCAGGCGGTCGATGCCGGCGTCGGCGTCGGTGTTGGTGCGGCTGACGGTGCCGGTGCCGTTCGCGTAGGTGTCGTTGACGAAGCTGACCTGCAGGCCCTGCACGCGGATGACGTCATGCTGGACCGCGACGTGCTCGGTGCTGACGGTGGTGTTCGGCACGTCGTCGAGCACGTTGACGTTCAGCGAGGTCGATGCGGTGCTGGTGCCATCGCCCACCTTGACGCCGAACGAGAGGGTGGACGTGTTGGCGCCGCTCGCGGTGGGGTGGTCGATCGATTGCGACAGCGTCACCTTGTACTGGCCCTGGTCGTCGATGGCGACACGGACCACTTCCTTGCCGCCGGCAGAGCCGACCAGGGGCGAGCCTGCACTGCCACCGCTCCAGGTGATCGCAACGCCCTGGGATGTCCAGTTGCCTGCGGGGGCGCTGAGCTGGATGTCGAAGCGCGTGGAGTCGACGTCGGAGATGGCCAGCTTGCCCGTGGTGCTGGTGCCGGCGGTGGCCGAAATCAGGTTGGCTTCGTCGATGGAGGCGGAGCCTGCTGCGCTGATGATGGGGGCGTCGTTGACCGGCGTGACACCGATGTTGACGGTGGAGGTGGCGGTGCCGCCCTTGCCGTCGGAGACGGTGATGGTGAACGAGTCCGAGCCGTTGTAGTCCTTGGACGGGGTGTAAGTCCAGGTGCCATCGGCGTTGACCACGACGGAGCCGTGAGCTGGGTTGCTGCCCTTGGCGAAGGTCAGCGTGTCGCCATCGGCATCCTTGGCCTTGACGGTGCCGGACACTGGGGTGTCTTCAGGCGTGGTGGCCTTGTAGTTGCCGGTGACCGGGTCGTAGTTCGGGTTCGTCGGATCGTCGAACTTCG
>CAYJXE010000001.1:31338-174891 GCA_964373965.1 uncultured Aquabacterium sp. | reverse complement strand
GACGGAGCCGTGAGCGGGGTCGGAGCCCTTGGAGAAGGTCAGGGCGTCGCCATCGATGTCGGTGGCCTTGACGGTGCCGGAGACGGGCTTGTCTTCAGCCGTGGTGGCTTTGTAGTTGCCGGTGACCGGGTCGTAGTTCGGGTTCGTCGGATCGTCGAACTTCGGGGGATCGTTGACGGGTGTGATACCGACATTGACGGTGGAGGTGGCGGTGCCACCCTTGCCATCGGAGACGACGATGGTGAAAGAGACGGCATCGGTCTTGTTGGCGCCAGGGGTGTAGGTCCAGGTGCCATCTGGGTTGACGACGACGGAGCCGTGAGCGGGGTCGGAGCCCTTGGAGAAGGTCAGGGCGTCGCCATCGGCATCGGATGCGCTGACCTGTCCTGACACCGGTGTGTCTTCGTCCGTGATGAAGCGGTAGTTGCCTGTGGCCGGGTCGAATCCGCCTCGGCCGCCATCCGCAAAGACAGGCGCCTGGTTGCCATCATCGAGCAGGGTCGTGGACTTGAGAGAGCCGTCCGGGCCGTCGTTGTTCGACGATGCGGCGAACGATTGCGGTGTCACGACCTCGACGATGCGCTCCACGCGCAGGCCTTCGCCCATTGCGGCGCCATCACCGCCGGTCAGGCCCGCCGCCGTGGCGTCTTCTTCATCGCCTCGCTCGATCGCGCCAATCACATCGTCGAGCGACTTGCCGTCAGCGGCATTGGCCGCCGGCTTGGCAGTTCCCTTGGCCTGACCTGACGACTTGGCGTCCCCGAAGGCCAGTGTCCACACCTGCGCGTTGGCGTCCGAGCTTTCCGCGATCTGCAAAGAGGCGTCCGCGCTGCCCAGCAGCCTGTCCCCAGGCATCAGCGTGTCACCCACCTGCAGGGCTTCGGCGGCTTCTTGTCCCTGGCGGATGACCTGGGCACGCCCTTGCAGGCTCGAAACAACGCCGGAAGGGGCTTGGGTGGACAACTTGGCCATGGGAACCTCTCAAAATGTAACTGCGTGATGAGTATCTCTTCCGACCCCTCTCCCAAACCAACCCCGTCGGCGGCTTTGTGTGAACGATTGCTGGCCTGGACCAGTTTCGTGAGCGCTTAAGCCGGCCAAAGGGCAAGGGTCGGTCCGCAAAGGGCAGGCGCACGCGTGAAAACGCCCGCCCCAAGGGCCAATCGGATATCGGCCTTGGGGCGGGCGTTCTGCAGGAAGGAAGTCACACCTTCCCAGGCGTGACAGGCACTTAAGTGAGGGGGTGCCGCAGGGGTGTCACCGCTCGCGCATCGCGTGGCTTTGCGCACGCAACACCGGCTTGAGCAGGTAGGACATCACGGTCTTCTTGCCCGTGAGCACGTCCACCTCGGCCGTCATGCCCGGCATGATGGGCATCTTCTCGCTGAAGTTGGTCTGCTTGGTGCGCACCCGCACCACGTAGAAGGTGTTCTGCCCGCGCTCGTCGGTCACGGTGTCGGGGCTGATGTTTTCGACCACGGCGTCCAGCCCGCCGTAGATGGCGAAGTCGTAGGCCGTGAACTTCACCGTCGCGGCCTGGCCGGGGTGGATGAAGGCGATGTCACGCGGCTGGATCTTGGCTTCAAGCACCAGCGCGTCGTCCAGCGGCACGATCTCGACGATGTCCTTGCCCGGGCTGACCACGCCACCCACCGTGTTGGCCAGCAGGCGCTGAACGCGACCTCGCACCGGCGACTTCACCTGCGACTTGTCCACCTTGTCGGCCAGGGCCACGGCGCCTTCGTTGATCGCGTTGAGCTTGCCCAACACGTCCGAGAGCTCCTTGCGGGCCTCGTTCTTGAACGACAGATCGGTCTCCTGGATTTTGCGCGTGGCCTCCGAGATGGCCGCCTGGATGCGAGCGATCTGAGCGCTGGCTTGCTCCATCTCACCACGGGCGCGCGTCACGTCGCGCTCCAGCCTGAGCACATCGACCTCCGACACGGCGCCGGTGGACAGCAGCGGGCGCGTCTTGGTGAGCTCCTGTTGCGACAGTTCCAGGTTGCGCGCGGCCGAATCGCGGCGGGCGCGGGCCTCGGCTTGCTCCTGGTGACGCTGGGCCAGTTGCTGCTCGCTGATGCCCACGAGCGCGCTGAGCTCCGAGCGCCGCGAATCGTAGAGCTGGCGCTCCTCTTCGACGATGCGCACCTCTTCGTTGTCGGCGGTAGAAGGTTCAGGCGGCAGGAAAGGCTTGCCCTCGGCCAGGGCCTTCAGGCGCGCCAGCTTGACCTTCAGCGCGAAGGCCTGCGCCGCGCTCTCGCGCACGCCCGAGGTGGCGCGGGTCTCGTCCACCTTCAGCAGCAGTTGACCGGCCTCGACCAACTGGCCCTCTTTGACCAGGATCTCGGTGACCACGCCACCATCGAAGGACTGGATCACCTGCAGCTGCCTGGAGGGGATGACCTTGGCCTCGCCCTTGGTGACCTCGTCGATCTTGGCGAAAGACGCCCAGACGACGAGCAGCACCGTCACGAGCAGCGCGCCGCGAACCAGCTTCTGTGCGCCGCGCGTGCCCTCGGTGGACATGACCGCATCGGCCTCCTGTTCGAACAGGTCGATGCCGGCCCGCTTGGCCGCATCCGGCGTGACGAGTGGGCCGCTGAGCCGGTCGAGCAAGGGGTTGATGACGGGGGCGAGCTTGCGGCGCACGGCCTCCAGCCCGGAGACGATGCGCTGGCCGATGTTGAGCAGGGCGGTGTTCATGGTGGTGTCCTCCTGCTTCACGATGCGCGTGTGATGCGGCCTGCAGACAGCGCCTGCATGATCCGGTCGCGCGGGCCGTCGGCCACCACCTTGCCCTGGTCGATCACGATCACGCGGTCGACGAAAGCCAGCATCGAGGTGCGGTGCGTCACCAGCACCACCGTCTTGCCCTGGCAGTGCTGCTGCATCTTCTGGGTCACGAAGGCCTCGGTCGAGAAGTCCATGGCGCTGGTCGGTTCGTCCAGCAGCAAGATGGGCGTGTTGTGCAGCACCGCCCGCGCGATGCCCACGCTCTGGCGCTGGCCGCCCGACAGCAGCTCGCCACGTTCGCCCACCTGCAGGTCAAAGCCCTGTGGGTGACGTTTGACGAAGTCGCTCAGCCCGGCCGACTCGGTGGCGGCCAGGATGGCCTCGTCGGTGGCGTGCGGCATGCCGAAGGTGATGTTGTCGCGCAGCGAGCCGTAGAACAGCGTCACGTCCTGGGCCACGTGGCCCATGTTGCGACGCAGGTCGGCCGGATCCAGCTGGCGCATGTCGATGCCGTCGATCAGCACCGCGCCCTTGCTGGGCTGGTACAGGCCGAGGATGAGCTTTTGCAACGTCGTCTTGCCCGAGCCCACCTTGCCGATCAGCGCGACTTTTTCGCCCGGCTGGATGCGCAGGCTGATGTCGTCGAGCGAGGCTTCGCGGCGCCCCGGGTAGGCGAACGAGACGTGGCGGAACTCGATCTCGCCCTTGAGCTCGGCCCGGTGGATGAAGGTGGTCTCTGCAGGGCGCTCCACCGGTTGGGCCATGATCTGCTCGAGCGACTCCATGGCCGTGCGTGCGCCTTGGTACTGCATCAAGAGCCCGACGATCTGACCCGCCGGTGCCAGCGCGCGGCCGGCCAGCATGGTCGAGGCGATCAGGCCGCCCATGGTGAGCTGCTTGTCGGCGATCAGGTACACACCGATCAGCACGATGCACACCGAGACGAACTGCTGCATGGTTGCCGTGCCGTACATGGCCGCCGACGACAGGCGTCGCATGCGCACGTTGAGCTCGGCCAGGAACTGGTTGGCCCGCTCCCAGCGCTTCTGGATGACGTTCTCGGCGCCTTGCGTCTTGATGGTCTCGATGCCGGTCAGGCTTTCGATGAGCGTGGCGTTGCGCTGCGCCGAGGCCTGGTAGGTGGTCTGCGACAGCGCGTGCAGGCGGTGCTGCAGCACGTAGCCCGACAGCACGATCAGCCCGAACACGGTCAGCACCGGCAGCACCAGCCAGGGCGAGATCCAGGCCATCACGATGACGAACAGCAGCGCAAAGGGCAGGTCGATCAGCGCGGTCACCGTGCTCGAAGCGATGAAGTCACGCACCTGCTCGAAACCGCGCAGGTTGGAGGCAAACGAGCCCACGGACTGCGGGCGGTTCTCCAGGCGCATGCCCAGCACGCGCTCCATCAGCGTGGCCGAAATCTGCACGTCGATGCGCGCGCTGGCCTCGTCCACGAAGTGGCTGCGCAGCAGGCGGATGAACAGGTCGGCGCCCAGCACCAGCGTCACGCCGATGGCCAGCACCCACAGCGTCTCGACCGCGTGGTTGGGCACGACCCGGTCGTAGACGTTCATCGAGAACAGCGGGAAGGCCAGCGCGAACAGATTGACCAGCAATGCGGCCCACAGCACGTCACGGTAGACGAAGCGCTGCGCCAGCACCGGTCCCCAGAACCAGTGGCTCGAGCGGGTTTTGCGGGTGGCCGGGGTGCGTTCGTCAAAACGGAAGTGTGGCCGCACGAAGGCAACCACGCCGGTGTGACGTTGGTTCAGCTCGCTCAAGGGCAGGCGCACGGCGCCCTGTCCGGTCTCGGGCATCAGCACCCGGGCTTGGTCTTGCTCGGTGCCCAGCAGCACGCAGGCCTGATCGCCTTTGAGCAGCAAGATGGCGGGCAGGGTGGCCTCGTCGATCGAGGCCAGGTCGCAGCGTTGCAGCTTGGTCGCCAGGCCGGCGCGGGCGGCGGCGCGCTCGAGCAGCGACACGGGCAGCGCCTCCTGGTTCAGGGGCAGGCCGGCGCTCAGGGCGGCACGCGAGGCGGGCAGGCCGTGCACGCGGCAGACCTCGATCAGGCAGTCCAGCAGCGGGTCGGCTTTGAGCAGGTCCTCGCGCAGGCGCGTCGGTGCGTCTTGAGCTTCGGTGGCAGGCTGGGTGGGGGGCTGCGCCGGCGTCGCAACGGGGGCTGCGTTGGTGTTCGGCGTGGCGGCCAGCGGGGTGTCCTGGGGCGCGTTCATGCGGTCAAGGCGTCTTTCGTGCAATGGGGCGCTCGCCGCACGAGGGGGCCCCGCACGGCATGCTCAACGGATATCGGCGCAATGCACGTCGAATTGACCCTTTTTTCGATCAGCGAAAAAACGCTCCAGGGTCATCCGCACCGTGCGGAAGGCGAGTTCGTCCCAGGGGATCTCGTGCTGATGGAAGAGTTGCGCTTCCATCGTCTCGGGCCCGGGGTTGAAGTCGGTGTCGAGCAGGCGAGCGCGGTAGAACAGGTGAACCTGCCCGGCGCTGACCACGTTGAGCACGCAGTACAGCCCCTGCATTTCGATGCGGGCCCCGGCTTCTTCGTCGGTCTCGCGGGCAGCGCCTTCTTCGGTGGTCTCACCCAGCTCCATGAAGCCGGCGGGCAGCGTCCAGAAGCCCTTGCGGGGTTCGATGTTGCGTTTGCACAGCAACACCTGCTCACCCCAGACGGGCAGGGTGCCGACCACGTTCAACGGGTTGACGTAGTGGATGTGCTGACACGCCGGGCAGACCGCGCGCTCGCGGTTGTCGTCGGTGGGCACCTTGTGCTCCACCGGGGTGCCACAGACCTGACAGTGCTCGATTCGGCGTGAAAACAGCATGCCTTGCAGTGTAGGGCATGCGGATGGCCAGCCTGGGTCAAAAGGGCCAGCGGCTTCAACGCGGCACTCAGCCTTGGCGACAGCTGCGCGCGCTCACCCAGGGGGCAAAGGCTTCTAGCACCTGCAAAGGCTGGCCGTGGTGGTGAAACAGCGAATGGCGAGCCCATCGTGGGGGCGGCGAGGGCTGGCTGGCGGGGGGGCAGCCCTTGCTCAGTCCAGCCCATTGCCTGGCCATGTGGCCGCCCGCGGGGTCATGAGCTCGCAGCCGCAAGGTCTGCAAAGCCCCCCGACGCACGGCCCGATGGCTGAAGAGCAGCTCCGCCAGGGGCCGCGTACCCAGCCCCCGGATGGCCTGCCAAGGCCCCTTGACCGCGCGCACCGGCACGCTGCTGCGTGCCCACACCGCCGCACGTTCATCGATGTGCAGCACCACCTCGCGCACGTGACCCACGCAGCAGCCGAGGGCCCGGCGCTCCTGAGGCCACAAGCGACGCCGACCCTGCGCCAGCACTTCCACCCGCACGGTGCCGTGCAGGCGCAGCCTGGCCGTCAGCGAGCCCGGGGCCGACAGCCACTGCCGCATCCGAGGCGACACAGGCCCAGGCCCGACGCGGCGGGCGTCCTGGCGACTGCGGGAGATGCGGACCCGTGCGGGCGACGGGGCCAAGTGGGCTTGAGGGCGCGTTAGCATGCGGGTGGGATCATAGCCAAGCCGCACTAAGTGACCGAACCAAGCCCCACCCCTGCCAGCTTGAACGCGGCCCGACTCGCCGATCCGTCGGCCTTGCCCGACGGCTGGATGGCGGTGCCCATGGGCCCTGGTGTCTTGGCCTTGATGACCGCGCGCACGGGGGGCGTCAGCCCGGATCCCTGGGCATCGTGCAACCTGGGGGACCACGTTGGAGACGACCCCGCCCGCGTGCACGCCAACCGCGAGGTGCTGGCGAGGTGCCTGCCGGCCCGTCCGGTCTTCCTGTCGCAGGTGCATGGTGAAGCGGTGGCGCGCCTGCGGTCCGATTCTGCGGTGGGTGCAGCCAGCCCGATCCAGGCTGACGGCGCCTTGAGCACCGAGCCAGGCGTCGCTTGCGTGGTGATGGTGGCCGATTGCCTGCCCATCCTCCTGGCCGCGCCCGAGGGCCGAGGTGTGGCGGCCCTGCACGCCGGGTGGCGGGGTTTGGCAGGCAATGGTCCGGCTTGCCCATCGGGGCGGGGCATCGCCCACGCAGGCGTGCTGGCACTGTGCGAAGCCGCGGGCGCCGACCCGGCAGACCTGCGAGCCTGGCTGGGGCCTTGCATCGGGCCGCAGGCCTTTGAGGTGGGCCCCGATGTGCTCGCCGGCTTCGGCGTGACTCCGGTGGAGGGCGTCGCGGCGCCTCACTTCACACCTTGCGTCGGCAGGCCCGGCAAGTGGTGGGCCGACCTGCCGGGCCTGGCCCGCGATCGCTTGCAGGCGCTCGGCCTTCGCCACATCGATGGTGGCGATGCCTGCACGGTTTCAGCGCCCGGGCGGTTCTTCTCGCACCGGCGCGACGGGATCAGTGGTCGGCAGGCTGCCGCCATTTGTCTGCATCCCGTCTGAGCCGGTGGCATCGGCCTGCTGCGGCCGGGCCCGGGCTTCGAGCTCGGCGCGTTCTGCCTGGCGGATGGCCTTGCGGCGAGCCGGCGCCCCCATCAGGTACAGCACCAGGGCCAGCGGGCCCACGCCATACAGCAGGAACGTGAAGATGGCGCCCAGCACCGTGCCCTGCGGGTTGGTCGCCTCGGCCAGGGCCATCATCAAGGTCACGTACATCCAGGCGATCGCAACGATCCACATTTTCAAGTCCCGAGTCAGGGCTTCGTCTGGCGCATGCCAGGGTCTTCGCCCACACCGCGGACGCGCAGGGCATGTTGGAATGATGCCAAAGACGGCCGCAAGCCCCTTCACATTCGTTGCCCAAGGTTCAGAATACGGAAACAAACGCGGTTCATGATTCCGGACGAATCCGGAGAGAGCCCGGAAACAGGAGACATATGGCTGTCGCTCAGAGGTCTCGCGCCAAGCGCGAGTTGCTTGCATCCGTGGCCCCGTCCGACGCTGCGTCGATGGGCTCCGCCAAGGCTCCAGCCAAGGCCAACGTCAAAGCCAAAGCCAAAGCCGCCTCCGCTGCCTCTGCCGAGGACCTGAAGGTCAGCCCATCGTCCGCCAAGCCTGCTCGCAAGGGCGCCACCCAGGGCGCTGCCGCCAAACCCAAGGCTGCCCCCGAGACTGCAAAACGGGCGGCCCGGGTTTCGCCAGCCGAGTCGGGTGAGGGGCGGTCTGCCAGCGCTGCGGCGGGCGCCTCGGCTTCATCGGCCGACGCTTCGTTCGCGTCGGCAACCGCTTCGCGTCAAGCAGGGGACCCTTTCTCCACCGCGACCCAAGCCTGGTCCAAGCTGCTTGCTGGCAAGCCGGCCTTGCCAGGGTTTGATTTGGCCAAGCTTGGCGAGGTGGCTGGGGTGGCTGAGTTGGCGCAAGCCTGGCGCCCCTGGTTGGGGACGGCTGCCAATGCACAAAGCCTGGGTGCCTCCGATTTCACCAAGGGGCTGGAGCCGGTGGGGCAAGCCGTCGGTGCCATGGGTCAGAGCCTGGGCGCCACCCTGCAATCGCTGGCCGGCCTGAACATCCCGGCCGAGCAACTGCAATCGATCCAGCAGGACTACCTGCGGCAGGCCGGCGAGCTCTGGAACCAGGCCCTTCAGCAGCCTGATGCGGTCAAGGTGAGCGACAAGCGCTTTGCCTCGCCCGAATGGAGCCAGTCGCCGGGCAGTGCCTTCATGGCCTCGATGTACTTGCTCAATGCGCGAACCTTGCAGCGCCTGGCCGACAACCTCACCGGCGACGACAAGGCTCGTCAGCGTGTGCGCTTCGCTGTCCAGCAATGGGCCGATGCAGCATCGCCCGCCAACTTCCTGGCGTTCAACCCGGAGGCGCTGAGCAAAGCCGTCAGCACCAAGGGTGAGAGCCTGACCCAGGGCCTGAGCCACCTGCTCAACGACATCCGCCAAGGGCACATGTCCCAGACGGATGAGAGCGTGTTCGAGGTGGGGGTGAACGTGGCCACCACCCAAGGCTCGGTGGTCTACGAGAACCCCTATTTCCAGCTCATCGAGTACAAGCCGCTGACGGCGCAGGTGCACGAGGTGCCGTTCCTGTTCGTGCCGCCCTGCATCAACAAGTACTACATCCTGGACTTGCAGCCTGATAACTCCCTGGTGCGCTACCTGCTTTCGCAGGGCCACCGGGTGTTCATGGTCAGCTGGGTCAATGCCGACGACAGCCTGGCCAAGGCCACCTGGGACGATTACGTCGAGCATGGTGTCACGCGCGCCATCGACGTCACCCGGGAGGTCACCGGTGCCGATCAGATCAACGCCTTGGGCTTTTGCGTCGGCGGCACCTTGCTGGCAACGGCGCTGGCGACGCTGGCCACGCAAGGCCGCAAGCCCGTTCGCAGCCTGACCTTGCTGACCGCGTTCCTGGATTTCGTCAACACGGGCACGATGGATGTCTTCGTCGATGAGGCCATGGTTCGCATGCGCGAGATGACGATGGGCGCCGACAGCCCCATGGGCGGTGGCCTGCTGCGAGGCAACGAGCTCGCGGCCACGTTCTCTTTCCTGCGGGCCAACGACCTGGTCTGGAACTACGTCATTGGCAACTACCTCAAGGGGGAGTTGCCGCCGGCGTTCGACCTGCTGTACTGGAACAGCGACAGCACCAACCTGCCGGGTCCCATGTACACCTGGTACCTGCGCAACACCTACCTGGAAAACAAGCTGTGCAAGCCGGGGGCGGTCGATGTCTGTGGTGTGCCGCTGGACATGCGCCGCCTGGACATGCCGACCTTCATCTACGGTTCGCGCGAAGACCACATCGTGCCTTGGGACAGCGCTTATGCCTCATCCCAGGTGGTCAGTGGCCCGAAGACCTTCGTGCTTGGCGCGTCTGGTCACATCGCCGGCGTGATCAACCCACCCGAGAAGAAAAAGCGCAGCCATTGGGTCAGCTCGGCACGGACCTTGCCTGCCACCGCGCAAGCCTGGATGGAGACCGCCACCGAGCAGCCTGGCAGTTGGTGGCCGGTGTGGTCGGGCTGGCTTGCTGAACAAGCGGGCAAGATGGTTCCCGCGCCCAAGCAGCCCGGTAGCCGGCAGCATCCCGTCATCGAGGCCGCGCCCGGTCGTTACGTCAAACGCAAGGCCTGATCCCCGGGGTCGCCACGAGCGGCCCTGGTCACGTCAACCGAAGTCACAAGGAACTCACCATGACCGACATCGTGATCGTTGCTGCGGCCCGCACCGCAGTGGGCAAGTTCGGCGGCGCGCTCGCCAAGACCCCTGCTGCCGAGCTTGGGGCCACCGTCATCCGCGACCTGCTGCGTCGCTCTGGTTTGCCAGGCGATCAGGTCAGCGAGGTGATCATGGGCCAGGTGCTGCAAGCCGGTTGTGGCCAGAATCCGGCGCGCCAGGCCATCATCAAGGCCGGCCTGCCCAATGCCGTGCCCGGCATGACCATCAACAAGGTGTGCGGCTCTGGTTTGAAGGCAGTGATGCTCGCCGCCCAGGCCATCCGCGACGGCGATGCAGAAGTGGTGATCGCAGGCGGCCAGGAAAACATGAGCCTGTCGCCGCACGTGGTGCCCAACTCGCGCGAAGGTCAGCGCATGGGCAACTGGAGCATGGTCGACACCATGGTCAACGACGGACTGTGGGACGTCTACAACCAGTACCACATGGGCATCACGGCCGAGAACGTGGCCAAGCAGCACGGCATCAGCCGCGAGGCTCAGGATGCGCTGGCGCTGGCCTCACAGCAAAAAGCCGCTGCTGCGCAGGATGCAGGCCGATTCAAGGATGAGATCGTGCCGGTGTTGATCCCCCAGAAAAAGGGCGATCCGTTGAGCGTCGATGCCGACGAGTACATCAACCGCAAGACCAATGCCGAAGCATTGGCTGGCCTGCGTCCAGCCTTCGACAAGGCGGGCAGCGTGACTGCGGGCAATGCGTCCGGCATCAACGACGGCGCTGCGGCCGTGATGGTGATGAGCGCCAAGCGCGCCGAGCAGCTAGGCCTGAAGGTGCTGGGCCGCATCGCCTCGTACGCCAGTGCGGGGCTGGACCCGGCCATCATGGGCATGGGTCCGGTGCCTGCGGCGCGCCGCGCACTCGAGCGCGCTGGCTGGAAAGCCGCCGACCTCGACCTGCTGGAAATCAACGAAGCCTTTGCCGCTCAGGCCTGTGCCGTGCACCAGGAAATGGGTTGGGACACGAGCAAGGTCAACGTCAATGGTGGCGCCATCGCCATTGGCCACCCCATTGGCGCATCGGGTTGCCGCATCCTGGTGACCCTGCTGCACGAGATGGCGCGTCGCGATGCGAAGAAGGGCATCGCCTCGTTGTGCATTGGCGGTGGCATGGGCGTGGCCCTGACCATCGAGCGCTGAAGCGCACCCTTCCCTCAACAGTCAACAGTTCACAGCCCACAGAGGAGCATCACATGAGTCAGAAAGTAGCCTACGTCACCGGCGGCATGGGTGGCATCGGCACCGCCATCTGCCAGCGCCTGCACAAGGACGGTTTCAAGGTCATTGCCGGCTGCGGCCCCAGCCGTGACCACGCCAAGTGGCTGGAAGAGCAGAAGGCCTTGGGCTACAACTTCTACGCCTCGGTGGGCAACGTGTCCGACTGGGATTCGACCGTGGCCGCGTTTCAGAGGACCAAGGCCGAGCATGGCCCGATCGATGTGCTGGTCAACAACGCCGGCATCACCAAGGACGGCATGTTTCGCAAGATGACCAAGGGCGATTGGGACGTGGTCATCGACACCAACCTCAACAGCCTGTTCAACGTGACCAAGCAGGTCATCGACGACATGGTGGATCGTGGCTGGGGCCGCATCGTCAACATCAGCTCGGTCAACGGCGAGAAGGGTCAGTTTGGTCAGACCAACTACTCGGCCGCCAAGGCCGGCATGCACGGCTTCACCATGGCCCTGGCACAGGAAGTGGCCAACAAGGGCGTGACGGTGAACACGGTCTCGCCGGGCTACATCGGTACCGAGATGGTCCGCTCGATCCGTCCGGACGTGCTGGACAAGATCGTGGCCACCATCCCGGTCAAGCGCCTGGGCACGCCCGAGGAAATCGCTTCGATGGTGTCGTGGGTGTCGAGCGACGAGGCCGGTTTTGCCACCGGTGCCGACTTCTCCGTCAATGGCGGTCTGCACATGGGCTGATGCCCCAGGCTGAGGCCTGTTTGCTGAGGAGCCTTGTGGCTCGGACGTGAACACCTGCAAAACCCCGCGTGCCGTAAGTCGGCCGCGGGGGTTTTTTTTGGATGTTTTCAGGCGGCCCTGGGGGGGTGCGTTTGGTTGTTTGGACTGGAGAGTGGTTGGTGGGAGTGGGGCTCACGTTGAGCACCGGTCAGGGGGCGAGAGGGCCTGCTCAGGGACCACGCTCGCGGGGTACCACCGAGCCACGCACCCGCCACAGCACGAATCCACCCCAATCCAAATGCCCCCTCGTTCACGCCCCAGAACCCGAGCTCGCGATGCCCTTGGCAAGAGCCTCGACTGAAACGACCACAGCGCCCAGAGCGTTGATGGCTCGGAAGAAGTCAGGGCGACTCAGGCCAGTGCTTCTTGCTCCAGCACAAGGCGGTCCAGCGCTGCGCACACTTCGGCGAACTTGCCTGCGATCACGGTGCGGCGGGCGTCGTGCGGATCGACCGAGATGCGCACAGCACGGGCCTGCTGACCAGCTGCACCACACCCGAAGGGCGCCTGTGCGGCACGGGGGAAATCAATGACACGGCTCAGGTTGCCGCGCGGCGGCGTGCCCCAGGGCGTGAGTGGGCGGGGGCGCACCGGCTGCTGGCTGGCAGGGCGTTGCGCCGGGCCAGGCTCGGAGGCGCCAGCCGCTGCCAGGGCACTGGTGTTGTGACGGACTGCGAGGGCGCGTGCGAGGTGGTGAATCATGGTGAACTCCGAAAGCTGTGAAGTTCGGCAGGATTCGATTGCTCAAGCCTCCGCGGGAATCGCGCCAGTTGCCTGGCACCAATGCCCGCCACCCGCGGTGGCCACCTTGCCCCTTGCTTGGATCTGCTCGATCAACTGCTGGGGCGCCAAAAAACACGTCGATTCAGTTGTGATGCCTTGTCAGGTCAGTTCAGGGGCTGGTTGCGGATCAGCCCGACTGCCAAGCCTTCAAGCTCGAAGTCGTCCTGCTCGGGCGAAACGAGGATGGGCTCGAAATCGGGGTTCTCGGGCAGAAGCTGGATGCCCTGCGGTGTGCGCAAAAAGCGCTTGACCGTGACCTCGTCGCCGATTCGGGCGACCACGATCTGACCATTGCGGGCTTCGCGCGCCTGGGCCACGGCGAGCAGGTCGCCATCGAGGATGCCGATGTCCTTCATGCTCATGCCGCGCACGCGCAGCAGGTAGTCGGGCTTGCGGGAGAACAAGCTGGGCTCGACCGCGTAGGTCTGCTCGACGTGTTCTTGCGCGAGGATGGGGCTGCCTGCGGCCACGCGACCGACCAGGGGCAGCACCAGTTGCTCCAGGCCTGGCAATGGCAGGTTGAATGGCAGGACAGACTTGCCGGATTTGCTCGACTCTTCGCGGCGGCTTTCGTTGACGGTGCGCAGCGTGCCGGCTTTGAGTCGGATGCCGCGTGAGGTGCCGCCGACGAGTTCGATCACGCCCTTGCGGGCCAGGGCCTGCAGGTGCTCTTCCGCAGCGTTGGCCGAGCGGAACCCCAGCTCCGATGCGATTTCGGCCCGGGTGGGCGGTGCACCGGTGCGCGCGATGCTGCGCTGGATCAACTCGAAGATCTGCTGCTGGCGCGGGGTGAGTTTGGGTTTATCGTCGGCCATCTGGTTGGAGCTGCCACGCAGGCAGCGCGATGAAGCGAATGACTGTCATTTTATACAGGGCTGTTTGTTTGTCCAGTGTTTTGTTGGGCGCATCGCGCGCGGCGTCTCCACGGCGCAACCCCACGGCACCTGAGCAACGCAAGGAGGCGGCATGCCCAACGTGCTGATCCTGGGCACCGGCGGCACCATCGCCGGCACGGCGTCCGACCCGAGTCGCAGTTGGGCCTACCGTGCCGCGCAACTGAGCGTGGCGCAATTGGTCAGCGCCGTGCCCGAGCTGGTCGGCATCCCTTTGGCCATGCAGCAAGTCGCTCAGGTCGACAGCAAGGACATGGGCTGGGCCACATGGCAGGCCCTGGGGCGAGCACTCGAGAACGCGATGAGGGATGACACCGTCTCGGCCATCGTCATCACCCATGGCACCGACACGCTGGAGGAGACCGCCTGCCTGTTGCATGCCTTGCACGATGGCAGCAAACCCATCGTGCTGACCGCGGCCATGCGTCCGGCCACCGCGCCCGATGCCGACGGACCAGCCAACCTGGCGCAGGCCGTGCGGGTGGTGCGGGCGGCGGCGCAACGTGGCGAAGGCGGTGTGGCAGCGGTGCTGGCCGGCCAAACCTGGTCGGCGCGTGACGTGCGCAAGGCCCACAGCAACGCCATCGATGCCTTCGATGGGGGCGGGGCCGAGCCGCTGGACGATCTCACCCCATGGCCGCAGCCGCAAGCCCGCGGCTGGCATTGGTTGCTGCCCACGCGGCCGCCGAGGGTGGAGATCATCACCAGCCACGCCGATGCAGACGGCTGGCTGGTCGATGCTGCCCTGGCGCATGCTCTGTCATCAGGACAAAAGCTCGATGGCCTGGTTGTGGCCTGCACGGGCCACGGCACAGTGCATGAAAAGCTGGAAGTGGCCCTGCAGCGCGCCCGCGATGCAGGCGTGACCGTGTGGCGCAGCAGCCGCGTGGCCCGTGGCGGCGTGCAGCCGCGCGAGGGCGACCACTGGCCCGCTGCGGGCACCTGGACGCCCGCCCAGGCGCGTGTGCGCTTGCTGCTGGAGCTGCTCAGCGCCCGCCCGTGACGTCGAGGATGGCGCCTGCCGTGTAGCTGGCGGCGTCGGAGAGCAGCCAGGCAATGGCCTCGCCGATTTCCTCGGGTTGGGCTGCGCGTCCCATGGGCAGCTGCGGCGCCATGCGGCTGGCGCGATCGGGCTCGCCACCTGTGGCGTGGATGCCGGTGTCGGTGATGCCTGGGCGCACGGCCACCACGCGCACCCCTTCGCCGGCCACTTCTTTCGACAGCCCGCCAGTGAACACGTCGATGGCGCCCTTGCTGGCGGCGTAGTCCACGTACAAGGCAGGTGAGCCGGTGCGCACCGCGCTGCTGGAGACGTTGACGATGACGCCGCCGGCGCCGCCGTGCCGACGAGACATGCGCTTGACTGCCTCGCGTGCGCAGAGCATCGGGCCCAGCACGTTGACCGCCAGCATGCGCTGCAGGCGCTCTGCGCTCATCTCGTCGAGCCGCGCCGTTTGATCGACGATGCCGGCGTTGTTGACCAGGCCTGTCAGCCGGGGCAGAGAGGCATCCAGTCGGGCGAACAAAGCCAGCACCTCGGCCTCGTTGGCCAGGTCGGCCTGGGCGATGATGGCTTGTGGCGCCCCCAGGCGCAGGCAGTCATCGGCGACGGCCTGCGCCAGGTCGGCGCGGTGAGCGAAATGAATGAGCAGGGCATGGCCGCGTTGAGCGAGCAGCCGGGCGGTGGCCGCGCCGATGCCCTGGCTGGCGCCGGTGACGAGGGTGACGGGGTGCATGCCCTCACTTTACTTCGCTTAACCTGCGAGACTGAGAGCCACAACACAGCCCTGCGAAACTCAAGGCATGACAACCGCAAACAAGAAGTCCTGGTGGGCCGGCTGGCGCCTGTTCGCCATCCTGGGGGTGCTCGCGCTGGCGGGCTGGGGGGGGTACGCCAAGTTCATCAAGAAGGCCCCGGCGCCCGAAGTCATCACGGCCGAAGTCGAGCGCACCAACCTTGAGGACACGGTGCTGGCATCGGGCACGATCAAGTCCGAGCGCGATGTCAACGTGGGTGCCCAGGTCTCCGGCCAGATCAAGCGCTTGCACGTGGCCTTGGGCGACCAGGTCAGGCAGGGCCAGTTGCTGGCCGAAATCGATTCCACCACCCAGAACAACACCCTGCGCAACGCAGAAGCCCAGGTGGCCCTGCTGCAGGCTCAATTGCAAGCCAAGGAAGCCTTGTACAGGCAGGCCGAGATCACGTTCAAACGTCAACAAGGCCTGTTCAAGCTCGATGCGGCTTCGAAGGCCGAACTCGATGGCGCCGAGGCCACGCTGGCCACCACCCGCGCCGACATCAACGCCCTGCAGGCCCAGATCAGGCAGGCCAACATCTCGGTGGACACGGCCCGTGTGAACCTGGGCTACACGCGCATCCTCGCGCCCATCGATGGCGTGGTCACGGGCGTGATCGCCGAAGAGGGGCGCACCGTGAACGCCGTGCAGTCGGCGCCGACCATCATCAAGCTCTCGCGCCTGGATCGCGTGCTGATCAAGGCGCAGATCTCCGAAGCCGACGTCGTGCGGGTGCAGCCGGGCCTGCCGGTGTACTTCACCATCCTGGGCGAGCCCCAAAAGCGCTACGAGGCCAAGCTGCGCACCATCGAGCCCTCGCCTGAATCGGAGCAGGTTGACACGAGCACCAAGACGACCACGAGCACCTCGTCGTCGACCACGTCGGCCGTTTACTACAACGGCTTGTTCGAGGTGCCGAACCCCGATGGCAAGCTGCGCGTGGCCATGACGGCGCAGGTCTTCATCGTGCTGGCCAAAGCCGATGACGTGCTGGCCATCCCTGCCTCGGCGCTGGGCAAACGCAACCGCAAGGACGACACGTACGCGGTGCGGGTGCTCGAAGGCGAGCCGGGCGGCGCTCAGCGCGTGGTCGACCGCCAGGTCAAGGTGGGCCTGAACAACCGCGTGCAGGCGCAGGTGCTGTCGGGCCTGAAAGAAGGCGAACGCGTGGTCGTGGGCGAAGCTTCGGCCGGTGGTTCGGGCGGCTCGCGCCGTCCGCCGGGCATGTTCTGATGAAGAGCGAGATCGATCAGATCCAGGTCGGGCAGGGCGCGCAAGGTGCGCAAGGTGCGCCCAAGCAGCCAGGTGCCGACGCCCCCTTGCTGGAAGTGCGCGACCTCTGGCGCGAGTTCCCCTCGGGCGATGGCACCGTGGCCGTGCTCAAGGGCATCGACCTGGGCATCCATGCCGGTGAGATGGTGGCCATCATGGGCGCGTCTGGTTCGGGCAAGTCCACGCTGATGAACATCCTGGGTTGCCTGGACCGGCCTTCGCGTGGCAGCTACCGCGTGGCCGGTCAGCCCACGGCCGAAATGGCACCCGATGACCTCGCCCGATTGAGGCGCGAGCACTTCGGCTTCATCTTCCAGCGCTATCACCTCATGGGTGACCTGACCGCGCTGGGTAACGCCGAGATCCCGGCCATTTATGCGGGGCACAGCCCGGCGCGACGCAATGAGCGCGCGCTGGCCTTGCTCAAGCGCCTGGGCTTGCAAGATCGCGCCGGGCACCGACCGGGCCAGCTCTCGGGCGGTCAGCAGCAGCGCGTGTCGATCGCGCGGGCGCTGATGAACGGTGGTGACGTCATCCTGGCTGACGAGCCCACCGGCGCGCTCGACAGCGTCAGTGGCGAAGAGGTCATGCGCATCCTCAAGGAGCTGCACGCCGATGGCCACACGGTCATCATCGTGACCCACGATGCCAAGGTGGCTGCGCACGCGCAGCGCATCATCGAGGTGGCCGATGGCCGCATCATCGCCGACCGCCGAACCGACGGTGTCGAGCAGGTCGGGCAACCGGCTGCTCGCCCCGCCGTGCAGCCCGACTCGTCCTGGTCTGCGGTGTGGGGGCGTTTCACCGAAGCCTTCACCATGGCCTTGCGCGCCATGGCCGGGCACCGCCTGCGCACGCTGTTGACCATGCTTGGCATCATCATCGGCATCGCCTCCGTGGTCTCGATGGTGGCCTTGGGCGAAGGCTCGCGCCAGCGGGTGCTCAAGGACATCGCGGCGATGGGCACCAACACCATCGACATCTACCCCGGCAAGAACTTCGGGGACCGGCAGGCGGGGCGCATCCGCACGCTGGTGCCGGGCGACGCCAACGCGTTGGCTCAACTGAATTACGTCGACAGCGTCACGCCCGGTGTGAGCACCAGCGTGACCTTGCGTCGCGGCAACGTGGAGGCCACGGCCAATGTCACGGGCGTGGGCGACCAGTTCTTCCGCGTCAAGGGCTACGACATCGCGCAAGGCCAGGCCTTCGACGACGAGAGCGTGCGCCGCCAGACGCAGGAGGCCGTGATCGACCCGAACGCGCAGGCCGCGCTGTTCCCCAATGGCGAGAACCCGGTGGGGCAGGTCATCTTTCTGGGCAGCGTGCCGGTGCGGGTCATCGGTGTGACGGCGCCGTCCGAGAGCGGCTTCAACATGTCGGACAACCTCAATGTGTGGGTGCCCTACACGACGGCGATGCGGCGCCTGATGGGCCAGAACCACCTGCGCAGCATCACCGTGCGCATCAGCGACAGCGCCAACCCGTCGGCGGCCGAGCAGGGCATCACCAAGCTGATGACGCAGCGCCATGGCTCGAAGGATTTCTTCGTGCGCAACAGCGACAGCATCCGCCAGACCATCGAGAGCACGACGCAGACGCTGACGCTGCTGATCTCGTCGATCGCGGTGATCTCGCTGATCGTGGGTGGCATCGGCGTGATGAACATCATGCTGGTGTCGGTCACCGAGCGGACGCAGGAGATCGGCGTGCGCATGGCCGTGGGCGCCAGGCAGTCGGACATCCTGCGCCAGTTCCTCATCGAGGCGGTGCTGGTGTGTTTGCTCGGCGGTGGGCTGGGCATCGCGCTGGCGTTGAGCCTGGGCGTGATCTTCGATCAGTTCAACACGGGCTTCAGCATGATCTATTCGACCGCCTCGATCGTGACGGCCTTTGGTGTGTCATCGCTGATCGGCGTGGTGTTTGGTTTCCTGCCGGCGCGCCGCGCGGCACAGCTCGACCCGGTGGATGCGCTGAGCCGCCAGTGAGGCCCAGGCCCAGCGAGCAATGAAGAACATGTCCATGAACGAACACGACTTGAACCGGCGCAGGCCGGGGGCTTCGGCCTCCCTGTGCGCGCTGATGCTGGCGAGCGCCAGCGCCTTGCTTGCCGGGTGTGCCACGACGCCTTACGAGAGGCCAGCGCTGACCGTGCCGGCGAGCTACGCGTCTGCCAACGCCACCGACGATGGGGCCGCTGGTGCCAAGACCTCGCCCCAGGTCTCGCAAACTGGCCAAGAGCTGTCTCCTTGGTGGCAGGCGTTCGATGACCCGGCGCTGCATCAACTGATCCGCGACGCCCTGGCGCGCAACAACGACCTGGCGCAAGCCGCGCTGAGGGTGCGCCGCGCCCAGCTCGTGGCCGGTCAGGCCGCCAGCGACCAGTTGCCCACGGTGACGCTGCAGGGCAGCTCCACCGCGTCGCGCCCACTTGATGGCGGTGACACGACGCGCCTGAACAGCGCCTCGCTGGGACTGAGCTGGGAAGCCGACCTGTGGGGCCGCGTGGCTTCCCTGCGCAGCGCCGCCGACTGGGAGGCCCGGGCCACTGAAGAGGACCGCCTGGCCGCGGCCTTGGCCCTGGTGGGCACGACGGCGCGCCTGCATTGGCAGGTGGGCTACCTGAATCAGCGCGTTGAAGCCAGCCAGCAAAGCATCGATTACGCGCGGCGCACGCTGGAGCTGGTGCAGGCCCAGAAGGGGCAGGGCGCCGTCTCGGGCCTGGAGGTGGCGCAGGCCACGCAGTCGCTGGCCGCACAAGAGGCCGCGCACACGCAGTTCCTGCTGCAACGCACGCAGGCCCGCAATGCCCTGGCCATCCTCTTCGACGGCCCGCCTGGTGCGGCATTGGACGAGGCCAGCCGCCTGCCTGACGGGGCTTTGCCATCGGTGCCAGAGGGCGCGCCAGCCGAGCTATTGAGCCGTCGCCCGGACCTGCGCGCCGCCGAGCTGCGCCTGCGCAAGACACTGGCCCAGGTGGACGCCACGCGCGCCGCCGCCTACCCCAAGCTCACGCTGACCGGCAGCGTGGGCGGCAGCTCGAGCGAGCTCGCCCGGGTGCTGGCCGACCCTGTGGGCACACTGGGCGCTGGCCTGCTGCTGCCCTTCGTGCAGTGGCGCGACGTGCAGCGCAACATCGACATCTCGAAAACCGACCACGAGTTGGCCATCCGGGGCTTGCGCCAGAGCTGGTACACGGCCTTGTCCGAGGTGGACAACGCCCTGGCCTCGCGGCTGCGCTACGAACAGCAGGGCGAGCGACTGCAAACCGCCGTGGCCGCCGCGCGCGACAGCGAACGCCTCTCCGAGGCCCGCTACCGCGCCGGTGCCGTGCCCCTGAAGACCTGGCTGGACGCCCAGGAAACCCGCCGCCAGGCCGAAAACAACCTGGCGCTCAACCGTTTCAACCGGCTGGATGCGCTCATCACGCTCTACCAGTCGGCTGGCGGTGGGCTGGGCGAGGCCGCTTCTGTGGCGCCGACCGCCACTTCGGTCACGTCCGCATCGTCCGAACGGATCACCCCGAGGTAACCCCGCTTGTGTATGCTGCACCGCAGCACGCTATGCTTTGCGCATGATCACCGTTCATCACCTCGAAACCTCTCGGTCACAGCGGATCCTGTGGCTGCTGGAAGAGCTTGGCCAACCTTACGAGCTCAAGGTCTACAAACGTCACCCGATCACCAAGCTGGCGCCGCCTGAGCTCAAGCAGGTTCACCCGCTGGGCAAGTCACCCGTCATCACCGACCGGGGTGAGGTCATCGCGGAGTCTGGCGCCATCCTGGAGTACCTGGTCGAGCAGTACGGCCGCCAGGCCCCGGGTGATGCGGCCCGCCTGGTGCCCGCCGTTGGCACGCCGGAGCACCGCCAGGTGCGTTTCTGGATGCACTTTGCGGAAGGCTCGTTGATGAACTGGCTGGTCATGAAGCTGGTCTTCATGACGATCCCGACACAGCCCATGCCCTTTTTTGTCAAGCCGATCGCGCGGGAGCTGTGCAAGCGCGTGCAAAAGCAGTTGATCGACCCGAACGTGAACACCTCGCTGGCCTTCATCGAAGACCACCTGGGGCGTCACGCCTGGTTCGCCGGCGATCAGATCAGCCTGGCCGACTTCCAGATGAGTTTTGCGGTCTCGGCCCTGCTGTCTCGCTCGGATGCGGCCGCCGCGCACCCCAACTTGCAGGCCTACGCCAAGCGCATGGAGAGCCGCCCGGCCTACCAGCGAGCGCTGGCCAAAGGCGGGCCGGTGGTGATGGGGTGAGCCTGCCGGTTTGGCTGGCTGAGGGCCGATCGAGCGTGCCCTGAGCTCAGGCTCTGGTCGGGGTGGTCTGACCGCTGCTGGCCAGTTTGAGCACTTGCAGGTAAGTCGGGGCCTCTGGCACGCCCGCCTGCTCGCGCAGCCATTTGTGCATCAACGGCAGTCGGTGGTAAGGCACCGATGCCATCACGTGGTGCTCCATGTGGTGGTTCACGTGCACCGGGGCCACCGTCATGCGCGCCAGCCAGCCGGCCTTTGTGGTGCGGGTGTTGAGGAACATGTCGGGTGAACGCGGCAGGCATCCGTGCTCTGCGATCGAGCGGATGCGCACGAACAGCGGCAACACGTTGAGGTAAGCCACCACCCAGGCCCAGTACAGCCAGGCATGCCCCGTCGCGGCCAGCGCGGCCCACAGCACCAGGTTGGTCAGCACCACTGTGGCCATGTTCCGCGCGGTGGTGGCGATGCGCTCGGGCCAGGTGCGGCCGGCCTGAGGCAGTCGCTCGATGTGGTTGGCCACCGTCCACTTGAACACGCCTGCGTCCATCATGAACAAGCCGTAGGTCAACTTCAGCCCGGTGAGACCGGAGATATCACGCAGCACCTTGCGCACCAGCGAGGTGCGGGTCACGGGGTAGTCGGCGTGCAGCGAGATGTCCGGGTCCTCCAGCGTGCCCGTGCGGGTGTGGTGCCCGAAGTGATGCACCTTGTACTTGGGCAGGTTCTGCCAGATGGGGCGCGCACAAAGCCAGTCGGTGAGCACGTCGTTGGCCCAGCGACTTTTGAACAGCGTGCCGTGCGAGCCCTCGTGCTGCAGGATGGCCAGGCACAGTTGGCGACCGGCGATCACGATGCTGGCCAGCACGAACGTGAACACGCTGGGCCACCAGGCCAGCACCGCGAAGGCGGCAGCGATCACGCCCCAGGTGGAGGCGATGGCCCAGGCTCCGAGCCAGTCCGAGCGCTCGGTCAGCGTGGCCAGTTGCTCTCGGGTGAACAGGTCCTTGAGCCTTCTGCGCGTGGCTGTTGGCAGCTCGGTCGGCGTGGCGCTTTCAACCTGGGCATCCTGGGTGGGGGCCGATTGGGGGGCGTTCGAAGGGGCGGGGGCGCGCATGGGGTGGTCGTTGGCGGTGGTTTGCTGCGGCAAAGGTGGTCAGTGGGTCCAGCGTCGCTGCGACGGGAGCGTTTCGGGCTGTGCGGACTGAGGCTCCCTGGCGCCAGCGTTCTGGTTGCTGTCACCCGAGTTGTGGCGCAAGGAGGGGAGCAGGCTCTGCCAGATCCGATGTCCGGCGGCGTCAAAGTCGATGACCGCTTGCAGGAAGTCGCGCCGCACCGAAACGTCTACCAGTGGCTGAGGCAGCAATGGGTCGAAGACGAGTTGCCGGATGGCTTCGTTGCCCAGGACGTAGCTTTCCCGGGCGGCTGTTTCGAGCTCGAGCTGATCGGCGCCTTGCAGCCAAGTCTCGAGCTTGTGTCGGGTGCGGGCGTAGCTTTGGTCCAGCCGTTTGTCTGCCCAGAGCTGGCGGGCTCGCTGGTCGAGCACCGGCGCCAGGTCGCGGGCCACGAACACGTGGGCGTCCGAGTCCAAGCCCAGTTGTTGCAAGCGGTGGCGAGCGCCTTCGGCATGGCCGATCAGGTTGTCGGGGCGAACGTGCAACTCAGGTGCGAGGTTTTCGAAACCAGCCAGTGCCAGCGCGCGTTCACGCAAGCGCAAGGCGGCTCGGTCGCTGCGCCGCAGGCCGGCGGTGCTGACCATCAGCCAGCCGCCATCCCAGTCGCAGACGCGTTGCTCGGCGTGGCGCCAACTGGCGATGTCGGCGGCCAACGTGGCCGCCTGGGGCCCGAGCCGGTAAGCGCCGCGGCCCACCGACTCGATCAGCCCTGCGGCGTTCAGGCGCACCAGGGCCACGCGCACGCTGTTTTCCCGGATGCCAAACAGCTGGCAGGAGGCCACGGCGTCGCTCGCACTCAGGGGCTCGCCCCCTGCGGCCAGCAGCAGGTTGAGGATCAGGTTTTTTGGGGTGGGTGCCATGCTTGTGACATCGAGTGAGTGCTTATGCTAAATCATGTAATGATTCGGCAGCCAAGGGTTACCACGGAGGGCTGCCCAAAGCACGGGCTTGCGCCCGGTGCGAGGCGCTTGGCAAGCGGGCAATCCTTGCGCGACATCAAGTCCGTTGCGGACGGGTCTTTTCAGAATTCAGGGCGTGCAGAACCCCGAAGGAGCATGAGATGCCACCCGCCCCGTTCGATGCAGGCCATGTCCTGCGCGGGCTGAACCTGTTTCGCGAAGCCCCTGAGCCGACCCTGGCGCGCATGGCGGCGTCGGCTCAGCGCATGCACCTTACCCGTGGGGACGAGTTGTTCCATTCAGGTGATGTCAGCGAGGGGCTTTACGTGGTCATCAAGGGGCAGATCAAGGTGTATGCCCGCGCAGACAACGGCCAGGAAAAGGTGATCGAGGTGGTGTCGGCACCTGCTTGCATTGGTGGCTCGTTGCTGCTCGCCGATGTGGCTGGACAGGGCTCGGGCGTGATGCGCCACGTCAGCCATGCGGCCGCGCTCACCGAGGCCCAGCTGCTGCTGTTGCCGCGAACCCAGTTGCTGGTGGAGTTGCAGGCGGAGCCGAAGTTGGCCGTCAAGCTGCTGGCCGATGTCTCCGGGCGACTCAACCGCCTGGTGCGCGACATCGAAGCCGTGACGTTGCACAGCGCGGCCCAACGTGTCGTGAGCTACCTGCTGCGCACCAGCCCTCAGGCGGCCACGTCGGCTTGCACCGTGTCGCTGCCGGCCAGCAAGGGCACGATCGCCTCGCTGCTGTCGGTCACGCCCGAGCACTTCTCGCGCATCCTGCATGACTTGCAGTCTCGCGGCCTGATCGCGGTGAACCGGCGCGAGATCGTCATCCCCGATGTGGAGCGGCTGGCCGGTTGCGTGTGAGTGGCCAGCGCAGGTGTTGATCAGATGGGCTCGGTGCGTCGCACCAGCCAGCTCAAGGCCTCGCCGCTCACGTGCGGAGACAGGCGGCGGCGCACCTCGGCGTGGTAAGCGTTGAGCCAGTCGACCTCATCGGGGCGCATCAGGTTCAAGTCGATGCAGCGCGTGTCGATCGGGCACAGGCTCAGCGTTTCAAAGGCGAGGTAATGGCCGTGTTCAGGCGTGCCCGGCTTGGCATCGGGCACGGCGGGCGCCACGGGAACGTTGAGCACCAGGTTCTCGATGCGGATGCCCCACTGGCCTGGCCGATACAGCCCCGGCTCGATGGACGTGATCATGCCCGGGTGCATGGCCATGTCGGGGTTGGGCATGGCCTTGGAAATCGATTGCGGGCCCTCGTGCACGTTGAGGAAGTAGCCCACGCCGTGACCCGTGCCGTGGCCGAAGTCCAGGCCCTCGGCCCACAGTGGCGCGCGCGCGATGGCGTCGAGCATGGGCGCGAGCGTGCCCAGCGGGAAGCGCGTGCGCGACAGCCCCAGCGTGCCCTTGAGCACGAGCGTGAAATCGCGCTTTTGTGCTTCAGTGGGCGTGCCAATGGCCCACACGCGGGTGATGTCGGTGGTGCCGCCCAGGTACTGAGCGCCTGAGTCGATCAGCAGCAGGCCCTCGGCCACCAGGCCCTGTGGCGTGCTGATCGCCGAGAAGGCCTCGGGCGTGGCGCGGTAGTGGGGCAGGGCGCCGTTGGCGTTGAAGCCGGCGATGGTGGGAAAGCTCAGCGAGACGTATTCGGGTTGCTTGGCGCGCTCGGCGGTCATGCGCTCGTCAATGGTGAGCTCGCTCACGTGCTCTCGGCCCAGCGCTTGTTCGAGCCAGGCGTAGAAGGCGCACATGGCCGCACCGTCGCGCTCCATGGCTTCGCGGATGTGCGCGGCCTCGGCGTCTGTTTTGCGTGACTTGGCCAGGGTGCTGGGGTTGATGGCCTCGATCACGCGCACGCCTTCGGGCACGGCCTCGCGCAGGCCCCAGGTGGTGCGTTTGGGATCGAGCCAAAGCACGGCGCTGGTGGGCAGTTTGGCGAGTGCGGGCAGGGCCTGCTCGTAGGGGTGGCATTGCACGCCATCGGATGCCAGCCGAGCGGCAAGGGCGGCATCGACCTTGCCTTCGCCCACGAAGAGCTCGGCACCATCGGGCGAGACCAGCAGGTGCGCCAGGAAGACCGGGTTGTATTCGACGTCGGCGCCGCGCAGGTTCAGCAGCCAGGCCAGGTCGTCGAGCGTGGCGATCCAGTGGTGGGTGGCACCACGCTCGGCCAGGGCTTGGCGCACGTGGGCCAGCTTGTCGGCGCGCGAGGTCGACGCGTGTGGCGGCACGTGCTCGTACACCGGGGCCGATGGCAGGCCTGGGCGCTCGGGCCACGCGCCTTCGAGCACGTCGTCTCGGGTGTGCAGGCACCAGCCGGCGTCCTTCAAGGCCGATTGCAGTTGCTGTGTCTGGGCCAGGCCCATGACGGCGCCGTCGGTGGCCAGTGTGAGCTTCTCGCCGCAACCACCAACGCCTCCAGCATCTCCTTGGAGGCCCAGCGATTTCAGCCACTCGGCACAAGCCGGGTTGAAGGCGCCATCGAGCTTGACCAGGTCCACACCTGTGCCGGCGAGCTCGGCCTCGGCCTGCGTCCAGTAGCGGCTGTCGGTGAAGACGGCGGCGCGATCTGCGGCCACGAGCAGCGTGCCCGACGAACCGGTGAAGCCGCTGAAGTGGGCTCGGCCCTGCCAGCGCTCGGGCAGGTACTCGGAGAGGTGCGGGTCGCTGCTGGGCAGCAGCACGGCCTGCCAGCCCTTGGCCGCCATGTGGGCGCGCAAGGTGCTCAGGCGGGCGGCGATAGGGGAGGTGTGGGTGGGGGCGTTCACGGGTGGATCCTGCTCGGGCCTGGTGCGTCAGGCGTTCAGGCCCGATGTTGCCACGCCATGCATGACCTGCCAGCGCCCGCTGTCATCTGCGGTGGTGGCGGGCAACGACTGCCAATCGACCCGAGGGCCTTGATCGCAGGCTCGGCTGCAACGCTTCAGCTGGCCTGACTTGGTGCCGCGGCTGCCGCTGCGGCGGGTGCTGCCGGCGTGGCGCGCGCATCGGCCACGCTCACCAGCACCTTGTGCGGCTCCAGCGCGTGCGGGTCGGGGAAGACGCGGGCGTGGCGCTGCGAGGTGAAGTAGGCCCAGGCCCAGTCCATCATCACCACCATGCGGTTGCGGAACCCGATCAGGAAGTACACGTGCACAAAGAGCCAGAACAACCAAGCCGTGAAGCCGCTGAAGCGCACTTGCTTCTTGGTGAACGGCAGGTCGATCATGGCCACGGCCGCCCGCTTGCCGATGGTGGCCAGCGAGCCGTAGTCGAAGTAGCGGAAGGCCTGCGGCTCCAGGCCCTTCATGCGGCGCATGATGTTGAAGGCCGCCTTGCGGCCCATCTGCTTGGCGCCGGGGCTCACGCCTGGCACGGGCGTCGGGCTGTGCGGGTCGAGGTAGCTCTTGGCGCTGGCCAGGTCGCCCACCACGTGGATGTTGGGGTGGCCGGGGATGGTCAGGTCAGGTTGCACCACCACCCGACCAGCGCGGTCGAGCTCGCAACCGGTGCTCTTGGCCAGGGCCTTGCCCAGCGGTGAGGCGGCCACGCCTGCGGCCCAGATCACCGTGCGGGTGGGCAAGAAGTGCGAGACGTTGCGGCTGCTGCCATCGGGCTGCTTCTCGGCCACGTCGTAGTGGATGCCGAAGGCGGTGATGTTGGTCACTTTGGCGCCTGGCAGCACCTCGGCACCCAGGCCTTCGAGCTGTTCCTTGGCGCGCTGAGACAGGTCTTCGGTGAAAGTGCCGAGCACGCGCGGTGCGCCTTCGAGCAGGATGACGCGGGCGTCGCGCGAGTCGATGCGGCGGAATTCGGCGCTCAGGGTGTGCTGAGCGATCTCGGACATGGTGCCGGCCATCTCGACGCCGGTGGGGCCGGCACCCACCACGGCGAAGGTCAGCCAGGGCACGCGCTTGGCCGGATCGGGCTCGCGCTCGGCTTGCTCGAACGCGGTCAGCACGCGGCGTCGGATGGTGAAGGCATCGCCCAGGGTCTTGAGGCCGGGCGCGTACTTGGCCCAGTCGTCCCGCCCGAAGTAGCTGTGGGTGGCGCCAGCGGCCACGATGAGCTGGTCGTAATGCAGGTGTTCACCACCGTCGAGCACCACGCAGGACGAGGCGGTGTCGATCGACGTGACCTCGCCCATCAGCACCGTCAGGTGACCCTGGGCGATCTGCTTGCGCAACACGTGCCGGATGGGTGCGGCGATGGCGGGTGCAGGCAGGCCGGCGGTCGCCACCTGGTAAAGCAGGGGCTGAAAAAGGTGGTGGTTGGTGCGGTCGATGACGACCACGTCCACATCGGCGCCCTCCAGCGCTTTGGCGGCTTCCAGCCCCCCGAAGCCACAACCGACGATGACGACACGCTGCCGCTGGGTCCCCGCAGGTCGACCGGTCGGCACTTTTTGCGTGGCGACGAAGTGAGAAGCGGGGCGGTCGTGAGGCTGCATGCGCGACAAAAGGGAAGGTTGGGCGAAACGACGACAGCCTGCATCCAGCAGGCTGTCCGATGGGGCTTGGTGTTTATACCAGGGTGATCCGGATGGCGGGTGCCTGGCACCGTTGTGGTGCGCCCCTCGATCGCGGGGAATGCAGGCGTCAGGCGCAGGCTTGTTGCGCCGATGGGGGGCGATGCGGTGCCAGCTCGTCACCCTGCAGCACGAAGCGGGCTTTGCCAGCACGTTTGGCGGTGTACATCGCCGCATCGGCGCGTTGGCACAGGCTGTCGTGGTTGTCTTGCGCTTCGAACAACGCTGCGCCCACGCTGGCGCCGGGCCAGACCGTTTCGTCACCGATCACGCAGGGCTGACCCAGGCGCTCCAGGATGCGCTGGCCGATGCGGTGCACCTCGGTCGGGTGGCCTGCACCTTCGAGGATGATGGTGAATTCGTCACCCGCCAGGCGGCAGACGCAGTCGGTGTCGCGCACGCAGGACTCCAGTCGTGTCGCGACCTCGATGAGCAGCTTGTCGCCGGCTGCGTGACCAAGCCGGTCGTTGATGGCCTTGAAACCGTCCAGGTCGATGAACATGACGGCCAGGGTCTGTGGTTTGCGGCGTGCGCGGGCCATGGCCTGGCGCAGGCGCTCGACGAACACGCGGCGGTTGGGCAAGCCGGTGAGGCTGTCGCGGCGCGCTTGCTCGGCCAGCTCGCGCTGCTGAGCCTTGAGCACGGAGATGTCGGTCAGCACGCGGATGTGTTGTGACAGGCGCTGGTCTTCACCTCGCAGGGTGGTCACGGCCAGCCAGGTCTCCAGCGGGCGCCCGTCTGCACCCACCAGCGCGCACTCTCCCGCCCACCGTTGGCCTGACTTCAAAGCGGCCTCGACGCCAGGCAGGTGGCTTTCGCGCAGCGGGGTCAAACCCAGCAACTCCGCACCCTGACCGATGACCTCCTGACGGCTCAATCCCATCAGCTTGAGGAAGGCCGGATTGACCATCACGATGCGGTCGAGCGCATCGCTGACCACCACGGCGTCGGCGGTTTCTTCCATCACGCGGGATGCCAGCTTGAGCTGCTCGGCCGCGCGCCGGCTCTCGGTCACGTCGGTGGCGATCGACAGGATGTGGTCCAGTTGCCCGTCAACGCCGTAGACCGGTGTCTTGATCAGGTCGATCAGGCGTTCGCCCTGAGGCGTTTGGAAGGGCAGGTTGGGAAAGAAGTGCGTGCGAGGCTCCCGCACCACCAACTGGTCGTGCGCGTCACCACGCTGTGCGATCTCGCTGGGCATGACGTCGCAGGCCCGTCGTCCCAGGACCTGCTCTGCCGACATCTGCATGATCTCGGCCGCCTGGCGGTTCCAGACGATGTAGCGGCCCTGGTTGTGCGCTCGGGCACTGCGGGCATACAGCGCCATCGGCAGGCTGTCGACGGCGCTGCGGTAGAAGGTTTCCTGTTCGCGCAAGGCCTGGATGGATTCGTGGACCTCGGTGGTGTCCCGCGAGATCAGCGCCATGCCGGACGGCAAGGGGATGATTTGATGGTGCAGCCAGCGCTGGGCTTGCTGGCGCTCGGGCGAGACGCTGGCGTGTTCGTCGACCTGGGCTTGCCCGGATTCGGCGGCCAGCCGCACCCGTTGGTGGAAGTTGCCATGTTCGCTCTCGGGCACGACGTCCTTGAGCAACTGCCCCACCAGCGGCAGCCCATCAGTGCGGAACAGCTGATGCGCCTGGTGGTTGGCCTGCACGACCGTGTAGCCCATGAAGCGGCCCATCATGTCGTTGCGGCGCTCCAGCACCATGACCGCGTCCTGACTGCCCTGCAGGCAAGCCTGCCAGGTGGACTCGTTGCGGTGGGCCAGCTCCAGCGCCCGACGCATGCGGGCGTGTGCCCGCCAGCTCATCCAGCCGGAGGCCCCGGCCAGGAACAGGCCGGCCACCTGGACCGGCACTTGATGAGAGGACGTCAACGCGAGCCCTGCCGCGAGGCAGGCCAGCGAAACCAGCCCGGAGGCGCGGTGTGCTGGGTGGAAAGGGCTGGTGGGCGTCCCCATGTTCACCGAAGACATCAGCGACGACATGGACACCCCGACTGTTGAAAACACAGTGATGGGGATTTCGGTCACGCGCTCGGTGACTTGAGTGCCCAAGGGGATTTTTTGCGCCGATTTGAACTTGACTCAGACCTCGGCCATGCGCCAGGCCTGCACGGCCAGGAAGGTTTGCTGCAGAAGCCGGGCGTCGGCGCTGGCGCGGTGGCGCTGACTGCCCAGCGTGCCGATCAGCGACGCCTTGACCTCGTGCCAGTGCGCGGCCTGTTGCTCATCGAGCAGGGCGCGCAGGTTGTCGAGCTTGAAGCTGGGGCTGCGCTCAGCCGACTCGTAGATGCGATTAAGCCAGGCGTAGTCGTGAGCCCAGGCGTCCGAATAGACGGTTTGGCCGCGCAGGCGCTCGTTCAGGGCTTTGGCGATGTCAGCGACGCTGCGGCCGTGCCGCTCGATGTGCGCGCGGGTGATGCCGTGCATGGAGGCGGCTTCGTCGTCCCAGTGGCGCCAGTCGGCTTCGGGCCGGATGAGGCTGCACCAAGCTTTTCCCTCGCTGGTGACAAAGCCGACTTCAATGGGGTAGCTGCCCGGGCCGAAGCCGGAGGCCTCGATGTCGAGGATGGTGGGCAAGACCGGGGCGGGGGTGCCTGGCGATGGGGTGCCTTGCATGGCGGGTTGTCTCAGCCTGTTTTATTCAGTGGATGTTGCACCTGCTTGTGGTTGCTCGCCAGAGGGTTTGAACGGTGCCCTGTCCTCGAGCTCGTCCACGTAGCGACCGATGCCTTGCGACTCCCGTTGCAAGAAATCGGCCACCGCTTCACGCAGGCCAGGGTGGCGCAGCCAGTGCACCGAACGCGTCGGGCTGGGCAGCAGGCCTCTCGCCAGCTTGTGCTCGCCTTGCGCGCCCCCTTCGAAGCGCCGAATGCCCCGCTCGATGCACCAGGCCAGCGGCAGGTGATAGCAGGCCTCGAAGTGCAGGCAGGACACCGTTTGCAAGGCGCCCCAGTAGCGCCCGAATGCCAGCCGGTTGAGCGGATCGACCGCCAGCAGCGATGCCGCGATGCGTTCGCCGCCCAGGCTCGCGATGAACATCACCCACTGATCGGGCCCAGCCTGGCTGGCCAACGTCCAGAAGCGGCGATCCAGGTAGGGACGCTGACCGTGTTCGAGGTAGGTGCGCGTGTAGCAGAGGTGAAAAAAATCCCAGTCTGCCCCGGTGATGGCCGCGCCCTCCAGCACCTCGAAGGTGACGCCGGCTTCGCGCACCTTGCGCCGCTCCTGCTGGATCTTCTTGCGCTTGTCTCGCTGCAAGCTGGCCAGGAAGTCTTCGAAGCTGGCGTAAGGCTCGGGTTCGCGGTTGTGCCAGTGGAACTGCACGCCCTGCCGCACGAGCCAGCCCGCTTCCTGGGCCAGCCTGGTTTCGTCGGGCGACGTGAACAGCAGGTGCGCCGACGACCAACCCTCGTGCTCGCAGGCCTGGCTGAGCGCCCCGAGCATCTGCCGCCTCACCGAGGCCGCATCGGTGGCTGACAGCCCTGGGCGCACCAGCAGCCGCACCCCTGGGATCGGTGAAAAAGGTGACGCCGACAGCAGCTTGGGAAAGTAGCTGTGTCCGTGAGCAGCCAGGGCTCTGTCGTGGGCTTCGGCCCAGGCCCAGTCGAAGACGTACTCACCGTATGAGTGCGACTTCAAGAACACCGGGCAGGCCCCGAGCAGGTGGCCTTGTGCATCGATCACGATGAGGAAGCGCGGCCGCCAGCCGGTTTCCGCGCAGGCGCTGCCACTGTCGACCATGGCGCTCAGGAAGCCATGGCGCAGGAAAGGCGTGCCGCCTTCGACGCCTGCCACCAAGGCGTCCCATTCGCTTGAATCCACCTGCGAAGGGTGGTCGAGCCACGCCAGCCGGCCGGCTGCCGGTACCATGTTGGCCTGCCCTTGTGCGCCTGGTGCGCTGTCTGCCTGATCCATGTCCATGAACGCTGTGACCCCTGCGGCCGCTCCTGTGCTTCACGCAGCCCTGCTGCAAATCAACCCTGTTGTCGGCGACCTGGCCGGCAACGCTCGCCTCATCGCCGAAGCGACCCGCCAAGCCTACGCCGAAGGCGCTCGCCTGGTGGTGACGCCGGAAATGGCCCTGTGCGGCTACCCTCCGGAGGACCTGCTGCTGCGCCCGGCCTTCCTGGGGGCCTGTGAAGCGGCTTTGTCCCAGCTCGCGGCCGACCTGGCCGACCTGGGCGGCCTGACGCTGATCATCGGTCATCCGCAGCGCCAGCGTGACGAAGGCGTGCGCACCCGCTCGCACGCCGTGCCCCGCCTGCTGAACGCCGCCAGCGCCATCCGGGGCGGTCAGGTGGTGGGCACCTATGCCAAACGCGAGCTGCCCAACTACCAGGTCTTCGACGAGCGCCGCTACTTCGCCAGCGGGCGCGAGGTGGGCCTGCAGCCTCTTGTTGTGGACGCCGATGGCTGGAAGGTGGGCGTGCTCATCTGCGAAGACGCCTGGTTCGAAGAGCCCGCGCAAGCCGCTGCAGCAGCCGGCGCCCAGGCCCTGGTCGTGCTGAACGCGTCACCCTTTCATGCCGGCAAGCTGGCCGAACGCGAGCAGCGCATGGGCGAGCGCGCCCGCCAGGTGCGCCTGCCATTGCTGTACGCCCACCTGGTGGGGGGGCAAGACGAGGTCGTCTTCGATGGCGCTTCGTTCGCGGTCGATGCGTCGGGCCAGGTCATGGCCCGCGCCCCCAGCTTCGAGGCCGCCACGCTGCACCTGCGCGTGCAGGTCGGTGGGCACGTGGGTGGTGCCATGGCCGCGCCCTTGTCGCCCGAAGCCGAGATCTGGCAAGCCCTGGTCACCGGTGTGCGCGACTACCTGGGCAAGAACGGCTTCCCTGGCGCCATCATCGGTCTGTCGGGCGGCATCGACTCGGCCCTGGTGCTGGCGATCGCGGTCGATGCCCTGGGCGCCGACAAGGTGCGCACCGTGATGATGCCTTCGCCCTACACGGCCGACATCTCCTGGATCGACGCGCGGGACATGGCCGAGCGCCTGGGCGTGCGCCACGACGAGATCGCCATCGCCCCCGAGTTCGAGGCCTTCAAGACATCGCTGGCGCCGCTGTTCGTCGGACGTGCCGAAGACACCACGGAAGAAAACATCCAGGCCCGCATTCGCGGCACGCTGCTCATGGCCCTGTCCAACAAGACCGGTGCCATCGTGTTGACCACCGGCAACAAGAGCGAGATGGCCACGGGCTACTGCACGCTGTATGGCGACATGGCCGGCGGTTTTGCCGTCATCAAGGACCTGGCCAAGACCCTGGTCTACCGCCTTTCGCGCTGGCGCAACGCCCAGGCCGCGGCCGCCGGCCAGGTCGAGCCCATCCCCGAGCGCATCATCACGCGCCCGCCCTCGGCCGAACTGCGCCCCGACCAGACCGACCAGGACAGCCTGCCGGAATACGACGTGCTCGACGCCATCCTGGAGCGCTACATGGAGCAGGACCAGTCCATCGAGCAGATCGTGGCCGCCGGTTATGCCCCCGCCGATGTCGACAAGGTCACACGCCTCATCAAGGTCAACGAATACAAGCGCCGTCAGGCCCCCATCGGCATCCGCATCACACACCGGGCCTTCGGACGAGACTGGCGTTATCCCATCACCTCCCGCTTTCGTGCATGACGGCAGTCGTGCTTAAATCAGGTCTCAGTACCGACGCATCTTCCGGAGTTCTCACCATGAAACAAATCACCGCCGTCATCAAACCGTTCAAGCTCGAAGAAGTCCGTGAGGCGCTGGCTGAAGTGGGCGTGACTGGCCTGACCGTCACCGAGGTCAAGGGTTTTGGTCGCCAGAAGGGTCACACCGAGCTCTACCGTGGCGCCGAGTACGTGGTCGACTTCCTGCCCAAGGTCAAGATCGAAGTCGTGGTCAAGGGCGATGACGTCGAGCGCTGCATCGAGGCCATCATCAAGGCGGCCAAGACCGGCAAGATCGGTGACGGCAAGATCTTCGTGACCTCGGTCGAGCAGGTCGTGCGCATCCGCACCGGCGAGACCGACGAAGCCGCAGTCTGATCCCGCAGCCAGGCTTGCGGGGCTGATCGCCTGATCGGCCCCCGGCAAGCTCAGGTTCCCGGCGCAACGCCACCCGTGCCAGTCAGCTGGTCGGGTGGCGTTTGTGCTTGGAGGCTTGCCGCTTCGGCCGCGAGGATGTCAAGCAGCGTGCCGATGTCGGTGCCCACTTGCAGCAAGGCCTTCACGTCAGGCCACAGGAAGCCACTGTCCTCGCTGCGATCGATGAAGCGCAACAAGTCATCGTAGTAGCCGCCCACGTTGAGCAGGCCCAAGGCCTTGCGGTGGTAGCCGAGCTGGCGCCAGGTCCAGATCTCGAAAATCTCTTCCATGGTGCCGATGCCGCCGGGCAGGGCAATGAAAGCATCCGACTGCTCGGCCATTTTCTGCTTGCGCTCGTGCATGCTGCCGACCACCTGCAACTCGGTGACCCCACCGTGACCGAGTTCGCGCTCGATCAGCCTGTCGGGGATGATGCCGATGACCTCGGCGCCCGCGGCCAGCGCTGCGTCGGCCACCGCACCCATCAGCCCGGTGTGCCCACCACCGTAGACCAGGCGCCAGCCACGTTGACCGATTTCACGCCCGACCTCGCGCGCAGCCGCCAGGTGCGCCGGATCCAGGCCATCGCGGGAGCCGCAGTAAACACACAGAGAGAAGGTCATGAGGGGGCTCGAAAAAGGGGGCAGGGCGCTGTGATGCGCCATCGGTGACTCAGGTGGGCAACTGGTCTCGGTGGTCGATGACCCGGGTGCCGCAAACGAGGTCATGCAGGAACTGCTGCCTGGGCAGCAAGCGAGAGATGCTGGCGTAGAACAGGGCCCAGACCAGCATGCCCCCAAGCAGGTACTTGGATTGGTGCCAGCCCGCCAGCCAGCCCGCCAGCCAGGCGGGCATGAACCACAGCCAGCACAGCAGGAAACGCGTCAGCGCCTGCCACAAGGAGATCGGGCCGCCCGAGGCGTTGAGCAGGCGAATTTGCCAGGTGCGCATCGCGAGGGTCTGGCCCCCATGGGTCCAGAACCACATGAAGTAGGCGGCCAGCGACACGAACTGAGCCGCCATCATGCCTTCGCGTCCTTGCAGGCCGTGGCGTTGCCCGACGGCGACGCTGTAGAGCGCGCCCACCGCCATCACGAGACCAAAAAGCAGAACGCCCTCGTAGGTGAAGGCAGCCATGCGGCGGGCGAGGGGAGCGGCGGGGCCCTGGGCTCGGGCGGTCAATTGAGCCGAGCTCAGGCCGCCCTGGGATGGGATGGAAAAGACGGACATGGGTGAAGACGATCAACAGCCGCGAACGATATCACCGCTGTCGACAGCCGGGCTGAGGCCAATTCAAGGACGCTGTCCAGACGCCGGCAGGCTGGCCATGGCAGCGCCCTGGGCGCCCGTGCGTGGCAGCAGGGTCACCGGATCGACCGAGCCCCGGGCTGCGTTGACCTTGGGCATGCCCACCTGCTGGTGCATGGGGGGCGAGGGCTGTCGGGTCACCAGGTTGGTGGTGGCGCCGGAGCCCGCTTTGACGGTGGCAGGCGAGACCACCGTGGGCTGGCGCGGGCTGGCCGTCACGGCATTGGGCACGGTGTTGGACTTGGCTGGCGAGCCCGAGGCGCTGGTTGTGCGCTTGTTGCCAAATGCTTGAGCGGGTTCGCGCGGGCCGGCCACCCGGTCGGGCAGCATCACCGGCTTGCTGCGGCGTTGGGCCTGGCGGCCGAGATCCTGCTTTTCTTCGTTGGACAAGGCCTGGTAGGCCTGCCACTTTTCCTGCCGCTGTCCGGCTGGCAACTGGCGCGACTGCTGATACCGCAGGCGCGCCTCGCCTCGCCGGTCGGATGGCAGGGCGGCCCAACTGGCCATGCGCTCTTGCACGCGCGCCTGTTCGGACGGTGCCAGTTGGTCGAAGCGGCGGGCCACCTCAACCCATTTCACGCGGCTGGACGGCGCCAAGCTGGCCCATTGCGAGGCCAGTGGAGCCAGCGCCTTGCGCTGCGAGGCGCTGAGTTGGGACCAGTCGCTGGGTGCTCCCATGGTCGAGGCGACGGCAGGCTGTGCGTTGGTCGTCGCTTGTGCCGAGGGGTGCCAGGCCAGGCTGCCGAGCAGGCCAAGGCAGCCCATTGCCAGCAGGCTGCCCAACAGGCGTGATCGGGATGGCGAGGACGAATCGGTCATGCGTTGGGTGTACTCAGGGGGTGATCTCGGCGGCTTCGGTATCGGTGCTGCTGAGGTCACCATCTGCTTCGGGAATCGCTTCTTCGATGGGGCGCATCGGCGTGCGTTCGTCTCCGCGCAGGAACTCTTCGAAGCCCGGGTCCGCGTAGGCGTCCGGTGGCAACTCGTCGGTCAGGATGGCGGTGTCGATGTCGGCCGTGGCCTCGACTTTTTCCTGGTCGTGGTAGGCGTGCACCAGCCAAAGTCCAGCCACCAGGGCCAGCACTGGCAAGGCCGTGGCCAGTTTCCAGCCCCACGAAAGCGGGCCGTCGTCGAGGCGGCGACCGTGGCCAGGTTGGCGCGCCTGACCGGCCTCGTTCCAGCCGCCCAGCATGGCGGCGCCTTGGGCACCCGCCCCGGCTAAGGCCGCCGTGCCCACGGGGGCGAGCTCGCCAGTCACCACCACGCCCAAGCGGGTTTGCTGGGCCTGGCGTGCGGCGTCAACCGCCTGCTCGCGCGCGATGCGCAGCCGTTCGGTGATGTCGTGCGGCAACCCCTGGTTGCCCTCGTTCAGGCGCGCCGTCACGCGCAGCGCAAAGCGAGCCTGCAGCGCTTCGCGCTGGGCGTCATTCAGCTGGGTGGTCTGGCGCGTTTTCACAATGTGATCCCTCTGGCTTTCAGGGCTTTGGACAGTGCGGCAACCGCTCGCGAGCAATGGGTTTTGACGCTCCCTTCGGAGCAGCCCATGGCGGCGGCCGTTTCTGCAACATCCAGTTCCTCCCAGTAACGCAGCAGAAACGCTTCCCGTTGACGCGCTGGCAGTTGCCCGATTTCTTCTTCGATTTGTTTCAATGTTTCGGCTCGGCTGACTTGAACTTCAGCAGCTTCCGTGCCTGTGTCCTCCACGTCGAGGACCTCCAGCAGGTCAAAATCCCCATCTTCGCCCCCGGCAGAGCCCGCCATCTCTTCGATGCTGGTGAACACCGCATTGCGCACCTTCTGGCGGCGGAACCAGTCGAGGGTGGCGTTCGAGAGGATGCGCTGAAAGAGCATCGGCCATTCGTTGGCCGGCCGGTCGGCGTAGCTCTGAGCCAGCCGGATCATGGCGTCCTGAACGATGTCGAGCGCGGCGTCGTCCTGGCGAACCGCGTACACCGTGCGCCGGAAGGCGCGCGACTCGACACCTTTGAGGAAGGCGTTGAGTTCTTCTTCTCGGGATGGCGTGGGCAGGGGGGTCAAGCGCAGGGGCGGGCCGCTTCGGGCCGTGGATTCGAGCCGGCCGCATTATGGCACCAGCCCTTGTCAAGCCGGGTTTGACTTGAATTGGCTCGCAGGGGTGCGATAATGTTTGTTTTGCGCCATCTCGATCTGGCCTGAGTCGTTTGCCCCACAGGGCATCCGTGGCAGGCCGCGCAGGCTCCAAATCCGCCTCACAAGGGCGAGCACACGGCCATCCGTGGTCGCAGTGCTGCTGCCGTTCCCCATGCATTTTTGATGCGGGGCGCGTCGGTGTAGAGGGGCACCGATCGTTTTTCGTTAGAGAAATTCTGAAAGGTTCTTCCATCATGGAAATGTCCCAAGCCGCGATCGCCAACACCGGCGACGTCATCAACGGCTCTGAAATCCTCGTGCGCTGCCTGCAGGCAGAAGGCGTCAAGTACATGTGGGGCTACCCCGGTGGCGCCGTGCTGTACATCTACGACGCGCTGTACAAACAAGACACCATCGAGCACGTGCTCGTGCGCCACGAACAGGCCGCCGTTCACGCAGCCGACGGCTACGCCCGCGCCACCGGCGACGTCGGCGTGGCCCTGGTCACCTCGGGCCCGGGTGTGACGAATGCCATCACAGGCATCGCCACCGCCTACATGGACTCGATCCCCATGGTGATCATCACGGGTCAGGTGCCCACCCCGGCCATCGGCCTGGACGCCTTCCAGGAATGCGACACCGTCGGCATCACCCGCCCCATCGTCAAGCACAACTTCCTCGTCAAGGACGTGGCCGAACTGGCTTCGACCATGAAGAAGGCCTTCCACATCGCCCGCACCGGCCGCCCTGGCCCCGTGGTGGTGGATGTGCCCAAGGATGTCTCGCTCAAGACCACCGCCTTCCACTACCCCGAGTCGGTGGAAATGCGCTCGTACAACCCGGTTCGCAAGGGCCATGGCGGTCAGATCCGCAAGGCCGTGCAGCTGCTGCTGGGCGCCAAGCGCCCCTACATCTACACCGGTGGCGGCGTGATCCTGGGCGAGGCCTCCAACGAGCTGCGTGAACTGGTCAACATGCTGGGCTACCCCAGCACCAGCACCCTGATGGGCCTGGGCGCCATCCCCGCGTCCGACAAGACCTTCCTGGGCATGTTGGGCATGCATGGCACGTACGAAGCCAACATGACCATGCAGAACGCCGACGTGGTGATCGCCGTGGGCGCCCGCTTCGACGACCGCGTGATCGGCAACCCCAAGCACTTCGCCCAGGTCGAGCGCAAGATCATCCACATCGACATCGACCCGTCTTCGATCTCCAAGCGCGTGAAGGTCGACATCCCCATTGTCGGTGACGTCAAGGACGTGCTGATCGAGATGATCGCCCAGATCAAGGAGTCGCAGGTCAAGCCGGACCAGAACGCGCTGGCCTCGTGGTGGAATCAGGTCAACGAGTGGAAGAAGCGCGACTGCCTGAAGTTCAAGACCTCGGATGAGGTCATCAAGCCTCAGTACGTGGTGCAAAAGCTCGCCGAGCTGACCGCTGGCACCGACTACTACATCACCTCGGACGTGGGCCAGCACCAGATGTTCGCGGCCCAGTACAGCAAGTTCGAGGAACCCCGTCGCTGGATCAACTCCGGTGGCCTGGGCACCATGGGCGTGGGCCTGCCTTACGCCATGGGCATCAAGCTGGCCAAGCCCGACGCCGATGTGTTCTGCATCACCGGCGAAGGCTCGATCCAGATGTGCATCCAGGAGCTCTCGACCTGCCTGCAGTACCGCACGCCGGTCAAGGTCCTGTCGCTGAACAACCGCTACCTGGGCATGGTGCGCCAGTGGCAGCAGCTGGACTACGGCAGCCGCTACTCGCATTCCTACATGGACGCGCTGCCCGACTTCGTCAAGCTCGCCGAGGCCTATGGCCACATCGGCATGCTGATCGAGCGTCCGTCTGATGTGGAAGGCGCGCTGCGCGAAGCCATCAAGCTCAAGGACCGCTCGGTGTTCCTGGACATCCGTACCGACCCCACCGAGAACGTGTGGCCGATGGTGCAGGCTGGCAAGGGCATCTCCGAGATGCTGCTGGGCTCGGAAGACCTCTGATCCACCGAAACTGAAACGAGAGCCTGGCCGACCCAGGCTGCCACAGACGGGCGCTTGCCGGCGCCCGCTTCGGGTGGCAGACCGCAGCGGCCTGGCTGAACGACACAACCGACTTTCATCGAACCGCGAGGCCACAGCGCCGGGGTTACCGCCCCGATGACCCAGGAGCCTTGCCAGGACGATCAACATGAAACACATCATTGCCCTGCTGCTGGAAAACGAAGCCGGCGCCCTGTCCCGCGTGGTGGGCCTGTTCTCCGCCCGCGGCTACAACATCGAGAGCCTGACGGTGGCCACCACCGAAGACCCCTCGCTGTCGCGCATGACCATCGTGACCACCGGCTCCGACGACGTCATCGAGCAGATCACCAAGCACCTCAACCGCCTCATCGAGGTGGTCAAGGTGGTGGACCTGTCCGAAGGCCCGTACACCGAACGCGAGCTGATGCTCATCAAGGTGCGCGCCGTTGGCAAGGAGCGTGAAGAGATGAAGCGCATGGCCGACATCTTCCGCGGTCGCATCATCGACGTCACCGACAAGACCTACACCATCGAACTCACTGGCGACGCTGCCAAGCTCGACGCTTTCATCGAAGCGATCGACCGCGCCGCCATCCTTGAAACCGTGCGCACCGGGACCAGCGGGATCGGGCGCGGCGAGCGCATCCTGCGCGTGTGATGACGCTTGGCTGCCGGCGGGCTTTGCGGCCTGCTTGCGAACGTCTGATTTTTCCCGCTTTTCTTTGACCCCTCAATGAACCGAGGCCGGTGCGCAACCGGCCCGAGACTTACGGAGAACCCCATGAAGGTCTATTACGACAAGGACGCCGACCTGAGCCTGATCAAGGGCAAGAACGTCGCCATCATCGGCTATGGCTCGCAAGGCCACGCCCACGCCCAGAACCTGCGCGATTCCGGCGTCAACGTGACCGTTGGCCTGCGCAAGGGCGGCGCTTCCTGGTCCAAGGTGGAAGCCGCTGGCATCAAGGTCGCTGAAGTCAACGACGCCGTCAAGAACGCCGACGTCGTCATGATCCTGCTGCCCGACGAGAACATCCCCGAGGTGTACAACAACAACGTCGCCCCGAACATCAAGCAGGGCGCCGTGCTGGCTTTCGCCCACGGCTTCAACGTGCACTACAACCAGGTCGTGCCCCGCGCTGACCTGGACGTGATCATGGTCGCCCCCAAGGGCCCTGGCCACACCGTGCGTTCCGAGTACCTCAAGGGCGGCGGCGTGCCTTCGCTGATCGCTGTGTACCAGGACAAGTCCGGCAAGGCCAAGGACATCGCCCTGTCCTACGCTGCTGCCAACGGCGGCACCAAGGGTGGCGTGATCGAGACCAACTTCCGTGAAGAAACCGAAACCGACCTGTTCGGCGAACAAGCCGTGCTGTGCGGTGGCGCGGTTGAGCTGGTGAAGATGGGCTTCGAGACCCTGACCGAAGCGGGCTACGCTCCGGAAATGGCCTACTTCGAGTGCCTGCACGAACTCAAGCTGATCGTGGACCTCATGTACGAAGGCGGCATCGCCAACATGAACTACTCGATCTCGAACAACGCCGAGTACGGCGAGTACGTGACCGGCACGGAAGTGATCAACGAGAAGTCGCGCGAAGCCATGCGCAACGCCCTCAAGCGCATCCAGACTGGCGAATACGCCAAGATGTTCATCCTGGAAGGCAAGACGAACTACCCGAGCATGACCGCTCGCCGTCGCCTGAACGCCGTGCACCCGATCGAGACCGTCGGTGCCGAGCTGCGCGGCATGATGCCCTGGATCGCCAAGAACAAGCTGGTCGACCAGTCGAAGAACTGATCTGAATTGATCTGATCTTCAATGCAGGCCGCGAGGGGCAACCTTCGCGGCCTGTTTGTTTTTTCACGGTGCAGGCCAACCACCGCCCACGGCCTTGTACAGGGCCACGGTGACGAGCGCTCGGGCGGTCTCTGCCTGGATGAGGTCGTCCTCGCGCTGCAAGGCGATCAAGCGTGCCTCGACGGCGCCTTGCAGCAATCCGCTGCCCTCATCGAAGAGGCGTTGGGCGTGGCGAGCACCCATGTCTGCGGTCTGCCAGGCCGATTGCAGTTGGGCCGAGCGCTGGTCGAGCGCGCGCCGGGTGCCGTAGGCGTTCTCGACGTCTTCGAGCGCCGTGAGCACCGCCTGCTCGTACTGGGTCACGGCGGCTTCGAGTTGCGCATCGCTGGCGCGGATGCGGGCGCGGATGCGGCCTGCTTCAAAGATGGGCAGGTACAAGCCGGCGCCCCACGAGGTGAAGCGTCCCGAAGCGCCGAGGCCACCGATTTCGATGCGGCCATCGTTGGCCAGGAACCCCACGTAGAAGCGAGGCAGGAGGTCGGCCTTGGCGCTGCCGAGCTGCGCGGCACGCGTCCGGACGACTTGTGCGGTGCCGCGCACGTCGGGCCTGCGTTCGAGCACGTCCGAGGGCAGCACGGTGGGCAGGGCGGATGGGATCGCGCGGCCATCGGCCGGAGCAGCGTCGGTCGGCGGTGGCAATGGGGCTGCTTGATCGGGTGTCTGACCGGTCAGCACGGCCAGGCGGCGCAGCCGGGCTTGCAGCAGGGTCTGAAGCGGTGCGGTGCCGCCACGCAGCGCCTGCACTTGGGCGCTCACCCGCTCAACGTCGTAGCGGGTGGCTTGCCCGGCGTCGAAGCGCCCCCGTGCGTAACGCTGCAGGCGATCGGCTTCGGCGATGGTGCGCTGGAGCACCGCGGTGCGGCGCTCGAGGCTGCGCGCTTCGATGTAGTTGGCGGCGATGTCTCCGGCCACCATCAACTGGGCGCCGTGCAGTCGCTCTTCGTTGGCCAGGGCGGCGCTGCGGGCGGCTTCGGCGTCGCTGCGCCTGGCCCCGAAGATGTCGACCTCCCAGGTGGCCGCGAAGCCGTGTCCGCTGTAGGTGCTGATGGGCAGCTTGGGTACCTGGGGCGTGGGCAGGTTGATGGCGGGCAGCGTGGGCAGGGCGACGGGCAGGCCGGGGATGGCGTTGGGCAGCTGGACCTGGCTGGGCACCTGGACCCCGGCCTCGTTTTGCTGGGTGCGCCCGGCGTAACCCAGGGCTGCGAGGGTGGGGTAGAGGGCCGATTCGGCCTGGGTGACCACTGCGCGGGCCTCGCGCACGCGGGCCGCGGCGATGCGCACGTCGGCGTTGGCGACGAGGCCCTTCTCGATCAGCGCGGACAGCGTCGGGTCGGGGATGGCTCGCCACCAGCGGGCCAGGTCGGGCTGCGCCGCTTGGCTGGAGGGGTTTGCTTCGACCTGAGTGAAGCGCTCGGGCACGCGAACCCCGCTGTCGGGCACGTTGACCTCGATGGTGGTGCAGGCGCCCAGGGTCAGCAGGCACGTGGCAAGGGTGACTTGGCGCCGCAAGGTGGCGCGCATGCCTGGCCGAGAGGCGGTGTGATGAGAATCAAGCATGGGTCAGACCCCAGTCGTCGGGTTGAATTCGGCTCGGGCCTGAAGCAGCGCGAGCGCGGCACAAGCCAGCCGGGTGCGTGGCGGGTCGGTGGCATCGGACAGGATCACCGGGACCATGGCGCCGAGGCAGATGCCCGCCACATCGGCGTGGGCCAGGTGGCTGAGCTGCTTGACCAGCATGTCGCCCGTTTCGAGGCTGGGCACGAGCAGCACGTTGGCGCGTCCGGCCACGGGCGACGAGGCGTGGCGCACCCGAGCCGCGTCAGGGCTGATGGCGACGTCAAAGGGCAGGGGGCCGTCGATGGTGCCACCCGTGATCTGCCCAAGCCTGGACATCTCGCAAAGGGCCATGGCGTCCACCGATGAGCTCAGGTGGCTGTCAGGGTCGCGGGCCGCCGACAGGATGGCCACGCGCGGGCTCAGCCCCATCTTGAGCGCCAGGTCGATGGCGTTCTGGGCGATGTCTCGCTTGGCCTGCAGCGTGGGCTGGATGTTGAGTGCGGCGTCGGTGATGATCAGGGGCTCGTCGCGGCCAGGCACGTCTGCGATCCAGGCGTGGCTGATGCGCCGCCCTGTGCGCAGGCCGGTGTCGCGGGCCATCAGCGCTGGCAGCAGCTCGAAGGTGGGCGCGCCCGCTTGCATCAGCGCTTCGACCTCGCCAAGGTGGACGAGCTTCAAGGCCTCTTGCAGGGCGGTGGCGCGGTCGGGGCTGGGGTGCCACTGCGCGGCTGTCAGGTCGATGTCATGGGCCGCGGCCAGGGCCTCGATGTCTGACTGGGGGCCCACGAGCACGGGCTCGATCAGGCCCGCGTGGCTGGCCTGCATCGCGCCGAGCAAGGCCTCGGCGTCCAGAGGGTGGATGACGGCGCAACGCGCTGGGCGCAGGCCCTGGGTGCGAGACATCAACTCGGCGAATCGTTCGTGGTGGTGCAAGGCCAGGTCTGGCAGCGGGGTGGCGGCTCGGCGCACCTTCGCGTCGGGCGCGATGACCTCGGCCTCACCGGTGATGACGGCTTTGCCCACCTGGTTGCTGCACAGGCAATCGAGGATGACGCGGTCATGGTCGAGCTTGTCCTTGACCGTCACGGTGACGGTGATGACGTCGCCCAGGCCCACTGGGCGCAAGAAGGCCAGCGATTGCCGCACGTAGATGGTGCCGGGGCCCGGCAGGCGCGTGCCCAGCACCGTGGAGATGAGCGTGCCGCCCCACATGCCGTGTGCGATGACCTGGTGAAAGGGCGTTTGCCTGGCGTAGGCCTCGTCGAGGTGGGCCGGGTTGACGTCGCCACTGAGGATGGCGAAGACCTCGATGTCCTGCTTGGTCAGCGTGCGGGTGATGCTGGCTGAGTCGCCCAGGGCGATTTCGTCGTAGCAGCGGTTCTCCAGCAGCCTGGGGGCGTCGGTCGAGGGCATGTTTCAGGCTTGTTTGACGTAGTGGCCGGGGGCGTCAGGCAGCTTCTGCTTGCGGCCCGGCACGCCCAGCGGTGGCGGTGCCTGTTTTGCGCTGGAGTGGGCGGCCAGCCAGGCCTGCCAGGTGGGCCACCACGAGCCTTCGGTGTGCGGCACCTCGGCTTGCCAGCGCTCGGGCGCCACGTAGGCTTCGGTGACGGGGCGGTGGTGAACCTGGAAGTGCCGCCCCTTGTGCCCGGGTTCGCTGACGATGCCGGCGTTGTGCCCGCCGCTGGTGAGCACGAAGGTGATGTCCAGCGGCAGCAGGTGCAGCTTGTAGACCGACTTCCAGGGCGCGACGTGGTCGGTCACCGTGCCCACGGCGAAGCAGGGCACGTGGATGTCGGTGAACCAGATGGGCTTGCCATCGACCTCGTAGCGCCCGCTGGCGAGCTCGTTGTGCAAGAAGAGCTTGTGCAGGTACTCCGAATGCATGCGATAGGGCATGCGCGTGGTGTCGGCGTTCCAGGCCATCAGGTCGTTGGGGCGGTCGCGCTGGCCGAGCATGTAGTTCTTCAGCGCGCGCGACCAGATCAGGTCGTCGGCATGCAGCAGCTGGAAGGTGCCCGCCATCTGCGAGCCCTTGAGGTAGCCCTGCTGCGCCATCATTGATTCGATGAGTTCGACCTCGCTCTCGTTGATGAACATGAGCAGCTCGCCCGCTTCGGTGAAGTCACCCTGGGCTGCAAACAGCGTCATCGAGGCCAGGCGCTCGTCCTTGTCTCGGCCCATGGTGGCGGCGGTGATCATCATCAGCGTGCCGCCCAGGCAGTAGCCGGTGGCGTGCACCTTCTGGCCTGGCACGATGCGGCCGATGGTGTCGAGCGCGGCCATCACGCCCTCTTGTCGGTAGTCCTCCAGGCCTTTGCAACGGTCCTCTTCGGTGGGGTTCTTCCACGAGATCATGAACACGGTGTGGCCCTGGTCGACCAGGTGCTTGACCAGCGAGTTGTGCGGCGCCAGGTCGAGGATGTAGTACTTCATGATCCAGGCCGGCACGATGAGCACGGGCTCGGGGTGCACGGCCTCGGTCGTGGGGCTGTACTGGATCAGCTCGATGAGGTCGTTGCGCAGCACGACCCGACCGGGGGTGATGGCCACGTTCTCGCCCGGCTTGAAGGCTTCGACGCCCGCCGGAGGCAGGTCGCGCACGATGCGCTGAAGGTCATCGGCCCAGTTCGCGGCGCCACGCACCAGGTTCATGCCACCTTCCTTGAGCGTCGTTGTGATGACCTCGGGGTTCATCCAGGGGATGTTGGTCGGGTTGAAGATGTCGAGCCACTGGCGGGCGGCGAAGGCGGCGATGTCTTCGTGGCGGTGGTTCAGGCCGGGCACGCCGTGGGTGGCGCGGTGCCAGGCCCGTTCCAGGACGTGAAAGCCCTGTGCATAGGCGTTGAAGGGCCACTGTTGCCAGCCCTGGCTGGCGAAGCGCCGGTCTGGCACCTCGCTGGGCAGGCCCTGCGCGCCGGTGCTCAGCTGGGAGGTCGCCGGGTTGACCAGGGCGGCGCTCAGGTCTTCGGTCGTCTGCTTGACGAGGTCGAGCTGCTTGCCCGGCGAGATCATCAGGTGCGAGAGCCAGTCGAGGTAGACCAGCGTGGTCTGGATGGGCGAGATGCCGCTCATCAACTGGCCGATGTCGCCATGCACCTGGCGGTCCAGTGCGCGGACCCAGTCGTTCCAGCTCATGTCCTTCGGGGTGCATTCGCTCATGGTGTGCTCCAGGTTTGCGCTGACGATGCGGGCTTCAGCCCTGCCGCGCCAGCATCGAACGGAATCGCGACAACGCGATGAAGAGGAAGACCGCGCCCGCCACCGAAACGGCGAGCAGCTGCGGCCAGACGATGTCCAGGCCTGCGCCGCGGTACAGCACGGCGTGGGTGAGCTTGACGAACTGCGTGGTGGGCGAGATTTGCACCACGCCTTGCATCAGCTCGGGCATGCTTTCAACTGGCGTGGCCGCGCCCGAGAGCAGGTACAGCACCACGTAAACCGGCGCGGCCAGCAAACCGAACTGCGGCATGGACGAGGTGACCGTGGCCAGCAGCACGCCCAGCGAGGTCACGGCAAACAGGTAGGCCGCGGTGCCCAGCAGGAACAAGGTGATCGAGCCCAGCAGCGGCACGCCCAGCCAGCCCTGCACCACGAACATCAGCGACAGCCACACCGCCAGCAGGATCACGCCGCCATTGGCCAGGATCTTGGCCAGCGCGATTTCGGAGGGGCGCACCGGCATCACCAGCAGGTGCTCGATGGTGCCGTGTTCGCGCTCGCGGATGACGGCTGCGCCCACCAGGATGATGGCCAGCACCGTGATGTTGGTGATGATGAGCATCACCGCGGTGAACCAGTGCGACTGGTTGTTGGGGTTGAACTCGAGGTGGATGACAGGGCGGGCAGGCAGCAGGCTGTCGATGCCCTGTTGGTGGAAGAAGCCGAGCAGCTCTTGCAGGAAAATCTCGTTGAGGTAAGCCACGCCCAGGCCGGCCTGCGTCATGGCCGTGGCGTCCACCGTGACCTGGATCGCAGGCGCTCGGCCAGCCAGCACGTCGGCCTCGAAATGCGGCGGCACGTCGATGACGAAGATGACGTCACCCCGGTCCAGCGCCGGGCCGGCCTGCTGCGTGGTGATGTCTCGCGGTGGCTGGAAATAGGGCGTGCGGATGGCGTCGCGCAGGCGCAAGGACAGCGCCGACTGGTCGGCGTCGATCCAGCCCACCGAGGCGTGCGAGACCTCGGCCTTGACGCCCTTGGCCGTCGTGTAGACCGAGATGGTGAAGGCGAACAGGATCAGCGCAACCAGGGGCAGGTCGCCCACCAGGCTGCGCAACTCTTTCGCCGACAGCCTGGCGACGTTGAGCAGCCATTGACGGGTGTCGTGTCCCATGCCTTAAGCCTCTTGCTTTCGCACAGCCAGCCGCGCCAGCGCCAGGTAGCCCAGGCCGAAGGCCAGCAGCGCCGCGTACATGGGCCCGAAGCTGTCAAAACTCAGGCCCTTGGTGAAGCTGCCCAGGCTGATGAGTTGGAACCACGAGGCCGGAAAACCCTGGCCCACCCACAGCGCCGCACCGGTGAGCGTGGACACCGGATACAGCAGGCCCGAAAAGTTGATGGAGGGGATCAGGCAGACGATGGCCGTGGCGAAGGTGGCCGCCACCTGCGACTTCAAAAAGGCCGAGATCAGCAGGCCCAGCGCCGTGGTGGCGAAGACGAAGCACAGCGCGCCCAGGCTCAGCGCAAAGAAGTTGCCCTTGAGCGGCACCTGCAACAGCACGATGGTCAGGAACACGAGGCTGAGGTAGCTCAGCATGGCCAGGCCGATGTAGGGCAGCTGCTTGCCAACCAGGAACTGCCCCACGCTGGCCGGCGAGGCATAGAGGTTGAGGATGGAGCCCATTTCCTTTTCGCGCACCACGCCCAGCGCGGTGAGCATGGCCGGGATGATGATCAGGCAGAGCATCAGGAGGCCGGGCGTGGACGCGTAAATGCTGCGAAAGGCCTGGTTGTACGAAAAGCGGGGCTCCAGGCGCGCGGGCAAGGCCGGCACCTTCAGCCCTGGGGTTTCCTGAGCGAAGCGCATGGCGTGCTCCAGCAGGATGCCTCGGGCGTAGCCGCGCACGTTCTCGGCGGTGAAGGTCTGTGCGCCATCGATGTACAGGGCCACGTCGGGGCGCCGTCCTTGGACAAGGTCTCGCCCGAAACCTGGCGGGACCTCGATCACCAGCACCACGTCGTGCGCGCGTAGCATGGCGTCGCCTTCTTCGATCGTCTGCACCGATCCTTTGCGTTGAAAGTAGCGCGAGCCCTCGAAGTGCTCGATCAGCTGCCTGCTGTCGTGCGTCTGGTCGCGATCGAGCACGGTGAAGCTGGCCTTGTGGATGTCGAAGGAGATGCTCCAGGCCGCCGTCACCAACAGGATGATCGGGCCCAGCAGGGCAAAGGTCAGGCGGATCGGGTCGCGCTTGAGTTCCATGGCCTCGCGGCGCGCGAAAGCCCAGGTGCGGGCCCACCAGTCGAGCAGCGTGCGCTCGCGCATCGAACGCACCGTGCTTCTCGAAGTGTCGGCGGCATCCTGAGCAGGCAACGAGGTCGGATCAGGCGCATGGGAGGCAGCGAGTGTGTTCTGTGCAGGCACGGTTGGCGTGCGAGCCGTGGCCGCCATCTGGGCCGCCTGCACCGTCGTGTCGGCCGCCTGCAGGTGCGCCACGAAGGCGTCTTCCAGCGAGGCGGCGCCTTGTGCCTGCTGTAGCGCCTGGGGCGAGCCCACGGCCAGCACCCGCCCCCGGTGCATCAGCGAGATGCGGTCACATCGCTCGGCCTCGTTCATGAAGTGGGTCGACACGAAGATGGTGACCTGCTCTTGCCTGGACAGCTGCACCAGCTGACGCCAGAACAGGTCACGTGCGGCCGGGTCGACGCCCGAGGTGGGCTCGTCGAGGATCAGCACCTCGGGCTTGTGCAGGCAGGCAGCGGCCAGTTGCAGGCGTTGGCGGATGCCCAGCGACAGCTCGCTGGGCCGGGCCTCGGCGTGTTCACCCAGGTCGAAGCGCTGCAGAGCGTCGCCGATGGCGTGCTCGGCCACATCACCGTCCATGCGATACAGGCGCGCGTGCAGCACCAGGTTCTGCCGCACGCTCAGCTCGTCGTACAGCGAAAAGGCCTGCGACATGTAGCCCACCTTCATGCGCGTCTCGAGGTTGTGCGGGTCGATGGGCGCGCCCAGTAACTGTGCCGAGCCCGAGCTGATGTCCAGCAGCCCCGTGAGCATCTTCATGGTCGTCGTCTTGCCGCAACCGTTCGAGCCCAGGAAGCCGAAGATCTCGCCGCGCTCGATGCGAAAGCTGACGTTGTCCACGGCGATGAAGTCACCGAAGCGGCGCGTCAGCCCCTGGGCTTCGATGGCGGGCGGCCCCTCCACAGCAGGGCGAGGCGGGATGATCAGCGGCTCGATGCTGCCACGCGCATCCTCTGGCAGCAGCCCGATGTAGGCCGCTTCAAGCGTGTGCAGCGGCGTGCGCGCCAGCACGTTCTCGGTGCGGTCGAACACCAGCACCTGCCCCGCGTTCATGGCCACGAGGTGTTCGAAGCGTTCGGCCTCTTCCATGTAGGCCGTGGCCACGATCACGGTCATGCCGGGGCGCTCGGCGCGCAGGGCTTCGACCAGCGCCCAGAACTGCCGCCGCGACAGTGGATCCACGCCCGTGGTGGGCTCATCGAGGATGAGCAGATCGGGGTCGTGCACCAGCGAGCAGCACAGGCCGAGTTTCTGCTTCATGCCGCCTGACAACTTGCCCGCAGGACGGTCACGAAAGGGCGCCAGGCCCGTGGCGTCCAGCAGCCGCTGGATGCGCGCCTCGCGCTCGGCCGCGCCCTGACCGAACAGCCGCGCAAAGAAGTCGATGTTCTCGGCCACCGACAGCGTCGGGTAGAGGTTGCGTCCCAGGCCCTGCGGCATGAAGGCCACCCGAGGCGACAAGCGGGCGCGTGCCGGTGCACTGGACAGGTCTTCACCCAGCACGTGGACACGGCCACGCTGGATCACCTTCACGCCGGCGATGACCGACAGCAAGGTCGACTTGCCGACACCGTCAGGCCCCACCAGCGCAATGGTGCGCCCTGCGGGCAGTTGCAGGCTGACGTGCTCGAGCGCTCGGGTGTCACCGTATCGGTGGCCAAGGTCTCGCACATCCACGGCGATGGCGATCTCGCTGGGGTGACTCATGCTGTCAACGCGGTTGACGATGGCTTGAACCAGCCTGCTCATCGGGCAGCCTCACCATCAGCGATGCTGGCCAGGGCTTGCTGGCATCGCTGCGCACATGCCCATACCCGGTCAGACCCGCTTTCACATGGGGCGCATAGCGGCTGGCCAGCTCAGACGCCACCTTGAGCTTGACGCGAAAAACAAGCTTTTCTCGCTCGGCTGCCGTCTCCACGTACTTGGGCGTGAACTGCGCCTCCGACGCAACGAAGGTCACCACCGCCGGGATGACGAATTGCGGCGCCGCGTCCAGCACGATGCGGGCCTCGTCACCCAGCTTGAGTCCGCCCGCCACGTCGGTCGGTAGGAACAGCGTCATGTGCACCTCGGATGTGTTCAGCAGCGTGGCCACACGTCCACCCGAGGGGATGACCGAGCCTGGCTCGACCACGCGGTACTCGATGCGGCCGGCCACCGGCGCGCGCAGCACCAGGTCATCCAGCGCCACGTTCAAGCGCCTGATCTGGGCGTCCGCTTCGGCGCGCGCAGCGGTGGCTTCACCAATGGCTGCGCGGGCCACCTGGATGCCCGCTTGCTCGCCGTCGCGCTGGGCCGTGCGCCGCTCCACCTCGGCGCCAGAGACCAGCGCATCCTGCTTGAGCCGCGTCGCGTGGTCCAACTCCAATTGGGCGATGCGCGCCTGCACCTTGCGCACCTCGGTTTCGGCGCCCGCGCGCTGCATGGCCTGGGAGGCTCGATCGCGGGCGGCTTCCACGGCGGCACGTTGGGCCAGCAGGTCGGTCGGGTCCTGCCGTGCGATGACGTCGCCTGCCTTGACCAGGTCGCCCTCGCGCACCGGCAGTTCGATGACGCGCCCCGGGTACTTGGCCGCGACCTCGATGCGCTCGACCTCCACCCGGCCATTGCCTCGGTGGATGCCATCGGGCAGGCGATCGCGCTGGGTGTTCACCCACCAGGCGACGCCCACGGCGGCGGCCAGTGTGGCGGCGATCAAGGTCCGGTTCAGGGTGCGTCGGTTCATGGTGCAGGGGGCGCCAGCGCCGCGAGCTGGGCCCGCAGCGAGATGGCGATCAAGTCAAGGAGTTGGTCGATGCGCTCGGGCGTGAAGCGGTCCCATCCGAGCCTGCGCAGCAGCAAGGCATCCGACAGCCTCAGGCTCATCACCTGGTGTGCGGCCAGGAACGTGATGGCGCGCGGCATGGCGTGCGAGGCCTCGCGGCCGCAGATGCGTGCCACCAGGCCCTCGACGGCGTCTTGCATGGGCGCCACGACCTGGCTGAACAGGCGCTCCAGCGCCGGCCCTTCCTCGGCCTGCAGCCTCAGGAAGAACTGCACCCACTCAGCCGGGAAATCGTCGGCGAGCAGCACCCGGGCTTGATCGCACAAGAAGGCCACCACCCGCTCGATCAACTCGTCTCGTTCGGCGAGCGCATGTTCAGCCTCGATCCCGTCGGGCATTTCGCTCGCAGCCCCTGTGGTGCCCCGCGCCCACCACATCAACAGAGGTTCGCGCTGTCGTGCCTGGATGGCGTCGGCCAGGAAACCTGCGGCCTCGACGTAGAGCTCTTCCTTGGTGCCGAAGTAGTAGGGGATGGCGCCCAGGTTCATGCCGGCGGCGCTGGCGATCATCCGCGTGGTGGTGCCGTCAAAGCCGTGGCGACCGAACTGCGCCAGTGCAGCGCGCAACATGCGTTCGCGAGCCTGAAGCCCACGCGCTGTTTCGGTCAGCGGAGCCGGGCGCCGTGCGCTGGGCTCGCAAGCATGGATTGAAGGGGGCAGGGCACACATGGTTCGAGGCTTGTTGCGATGCAGCATTGCATCGGCCTCGAAGTCAGTCAACCGTATGACTTGACGTGAATCAACCCTGCTGACAAAAACGCCTGCCCCAACGATGGGTGTCAACCGAGGGTCATGAATCGAGGGTCATGAAGCTCGCATCGGTGCCGAACGATCGCAGCTTGGCCAGCAGGCCCGGGTGGTCGACCTGACGTGCTTGAAAGCCCTGCTTGTGCCAATACGGCTGCGAGCCCTGGACGGCCACCAGGGCCAGCCCAGCCAGCCCCGAGGCACGCGCGTGCTCGAACGCCCTCTGGACCAGGCCTTGGCCTGCACCGCTGCCTCGGTGGTCGGGGTCAACCGCGAGGTCGTGCAGGTAGAGCCATTTGGGCAGCGCAGGGGGCTGCCAGTTGGCCGCATGCAGCGCCGGGAAATGGTCTTCGTCAACCGGCAGGGTCACGAGGTAGGCCAGGGTCATGTCTGCCTCGACCGCCAGCCAGGCTGACGTGGGGGATTGCCGGATCTTGTTTTCGAAGGCGCCGAGCGGCTCGTGGTATTGCGGTGGGTAGCAGCGTCGCTGGATGGTGAGCACCTGGTCCAGGTCCGTGGGCGTCATCGATCGGATGTCCATGGCGGGAGTCTAGGTGTCGTTGTGTAAAGCCTGTCCGATGGCCCACTGGTTCCAAGGGGGACTTGGTAGTAATCCGGGGTTCGCTGGTGCGAGGTGGGCGCGGCATGGGGGTATCCTGCGTGCCTCTCGCAGCAGCATTCCCCCTGACTCCCATGATCACGATCGAGAAGAACCGTTCCTGGACTGGCGTGGCCATCGTGGCCGCAGTGGCCGTGGCTGGTGGGCTGGCCTGGTGGGCGTTTGCCCCCCAAGGTGGCTCGGGTGAGGCGGGCACGCCTGGCGCTTCAGGTTCCATGTGGCAGTGGTCCTCTGCATCGGGCGCCGCTGGCGGTGGCGCCCCCGTGACCTCCATCCTCAACGATGCGCGCTGGGGCACCGTCAACACCGAAGACCAATCCACGCTTGAAGGTGCCTTGAGCAAGGCACCTAACGCCAAGGCCGAGGCCGCCCGCATCGTCAGCTATGTGCAGTACCACCGTGCTTTCGAGGCCTGGCAGGGGCTGGACGAGCAAAAGCAGGCCCGCGAGCGCCGGCAACTGGCCGAGGGCCTCTTCAAGGAGCTGCCTGACCGCCTCAAGACGGGCGAATTCACGCTCATGGAAGCCGCGCTGATGGGCGCCGTGCTGATCGCCGAGGCCGAGCCCGACGAAGCCCGCCGCACCCAGCGCGTCGAAGCCTGGCAGGCTCAGCTGGCCACGATCGTTCCCAACCCCGAGGACGAAACCCGCATGGCCGCGCAGAACCGCGAGACCGAGTACATGCGCCGCCGCGCCACCGCCTTCGGCGAATGGCAGAACCAGACCGACCCGGCGCTGCGCACGCCCGCCAAGCTGGAGCAGACCATGGCGGAAATCAACCGCGCCTACGCCAGCGGCCAGTGAACGACTGAGCCGGGTCAGCCCGCTGGCCTGAGCCAGGCCAGGGCGCCGATCCACAGCGGCACGGTGGCCATGCCCAACAGCGTGGACACCGTGATCAAGCCCGCCACGAAGGGCCCGTTGCCACCCATTCGCACCGCCAGCACATAAGCGCTGGAGGCCGTGGGCAACGCCCCGAAGGCCACCAGGATGGCCTGCTCGGTGGGCGGCAGCTTCAGCGCCCAGGCCAGTCCGATGGCAGCGACCGGCAACAGCAGGTGCCGGATGCCCAGCAGGCCCAGCGCGAGGGCGGGTGCGGCCGTCAAACCAGTCATCTTCAGGCCGGCGCCGACGGCGAGCAGCCCCAGCGGCAGCGCAGCCTGACCGATGCGCCCCACCGTTTCCAGCATCCAAACGGGCAAATGCAGGTCCAGCACCCGCACCAGCAGGCCACTCAGGGTGCCGATGATCAAAGGATTGCGAGCCAGTTCGGCCCAGGTGTTGTGGCCGCCATGGCGGGCCAGGCTCCATACCGCTCCGGCGTTGCACAGCGGCACGCACAGCGCTATCAAGATGGCGATCAGGGCCACACCCTGCGCACCCAGCAGCCGGTCGGCCAGCGCCAGCGCGATGTAGGAGTTGAAACGAAACGCGACCTGCGCCCCGCTGGCGTGCAGCGTTGCGTCCACGCCAGGCATGTGGCGCAGCCAGGTCGCCAGCACCAGGCCCAGCACACACAGCCCGACGCCAGCGCCTGCCAAGGTGGCGGCGTCGCCCGGCTGCAGGGGGCTGCGCACGATCGAGGCGAACAGCAGGGCCGGGAACAGCAGGTGGTAGACCAGGCGTTCAACCACGTCCCAGGTGGGGCGTCCGAAGGCCGTGTAACGGCACAGGCAGAAACCTCCCAGAATCAACAGGAAATCAGGCAGCAACAAAAGCGGGTCCATCATGGTGCCCGTGAGCCTAGCTGGTTTGCCCTTGAAAGCCGATTGTGTGTCCCCACATGCAAACGGTTCCGGCTGGCTGCTAGGCTGTCCTTGATCCTTAAAAAACACCGCTGCATGCTGAATTTCTCCTGGCGCCTGCGCGCCACCCGTCACCTGGCCTGCACCGCGCTGCTGGCCCTCGTCGCTGGCACCTGGGTCGGGGCTTCGCCTGCGATGGCCGCCAGCCTCGAAGGACAGACTTTCGAGGACACGGCGGTGCTGTCCGACCGCACCCTGCGCCTGAATGGACTGGGCCTGCGCGGCGTGGCCTGGATCAAGGCCTTCGTGGCTGGCCTTTACCTGGCGGCCCCCACGAAGGACTCGGCACAGGTTCTGAGCATGCCGGGCCCCAAGCGCCTGCGCCTGAAGATCATGCTCGACGCACCCAGCAACGAGCTGACCAAGTCGCTGACCAGCCGCATTGCCCGCCACGAGCCGGAGCCCGTTCAGGCCCAGATCGGCGCCCGGCTGCAGACCCTGGCATCCCTGATTGACGGCCTGGGCGAGCTCAAGGTGGGTGACACCGTTGACCTCGACTTCCAGCCCGACCGAGGCACCGTGCTGCGCTTGAATGAAAAGCCCATCGGCCAGCCTGTGGCTGGCGATGACCTGTACCGAGCCGTGCTGAAAATCTTCGTTGGCGAGCACCCAGCCGACAAACGCATGAAAGAGGGCCTGCTGCGTGGCGGTGTCTGACGACGCCAGCGGGGCATCGGGGGGCACAGGTCAGCAGACCGACCCGCCGCCAGCGCCGACCGACCCCGTCGTCGATCGGTTCGTCGATGCCATCTGGCTGGAAGACGGCCTGAGTGACAACACCCTGGCCGCTTACCGCCGTGACCTGTCGGCCCTGGTGAGTTGGCTTTTCGGGCATGCGGGGCGCACCTTGCTGCAAGCCTCGGAGGCCGACCTGCAGGCCTACATGCTGGCCCGCCATGGCGAGTCCCGTCCGGCCTCGGTGGGGCGCCGCCTGAGCGTTTTCCGGCGGTTCTACCGCTGGGCCATCCGCGAACACCTGTGTCAGGCCGACCCGACGGTGCGCATGGATGCCCCGCGCCAGCGCATGCGCCTGCCCGGCACCCTGACCGAAGACCAGGTCGAGCAACTGCTCGCGGCCCCTGACCCCCACGAGCCCCTCGGTCTGCGCGACCGCGCCATGCTCGAGCTCATGTACGCCAGTGGCCTGCGCGTGAGCGAGCTCGTGGGCTTGCGCACCGTGCAGGTCAGCCTGGATGAAGAGGTGTTGCGCGTGACAGGCAAGGGCAGCAAGGAGCGCCTGGTGCCTTTTGGCCAGGAGGCCAGCGGCTGGTTGCTGCGCTACATGAGCGAGGCCCGCCCGCAGATCCTGGGAGAAGGCCGCAGCAGCGAAGACCTGTTCGTCACCGCTCAGGGCCATGCCATGAGCCGGCAGATGTTCTGGAAGCTCATCCGCAAGCACGCCATGCACGCGGGCATCACCCAGCACCTGTCGCCGCACACCTTGCGGCACGCCTTCGCCACCCACCTGCTCAACCACGGCGCTGATCTGCGCGTGGTGCAGATGCTGCTGGGCCACGCCGACATCTCGACCACCCAGGTCTATACCCATGTGGCGCGCGAGCGGCTGCGGCAGTTGCACGCGCAGCACCACCCGCGCGGCTGATGCGCTGGGGTGTCCTGGTCGTGGTTCAGCCGTCCCGGCAGCTCAGTCGGTGCCCAGTAGAAACGCCATTTCTTCTTCGGTGAACCCGGCTGCTTTGCGCGCCGCTTCGTTGAAAGGAGGGCGCAAACGGGGCGCTTCGAATTCGCGCACCAGCCGAGGGTAGAGCGCCACGGCGTCGAGGCCGCGCTCCTGGCACAGGTGGTGAAACCATCGGTTGCCAATCGCCACGTGGCCAACTTCGTCACGCAGGATCAAGTCAAGGATCTCGACCGCGCGCAAGTCGCCCGCGCGCGCGAGCTTGTCCTGGATCAGCGGCGTGGCGTCCAGCCCGCGGGCTTCCAGCGTGCGCGGCACCAGCGCCATGCGTGCCACGATGTCGTGCCGCGTCTTCTCGCACATGCTCCACAGGCCGTCGTGGGCATCGAAGTCGCCATAGTCGTGCCCCAGGCTTTGCAGGTGCTCGCGCAGCAGGCTGAAGTGCAGCGCCTCCTCAGCCGCCACACGCAGCCAGTCGCGGTAAAAGGCCTCGGGCATGCCCGAGAAACGCCAGACGGCGTCCAGCGCCAGGTTGATGGCGTTGAACTCGATGTGGCAGATGGCGTGCAGCAGCGCAGCGCGCCCTTCGAGCGTGAAGGGGCTGCGCGAGGGCACGTCCTTGGCGGGCACCAGCCGGGGCAGGGCGGGGCGGCCTGGCATGGCGGCTTGCTGAGCTTCGTTCAGCGTCAGCACCGCCAGTCGCTCACGCTCGGGCCATGCGTCATCGTTGCCCGGCTGCCGAGCTGCACAGCCAGCTGATGGCTGCACCTGGCAAGAAGCCGAAACTTCCTCAAACAGCGCTCGCGCCTGGGCAGCTTTGCGTGCCGGATCGGGCTCAAGCAGGGCGTCGAGGGCCCGGTGTCGGACGCTCGGGCGATGCGGTGGGCTCAGAGGGCTCATGCCCCCGATTGTCGCAGCCCTGCTGACAGTGGGCCGACCCAGGGCTCACTCGTGCCAGCTCACCCAGCCGAAATGCGCCGTCACCAGGATCAGGATGCCGAAAGCGATGCGGTACCAGGCAAAGGGCACGAAGGTGTGGCTGGACACGTAGCGGATCAACCAGCGCACGCACACCCAGGCCGACAGGAACGCAAAAACCAGCCCGGTGGCGAACAGCGGCAGGTCATCCCAGGACAAGAGCGCGCGCTCTTTGTAGAGGCTGTAGATGCCAGCGCCCACCAGGGTCGGGATGCCCAGGAAGAAGCTGTAATCCGTGGCCGCCTTGCGCGACAGCCCCATCAACATGCCGCCGATGATGGTGGCGCCCGAGCGGCTGGTGCCCGGCACCATGGCCAGGCACTGGATCAGGCCGACCTTGATGGCGTCGACAAAGCCCAGGTCGTCGATGGTCTCGACGCGGGCCTGTGGTTGACGCGCTGCGATGCGCTCGGCGATCAGGATGATCACCCCGCCGATGATGAAGGTGGTGGCCACCACCGTGGGTGTGAACAGGTGTTCCTTGATCACCTTGCCGACCAACAGGCCCATGACGACCGCAGGCAGGAAGCCGATGACCACGTTGAGTGCAAAGCGCTGGGCTTTCGGGTCGGAGCCGAGGCCGGCGACCGTGTCCTTCAGGCGCTGCATGTAGACCAGGATGACCGCAAAGATGGCGCCGGTCTGGATGGCGATCTCGAAGACCTTGGCTTTTTCGGAGCCGGCGGCTTCCGAGAAGCCCATCATGGCATTGGCCAGGATGAGGTGGCCAGTGCTGGAGATGGGCAGGAACTCGGTCAGCCCCTCGACGATGCCCATCAACGCGGCCTTGAAGAACAACACCAGGTCCAAAGCGATCTCCTGCAACAAGACGAAGCCGGCAGCGAGCCGGCGATGCAGCGCATCTTAGGGCCTGTGCATTCGGACACATGCCCCGCCGCGCCCCAGGGACAGGGGGGCTTGTCTACACTCCGCCACATGCCTTCGCTCACCCCCGACGCCCCCCTCACCGATGGCTGGCACCCGCCCGCGCAAAGCTGGCCCAACCGATACGCCGCAAGCAGCGAACGTGCCCGCACCGATTTCGGCGTGCCCCTGGGCACCTTCCTGCAGGGCGAGCCCTTGCCCGCCCTGCAATGGGTGTCCCGCAACGACGCCTTGGCGGCCGAGCTGGGCTGGCCCGCCCACTGGGCCGACGAGCAGGCCTTGCAGGTGCTGGGTGGCAACGGCTTGTGGCCGGGCATGGCCCCGATGGCCACCGTCTATTCAGGTCACCAGTTCGGTGCCTGGGCCGGGCAACTGGGTGACGGCCGGGCATTGCTGCTGGGTGAAGTCGACACCCCGCTCGGTCCTCGTGAGATCCAGCTCAAGGGCGCCGGTCAGACGCCGTACTCACGTCGGGGCGACGGCCGTGCCGTGCTGCGATCGTCCATCCGCGAGTTCCTGTGCTCCGAAGCCATGCACGGCCTGGGCATACCGACCACCCGCGCGCTGGCCCTGGTGGCCTCGCCCGAGCGCGTGCGCCGCGAAACCACCGAGACGGCCGCCGTCGTCACCCGAGTGGCGCCCAGCTTCATCCGCTTCGGGCATTTCGAGCACTTCGCGCACAGCGGACAGCCCCGTCACCACGAGGTGCTCCAGGCGCTGCTGGACTTCGTCATCACCCACCACTTTCCGCAACTGGCGGCGCAACCCCAGCCCGCCCTGGCCCTGTTGGACGAGGTGGTGCGTCGCACTGCGCTGTTGATGGCTGACTGGCAGGCCGCAGGCTTTTGCCACGGGGTCATGAACACCGACAACATGTCCATCCTGGGCTTGACGATCGACTATGGCCCCTTCGGCTTCCTCGACGCCTTTGACCCCGACCACATCTGCAATCACTCCGACACACAAGGGCGCTACAGCTGGAACAACCAGCCGCAGATCGGTTACTGGAATCTGCGTGCTTTGGCCCAGGCCCTGCTGCCGCTCATCCCCGAGGCGCAAGCCGACCCCAAGGCCGTCATCGAGGTGCTGGAGCGCTACGAGCAGGCCTTCATCCAGGCCATGAACGCTCGCTGGCGAGCCAAGCTGGGCCTGCGCAGCGAGCAGCCCGGCGACGACGCCCTGTGCATCGACTTCCTGCGCCTGCTGGCTGCGGGCAAGGTGGACTTCACCATCGCCTTTCGCCGCGTGGCCGATTTCGACACCACCGTGCTTGCCGACGACGCGCGCAACGCACCTGTGCGCGACCTGTTCCTGGACCGCGCCGCCTTTGACGCCTGGGCTGGACGCTACCGCAACCGCCTGCAGGCCGAGGCCAGCCATGACGCCGAGCGCGCCGAACGCCTGCGCCGCGTCAACCCGCTGTACGTGCTGCGCAACCACCTGGCCGAGACCGCCATCCGCCAGGCCCAGCGGGGTGACTTCAGCGAGGTTCAGCGCCTGCACCGATTGCTGCAGCAGCCGTTCACCGAGCAGGCCGGCTGCGAGGCCGATGCAGGCTTCCCGCCCGAATGGGCCCAATCCATCGAGGTCTCCTGTTCATCATGAGCGATCACCCTGTCAAGAAGACCGACGCCGAATGGCAAGCGCAGCTGACCTCGGCCGGCGCCGAGCCCCTGGCCTTTCGCGTCACGCGCCACGCCGCCACCGAGCCCCCTTTCAGCGGCAAGCATTGGGACAACTTCGCCGAGGGTGCCTACCGCTGCATCTGCTGCGGCGTCACGCTGTTCGAGTCAGACACCAAGTTCGACGCCGGCTGCGGCTGGCCCAGCTACTGGCAGCCCGCGGCCGATGACCTCATCGAGCACGTGCGCGACACCAGCCACGGCATGATCCGCACCGAGGTGCGCTGCAAGAACTGCGGCGCCCACCTGGGCCACGTGTTCGACGACGGCCCGGCGCCCACCGGCGAGCGCTACTGCATCAACTCCGCCGCGATAGACTTCGAGCCCCGGTCACGTTGATCGCCCCGATCTCGCCTCTGCCTCGCGCGTCCCCATGAAATTCCTCTTCGACCTGCTGCCCGTCATCCTCTTTTTCGTCAGCTTCAAATGGGCCGACGGGCACAAGGAGGCAACGGCTGCCTGGCTCACCGAACACCTGGGCTTCGCAGTCTCCGGCGGCTCGGTGGGCGTGACCGAAGCGCCGGTGCTGCTGGCCACCGTCGTTGTCGTGCTGGCCACGGTCCTGCAAATCGGCACGCTCAAGGTGCTGCGCAAGCCCGTGGACAAAATGCTGTGGGCCAGCTTGGGCATCGTCGTCGTGCTCGGCGGCCTGACGCTGTGGTTCCACGACGAGACCTTCATCAAGTGGAAGCCCACCGTCATCTACTGGCTGATGGGCACCGGGCTGCTGGTCACCGAGGTGATTTTGGGTCGCAAGATGCTCCGTCAGATGATGGGCGGCCAGGTCGATGCCCCCGACGCCGTCTGGCGCAACCTGGGCTGGGCCTGGGTCGTGTTCTTCGCGGGCATGGGCGTGCTCAACCTGTACGTGGCATTCAACTACCCGCTCGACACCTGGGTGAGCTTCAAGATGTGGGGCAGCCTGGGCCTGACCCTGGTCTTCACGCTGGCGCAAGGTGTTTACCTCAGCCGCCACATGGTCGAGCCCGAGCCGAGCACCGAGGCCAAATCGTGAACCCGGAGAACCCCCTGAGCCCGCAACCCGTCACCGCCGAAGAGATGGAGGGTGTGCTGCGCGCCGCGCTCTCGCCCGAAGCCATCGAGGTGCACGACGACACCGCTGCTCACCAGGGCCACGCTGGCCACAGCGGCGCCCCGTTCGGCACGCATTTCTCGCTGCGCATCCGGGCCGCCTGCTTCAACGGCTTGTCACACGTGGGGCGCCATCGCCTTGTGTATGATGCCCTGCGCAATCTCATGCCCCGGGGCGTCCATGCCCTGGCCATCCAGGCCGAGCCGACCCAGCCCAAGACCTGAGCGGCTCACCTGACCTTCCTGCACCCCAAGCGCTCTGCTCAACATGAAGACTTCCCGTACCGCCCTGGCAGCCCTGCTGGCCGCTTCGCTGTCGCTGGCCGCCCCGCTGGTGTCGGCCCAGAACATCGCCATCGTCAATGGCAAGGCCGTGCCCAAGGCCCGCGTCGACGCCATGATCGACCAGATCATCAAGTCGCCCCAGCAGCCCGGCCAGCCGCCGATGACCCGCAGCCCCGAGTTGGAGCAAAAGGTCAAGGACGAGATCGTGCTGCGCGAGATCTACATCCAGGAAGCCGAACGCCTGGGCCTGCAGCGCTCGGCCGACTACAAGACGCAGATGGAATTCGCGCGCCAGTCCATCCTGATCCGCGCTCTGTTCACCGACGCCGAGAAGAAGCTGGGCACCACCGACGCCGAAGCCCGCGCCGAGTACGACCGCATCAAGTCGGCCAACGGTGACAAGGAATACCGCGCTCGCCACATCCTGGTCGAGAAGGAAGAAGACGCCAAGGCCCTGATCGCGCAGATCAAGGGCGGCGCCAAGTTCGAGGACCTGGCCAAGAAAAATTCCAAGGACCCCGGCTCTGCCGAGAACGGTGGCGACCTGGACTGGGCCAACCCCGGCAATTACGTGCCTGAGTTCTCGGCCGCCATGACCAAGCTGCAAAAGGGCCAGGTCACCGACACGCCCGTGAAGTCGCAGTTCGGCTTCCACATCATCAAGCTGGAAGACGTGCGCGCCGTGCAGTTCCCCGCCTTCGAAGAGGTCAAGGAGCAGATCGTTCAGCGCCAGAACCAGGTCAAGGTGTCCAAGTTCCGCGAAGACCTGAAGAACAAGGCCAAGACGGACTACAAGTTCTCCAGCGGCAACTGATGGCTGCCGGCACCTGGCTTCGGGTTGTTTGACGACCCGGGGGCAGTGCTGGTGCAGCGGCTGCGCGTCGATGACGCGGAGAGGCAGGCGATCCCCGGATCGGCCTGCCTTTTTTGTTTGCGTTGCCTGGTGGCGTGAGCCGGTGCTGGCGCCGCCACCGAGGCTCGGTGGGCGCCAGCTCTCTCAGCTTCGCTTGCGGAAAACCAGGTCCCACACGCCGTGGCCGAGCTTGAGGCCGCGGTTTTCAAATTTCGTCAGTGGGCGGTAGGCCGGCTTCTCGGCGTAGCCCTCGGCGGTGTTGACGAGGTCGGGGTCGGCCCCCAAGACCTCGAGCATCTGCTGGGCATATGGCTCCCAGTCGGTTGCACAGTGGATGTAGCCGCCAGGCGCCAGGTGCCGGACCAGGTCTGCCACGAAGGGCGCCTGGATGAGCCGGCGCTTGTTGTGGCGTTTCTTGTGCCACGGGTCGGGGAAGTAGACGTGCACGCCGGCGAGCGAGCCCGGTCGGATCATGTGCTCGAGCACCTCCACGGCGTCGTGCTGGACGATGCGCAGGTTGGTCAGGCCGCGCTCGCCGACCTGCTTGAGCAAGGAGCCCACGCCCGGCTCGTGCACCTCGCAACCGATGAAATCGGTGTCCGGCAGGGTGTCTGCGATCTTGGCTGTGGCGTCGCCCATGCCAAAACCGATCTCCAGCACCACGGGCGCCGTGCGCCCAAAAACGGTCGGGAAGTCCAGGGGCTGGGCGGTGTAGGGCAGCACGAAGCGTGGGCCCAGCTCGCTCAGTGCCTTGGCCTGGCCTTCAGTGGTTCGGCCGGCCCGCATCACGAAGCTTCGGATGCTGCGGGGATGGGCCACTTCGGGAGGGGTGCTGCCTTCAGGCGGGCAATCTTGCTCGTTCGGGGAGGTCATGGCGGTATTTTAGGGTTGGGGACAGCCCTGATGCCAATTGGCGCGGGTGTGCAGCCTGCCCGTGACGCAATTGACGGATCTCCACCTGACCCTGAAACAGGCAGTGTTTTCCATGTCTGCTTCTGAGATGCTTCTTCTCAACAGAACACGCACCGGAGTCCACCATGGCATCGATCACCAGCTTCACCCGCCAAGGCTTGCTTGCGGCGAGCCTTTCGCTTGGCGCATCGGCAGCCATGGCTTTGCCGATCACCATCCCCACGACTTTCATCGATGCCGAAGCCACCTTCAGCTTCAATTCAGACACAGCCGACCTGATGAGCGTGCTGGGCATCGGTGTTTCGGCCTTGGGCAACTCGGTGGACGACGGCTCGCACTGGAATTTTGCGATGCCCGTGACGCAGGTGTCGCTGGATGTGTCGCTGTTCAAGCTCAAGCCCTTGTCAGGCGCTGCGTCGGGCTCCGGTCTGCTGATCTACAACACCGAAAGCGGTGGCGCGCTGTCGCTGGCGAACTTCGGGCTGGATTTCAAGCGCAATGTGCTGACGGCCGATCTGGGCACCGTCGATGGCAAGATCACCAAGTCTTTCGATGTCTTCAATTTCTCGGTCACCAAGGGCTTGCACCTGTCCACCAGTGGTGGGCTGTCGATGCAGATGCAACTCGACAACATGATGCTGACCCAGCAGGCGCAGACGGCCTTCACCTGGTCGCTGGCCCTCGATGAAATCGCACAGGCCGGCCTGCCGACGCTGAACTTCGGTTCGCTCGGCGTCGACATCAACCCCTCGCTGCGTTTTGGCCTGTCAAGCAAGCCGCTGGTGTCGGCGGTGCCCGAGGCGTCCGGCCTGGGCATGCTGGCAGCTGGCATGCTGGCGATCGGTGCGATCACGCGACGTCGCATGAAGGCCTGATGATCGAGGGGTCCGCGATGGCGCTAGAATCGCGTCCATCGCGGGTGTCGTTCAATGGTAGGACTCTTGCTTCCCAAGCAAATAACGTGGGTTCGATTCCCATCACCCGCTCCAGCTTAAAAAAGGCCAGTCAGTGACTGGCCTTTTTCGTTGCGGCGACCGACCCTGGTCTGATCAGTCCGCCGGTCGCGGCACCGGGCCGGTCACTGGCTCCATCAACAACCCCGACCAGTGCAGCGGCGCCGTGGTGCGGCGCTTGGCCTCGATGTCACGGTAGATGAAGCCGGCTTGTTCTTCGCTCAGGCCCAGGCACTCGGCCAGCTTCATGGCAGGCAAGCCCTGGTTGAGGTGCCACAGCGCCACGTCCATCTCTTTGTAGGGCAGGGCGTAATAGAACTCGTCCTGGCCCTGGCTGAGGCTGTAGGTGTCGGTGGTGGGTGTGGCGTTGCAGATGACCTCGGGCAGCCCCATGTGGCGGGCCAGCGCGTACACCTGCGTTTTGTAGAGGTGGGCGATGGGTTTGAGGTCGGCGGTGCCGTCGCCGTTCTTGACGAAGAAGCCCTGGTCGTACTCGACACGGTTGGGCGTGCCCACCACGGCGTAGTTCAGGCGGTCGGCGTGGAAAAACTCCAGCGTCTTGCGGATGCGCTGCTTGAAGTTGGTGGCGGCCACGATCTGCAGGTATTCGCGCAGGCCCAGGCGCTGTTCATGGAGCGGGCCGTCGCCCGGCTCTTGGACCACCAGCTTGAAGTGGTTGATGTGGCCCTGAGCGCCGCCCGCGATCACGATTTTGTTTTTCCAGCCATCGCCATAAGCCGGGAAGACGGCGCGGATGGCGTCGTCGCGCCAGCGGTAGCAGCCGATGGCCTCCAGCGTGGGGGCGATGTCTTCGACCGTGTGGCGGATGCCCAGGTGGTCGGCCAGCAGGCGGCCTTTCATCGAGCTGTCTGATGACGAATCTCGCTCAGGCATCAGCAGGCCAAACACCTTGTCAGGGCCCAGGGCGCGCACGGCCAGCGCTGCGCAGACCGAACTGTCGATGCCGCCTGACATGGCCACGACCAGCCCGCGGCGTTTGAGGTGCAGGCGCATCAGCTCGCGGATCTTGCTGGTGATGCGGGTGATTTCGGCGTCGCGATCGAAGTCCAGCAGGGTGTCGATCAGGGTGTCGATGGATGGGGGCATGGCGATGGCTTTCCCTGGATTTGAATGGCTGGCTGAAGGGGGGGCGTGTCGGGCGTCAGCTCAAGTGCTGATCAGTTGCCGATCAGGTGTTTTTGCACCTTGCCCGAGGCGGTTCGGGGCAGGGTGTCGAAATAGTCGATCTGCTTGGGTGCTTTGTACAGGGCCAGGTGTTCGCGGCAATGACGCTGGATGTCGCGCGTGAGCTGCGGCAGGGGCGGGTGACCAGGGGCCGGGATCACGCAGGCTCGAGGCACCTCGCCCAGCAGCTCGTCGGGCAGCGGCACCACGGCACACTCGCTGACGCCCGGCACTGCCTGGATGCAGTTCTCGATTTCATGTGGCGACACGCGGTGCGCGCCCACCTTCAGGATTTCGCGGCTGCGCCCGTGGAGGAACAGGAAGCCCTCGGCATCGAGGTGGCCGATGTCACCGGTGTACAGCCAGCCGTCCACCAGGGTGCTGGCGGTGTCGTCGGGCGAGCCCCAGTAGCCAAGCATGAGGTTGGGGCCGCGAGCCCAGATGTCGCCGATTTGGCCTGCAGGCTTGGCCCAGCCTTCGGCATCGCGCACCTGCAGCTCGATCCCGGGCAGTGCCTGGCCCACCGAGCCCAACTTGCCCCGCCGCTGCGCCGGGCTCAGCGTGGTCAGGCGCGAGCACGCTTCGGTTTGCCCGTACATCACCCAGAAACCGACCTCGGGCAAAGCCTGCTGCAGGCGCTCGATGCGCGCAGGGTCCATGGGGCCTCCCGCCTGGGCCATGTGGCGCAAGGCGGGCAGGGGGTGGGCATTCAGCTGACCTCGCTCGAGCAACAGGTAAAACGACGAAGGCACGCCGTAGAAGTGCGTGGCCGCGACCTGGGCCATGCGCTGCACGATGCGCTGCGGGTACATGAAGCTGTTCTCAAGCACCAGCGTGGCGCCCAGGCTCAGGTGGGTGTGCAGCACCGAGCTGCCATAAGCATAGTGAAAGGGCAGCACGCACAGGGTCACGTCGTCGGGTGACATCGGCAGGGTCTGCTGCACGGCCAGGGTGTTGGCCGCCAGGGCGCCGTGGCTGAGCATCACGCCCTTGGGCTGTCCGGTCGTGCCCGACGTGAAGACGAGGCTGGCCAGGACCTGTGGCTGCAGCGCACAAGGGGCCGCATCGGCTGCTGGCGGCTGGGGCGTCTCGGGCAGCGCCCGCCAGCACAGGCGGGCCTGGCAGGCCTCGGTCAGTTGCGCGATGTCAGCGGGCTTGAGTGTCGGGTTCAACGCGACAACCACGCCGCCAGCCCACCAGGTGGCGTAAATGGCCACGGCCAGATCGGCGCTGTTGTCCATCACCAGGACCACGCGATCGCCGGGTTGAATCAGCGACTTCAACTGTTCGCCCTGGGCTGCAATCTGACTGGCGAGCACATCAAAAGAGGTGCTGCGCTCTGCCTCGATGAACGCAGGGTGCGCGGGGCGCGTGGCTGCCTGGTGCAGCAGGCGCGTCAACAGCAGCGGGGCGGAGGTGGGGTAATGGGCGCCGGACATGACCGGTTGCGATAGAGCGATGCAATTCCACACAGTCTAGGGGGACTCCACGCCCTTGGGCGCCTTATCATCGTCCGGCAGGACTTGATTCAAGGGGGGTGTGCATGTGCGGTGTCGCGGGGGTGCTGGATTGGCGAGCTCAGGCCAATCCGGTGTGGTCTCCTGACGACGGGCTGCTCAGGCGCATGGCCGACACCCTCCACCACCGAGGGCCGGACGGTCGCGGCTTCCTGAAGCGCCCTGAGCTGGGGCTGGCGCACACCCGCCTGGCCATCGTCGACCTCGCCGGCGGCGATCAACCCATCTTCAATGAAGACGGCAGCATCGCCGTTGTCTTCAACGGCGAGATCTTCAACCACATCGAGCTGCGCGACGAGCTGATCGCACAAGGCCACCGTTTCGCCACCCGCTCCGACACCGAGGTCATCGTCCACCTCTATGAGCAGCATGGCGATGATTTCGTGCACCACCTCAACGGGCAGTTCGCCATCGTGCTGTGGGACGAGCGCCGCCAGCGCCTGCTGCTGGTGCGCGACCGCGTCGGCATCGCGCCGCTTTTCTACCGCATTGGCGAGACCGATGACGAGCACCAGCTGATCTTCGGCTCCGAGGTCAAGGCGCTGTTGCCGGCCCTGGTGCGCAGCCCGCGCGTCAACCGCCGCGCGCTCGACCAGGTCTTCACCTGCTGGACGCCGGTGGGGGCCGAAACGCTGTTCGAGGGCATCTGGTCGCTTGAGCCGGGCACCATGCTGATTGCCGAGCCCGACCGCGACAAGCACCTGCACGCCACCGTGCGGCGCTATTGGGACTGGCGCTTCCCCCTGTCGCCCGATGACTGCCTGCAAGGCTGCGACGAAGACCTGCTCGAAGAGCTGCGCGCCACCCTGGTGGACGCCACCCGCATCCGCTTGCGCGCCGACGTGCCGGTGGGGGCCTACCTGTCGGGCGGGCTCGATTCTTCGATCCTGACCAGCGTCATCCACCACGAGACGAACGCGCCGCTGCGCACCTTCTCGATCGGTTTTGAGGACGCCTCGCTCGATGAAAGCGCCCAGCAGCGCGAGATGATCGAGTTCCTGCACGCGCGCCACAGCCGCATCGAATGCCGTCAGGAAGACGTCGGCATGGGCTTGATGGACACGGTCTGGCACGCCGAGTGCGCGGTGCTGCGCACAGCGCCCGTGCCCATGCGGCTGCTCTCGGGCCTGGTGCGCCGCCAGGGCTACAAGGTGGTGCTCACGGGCGAAGGTGCCGACGAGGTCTTTGGCGGCTATGACCTGTTCAAGGAGGCCCAGCTGCGCCAGTTCTGGGCGCGCGAGCCTCAATCGACCGCCAGGCCCGAGTTGCTGCGGCGCTTGTACCCGTGGCTGGCAGGTCAGTCCGGGCGCTCTGATGCTTTCATGCGCGGCTTCTACGGTGCGGGCCTCGAAGACCCGGATGACCTGCTGTTCTCGCACGGCCCGCGCTTCGACACCACGCGCAAGGCTCGCATGTTCCTGCTCGATGCCAGGCCCGATCACGAATCGCTGGACGACATCCGGGCGCTCATGCCGCGAGAGGCCAGCCGCTGGCACCCCCTGGCGCGCGCCCAGTACCTCGAAGCCCGCCTGCTGATGGGCAATTACCTGCTGTCATCCCAGGGCGACCGCATGCTGATGGCCAACGGGGTGGAAGGACGCTTTCCTTACCTTGACCACCGCGTCATCGAGTTGGCCAACCGCCTGCCGCCGCGCCTGAAGATGCGGGGTCTGCGCGAGAAGATCGGCCTGCGACAGGCCATGGCCCGCTACCTGCCCGACCGCACGCGCACCCGCCACAAGCAGCCCTACCGGGCGCCCGATGCCGCCGCCTTGTTCAACCCCGCGACGCGCGAGCCGCTGCCTTTTGTCAGTGATTTGCTTTCGCCGGAAAGCCTGACCCGATCGGCCTGCTTCGAGCACACGCGGGTGGGCTTGCTGCTGCGCAAGGCCGCGCGCCATCCCGAAGCCCTCGGCACCCGCGACAATCAGGCCCTGATCGGCATGGTGACGCTGCAAGCCTGGCACCGCCTGTTCATCGAATCCCACCACCCCATGCGTCCCCTGGCGCACTGAAACCCGAGGAGCCCCTCCGTGACCGCTCGTGCAGCCCTTCGACGCTACGTCCTGGAAAACCACCTGTTCACCGACGACGATGCCGCCCTGAAGGACGCCGACTCCTTCCTGGAGACCGGCATCCTCGACTCGACCGGCATCATGGAGCTGATCCTCTTTGTCGAAGAAACCTTCCAGCTCAAGGTGACCGACGACGAGATGGCGCCCGAGAACCTCGACTCCATCGACAGCCTCGTGGCCTACGTGGAGCGCAAGCAGGCCGCCGCAGCGTGATGGCCAGGAGCGCAACGTGAGCTTCAGCCGCATCGACGGGTTCCGCATCGCCGGGGTGAGCACCTGCGTGCCGCCCACCCGTGTCGACAACCTTGACCTGGGTGAGCGTTACGGCGCCGAAGACGTCCGCAAGGTCGTCTCGATGGCTGGCGTGCGCCACCGCCACGTGGTGGGCGACGAGCTCACTGCCGTTGATTTGTGCACCGAGGCGGCCCGCCGACTGCTGGACCAACTGGGTTGGGCCCCCGAGAGCATCACCGGTCTGATCATGGTCACGCAGTCGCCCGATCACTTCCTGCCTTCATCGGCCTGCGTGGTGCACGCCAAGCTGGGCCTGCCGGTCGAGTGTGCGGCGTTCGACATGGGCCTGGGTTGCTCCGGCTACCCTTACGGGCTCTACATCGCCGCGACCATGCTCAAAGCCGGTGGCCAGCAACGCATCCTCATGCTGCACGGCGAAACGCCCAGCCGTTTCGTCCACCCTGACGACCACGCCACCACCTTGTTGTTTGGTGATGCTGGCTCGGCGACGGCACTGGAAGCCGTGCCGGCCGCTTCCGGCTCTCCTGCTGCCGAGCCCGCCAGCTTCGGCCTGTTCACCGATGGCAGCGGCGCCGATGGCCTGATCATCCGAGGCGGGGCCTTCCGCGATCGCACACCGGCCGACTCACGCGACCTGTGCGTGCGCATGGACGGCGCCGGCATCTTCAACTTCACCATCAAGCGTGTGCCGCCGCTGGTCAATGACACGCTGGCCTTCGCAGGCCTGACGGTGCCGGACATCGACGCCTACCTGTTTCACCAGTCCAACCGCTTCATCATGAAGCACCTGATGAAGAAGTGCGGCTTGAGCGAGGACCGCGTGCCCTTCACCATCGAGGACACCGGCAACTGTGGCGGCCCCTCCGTGGCCGTGACCCTGACGCGCGCGCTGTCCGAGCGCGAACGCGATCGGCCCCTGCGCCTGATGCTCCTGGGCTATGGCGTGGGCCTGTCGTGGTCATCGGCCATCGTCATGCTGCCTCCCGATGCCGTGCTGTTGCATGGCGTTTGTGCGCAGGCCCCTGCCCCCGTCACGCCTGATCCTTCGGAAACCAAGCCATGAGCCAACGCACCCTCACCACCCAGGAAGCCCTGGAGATGATGGCGGACGCCTTCAGCGAGCCCCTTGAAAACCTGCAGCCCGACACCCCTCGCGACAGCATCCCGGGCTGGGACTCGATGGGGGCGCTGATGCTGATCGCCGAGCTGGACGAACGCCTGGGACTGGAGCTGCAGGCCGAGGTCTCGCGCGAGATGAAGCGGGTGCAGCACGTGTTGGATTTCCTGGCAGCGAACGGGGCACTGGCCCCTTGAGGCCGGGTTCAGCCGCGGACAGGGGCCAGGCTTGAGCACACGCGCCGTGTTGCCCATCGAGAAAACCGCCCGCCTGGTGGCGCGGGCTTTGGGCTGCACGCCAGGTGAGCTGGCTGCGGGCCTGCGACCGGCTCGAGCCGATGAGCTGCCATCGGTGCTCGAGCTGCGCCGCCTGGTGATTGGCGCTGACCTCCATTGGGACGACGAGGCCTACCTGCGCTGGCGATACCAGTTCGGTGCCGAGGGACAGGGCTTGGCGACCTGCTGGGTCTGCACCCTGGGCGAGAGGGTGCTGGGCATGATCGGCGTCGAGCCGCTGCGCCTGCTGGCCGGCGAGCATGTGTGCGATGCCCAGGTGACGATGGACATCATGGTGCGCCCGGAGCTCGACGGCGTGGGCCTGGGTGTGTGGATCAACCAGGCCATTTGTGAGCGCCTGGGCTGCGTCCTGGCGGTGGGCTCCAACCCGAATTCGCGCGGCGTCATCGCGCGCACCTTCGAGCCCTTGCCCGATCGCCGCAGCCATGCCCACCCACTGAACTTCGGTCACTTCATGGCCAAGCGCCTGTCACTGGGCTGGCTGGCGGCCCTGGCTGCCTGGGCAGCCACCACCGGCATGGTCCTGTTTCGGGTGTCGACCTTGTGGCTGGCCTCGTCGACTGTTCAGGTCAGCCAGGCTGAGGTGCTGGGGCCGGAGGTCGAATCATTGCTCGAGCGGGCCAAACGCAGTCGCCGGGTCGAGGTGATTCGTTCGCTCAAGGGCCTCAGTCACCGCCTGCTTCGCAACCCTCGCAGTCCGGCTCAGGTCTGGTTGGCGCGCCGTGGCGGCGAGGTGGTGGGTTTGATGGCGGTTCGCCGCACGCAAGTCGGTGAGCAGCGCCACGCCCTGCAGATCATGGATGTCGTGCTCGACAGGCACCATGAGGGGGTGGCACTCCGAGCCCTGCTGGCGCGCGTGGCGGCGCGGGGTTTCAGGGACGGCGCCGAGTACCTCAGCGTGACGCTGTATGACCCGGAGCTCGAAGCACGCTTTTCACGCCTGTTTTTCAGGCACCAGCCGCATCCTTACGAAACCATGGCCTGGTCATGTCCCGAGGGCCCGTTCAAGGAAGCCGTTTTGGCCCGCAACGCCTGGTCGCTGATGGACATCCACACCGACCGCGATCAGGGCTGATCGCCACCCAGTCACCAGAAGATCGCCAGCAGCAGCCCGATGATCAGCACCCACTTGCCGACGTAGTAGCCAGTGCGGTTGGTGGCCTTGAATTGCTTGGCTTTTTCGCGCAGCTGGTAGGCCACGCCGAAGAACTTGTTGATGCCGCCGACCTGCTCGCCTTGCTCGTTTTGCGTGGCCGAGGCCTTCATGACGATGCCCGCAAACACCTTGTTGACCCAGCGCACCACGGGCGTGTAGACGGGGCGCTCCACGTCGGCGAACAGGATGATGCGCGGCTGCTGTGTGGTGTTGGCCGCGTGGTGGATGTAAGTCTCGTCGAACATCACGACTTCGCCATCCTTCCAGTGATAGCGCTGGCCGTCGACCTCGATGTAGCAGCCCGGGTCGTTGGGCGTGATCAGGCCCAGGTGGTAGCGCAGCGAGCCGGCATACGGGTCGCGGTGCTTGACCAGGGTGGCGCCTGGCGGCAGGGAAGCGAACATGGCCGCCTTGATGCCGGGGATCTGGTTGAGCAGGGCCACGGTCTTGGGGCAGCGCTCGGCGGCCGAGGGTTGGTCCACGCCGTACCACTTCAGGTAGAAGCGTTTCCAGCCCGTGCGGAAAAAGGAGTTGAAGCCGATGTCGTTGTAGCCGTCGGCGGCCTTGATGCGGCCACCCTCGTCCAGCGCCAGGGCCTCGTCGCGAATCACCTGCCAGTTCTCCTGCAGCACCTTGAGTTCGGGGAACTGCTTGGCGTCGAGGTAGGGCTGACTGCCCACCTTGGAGAACAGCACCATCAGCGAATTGAAGGGCGCGATCAGCACCGTGAAGTCCGTGAGGGCGCGCACCAGGCCGAAGCGCACCTTGCCGCGAAAGTGGGCGTGCAGCGCGGCGGCGATGAAGGTGATCAGCACCCAATGGCGGGGCGCCAGGGGCCAGATTTCTTGGACGAGGCTCATGGGCAGGCTCGGTGTCGACGGTTCAGGGTGTGGCGGGCGGCGCGATGCCGGTTGTTGACTCAGCGGTCCAGACCGCCCAGGCAGACGTACTTGGCCTCGACGTAGTCCTCGATGCCCTGGCGCGCGCCTTCGCGGCCCAGGCCCGATTGCTTGACGCCACCAAACGGCACCTCGCAGGTCGAGATGATGCCGGTGTTGACGCCCACCATGCCGTACTCCAGGCCTTCCGACACGCGCCAGATGCGGCCCACGTCGCGGCTGTAGAAGTAGCTTGCCAGGCCGAACTCGGTGTCGTTGGCCAGGCGGATGGCATCGGCCTCGGTGTCGAACTTGAACACGGGTGCCACAGGGCCGAAAATTTCCTCGCGGGCCACGCGCATGCTCGCGTCCACGTCTGACAGCACCGTGGGCTCGAAGAAAGCGCCGGGGGCGAGCTCGGGTGCCACGGCCGCGCGCTTGCCGCCCGTGCGCACCTTCGCGCCCTTGGCCAGGGCGTCGCCCAGAAGCTCTTCGACCTTGGCCAGCGCCTGGCCATCGATCAGTGGGCCTTGCACCACGCCGGCTTCGAAGCCGTTGCCCACCTTCATCTCGGCGACTTTGGCGGTGAGCTTTTCCACGAAGCGCTCGTAGATGCCAGCCTGGGCGTACAGGCGGTTGGCGCACACGCAGGTCTGGCCGGCGTTGCGGTACTTGCTGATCAGCGCGCCTTCCACGGCGGCGTCCAGGTCGGCGTCGTCAAAGACGATGAAGGGCGCGTTGCCGCCCAGCTCCAGCGACAGCTTCTTGACCGTCTGCGCGCACTGCTTCACGAGGATGCGGCCGACCTCGGTCGAGCCGGTGAAGGACAGGTGGCGCACCACGTCGCTGGCGCAAAGCACCTTGCCGACTTCGATGGAGCGGTCGCCATCGGCGGTGATGACGTTGAGCACGCCAGGCGGCATGCCGGCACGCTGTGCCAGTTCGGCCACGGCCAGGGCCGACAGCGGCGTTGCCTCGGCGGGCTTGATGACCACAGGGCAGCCGGCGGCCAGGGCCGGGGCCACCTTGCGCGTGATCATCGCGATCGGGAAGTTCCAGGGCGTGATGGCCGCGCACACGCCCACCGGCTGCTTGAGCACCAGAAAGCGTTTGCTCGGGTCGGTGGAGGGCACGGTTTCACCGTAGATGCGGCGACCTTCTTCGGCGAACCACTCCAGGAAGCTGGCGCCATAGCCGACCTCACCCTTGGCTTCGGCCAGTGGCTTGCCTTGTTCGGCGGTCATGATGCAGGCCAGGTCGTCGGCGTGCTGCATCAGGAGGTGGAACCACTTCATCAGGATGGCCGAGCGGGCCTTGGCCGGCAGCTTGGCCCAGGCCGGCCAGGCGCGGTTGGCAGCGGCAATCGCCGCTTCGGTTTCGGTGGCGCCCAGGTTCGCCACCTGGGCGAGCAGGGCGCCCGTGGCCGGGTCGGTCACGTCGAAGGTCTCGCCGTTGCCGGTCCATTGGCCGTCGACGAGGGCCTGGGTCTTGAGCAGCGTGGGGTCTTGCAGGCTGGACAGGGGGGACGACGAAGAGGGCGTTTGCATGGGGATGACCGCGCGGGGAGGGGTGGCTGCCTGGGTGCCACGGGGCGAGCGCCAGGCGAAACGGCCATTCTAGTGAGCCCGGCGCTTTCGTGCGATGGCGCCACCGGACACCTTGCTGCCAGCTGGCGGACGGGGGCAGGCGGCACTGCCCTCAGGTTGTTGCGGTGGGCCCGGGCAAGGGGCCTTGCCTATAATCCAAGGCTTTGCTGAAAAGCACCAGAACGCGCCCGTCAGGGGCCGTCGGCACCCACTGAGCCCCACCGAAAGCAGCCGCATGAAAGCCGCAGACATCCGCAAGACCTTCCTGGAGTACTTCCAGTCCAAGGGCCACACCATCGTGGCGTCCAGCCCTGTGGTGCCGGGCGACGACCCCACGCTGCTGTTCACCAACGCGGGCATGAACCAGTTCAAGGACGTGTTCCTGGGTTTTGACAAGCGCCCTTACAGCCGCGCCACCACCTCGCAGAAGTGCATCCGCGCCGGCGGCAAGCACAACGACCTGGACAACGTCGGCTACACCGCGCGCCACCACACCTTCTTCGAGATGCTGGGCAACTTCTCGTTCGGTGACTACTTCAAGCACGACGCCATCCAGTTCGCCTGGGGTCTGCTGACCGAGCAGTTCAAGCTGCCGAAAGAAAAGCTCTGGGTCACCGTCTACCAGGAAGACGACGAGGCCTACGAAATCTGGAACAAGGTGGTGGGCGTGCCCGCCGAGCGCATCGTGCGCATCGGCGACAACAAGGGCGGCCGCTACATGTCCGACAACTTCTGGATGATGGGCGACACCGGCCCCTGCGGCCCTTGCACCGAGATCTTCTACGACCACGGCCCCGAGATCGCCGGCGGCCCCCCGGGCAGCCCGGACGAAGACGGCGACCGCTACATCGAGATCTGGAACAACGTCTTCATGCAGTTCAACCGCACCGAAGACGGCGTGATGCACCCGTTGCCCAAGCCTTCGGTGGACACCGGCATGGGCCTGGAGCGCATCGCCACGGTGCTGCAGGGCAAGCACAGCAACTACGAGATCGACCTGTTCCAGAACCTGCTGGCTGCCGCCCGTTCGGCTGTCACTGCTTCGGGTGGCGAAGGCTTCGACGCCAACAGCCCCTCGCTGAAGGTCATCGCCGACCACATCCGCGCCTGCTCGTTCACCGTCGCCGACGGCGTCATCCCCAGCAACGAAGGCCGCGGCTACGTGCTGCGCCGCATCACCCGCCGCGCCATCCGCCACGGCTACAAGCTGGGCGCCCGCACCCCGTTCTTCCACAAGCTGGTGGCCGCGCTGGTGGTTGAAATGGGCGAGGCCTACCCCGAGCTGCGCACCAACGAAAAGCGCATCACCGAGGTGCTGAAAACCGAAGAAGAGCGCTTCTTCCAGACCATCGCCAATGGCATGGAAATCCTGGAAGGCGCCCTGGCGTCGGTCGAAACTTCGGGTGTCAAGGTCATCGACGGTGAAACCGCCTTCAAGCTGCACGACACCTACGGCTTCCCCGTCGACCTGACCGCCGACGTCTGCCGCGAGCGCGACGTGACCGTTGACCAGGCTGGTTTTGACGCCGCCATGGCCCGCCAGCGCGAACAGGCCCGCGCCGCCGGCAAGTTCAAGATGGCCGCTGGCCTCGAATACAGCGGCGTGGCCACCGACTTCCAGGGCTACGAGCACCTGGTGCAGGAAGGCGCCCAGGTCACCGCCATCTACGTCGATGGCGCCTCCGTGCAGCAAGCCAGCGCCGGCGACGACGCTGTCATCGTCCTGAACAAGACCCCGTTCTACGCCGAGTCCGGCGGCCAATGCGGCGACAGCGGTGACCTGCGCAACGCCACCAGCCGCTTCGTGGTCGAAGACACGCTCAAGATCCAGGCCGACGTGTTCGGCCACCATGGCCGCGTGGTCGAAGGCGTCATCAAGGTGGGCGACACCATCAACGCCAAGGTCGACGCCGAGCTGCGTGCCAAGACGGTCCGCAACCACAGTGCCACCCACCTGATGCACAAGGCCTTGCGCGAAGTGCTCGGCGAGCATGTGCAGCAAAAGGGCTCGCAGGTCACGCCCGACCGCACGCGCTTCGACTTCTCGCACGGCCAGCCGCTGAGTGACGAAGAAATCCGCGAGATCGAGCAGATCGTCAACGCCGAGGTCCTGGCCAACGCCGATGCGCAAGCGCAGGTCATGGCCCTGGACGATGCGCAAAAGAGTGGCGCCATGATGCTGTTCGGCGAGAAGTACGCCGAAACCGTGCGCGTGCTGACCATCGGCTCCTCCAAGGAACTCTGCGGCGGCACCCACGTCAAGCGCACCGGCGACATCGGCCTGTTCAAGATCGTGGCCGAAGGCGGCGTGGCCGCCGGCGTGCGCCGCGTCGAAGCCATCACGGGTGACAACGCCTTGGCCTACGCCCAGAACCTCGAAGGCACCGTCAATGGCCTGGCCGCGATGCTCAAAGCCACGCCGCATGACGTGCCGGCTCGCGTGGCCGCCGCGCAGGACCAGATCCGCGCGCTGGAAAAGGAAATCGCCGCGCTCAAGGGCAAGCTGGCCTCAAGCCAGGGTGACGAGCTCGTGGCCCAAGCCGTGGACGTCAAGGGTGTGAAGGTGCTGGCCGCTGTGCTCGAAGGCGCCGATGCCGCCACGCTGCGCAACACCATGGACCAGCTCAAGAACAAGCTCAAGACCGCAGCCATCGTGTTGGCGGCCTTGGACGGCGGCAAGGTGCAACTGGCCGCTGGTGTCACGGCCGACACGACTGGCAAGGTCAAGGCCGGCGAGCTGGTCAACTTCGTGGCCAGCCAAGTGGGCGGCAAGGGTGGCGGCAAACCCGACATGGCCATGGCCGGTGGCACCGATGCCACCGCGCTGCCCCAGGCCCTGGCGGGCGTGCAGGCATGGGTGGCCGAGCGCCTGTGAACGCCAGGGTCTGAGGTCGGGGCGTCACCTGTGTGACGTCCTGCCGACAGCCCGGCTCCGCCGGGCATGACCTGATCGCCCCGCCCGTGGTGCGCACTTATGATGGTTCGCACCACAACCAGGGCAGGGCGCACGAAGCCGCACCTGCCACACAGGGAGCGTTCGAATGATCGTCAGCAACCTCGAAGTCCTGCCCGGCCAGCGCGTCGTCAAGCACCTGGGCCTGGCCCAGGGCAGCACCGTGCGCGCCAAGCACGCCGGCAAGGACTTCCTCGCCGGCCTCAAGAACATCGTCGGTGGTGAACTCAAGGCCTACACCGAGCTGATGAAGGAAGCCCGCGAGGAGGCCATCAAACGCATGGTCGAAGAGGCCCGCTCCATGGGCGCCAACGCCGTGCTCAACGTGCGCTTCACCACCACCTCCATCACCATGGGGGCCGCCGAGATCCTGGCCTACGGCTCGGCCGTCCAGGTCGAAGCCATCTGAGGCGGGAGGCCCCATGGTCTGGCTCGAACTGGGCCTTCAGATTGGCCTGCCGCTCGCCCTGCTTTTGCTGGGGCTGATCGTCGGGCGCATCCTGGAGAAGCGCCACTACGCGTCCATCCGCCGCCGCGAGAAAAAGCTCGCGGGCGTGCTGGTGTTTTCCACCCGCTGGCCACCCGAAGTGACCGCTTCGCAGCGCACCACCCTGGTCGCTGGCAGCGTGGTCATCTCGTCCGACCACTTCAAGACCTTCGTGGCCGGTCTGCGCAACATCTTCGGTGGCAACGTTCGCAGCTACGAAACCCTGATGGAGCGTGCGCGCCGTGAAGCCGTGTTGCGCCTGAAGGAAGAGGCGCATCGCCAAGGGGCGAAACTCGTCATCGGCCTGCGCTTTGAAACCACGCAGATCGCCGGGCGCGGCACGCCCTGCATGGAGGTGCTGGCTTACGGCACGGCGCTCAAACAGGCCATGCCAGGCATGCACCGACCTGATCGCGCAACGGCCCAGTCCGCCACCGCGTTGGCCGGCTGACGCAAGCCAGGGCCTCGCATGCAGTTCGAGAACCGCGCGCCCGACGAAGGCATCAACGCCCAGCCTGAAAACCTGGGCCGCGAGGCCATCTGGCTCATCGTCGGCGCCATCGGCTGCGTGATCCTGTTGGTGGTGCTGGCCGATGTGGGCGCGCGTTGGCTCGCGCCCCGCTTGCCGTTCTCCGTGGAGCAGGCGCTGGCCGAGCGCATGGAGGGCAAGCCTGCCCAGTTGCCCGCTGCAGAGCAGGCGGCGAACGCGGCTTTGCAGGACCTGGCCGATCGCTTGCGCACGCCCCTGGGCATGCCCGATGACATCACGGTGCAGGTGCGCGTCGACGACAGCGAGGTGCTCAACGCCTATGCCACCGTGGGCGGGCGCATCGTCATCCACCGAGGGTTGCTGCGCCGCCTGCAGGGCGAGCACGAGCTGGCGGCCTTGCTGGCCCATGAGATGGCCCATGTTCAGCACCGGCACGTGGCGGCCAGCCTCGGGCGGGCGATGGCCATTGGGCTGGTGCTGACCGTGGTGTCGGCCGATGCGGGCGGTCAAGCTGCGGGCGTGCTGCTGGAGCAAACCGGTGGCTTGCTGATGCGCGGCTACGGACGGGATCACGAGCGCGAGGCCGACACCGGGGCCATGCGTGCTGCTGCCGCGCTCCATGGGCATGTTGGCGGCGTGATCGGCCTGTTTGAGCGCATCGCCGTTGCGCGCGATGAACAGCCCCAAAGCGATGACGGCGAAGGCAGCGGTGAACCAGATCGCAAGCGCTGCACCACGTCGGCGGGCGACCCTGCCGCCTCGCAGCGAGAGCCGGGCGCCACCGAGGGCGAGCCCGATCCGTCTGAGTCGGCAGACCCGGCGGACCCTTCGCGCAAGCCCTCTCGCAGCGTGCCCACCTGGCTCAGCACCCATCCTGCCGACGAGGACCGCACTCAGGCTGCCCGCACCTGGGCGCGCGAAAGCGGTGTGCCCCTGAGTGGCGCCACCCCCGCCATGCACCCGGCCTTGCTGACCTGGGCCCGCAGCAGCCAGGGCCCTTGCAAACAGTCCGAGCGTTCTGGCCGAGCACCTCAGCCGTAACTCAGCTCACTGGCCTTGCCGCGGAACACCCGGTAGGCGAACACCGTGTAGCCGATGATGGCTGGCAGCGTCAGCACAGTGCCCAGCAGGATGACCTGCAGCGATTCCCGTGACGCAGCGGCCTGCCAAACCGTCAACTGGTCGACCACCACGTAGGGAAAGAGGCTGTAGGCCAGCCCGATGCCCGCCATCGCGAACACCACCACCGTTGCCCAGAAGGGCAGGGTGCAGAATCGCTCGGTCACCAGCTTGGAGTTCAGCACCGAGCGCAGCGCCACCAAGGCGCCCATCGTGATCAGCGGAATCGGCAGCAGCGCGATGAAGCCCGGCATGCTGAACCAGCGCTCGCGCACCTCTGGGCTGATCAAAGGCGTTGCCACCGAAATCAGCCCGATGCCGATGACCACCACAGGCCAGACGCCCTTGGCCCAGTCCACCGCGCGGCGCTGCAGCGCGCCTTCCGTCTTGATGATGAGCCAGCCTGCGCCCAGCAGCAGGTAGGCCGCCACCAGCGACAGCGCGATCAAGGCGGCAAACACCTGTGGCCACAGCCCCTGCGCAAAACCCGTGACAAAACGCCCCAGCATCCAGCCCTGAGCCAGCGACGCAACCAGAGAGCCCGCGATGAACAACCGGTTCCACAGCAACTGGTGCTCGTCGCGCGCCTTGACGCGGAAGTCGAAGGCCACCCCGCGCAGCGTCAGCCCAAGCAGCATCAGCGTCACCGGCAGGTACAGCGCGCCCAGCACCACCCCGTGCGCTTTAGGAAAGGCGATCAGCAAGATGCCCACGCCCAGCACCAGCCAGGTCTCGTTGGCGTCCCAGAAAGGGCCGATGGACGCGACCATCACGTCGCGCTCGCGGGCGTCGGCGCGTGCCATCCACATGCCCACACCCAGGTCGTAGCCGTCCAGCAGCACGTAGGCCAGCATGGCCAGGCCCATGATCGCCATGAAGAGCACGGGCAGCCAGTCGCTGGTGGCCTGGATGGTCGCAGGCAGTGCCTCGGGCAGCGTGTTGAGCGGGTTCATGCCTGGGCTCCTTGGGCCGTTGTGTCACCCGTGACGTTGTTCAGGGGGGCAGGGCGCGCCTGCATTGGCGATGCCAGCGGCTTTTCGCTCATGTAGCGCAACACCGCGATGTAGGCGGCGATCAGCAGCACGTACATCACGAGGTAGGCGGCGAAGGTCAACGCGATGTGCGCTGGCGGCGTGCTGGTCACTACCTCGGCCGTGCGCAATTCGCCGAACACGATGAAGGGCTGGCGGCCGATCTCGGTGACATACCAGCCGGCCAGCGTGGCCACCCAGCCTGAAAAGCTCATGAAGCGCAGCGCCTGCAGCCACAGGCGCGGCAAACGAGCAGGCTCCCAGCCCGCACGACGCAACTGCCACAGCCCCAGCCAGCTCACGGCCAGCATCAGCAAGCCCACGCCCACCATCACGCGAAAGCCCCAGAACAGCGGCGCCACCGGCGGGTGCGCGCCTTCGAACTCGTTGAGCCCGCGCAATTCGCCATCCCACTCGTGGGTCAGCACCAGCGAAGCCAGCTTGGGCACCTCCACCGCGAAGTGCGTGGTGCGCGCCGCCTCGTCAGGCCAGCCGAACAGCACCAGCGGCGCGCCGCGCTCCGTGTGCCACACCCCTTCGATGGCGGCGATCTTCTGCGGCTGGTGCTGCAAGGTGTTGATGCCATGCATGTCACCGGCCACGATCTGCAGCGGCACCAGCACCGCAGCCACCGTCAGCGCCGCGCGCAGCACCAGCGGTGCCGCCGGGCTGGCGGTGCCGCGCAACTGCCGCAGCGCCGTCAGCCCCGCGATCAGGAAGGTGGCCGTCAGCCCCGATGCCAGCAGCATGTGCACCAGTCGGTAGGGGAAGGAGGGATTGAAGATGACCTCGGTCCAGCTGCGCACGTGGTAGATGCCATCGACCACCTCGTGGCCCTGCGGCGTTTGCATCCACGAGTTCAGCGCCAGGATCCAGAAGGCGCTCACCGTGGTGCCGAAGGCCACCAGGAAGGTCGCGATCAAGTGCGTGCGCTCGGACACCCGGTCGTGCCCGAACAGCATCACGCCCAGGAAGGTGGCCTCCAGGAAGAAGGCCGTGAGCACCTCGTAGCCCAGCAGCGGCCCGGCCACGTTGCCCACCCGCTCCATGAAGCCAGGCCAGTTGGTGCCGAACTGAAAGCTCATGGTGATGCCGCTGACCACGCCCAGCGCGAACGTCAATGCGAACACCTTGGTCCAGAAGCGCCAGGCCAGCAGCCAACGCTCGTCGCGGGTGCGCACCCAGCGCCAACGGAAGAACAGCAGCCACCAGCCCAGCGCGATGGTGATGGTCGGGAACAGGATGTGGAACGAGATGTTGGCGGCGAACTGCAGCCGCGACAACATCAGCGATGACAGGTCGGCGTCCATGGCTCAGCCCTCCGTGCCGTTGTCGAGGTCGTCTCGCCGCGCATCGTCGGCCGGCTTCTTGCCGCGCCGCCCGGTGAACTCCAGCAACTTGCCTACTTGCGCGCCCATCTTCATCAGCTTGGACAGCGTCTGCACGTCCATGCGGCTGACTTCGTCGAACCAACCCATGAGCTGCTCGATGAGGTCGTGCATCTCGCGCATGCGGGCCTGGGCATGGGCGTCGTCGGGGCCGCTGGGGTCCTGCAACAGGGCGTCACGCAGCATGCTCAAGGTGGGCTCGATTTCACGGCGGCGACGCTCTTCGGCCAGGCGGCGGAAGGTGTCCCAGGCGTCGCCCGAAGGCTCGAAGTACTCCCGTCGATCGCCAGGAAGGTGTCGCAGGCGAACCAGGCGCCAGGACTGCAATTCCTTGAGCCCCATGCTCACGTTCGAGCGCGAAAAGCCCAGCGTCTCGGCCATGTCATCGGCGTGGATGGCGCGCGGCGAGAGGTAAATCAGGGCATAGATCTGGCCCACGGTGCGGTTGATGCCCCAGCGGCTGCCCATCTCGCCGAAGTGGGTGACGAAGCTGGCGGCCAGCGGGCTGAGGGTGCTCATGACGGGTGACTCCTGCGCGGCGTGCGCGCCAAACGGTGGTTGCTTGATGTCCGTCAATGTACTGCTGAAAGTTCAGTAAATACTGAAAGTTCAACAAATCCGACAGGACTGTGGGCCCATGGCTTGCGCACCGCGAGTCGTGAATGAATTCACCCTGAGCGTCACTTTCGGTCGCCGAAGCAGCTCACTGTCGGCACGGATTCCCATGTGTCATGCAGCATCCTGTGTGAGGACGTGCCCTGAGCGGACATTCGCTTTCAGCCAGAAGCAGTTCGGTTGCACCCGACCAGAAAAGGAGACGCCATGACCCACCCTGTTGCCCAGCACCCCATCGTTCCCCGGGAGAAGCTGAACTTCGGCCTGGACGGCGACATCCCCACGTACTGGTACGGCGGAGACCCGTTCAAGACCCGTTTCTGGGACGCGCTCTCGCTGATTTTCCCGCCCGGCGAAAAGTACTTCATGAACTGCGTGCGCGACTTCCGCGACCAGGTCAGCGACCCCAAGCTGCTGCAAGACATCAAGGACTTCAACCGCCAGGAAGCCCAGCACAGCATGGTTCACCGCCAGGACAACGACCGTCTGCGCAAGCAAGGTGTGGACGTGGACAAGCTCACCGAGTACGTCGACACCCTGCTCAATGGCCACTATCGCAGCACCTACAGCAAGGGCTACAACATCGCCGTCACCTCGGCGCTGGAGCACTTCACCTCCATCATCGCCCACAGCTTGTTCGACAAGCGTGACGTGATGAAAGAGGCCGATCACCGCGTGCGCGCCATGTACTCGTGGCACGCCATCGAAGAAGTCGAGCACAAAGGCGTGGCCTATGACGTCATGATCGACTACGCCAAGGTCGGCTACTTCACGCGTGTGGGCGCCCTGATGCACGCCACCGTCATGTTCCCCATGACCATCTTCCGCATCCAGCGCCAGCTGATGATCCACGACGGTTTCACCCTGCCTCAGCGCCTGAAGATGGCCGCTGGCGGCATCTGGTGGATGCTCAAGCCGGGCGGCTTGCTGGCACCCATGCACAAGCACTACATCCAGTATTACAAGCCGGGCTACCACCCCTGGCAGGAAACGGAGCAGCCTGGCTACCAGGAGTGGATGGCCGCGTTCGACAAGTTCGACCGCGACCCGGTGCGAGCCACCGAGCAGATGCGCAAGGACCTGGCCCTGGCCTGATCGCGTTGGGGCGCATTTGCAGCCCCGACCAACCCTTCAAAAGCCCCCAAGGCCGACGCCTGGGGGCTTTTGATTTGGCTCAACCCGATCAAGTCATGTCGCAGCGGAAGCCCTCCTGTCATGCGTCATCCTGTCTTCCCTAGGGCGGCATCCCTAGGATGGATCCATCCTGGAGACAAACCAAGAAGGACCACAACATGACACACCAAGCAGACCAGCAGCACCCCATCGTGCCGCGCGAGAAGCTGGACTTCGGCCTCGACGATCCCAGCATCCCCAAGTACTGGTTCGGTGGCGACGCGTTCAAGACCCGCTTCTTCGACGCCATGTCGCTGATCTTCCCGCCGGGCGAAAAGTTCTTCATGGTCACCGTGCGCGACTTCCGCGACCGCATCACCGACCCCAAGCTGCTGCAGGACATCAAGGACTTCAACCGCCAGGAAGCCCAGCACAGCCTCGTGCACAACCAGTACAACGACGTGCTGCGCAAGCAAGGCATGCCCGTTGAGAAGCTGATCGGTTGGCTCGACAAATTGCTGTTCGACAAGTACCGCAGCCGCCACAGCCGCGAGTACACCCTGGCCATCACCGGCGCGCTGGAGCACTTCACAGCCTTGGGCGCCCACGCCATGTTCGACGAGCGCGACATCATGGGCTCGGCCCACCCGAAGGTGCGCGCCATGTACGCTTGGCACGCCATCGAGGAAGTCGAGCACAAGGGCGTGGCCTACGACGTCATGATCGACTACGCCAAGGTCGGCTACTTCAAGCGCATCGGCGCCCTGATCCACGCCACCTTCATGTTCCCCTACGTGATCCTGATGTTCACCAACGCCATGCTCAAGGCCGACGGCTTTGGCTTGCTGCAGCGTGCCAAGCTGTTCGCCAAGGGCATCTGGTGGCTGCTCAAGCCGGGCGGCTTCGTGGCCCCGCTGCACAAGCACTACGTGCAGTACTACAAGCCCGGCTACCACCCCTGGCAAGAAACCGAGCAACCTGGCTACGCCGAGTGGCTGCGCGGCTTTGCCAAACACAATGACCCGGTGGAAGCGAGCGAACTCATGCGTGCCGACCTGGCCGCTGCCCGGTGAGCCCCGCGCGCATTTTCCCTGCGTGACACCCTCGTAGTTGGTTAGACTTCGGCACACCTGTTTCGGGTGTGCCGATTTCCTTTATGCGCATTCCTCTTCCCCCTGCGGCCATGCTGGAGGCCTTGGGCATCAAGCCCATCCCGCTGTTCATGCTTTCGGCCTGGATCAAGGCGGGCGCCAAGTGCGGCTTCAACGTTCAGCCCCTCTTCAAAGAGGCGGGCATCAAGATCGACCTGATCCGCCTGGAAGACGCTCGCGTCTCGCCCCTGCAGCTCGTCTCGCTGCTGGAGCAGTGCGTTGCACTGTCCCCGGAAAAGCACTTCCCCTTCGTGTTGGGCGACACCTTCGCCTTCGAGTCCCTGCCCGAATTCGAGACCCTGCTGACCACGAGCCCTTCCTTGCGCGAGGCCCTGCGCGTGGCCGACCTGGCCCGCCGCATGGTGCTGCCCTGGCTCAAGCTGGAGGTCAAGGAAGAGGGCGATCTGGCGCGTGTCGAAGTCGGGTTTGATGTCCCGGTGCCCAACCTGAATGCCTACGGTCTGCCCCTGCACCTGGTCAGCGAGGCCATCCTGGCTTGCATTCGCAAGTTTGGTCGCACCCTGCAGGGCTCAGAAGATGGTTTCGCGGGGGTCCTGATCAAAGGCCCCCCGCCGTCGTACGCCAGCAAGTTCGAGGTCTTCTTCACGCAGCCGGTCACGTTCAACGCCGGTGTGGACGCGCTGGTTTTCGAGCGGCGCATCCTTGACCTGCCTCTTGAAGGCGCCTTCCCAGCCCTGCACGAACAGGCCCAGTTCCTGGCCGAGCAACGCTTGGGCAAGGAGGCCCGACGTCAAGGTGTCGCCGCCGAAATCGAGGAGCTCATCACCCGAGAGCCCAACCTGCTGGCGCTTGGTGTGGAAGACATGGCCGATCGGCTCAACCTGCACCCGCGAACCTTGCAGCGGCGCCTCAAAGACGAGGACGACAGCTATTTGCACGTGCAGGCGCGCATGCGCCATCGCCTGGCCTGTCAATGGCTCAGGCAAGGCGACGTCTCCATCGATGACATCAGCGCCCGCCTGGGCTTCTCCGACCGGCGTGCTTTCACCGCGGCCTTCAAACGCTGGGAGGGCGCCACACCCAGTGCCTGGCGCGAGCAGCAAGGCTGATCGTCTGTTTCCTGCACGGCATCGGTAGCAACGAGCACATCATTTGGGTGGACTTGTCGCTAATTGACCCTGCTTGGCGGGAAACCTTTCTTGCGGCAGGGATGAGCCTCACCTAGATTTCACCCAGGCCGGTTGTCGGTCTGTCGTTAATCGCATTTGGCTTGTCGTCTGCTATGCACACTCGGTCGTTTTCGTCTTCCGTGCCGGTCCCCGCTCTGGGCAGCTGGCGTCAGGCCGCCTCGGCTTGCGGTTTCACCATCGATCCGGTTCTGCGCGAAGTGGGCATCAACCCCCTCGACGCCCAAACGCCGGTCCGTGTGGCCCCTGCCAACCTGTTTCGCGCGTTCTCGATGTGCGTCGAGCGTGCGCGCACTCACCATTTCCCGTTCGCCCTGGGCGAGAACTTCGTCTTCGAGCATTTCTCCGAGTTCGACACCTTCGTCGATTCCTGCGCCACCCTGCGCGAGATCCTCGAGTTGGCTGGTTGGGCTCGCGAGGTCATCGCGCCCTGGATGTCGTTGCGCCTGGATGAATTCGGTGCCGAAGCCCACCTGCGGGTGGTCGTGAGCGTGCCGGGTCAGGATCCGGCGGAGTTGCGCCATGTGCGTGAAGTCGTGATGGCCGCGATCTACCAGGTGCTGCGCCGCGCGACCCGCAATGGGCACGTGCTTCTTTCGGTGCGCATGGCCGGCTCGCCCCCTGCCGACCCCCAGAAGTACAGCGACCACTTCGGCGTGCCGGTGACCTTCAACGAAGACGCCGACGCCCTGGTGATGGACCGCCGCTGGCTCGACCAGCCACTCAACGCCCCGCTGCAGCATGCCCAGAGCGAGGCCCGGCTGCGCGTCGAGCGCCGCCTGAGCCAGGAAGGTGCCGAGCGCAACATCGTCGACGAGGTCCGCTGGGCCCTGGAGCGCCGCCCCGAACTGCTGCGCGAAGGCCTGGAGTCCACCGCCGCTGCACTGGGCCTGCATCCGCGCACCCTGCAACGCCGCCTGCAAGCCGAAGGCGTCAAGTACGTCGACATCCAGTCCAAGGCCAAGTGCCACCGCGCCCAGATCATGCTGCGCCGCCGCGCGATCAGCATGGAGTCGATCAGCGAAGAGCTCGGCTTTTCCGACCGCCGCGCCTTCACCTTCGCCTTCAAGCGCTGGATGGGCATGTCGCCCAGCCTCTACCGCACCCAGGTCTGCAACTGAGGCAGAGGGCGGGCCGCGCCGTCGTCTGCTGACGGCTCCGGCGATGCCAGAGCCTGCTAGAGTCCGGCCCATGTCAGAACGCGCAGATCTCCAGGGCCGGCACATCGTGCTGGGGCTCACGGGCGGCATCGCCTGCTACAAGTCGGCCGAGCTGGTCCGCCTGCTCACCAAAGCGGGCGCCACGGTGCAGGTCGCGATGACCGAAGCCGCCGAGTCCTTCATCACGCCTGTCACGATGCAGGCCCTGTCGGGTCGTGCGGTCCTCAGCAGCCAGTGGGACGCGCGCGAGGCCAACAACATGGCCCACATCAACCTGAGCCGCGAAGCCGATGCCATCGTGGTCGCCCCCGCCAGCGCAGACTTCATCGCCAAGCTGGCACAGGGCCGGGCCGACGAGCTGCTCAGCCTGACCTGCCTGGCCCGTCCTCGCAATGTTTGCCCGCTCATCGTGGCACCGGCCATGAACCGCGAGATGTGGTCTCACCCGGCCACCCAGCGCAACGTTACCCAACTCGTGTCCGATGGCGCCGTGGTGTTCGGACCTGGCAATGGCGACCAGGCCTGTGGCGAGGTTGGCGACGGCCGCATGCTCGAGCCCGAAGAGATCCTGGCCGACTTGATCGCTTTTTTCCAGCCCAAGCACCTGCTGGGCAAACGCCTGCTGATCACCGCAGGCCCGACCTTCGAGCCCATCGATCCGGTGCGCGGCATCACCAACCACTCCAGCGGCAAGATGGGTTTCGCCATCGCGCGTGCCGCTGCCGAGCAGGGCGCGCAGGTCACCTTGGTGGCCGGACCGGTGCACCTGCCAACGCCCCGTGGCGTGCAGCGCATCAACGTGATGACGGCCCAGCAGATGTTCGACACGGTGTTGCCCCTGGCGCCTCAGCACGAGGTGTTCGTGGCCACCGCGGCGGTCGCCGACTGGCGGCCCGCCACCCTGGCCGAGCACAAGATCAAGAAGGAGGGCAAGAAGCTGGCGCCCAGCTTCGAGCTCACCGAAAACCCCGACATCCTGGCGGCTGTGGCCTCTCTGGCTCGCCCGCCTTATTGCGTGGGCTTTGCCGCCGAGAGCGAGCACCTGCTCGAGCACGCTCGCGCCAAGCTGCAACGCAAGCGAGTGCCGCTGATCGTTGGCAACCTCGGGCCCGCCACCTTTGGCAAGGACGACAACGCGCTGCTGCTGGTCGATGCCGAGCACGCGCGCCCGCTGCCGCTGGATGGCGTGCCCACCGACAAGCTCACGCTGGCCCGAGAGCTGATGACCGAGTTGGCCCACCGCCTGGCGTCGCGGCACTGAACGCTTGTTGCATCACTTTGAGACACAGACGGCGCCAGCCAGGCGCCGGTGACCCGCATGACCACCGTTGACATCCGCATCCTCGATCCGCGCATGGCCGAAGCCCTGCCGGCCTACGCCACGCCCGGCAGCGCCGGCCTTGACCTGCGTGCAGCGCTCGATCAGCCGCTGGTGCTGCAGCCCGGCCAGGCCGAGCTCATCCCCACGGGCCTGTCCATGCACCTGGGCGATCCGGGCCTGGCGGCCATGATCCTGCCGCGCTCGGGCCTGGGCCACAAGCATGGCATCGTGCTGGGCAACCTGGTCGGCCTCATCGACTCCGATTACCAGGGGCCCCTCATGGTGAGCTGCTGGAACCGCAGCTCGCAAGCCTTCACCATCCAGCCGATGGAGCGCATCGCGCAGTTGGTGATCGTGCCGGTGGTGCAGGCGAGCTTTCGCCTGGTCGACAGCTTCGAGGCTTCGCAGCGAGGCGAGGGCGGTTTCGGCTCGACGGGCCGAGGCTGAACGAACGCCTGGCCTGTTGCAGGCCAGGCGGGTTTCAGTGCAGCGTGGTGCCGTCCGGCACGTCCTCTGAGCCCGGACCCAGGCTCAGCGGAGAGAGCGCCACCGAGCCTTGCTCGGACTCTTCTTCGGTGGCTGGCCGCACATCGCAGACCTTGAGCGAGAGGTTCAGTCCAATGCCAGCCAGGGGGTGGTTGCCATCGAGCACCACATGGGTGTCATAGACCTCCGTGACGGTGTAGATGGCGTCTTTGGGCATGTCGGGTGTGGCGCTGCCCTCGGGCGGGCCTTCGAACTGCATGCCCTCCGTGACGGCATCAGGAAAGATGTCGCGGGCTTCAAAAAAGACCAGCTCGGCGCGGTAGTCGCCAAAGGCTTGTTCGGGCTCGAGGTGCAACTGGGCTTCGAAACCCGTGGTCTGGCCGATGAGGGCCTGCTCGACCTTGGCGAGCAGGTCGTCGCCGCCGAGCAAGAATTCCATCGGCTCGCTCAGTTCGTCGATGAGCTGCCCCTGGGTGTCTTCCAGGCGCCAGGTCAGGCTCACGACACAGGGAGAGGTGATGATCATCCCCGAATCATCTCATGGCGGCTGATCTTGACCCAACTCAGCGCTGTGCAGCGCCGGTGTGGCGGCGGCCAACGGCACAATGGCACGCATGACGAACCTGCCCCCCAAGCCCGTGGCCCCGCCGCCCATCGATGAACCCACGCCCCTGCTGGGTGGACTCTCTCCTCAGGCCTTCATGCGCCGCCATTGGCAAAAGAAGCCCCTGCTGATTCGCCAGGCGGTTCCGGGCGTGCGTGCACCCATCGAGCGCGCCGAGTTGTTCGCGCTGGCCGAGCAGGAAGACGTCGAGTCTCGTCTCATTGTTCAGCCTCAGCTGGGCGCGCAAGCCGGCGCGCGCAAACGAGGCCAGGTCTCGGCAGGCTGGTCGCTCCAGCATGGGCCGCTCGCGCGCCGCAGCTTGCCGCCTCTCAAGCAGGCAGGCTGGACCCTGCTGGTGCAGGGCTTGGACTTGCACGTGCCCGCCGCCACCGAGCTCCTGCAGCGCTTCCGCTTTGTGCCCGACGCACGACTCGATGACTTGATGATCTCGTGGGCGTCGGACCAAGGGGGCGTGGGGCCGCACTACGACTCTTATGACGTCTTCCTCTTGCAGGTGCAGGGCCGTCGACGCTGGCGCATTGGCCGGCTGCGCGACGATCGCCTCCAACCCGACGTGCCTTTGAAAATCCTCAGCCACTTCGAGCCCGAGCAAGAGTGGGTGCTCGAACCCGGCGACATGCTCTACCTGCCGCCCATGTGGGCCCACGATGGCATCGCCGAGGGTGAGTGCATGACCTGCTCCATCGGCTTTCGAGTGCCCGAGGCCACCGAGCTGGCGCGCGAGGTGCTCATTCGCTTCGCCGAGGAGCTCGACGGGGAAGGACCGCGCCGCCTCTACAAGGACCCGGCTCAGTTGGCCACGGCCACGCCGGGCTTGATCCCTGAGGGCCTGGAAGCCTTTGCTGCACAAGCCATCGAGCGCCTGCTCAAAGACCCGCAGGGCTTGCGCTCGGCGCTCGGCGAGATCCTCACCGAGCCCAAGCCGCGCGTCTGGTTTGAAGCGGGTGAGCCTCTGCCCGATGGCGTGGGGGTGCAGCTCGACCCGCGCACGCGCATGGTCTACGATGGCCAGCGGGTGTTCGCCAATGGCGAGTCCTGGCGCACAGCTGGGCGCGACGCCCGTCATTTGCGCAGCTTGGCGGATCAGCGCTGGCTCGATGCGGCCACCGTGGCCAAAGCCAGTCCTGCATTGCGTGAGTTGCTTGATCAATGGGCGGAAGACGGCTGGCTGCACCCCTCGCGCTGAGGAGGTGTGGCGCTGAGCCAGCATCCCGTTTGACCCAGGAGGCCAGACCATGGACCCACAGCTCGAATCGTCACCCCCCGCATCTGGCCGCATCGATGGCTGGCGGGAGTTTCAGGACCGATTTCGCGCCACGTTGGCCATGGCTTCGGCCTCTGCGGGCGAATGCCGCTGGGCAGATGCTGATTTCGCACACTGGCCGTTGGGGGAGCGGGCTGTCACGGACTTGCTGCAGCAGTGGATGCGCCAGCACAGCAGTGCCCGCGTTGTGTTGCTGGCTGGGCAATTCGATGTGCTCCGGCGCGCTCACCCCCGCTGGCTGAGTTGGCGTCAGACCTGGTCGCACCGCGTCTCTTGCTGGACGGCGAGCGATGAAATCGTGGCGGATGTGCGCCCCATGTTTTTGTGGCGCGACCAAGGTGCAGACCGGGCCGGCATCCGGATGCTCGATTCCGTGACCGCAGTGGGGCAATGGAGCACTGACCCCGCGATCCTGGCCCTGTGGCAAGCTGATTTTGATGCCTATTTACAACGCTCAAGCGAGGGGATGCCGTGCACCACCTTGGGCCTATAGGGAATAGCCCGATGCGTCGTATAATCGATGGCTGAATGTGGAGCAACGCCAGTTGCGATGCATCCTCTGCCCTTGTGCCCATTACCCGGGTCTCGGGCTTTGAATACAGTTCCAAGACCACCGCTTTTTTGACACCCCTTTTGAGGACACAAGCATGAAAAAGTCGCTCCTGCTGGCTTCGCTGATCGCTGCCATGGCCCTGGCCGCTTGCGGTAAGAAGGAAGAAGCTGCTGTTGAAGCCGCTTCCGCCGCTTCCGAAGTCGCTTCCGCCGCCGTTGAAGCCGCTTCCGCTGTTGTGGAAGCCGCCTCCGCTGTTGCTTCCGAAGCCGCTCCTGCTGCTTCGGACGCTGCTTCGGCTGCTTCGAACTGATCGCTTCCAGCGTATCGAAAAAGCCGCTCTTCGGAGCGGCTTTTTTCATGCCCGATTCACGCTGAATGGCGCGAGCCGAGTTGCGCATGGCGACTCACGGCGTTGCTTGAATGGCCTTGGCCTGCAGTCGCCGTTGTCGCAGGTCGAACAGGACAATGAAAAACCGCCCCTCGGGGCGGTTTTGGTTTGTGTGCCGGCTCAAGCTCAGTTGAGTTCGTCAACCAGTCGCTTGGCGATCAGGCGGGTGGTGTCGTTGTTCACCGGTTGGCCGGCCTCGCTGAGCACCGAGACCAGGGTTTCGCGGCCCTGGGTTTGCAACTTCACTCGGTAGCGGGCCAAGGTTTCCTCTTTGTTGCCGCGACCGAACAGACGGCTGAAGAACCCGGGTTGGGCTGCTGCCGGGTCGTTCACCGCGAGGCGAACTTCGTAGCTGCTGCTGGCGCGATCGCGACCTTCGACCGTGAAGCCGCCACGATCCAGGGCCAGGCCGACTCGGCGCCAGGCCAGGTCAGGTTCGCTCCGGAGGGTGAGGCTGGTGGCGTCTGCGTTCAACACGGCCAGGGCGCCGCTGGCCGGCTGCGCGGTCGGTTGCTGCTTGGCGGCCTCGTCGCGGGCCTGGTCTGCCTGCTCCTTGGTGCCACCCAGCGCCACCATCATGCGAGCCAGCATTTCGGCCTCAAGGTTGGCGTCGCTGGGGCGGCCGCGCCAGGTTGTGCGGTCCTTGCGGTCGCCTTCAAAGACTTCTTCCAGGCCACGGTGAGTGACGTAGACCTCGGTGCCTTGGGCGGTGCGCTCAAGGCGGGTGCGGAACTGGTCTCGCTCACCGGTGTCGTACAAGCGGTCAAGCACCGACCCCAGCAGACCGCGCACGCCACCTTCGTTCAACTTGGCCCGGTTTTCGTTCCAGTTGGTTTCCATCAGGCCCGCTGCGGGCTGATCGATGACGAGTTCGAACCCCACGCTGGACCAGAAGGCGCGAACCTTCTCATAGACCTGCTCGGGTGACTGGTTGACCACCAGCCAGCGGGTCTGGCCCTGGCGCTCCAGGCGGATGTCACCGACGGCCTTGGGGGCGACCTGGTTGCCCGTGTTGGCCACACCCGGGGCCTGCTGGCCCATGCTCGAGGCCGTCACGATGGATGGCGAGACTTGGGTGAAGCGCGACTGACCTGCAAGCTGGCTCAGGTCGGGCGGCACATCGAGGCGCACGCTTTGCGAGCCGCTGCTGCGGTAGTCGATCTTGTCGCCGGAGAGGGCGTTGGACAGGGAAGAGCAGCCGCTGCCCAGCAGGGTCACGGACAGTGCGCAGCCCAGGGCGATGGCGGTCTGTTGACGGGAGGTGATCGGCATGGAACGCAAAGTGAAAGGGCCCGACGTCATCGGGCCCCGTTGGAAGAATGGCTTGTCAGAGCACGCCGGCTTCGCGCAGGGCCGCTTCGACGGTGGACTGCGCGCCGTCCGACAATGGCGTCAGGGGCAGGCGCAGCGTACCACCACATTTGCCCATCTTGGCCAGCGCCCACTTCACCGGGATCGGGTTGGGCTCGACGAACAGGTGCTTGTGCAGCGGCAGCAGTTGCATGTGCAGCTCGATGGCGCGGGCGGTGTCGCGGGCCATGGCGGCTTCGCACAACTGGGCCATGCCGCGCGGCGCCACGTTGGCCGTGACGCTGACGTTGCCGTGGCCGCCAAGCAGCATCAGGGCGACGGCGGTCGGATCGTCGCCGGAGTAAATGGAGAAGCCCTTGGGGGCCTGCTTGATCAGCCAGGCCGCGCGCTCGAGGTTGCCCGTGGCTTCCTTGATGCCGAAGATGCCGGGCACCTGGGCTAGCTTCAGGGTCGTCTCGACGGACATGTCTGCCACGCTGCGGCCGGGCACGTTGTAGAGCATCACCGGGATGTCCACGGCCTCGGCGATGGCCTTGAAGTGCTGATAGATGCCTTCTTGCGTGGGCTTGTTGTAGTAGGGCACGACCTGCAGGGTGCAGTCGGCGCCGACCTTTTTGGCGTACTCGGACAGCTCGATGGCTTCGCGGGTGGAGTTGGCGCCAGCGCCGGCCATGATGGGCACGCGGCCTGCGGCCTGCTCGACCGCCACGCGGATGATTTCGCAGTGCTCTTCGACCGAGACAGTGGGCGACTCACCTGTGGTGCCGACCACGCCGATGCAGTGGGTGCCTTCGGCGATGTGCCAGTCGATCAGGGTGCGCAGGGTGGGGTAATCGACGCTGCCGTCTTCATGCAGAGGCGTGACCAGGGCGACGATGCTGCCAGAGATGTTCATGGTGATTCCTTCAGTCCGTCGATTCTAGCGGGCTGAGTCGGGGTGCCCAGAGGGCAAACGGGTGGCTCAGGGAAGATTTCAGTGCGGCCGGGCGTCTTGTTTGAGGGCCCTCAGGGCCATCCGGTCGACGAGCCCGGGCGCGATCAGTTTCAACCAACGCGCCAGCCGGCCTTTGGCTGACATGAGCACCTCGCGCCGGCGTTGCTCGATGCCTTGGAGGATCAGCCTGGCGCAGGCATCCACGGGCATGGCATCGGCTTCGTCGAGCTTGCTTTGGCCTGCTGGCAGACCCTGCGCATTGAAGCCACGCAAGCGGATGCCCGTGGCCACGACACCAGGGTAAGCCACGGTGACGGAGACGCCATGAGGTGCCAGTTCGATGCGCAGGGCCTCGAAAAAGCCGTTCATGGCGAACTTGGTGGTGCTGTAGGCGGTGCGGCCGGGCAGGGCGACGATGCCGGCCAGGCTGGAGACGGCCACCAGGCGGCCTTTACTGGCCTTGAGGTGCGGCAAGGCGGCGTGGGTGCACCAGATGCTGCCCCAGAGGTTCACTCGCATCAGGTCTTCGTACCAGCCCAGGTCGGCCACATCTTCGAGCAGGGCGTGGCCGGACATGCCGGCGTTGTTGACCAGGGTGTCGATGACGCCGAAGCGCGCCACCGTGTCAGCGATGAGGGCGCGGCAGTCGTCTTCGCGGCCGACGTCGGTTGGGCGCACCACGACCATGGCGCCATGTTGGCGACACTCGTTCGCGACCGCCTCTAGCTTGTCCCAGCTGCGCGCGGCGAGCACCAATTGAAGGGCAGATCCCTGCGCCTGCGCCATTTGCCGCGCCAATTCGGCGCCAATGCCATCGGAGGCGCCTGTGATGATGACCACGCTCATGTCAGATGCAACTCCAAAAGCGCGCCGCCATGTCGACGGCGAAGTGGGGGCTGAGGTACCAGGCGAACACCAGTGCCAGGGCCACCGCAGCCAGGCCCTTGAACAGCCAGCGCTGGATGCGCTGCCTGGCTGCAGGGTGTCGGGGCGTGACCGGGGTGGTTGGCATGGTGATGGCGAAACGGGTGTGGGGTGCTGTGGACGGTTCGAGGGCGGTCGCTCGCGGGCTGCCAGGCTCCTCAGGCCGTGACGAGTCGGCGAGCCGGCTGCAGGTGTTCGCGGATGGGCAGGTTCAGCGCTGCGGCCGCGAAGGCCAAGCCGATGGCCAGCCACCAGACGAGTTGGTAGCTGCCCGTGGCATCGTAGAGCCGGCCCGCCAGCCAAACACCCATGAAGGAGCCGATCTGGTGCGAGAAAAACACCAGTCCACCCAGCATGGACAGGTGCCGCACGCCCAGCATCTGCGCGACGACGGCATTGGTGGGCGGCACCGTGGACAGCCACAGCGCGCCCATGGCGGCTGCGAAGATGGCCACCGACACCGGTGTGAGGGGCAGCATCACGAAGGCAAGCATGGTCACGCCGCGCATGGCGTAGATGAAAGACAGGATCCAGGTTTTGCGCAAGCGTTGGCCGAGTGAGCCAGCCGCGTAGGTGCCAAAAACGTTGAACAGCCCGATCAGTGCCAGGGCGGTGGTGGCGACCTGCGGGTCGAGCTGGTGGTCTTTGAGGTAGCTGGGCAGGTGCACGCCGATGAAAGCCAGCTGAAAGCCGCAGACAAAATACCCGGCTGTCAGCAGCAGGTAGTCGCGGTGGGTCAGGGCCTCACGCAGGGCGGTCATGGCGTTCAACGGGGCGCCATCGTTGAGCGGTCCGGCACCGGTCGACGACGCATCGCGAGGGGGCTCGCGCAGGCCGAAAGCCAGAGGCGCGATGATCAAGGCCGCTGCGGCCAGGCAAAGCAGCGCGGGTGACCATTGCAGGCCGTGGATGAGCTGGCTGGACAGCGGCACCATCAGGAACTGACCAAACGAACCGGCCGCAGCCGTGATGCCCATGGCCCAGGAGCGTTTGGCCGGATCGATGTTGCGGCCGACGACGCCGTAGACCACCGCGTAGGTGCTGCAGGCCTGAGCCAGGCCGATGGTGACGCCCGCGGTGAGCACGAAACCCAGGCGCTGATCGAGGGTGGCCATGCCGGCCAGGCCGAGTGCGTAGAGCAGGGCGCCCAGCCAGAGCACTCGGAAGGCGCCGCTGCGGTCTGCCCACCAGCCGACGATGGGGCCGGCCGCGCCCCAGACGAGGTTCTGCACGGCCATGGCCAGCGAGTAGTCCTCGCGTGTCCAGCCGTGGGCGGTGGTGATGGGTTGGAGCCAGAGCCCGAAGCTGTGCCGGATGCCCATCGACAAGGTCACGACGAGGGCGCCGCAAAGCAGCATCTGCCCCAAGGGCAGGGGGCGGTGGTGTGATGTCATGGATGCGGCCTGCCAAGGCAAGCAGACATGTGTTCGGCTTGGTTTACCGGACAGCAGGGGCGGACCGGAGCGGCGTTCAGGACGCAACGCACCCGGCGGGCGCCGTCACACCTGCATGTTCATGATATCGGTATACGCCTGAACCAGCTTGTTGCGCACCTGAACGGCCGACTGGAAGCCCAATTGCGCCTTTTGCATGGCGATCATGGTCTCTTCCAGGCTGACCGTCGGGTTGTCGAACTGCACCTCTCGCTGCATGGAGCTGGCGGTGGCTTGTGCCGAGCTGATGGACTTCAGTGCGCCTGAAAAAGCGGACTGAAATGAGGGCTTTTCAACCGCGCCACCAGCCTCGGCTGCGCCTTCGGCACGGGTCTTGGCTTCCACCCGACGGGCGACGTCGGCCATGCCGGCGCGGGCGGCGGCTTGGGCAAAGTCAAAGGGTTTCAGTTTCAGGTCCATGGTGCCGAAAAGGTCATCAGGGCGTGATGCAACTCACCACGGTCACCATTGTGGGAGACCGGCCCGAGTCCTAAGCTGGGAAGAGGTCGGCAAATGGCCGGCTGTTCCCGGCACTTTTGCCTGCTCTGACTCCGAATAATGGGCCCGTCATGGCCGTATTGCGGCATCGTCACCTTCACGATGCGCGGCCAATGCCAGCAGCCCACATGGAAGTCACAGTCGCCTCACCTCAGAACGTCGCCGTTGCTGCCCCCGCCCAGGTGGTGGATGCCGGCACCCCTGGCTTCGCCCAGCGCGTGATGGCGCTGCCTGCCCAGCGCAAGATCATGCTGGGTGGCGGCATTGCCGTGCTGATCGCCATCTTCGTGGCCATGGCCCTGTGGGGGCGCGATGGCGATTACCGCGTGCTGTACGCCAACCTGTCTGACAAAGATGGCGGTGCCATCCTGGCGCAGCTGCAGCAGATGCAGGTGCCCTACAAGCATGCCGACGGCGGCGCGGCCATCCTGGTGCCGGCCGATAAGGTGCACGATGTGCGACTGAAGCTGGCTTCGGCTGGCCTGCCAAAGGGCTCGGTCGTGGGTTTCGAGCTGATGGAGACCCAGAAGTTCGGCACCACGCAGTTTCAGGAGCGCCTGAACTTCCAGCGTGGCTTGGAAGGCGAGTTGACCCGCTCGATCCAGGCCATCTCCAGCGTGCAAAGCGCCCGGGTGCACCTGGCCCTGCCCAACCAGAATGGCTTCTTCCGTGAGCAGCAAAAGGCCTCGGCCTCTGTGGTGCTGACGCTGTACCCCGGTCGCACCCTGGACCGGGGTCAGTTGGCCGGCATCGTGCACCTGGTGTCGTCCAGCGTGCCGGAGATGTCGACCAAGGCCGTCAGCGTCGTGGACCAGAGCGGCACCTTGCTGGCCGGCCAGCAGGACAGCTCGACCGATCAGGCAGGCCTGGACGCGCAGCAATTGCAGTACGTGCGCCAGATCGAGAGCAGCTACACCCAGCGCGTGCGCGACATCCTCGAGCCGGTGCTGGGCTCGGACAACTTGCGTGCGCAGGTCACCGCAGACGTGGACTTCTCGCAGGTCGAGCAGACGGCCGAAGAGTTCAAGCCCAATCAGGGGCCCAATGCGGCCTCGACGGTGCGCAGCCAGCAGACCAGCGAGAGCTCGGGGCAGGGCAGCGCGACGCCTTCGGGCGTGCCTGGTGCGGCCAGCAACCAGCCTCCCGTGCCGGCAACGGCGCCCATCAATGGCGCTTCGGCCCCGCTGCAAGCCGCTGGCATGCAGGGCGCCGGCGGCAACAACCGCCGCGATGCGGTCACCAACTACGAGGTCGATCGCACGGTGCGCGTGGTGCGCAGCTCGACCGGCAACATCCGCCGCCTGACTGCGGCCGTGGTGGTCAACCACCGCACGGTGACCGACGCCAAGGGCAAGACCAGCACCGAGCCGCTGCCGCAGGAAGAGCTCGACAAGCTGACCTCGCTGGTGCGCGAGTCCATCGGTGCCGACGACAAGCGTGGCGACTCGATCAAGGTCGTGTCCGCGCCGTTCCAGGTTCCCAAGGAAGAGGTCGATGACACCCCGCTGTGGAAGAAGCCCGAAACGGTGGACCTGATCCGCACCCTGGCCGTGCCCGGCGCGCTGACGCTCGCCGCCCTGATCGTGGTGTTCGGTGCGATCCGCCCGGCCATCCAGGCGGCCAAGCCGGTGGCCACGCCGGAGTCCGAAGCCCAGCGCCTCAATGCGGTGGTGGACGACCCGCAGGAGCTGTCGGTCATCGCGGGGGGCAATGGCCCGGTCGTGGCGGGGGCTGAAGGCGGCGTCGCGGCGCTGGAGGGCCCCGGCGCTGGTGGCCCGGACCTGCGCCTGGAGCACGCCCGCAAACTGGCCAAGGAAAACCCGCTGGCCATGGCCTCCGTGGTCCGTGGCTGGATGAACAATTGATCGAGGTGAGCTGCCATGGATGAACAAGGTCTGGAAGATGCAGCCATCTTGCTGATGTCGCTGGGCGAAGAAGAGGCTGCCGAGGTCTTCAAGCACCTGGAGCCCAAGGAAGTGCAGCACCTGGGCGAGACCATCGCCAAGCTCAAGACCATCTCGCGCGAGCGCATCAACAACGTCCTGGATCGTTTTTCTGCCGAGGCCACGGAGGTGGGCACCTTGGTGCCCGACACCGACGAGTACATCAAGTCGGTGCTGCGCAAGGCGCTGGGCGACGACAAGGCCAACTTGCTGATCGACCGGATCATCCAGGGCAGCGACGTCACGGGCATCGAAAGCTTGAAGTGGATGGACGCGGTTTCTGTGGCCGAGTTGCTGCGCAACGAGCACCCCCAGATCGTCGCTGCCATCCTGGTTCACCTGGACCCGGACCAATCCTCGTCGGTGCTCAAGGCCTTCACCGAGCGGCACCGCAACGAGGTGATGGTGCGCATCGCCACGCTCGACGGCATCCAGCCGTCCGCGCTCAAGGACCTCAACGAGGTGCTCTCGCGCGTGCTGTCGGGTGGCTCGCAGGTGCGCAAATCTTCGCTGGGCGGGGTCAAGCCGGCGGCCGAGATCATCAACCTCATGGGCTCGAGCCTGGAGACGTCGGTGCTCGACTACATCCGCGAGGCCGACTCCGACCTGGCTCAGAAGATCCAGGACAACATGTTCACCTTCGACGACCTGAGCAAGCTCGATGACAAGGGCTTTCAGGCCCTGCTCAAGGAAGTGCAGACCGAGTCGCTCATCATCTCGCTCAAGGGCGCCAGCCCCGAGATCCGCGAGAAGGTGTTCAAGAACATGTCCAGCCGCGCAGCCGAAACCTTGCGCGAGGACCTCGAGGCACGCGGCCCGGTCAAGCTCTCCGACGTCGAAACCGAGCAAAAGGAAATGCTCAAGATCGTGCGCCGCCTGGCCGACGAAGGTCAGATCATGCTGAGCAGCGGAGGCGACGATGAGTACGTCTAAGCCTGGCCCCAAGGCGCCAGGCGGCTCGGCCACGCCTCCGAGCACGCCTGCGCCCAACGCTTATGCGCGCTTCATCCCGCGTGAGGAATTGGGTGGCAACGTGGCCGCCTGGGCGCCGCAGACTTTCGAGCGCCCACCGGCCCCGCCTTTGGAGTCCGGGGTGCGCAAGCCCACGCTGGCTGAGCGCGCTGCCGCTGAAATGCGCCCTGGCATGAAGCCGCAGCCGGTCAAGCATGCGCCTCAGGCCACCGGTCAGCCGGTTGCGTCCAAGCCGGCTGGCGCGGGCGCGGGCGCCGCCGCCGCCGCCGCGCCCAAGCCCGCTGTGCGCCGGCCCGTCGTGGGCGGCATGCCGGGCCAGGCCGAGGCCCAGCAGCGCGAGGCCGAGGCCCCGCCGCCGCCGCCCGCGCCCAATGTGGACGAGCTCGTCAACAAGGCCCGCCAGGAGGGCTACCAGGACGGCTACCGCAACGGCCTGGCCGCCCTGGAGAGCTACAAACAAACCCAAGCCGCGCAGATGGCCGCCCACATGAGCGACCAGGTCGGTGCGTTGGCGTCCGACTTCCACCAGCGCCTGGAGTCGCTGGAGCAGCAACTGGCCGGTCGCATCGCCGGTGTGGCGCTGGAGCTGGCCCGCCAGGTGGTTCGCACCGAATTGAAGATCCACCCCGAGCTGGTGGTGGACGTGGCCGAGCAGGCCCTGGGCGCCTTGCTGGCCTCGGCCCGGCAGGTGATCGTGCGCCTGCACCCCGAAGACCACGCCATGGCCTTGCCCCACCTCAGCGAGATGCTCAGCGCCCGCGGTGCCCGCATGGTGCCCGACGTGACGCTCAACCGTGGCGGCTGCGTGGTCGAGTCCGACATCGCCGTGATCGACGCCGCCATCGAAGCCCGCTGGGACCGCGCCGCCGCCGCCATGGGCTACGAGGCCCCCTGGCACGATGGCCACGAGGCCCACAGCCTGGCCGATGCGCACCCCATCCGCAGCGATGACGATGATGCCGATGCCTGGCCGGATGCCCGCCGCGCCCCGAACGAGGAGGACCCCGCATGAACATGCCCATGAGCGCCCGCACCGACGTGGCGATGGACCGCTGGAACCGCTTCCTCGATGACCTGGACGCCTGCGCCAGCAGCCGCATGCCTCTGGAGAACCAGGGCAAGCTGGTGCGCCTGTCGGGCTTGGTGCTCGAGGCCACAGGCCTGCGCCTGCCAGTGGGCGCCGTCTGCGAGATCCACTCCGAGACGCGCCTGGAATCGACCCCCGTGCTGGCCGAGGTCGTGGGCTTCACGGGCGACCGCGCCTACCTGATGCCGACCGCCGAGGTGCACGGCCTGGCCAGCGGCGCACGCGTGGTGCCTTGCCCGATCCCGATGAACACCCCTTTGCTGGGCCGCCCCAACCACCCGTGGCGTCGCAGCGAAGACCGCACCCGTCACCTGCCGGTGGGCGCTGGCCTGCTGGGTCGTGTGGTCGACGCGCAAGGCGTGCCGCTGGACCGCAAGGGCCCGCTGCAGCAAATCCGCAGCGAGCCGCTGGCGCGTCGCGCCATCAACGCCATGGAGCGCGACCCGGTTCGCCTGCCGCTGGACACCGGCGTGCGGGCCATCAATTCGATGCTGACCGTCGGCCGTGGCCAGCGCATCGGCCTGTTCGCCGGCTCCGGCGTCGGCAAATCGGTGCTGCTGGGCATGATGGCCCGCTACACCCAGGCCGATGTCATCGTCGTGGGCCTGATCGGCGAGCGGGGCCGCGAAGTCAAGGAATTCATCGAAGACATCCTGGGCGAAGAGGGTCTGGCTCGCTCGGTGGTGGTGGCCGCGCCGGCCGACGCGCCGCCGCTGACGCGCATGCAGGGCGCCGCCTACGCCACCGCCGTGGCCGAGCACTTCCGTGATCAGGGCTTGCACGTGCTGCTGTTGATGGATTCGCTGACCCGCTACGCCATGGCACAGCGTGAAATCGCGCTGGCCATCGGCGAGCCGCCGGCCACCAAGGGCTACCCGCCTTCTTGCTTCGCCAAGCTGCCGCAGCTGGTCGAGCGCAGTGGCAACGGCCTCAATGGCCATGGCTCCATCACCGCGTTCTACACCGTGCTGTCCGAGGGCGACGACCAGCAGGACCCGATCGCCGACGCGGCCCGCGCCATCCTTGACGGCCACATCGTGCTCTCGCGCGAGCTGGCCGAATCCGGCCATTTCCCTGCAATAGACATCGAACGCAGTGCTTCTCGGGTGATGCACAACGTCGCCGATGGGCAACATATCGAGGACGCGCGACGTTTTCGCCAGCTGTGGTCCAAGTACAGCAAGGCGCGGGACCTGATCCAGCTCGGTGCTTACGTGCCCGGCGGTGACATGGACCTGGACCAGGCGGTGCGCGTGCACCCGCACATGGTGCGCCTGCTGCAGCAGGACATGCACGACCCGGCCTGGCTGGGCGATGCGGTCGGAGAGCTGCACCGCATCGTGTCGGCCTGATGGTTGTTGAATCGGAGTTGACCCATGAGTGGCATTCAGTCCCTGCTGTTGGTGCTGGAAGCGGCGCAAAAAGAGCGCGATGCGGCCCTGTCGGCCCACGAAACGGCCCGCAAGTCCCATGAGTCGGCCCGCCAGCAAGCACAGTCGCTCAACGACTGGCGGCAGGATTACCAAAGGCGCTGGCAGACACAGTTTCAGCAATCGGGCGGCGTCGAGATCGTGCGCTGCTACCAGGATTTCATGGCCCGGCTGGGCGACGCGGTGTCCGAGCAGGACCGTCGCGTTGGCCACGCCGAGCAGCAGGTGGCCCGCGCGCGGGCCTTGCTCATCGAGCGAGAGCGCCGGGTGGCGGCGGTCTCGCAACTGATCGATCGTCGCCAGGCCGAGGCCATGCACAAGCAGGCTCGCCAGGACCAGAAAGCCACCGATGAAATGGCCGCACGCAGCGTGCGCCTGCAGCAAAGCCTCGGCGCTTCGGCCACTGGCCTGGCGACCGGCGCCATCTGAAGGGGTGAATCACATGGGCAACGCGATCAACAACACCGGCAACCAGGCGAGCAACGCCGGCCAGCTCACCGACATGCTCTCGCGCATGGCCTCGGGCAAGCAGGGCGACGAATCGGGCTCCGAAAGTTTTGCCCGCTGGATGAGCCAACACCAGGGCACTCAGCCGGGCAGCCTGGCCGCCTCGCAGGTCACCCGTCCCACGACGCTGAACGCTCCCGTGCGGCCGCCTGTTGCCAGCGCTTTGCCCAACATGGGTGCGCGCCTGCAGGCTGCTCGCGCCAGCACCTCGTCGGCCGCGCAGGAGCCAGAGCGCGTGGCGCCCAACCAAGGGGCACGCCAGGAAGCGCGATCGGCCAAGGCCCGCACCGAGCAGGCACCCAAGCCAGCCGGCCGTCAGCCTGCATCGAACCAGGCCAAGCCCACTGAAGAGGCTCAGGAGGCCGTGCGCAGCGATGCCACCAGCCGGGCCGATTTGATCGACGACAAGGCGCAAGACGCCACCCGCTTCACCACCGCCATGGGCGAGGGCGTTGCCGAGGTGCGCGAACTCACGCCGCCCACCGACGTGCAGGCCAACGACTCGGCCAGCATGATGGCCTGGCTCGTCAGCCTGACTCAACCCAGCGCGCCAGCCTTGCCAGCACAAGGCTCGATCGACGGCGATGCCTCGGGCGAGGGGACCTTGCAGGATGCCGAATCGGGTCTGGCTTTGTTGGGGCAAGACGTGGACAAGGGCGAGAAAGGCCGTGGCCGAGGCCTGGCCCAGGGGTGGAGCGTCGGACAACGCGAGCTGGGCCTGGACACCCGGGCTGCCGCGTCGTCCTCTGCGGCGGCCTTGCAGGTCGACGCCCTGCTGGGACGTGGCACGGCCTCGGCCGATCAAGCCGGCGACCCGCTGGCCGCGATGGTGCCGATCGATGGCGGGCGGGCCTCGTTTGGTCAGACCCTGTCTCAGGTGGCAGCACCGCGCCACGAACAGGCCTCGATCCCCGTGCCACTGAACGCCCCCGATTTTTCTCAGAAGCTGGCCGATCAGGTCAGCCTGTGGGTGGGGCAGGTCAAGCAGGACGGCCCGATGACGGCCGAGCTGCACCTCAACCCGGCAGAGATGGGCCCCATCAACGTGAAGATTTCACTCGATGGCACGGCCGCACAGGTTGATTTCGCTGCCGCAGCCCTGGAAACCCGACAGGCCATCGAAGCCAGCCTGTCGCTGCTCTCCAGTGCCTTGAACGACGCGGGCCTGAGCCTGTCTGGCGGCGGCGTGTCGTCCCAGACACCTGAGCAGACCCTGGCGCAGGGCGGCAACGCTGGGCAGGACGGCCGGGGTGGTCGCGGCCCGAGTGAGCGCAACCGAGGCGAACAAGCCGATGCGGACGACGCCGGTGCCCTGCGCCAGGTCAGCGCTCCGAAGGCGAGCCGCCTGGGCGGCCTGGACCTCTACGCTTGAGACCTCCTGGCAGGCCTTTCGCCTCCCTAGCGTGACAGACCGGCGGAAATCGCCGGTTTTTCACATCGCTTATCGCCTCTTCGGTTTCCCGCTGGCTTCGAATAATCCATCCATGCCCCCGAGCTTTTCATGACCCGGGGACATGAACCGCAGGAGATCCGAGCATGTCAGCACCCGCCGCCGCCCCGGCCGAAGGCGAAGCCCCCCCCAAGAGCAAGAAAAAGCTCATCATCATCATCGTTGCTGCGCTGCTGGTGGTGGTTCTCGGTGGTGGCGCGGCGGCCTTCATGATGATGAAGAGCAAGGCCGACGCCGAGGCCGCTGCCGAAGAGGGGGATGACACCGAGCACGCCGAGCCTGCCAAGAAGGCCAAGAAGCCCGAGCCCAAGAAGGACGAGCACGCCGGCCCGCCCACCTTCGTGCCCCTGGACCCGTTCGTGGTGAACCTGGCGGACAAGGACGTCGAGCGCTACGCTCAGGTGGGCATCAACCTGCAGGTCGATGACCCCAAGGTCGGCGAGCAGATGAAGGCCTACATGCCCGCCATCCGCAACGCCGTGCTGCTGATCCTGTCGCACAAGAGCGCCGACGACATCCTGCCCCCCGAAGGCAAGCAAAAGCTCGCCGAAGAGATTCGCCGCGAGGCCGCCCGCGCCATGGGCTACGAGATCGAAGACCCGGAAGAGGAAGAGCCGGAAGAGGAAGAGACCCCGAAGAAAAAGAAGAAGAAAAAGAAGAAGGTCGAGTCCTACAACCCCATCGTCCACGTGCACTACTCGAACTTCATCATCCAGTGATGAGCGAGCCCTGCAGCCTGCTTTCGGTCTGAGAAGTCCACCATGAACCAGCAGATCCTCTCGCAAGACGAAGTCGATGCACTGCTCCAGGGCATCACTGGCGAAAGCCAGAAACTCGAGCAGGACGACGCGCCCAAGGAAGGCATCCGCGACTACAACCTGGCGCAGCAAGAGCGCATCGTGCGTGGGCGCATGCCCACGATGGAGATCATCAACGAGCGCTTCGCCCGCAACATCCGCGTCGGCTTGTTCAACTTCATCCGCAAGTCGCCCGAGGTCTCGGTCGGCGGCATCAAGGTGCAGAAGTACAGCGCCTTCCTGCGCGAGATCGTGGTGCCCACGAACTTCAACATCATGGCCGTGCGCCCCCTGCGCGGCTCCGGCCTGATCGTCTGCGACCCGACCCTGGTGTTCGCGGTCATCGACTCGCTGTTCGGCGGCGTCGGCAAGTTCCACACCCGCATCGAGGGCCGCGATTTCTCGGCCACCGAGCAGCGCATCATCCGCCGCCTGGTCGAGGTGGTGTGCGAAGAGTACAAGCGCTCCTGGCAGGGCATCTACCCGGTCGAGCTGGACTACCAGCGTTCGGAGATGCAGCCCCAGTTCGCCAACGTGGCCACGCCCAGCGAAATCGTGGTGTGCTGTTCTTTCACGCTGGAGATCGGCGACACCAGCGGCACCATCCACTTTTGCATCCCCTACGCCACGCTCGAGCCCATCCGCGACATCCTGTTCAGCTCCATCCAGGGCGACTCGGCCGAGCCCGACCGCCGTTGGGTCAAGTTGCTGACGCAGCAGATCCAGTCGGCCGAGGTCGAGCTGGTGGCGGAGCTGGGGCATGCACCGGCCACCGTCGAGCAGCTGCTGGCCTTCAAGCCGGGCGACTTCATCGAGCTGGACCTGGAAAAGATCATCCAGGCCAAGATCGACGGCGTGCCCGTTTTCGAGGCCTATTACGGCACCTCCGACAACAAATACGCGCTTCGCGTCGAGAAGCTTTTGACCACCGGCAACACCGGCTGGCTTGGAGACCAACATGTCTGAATCCGCAGCAGAGTTCCCGCCCGAAGGCGGTCAGGCCGATGGCGGCGAACAAGATGCGATGGCCGCCGAGTGGGAGGCCGCGCTGGCCCAGCAAAGCAGCTCGGGTGGCGCTTCTGCCGACGCCATGTTCGATGGCGCCTCGGCCGGCACGGCCAGCGAAGTGGCCAACCCCGCTGCGCAGATGACGCCTGCTGCCTTTGCCAACTTCGGCTCGTCGGGCTCGTCGGTGGCTGGTGCGGGCAACGACATCAACATGATCCTGGACATCCCCGTGCAGCTGACGGTGGAGCTGGGCCGCACGCGCATCCCCATCAAGAACATCCTGCAACTGGCGCAGGGCTCGGTGGTGGAGCTGGACGCGATGGCCGGTGAGCCGATGGACGTGCTGGTCAACGGTTTCCTGATCGCCCAGGGCGAGGTGGTGGTGGTCAACGACAAGTTCGGCATCCGCCTGACCGACATCGTCACGCCGTCCGAGCGCATGCGGCGCCTCAGCCGCGGCGGCTGAAACAGGAGCTCCCCGATGGCAGCCAGCGGCGTGTCCTTCCTTTGGTTCGTCTTCGTGATCGCCTTGATCCCGGCCAGCCTGTGGCTGCTCAAGCGCTCGGGTCTGGCCAATGGCCTGGCCAACGGCTTGTCTGGCTCGGGCCCCATCGCCCCCATGAAAACGGTCGGACAACTCGGCCTCGGCCCAGGGCAGCGCCTGGTCACCGTCGAGGTGGGGCAGGGCGATGCACGCACCTGGCTCGTGCTGGGCGTGACCGGGCAGAACATCCAGACCCTGCACACCATGGCGCCGCAAGCCCCGGCAGAGCCTGCCGTCAACTCGCCCGCCGTGCACCCGGCTTTTGCCACCCTGCTGCGCCGCACCCGTCAGGGAGACCAATGATGCGCCCCATGAACCGCGCTTTGCTGGCCTTGGCCCTGAGCCTGCTGGCCCCGCTGGCCTGGGCCCAGGCGGCCCCGGGTGGCCAGGCCTCGCTGCCTTTGCTGATCGGGCAGGGCAGTGGCGGCACCAATTACTCGGTGCCCATCCAGACCCTGTTGTTCTTCACGGCGCTGAGTTTTTTACCGGCCGTGCTGCTGATGATGACGGGTTTCACCCGCATCGTCATCGTGCTGGGCCTGATGCGCCAGGCCCTGGGCACCCAGGCCGCACCGCCCAATCAGGTCATCGTCGGGCTGTCGCTGTTCCTGACCTTGTTCGTCATGGGCCCGACCCTGGACAAGGTCTACAAGGAAGCCTACGAGCCTTTCGCGGCCAACCAGATCACCTTTGTCGAAGCGCTGGACAAGGGCCAGGCCCCCATGCGCGGCTTCATGCTCAAGCAGACCCGCCAGTCCGACCTGGCCTTGTTCAGCCGCCTGGCCAAGGTCGAGCCTGGCCTCAAGCCCGAGCAGGTGCCGTTTCGCGTGCTGGTGCCAGCGTTTGTCACCAGCGAGCTGAAGTCGGCCTTTCAGATCGGCTTTCTGATCTTCATCCCCTTCCTGGTCATCGACATGATCGTGGCCAGCGTGCTGATGAGCCTGGGCATGATGATGCTCTCGCCCGTGATGGTGGCCCTGCCGTTCAAGCTGATGCTGTTCGTGCTGGCCGATGGCTGGAACCTGCTGCTCGGCTCTTTGGCCGCCAGCTTTGCGCAGTGAACGCGCGCCACACCGGAGCCCGAACATGGATCCCCAACAGGTTCTGACCATCAGCCGAGATGGGCTGCTCACGCTGATCACCGTGGTCGCGCCGCTGATGCTGGTGGTGCTGGCCGTGGGCCTGGTGGTGAGCATCTTCCAGGCGGCCACCCAGATCCACGAGCAGACGCTGTCCTTCGTGCCCAAGCTGCTGGCGGCGTTCGCCACCCTGGGTGTGGCCGGCCCCTGGATGCTCAACACCCTGGTCGAGTACATCCAGCAGGTGTTGCAGTCCATCCCTTCGGTGGTGGGCTGAAGGCTCGGCTCCAGCGGCGGCGCCCATGGTCTCTTTCACCGAAGCCCAGATCCTGGCCTGGGTCAGCGCCTGGATCTGGCCCTTCTTTCGCATCCTGGGGCTGTTCACGACGGCGCCCGTTCTGTCGATGCGCGTGGTGCCGCGCCGTGTGCGCATTGGCCTGGCGGCCCTGGTGGTCATCGCGGCCGAGCCCAGCTTGCCTGCCCCGCCACCCATTGCCCTGAACTCGCCCGAGGCCCTGATGGTGCTGATCCAGCAGGTGCTCATCGGCCTGACCATGGGTTTCGCGGCCCGGGTGGTGTTCGCGGCCATCGAGTTCGCGGGTGAACTGGTGGGCCTGCAGATGGGCTTGAACTTCGCCTCCTTCTTTGACCCGCTCAGCGGCGGGCAGATCACCGCCGTCAGCCGGCTTTACGGCACGGTGGCTTCCTGGCTGTTCATCGTCATGAACGGCCACCTGATGCTCACAGCGGCGCTCATCCAGAGCTTCCAGGCCTTCCCGGTTTCGCCTGAGCCGCTGGCCTTCTTGAAGGTCGTGCAGCCTCAGGTGTGGGGGGCGGAGGTGTTCAAGCTGGGGCTTTGGGTGTCTCTGCCCGTGGTGGCCATGCTGGCCTTGACCAACCTGGTCATGGGCCTGGTGGCGCGCGTGGCGCCTCAAATGAACATTTTCTCGATCGGCTTTCCGATCACGATCGGTGTGGGCCTGACCGGGCTGTGGCTGACCCTGCCGATGATGCAGGTGCCGTTCACCATGGCGATCGAGCGCATGCTGGCCCTCTTCATGTGAGCGCAATGGAGGCGGGGGCGGAGTTCCTTAGAATCCCTCCCATGTCTGCCAAGTCGACCCCTCCCGCACCCAAGTCCGCCGCTTCGTCCGCTCCTGCCAGCGGTTACGGCGAAGGCTCCATCCGCGTCCTCAAAGGCCTGGAGCCCGTCAAACAGCGCCCGGGCATGTACACCCGGACGGACAACCCCCTGCACATCATCCAGGAGGTCATCGACAACGCCGCCGACGAGGCCCTGGCGGGTTTCGGCAAGCGCATCGCGGTCACCCTGCACACGGACGGCTCGATCAGCGTCGAGGACGACGGCCGGGGCATCCCTTTCGGCCTGCACCCCGAAGAAGGCGTGAGCGTGGTCGAGATCGTCTTCACCCGCCTGCACGCGGGCGGCAAGTTCGACAAGGGCTCGGGCGGCGCCTACAGCTTCTCGGGCGGCCTGCACGGCGTGGGCGTGAGCGTGACCAACGCGTTGTCCACGCGCCTGCAGGTCACCGTTTGCCGCGACAAGCAGGTGGCCACGCTGGCCTTCGGTGGCGGCGACGTGATCGAGCCCGTGGCCGTGCGGCCCGCCGCATCGGGTGACCGCAAGAACGGCACCACCGTGCGCGCCTGGCCCGACGCCAAGTACTTCGAAAGCGCCGAGCTGCCCCGGGGCGAGCTGGTGCACATGCTGCGCAGCAAGGCCGTGCTGATGCCGGGCGTGACCATCACGCTGACGGTTGAAAAGGCGGGCAAGGAGCCCGAGATCCAGACCTGGCTCTACAAGGGCGGCCTGCGCGACTACCTGAGCCAGACGCTGACGGCCGACCCGGTCATCCCGCTGTTCGAGGGCGAGCAGTACGCCGGCGGCAACGAGAGCGAGAACTTCGCCGAAGGCGAAGGCGCTGCCTGGTGCGTGGCCTTCACCGAGGACGGCTCGCCGATGCGCGAGAGCTACGTCAACCTGATCCCCACCGTGGCCGGCGGCACGCACGAAGCGGGCCTCAAAGACGGCCTGTTCCAGGCGGTCAAGGGCTTCATCGAGATGCACGCGCTGCTGCCCAAGGGCGTCAAGCTCATGCCCGACGACGTCTTCGGTCGCGCCAACTTCGTGCTGAGCGCCAAGGTGCTCGACCCGCAGTTCCAGGGCCAGACCAAAGAGCGACTGAACAGCCGTGACGCCCTGCGCCTGGTCAGCACCTACGTCAAACCGACGATGGAGCTGTGGCTCAACCAGCACGTCGACCATGGCAAGAAGCTGGCCGAGCTGGTCATCAAGCAGGCCCAGGCCCGCCAGCGCGCCGGCCAGAAGGTCGAGAAGAAGAAGGGCTCCGGCGTGGCCGTGCTGCCCGGCAAGCTGACCGACTGCGAAAGCCGCGACACCGCCTTCAACGAGGTCTTCCTGGTCGAGGGCGACTCGGCCGGTGGCAGCGCCAAGATGGGCCGCAACAAAGAGACCCAGGCCATCCTGCCCCTGCGCGGCAAGGTGCTCAACGCCTGGGAGGTCGAGCGCGACCTGCTGTTCAAGAACAACGAGATCCACGACATCTCGGTGGCCATCGGCGTCGATCCGCATGGGCCCAACGACTCACCGGATCTGAGCGGCCTGCGCTACGGCAAGGTCTGCATCCTCTCGGACGCCGACGTGGACGGCTCTCACATCCAGGTGCTGCTGCTGACGCTGTTCTTCCGCCACTTCCCCAAGCTGATCGAGGCCGGGCATGTGCACGTGGCGCGTCCGCCGCTGTTCCGCGTGGATGCCCCCGCGCGCGGCAAGAAGCCGGCCGCCAAGCTCTACGCGCTCGACGAGGGCGAGCTCACTGCCATCCTCGACAAACTGCGCAAGGAAGGCTGCCGCGAAGGCGCCTGGAGCATCAGCCGCTTCAAGGGCCTGGGCGAGATGAGCGCCGAGCAGCTGTGGGACACCACGCTCAACCCCGACACCCGCCGCCTGCTGCCCGTGGCCTATGGCGAGCCGGGTTTTGGCGACACCGAGGTGGCCTTCAACAAGCTGATGGGCAAAGGCGAAGCGGCGTCGCGGCGCGAGCTCATGGAGCTGCACGGCGACGCCATCGAGATCGACGTCTGAGGGCCTGGTCGGGCCCGAGTCAAGCTGCTGCGTTCAGCGCGCGGCGTCGGCCACCTGCGTGTCGATGGCGATCGCGCGTTGGCTGGGCAGCCAGCCGAAGGTGATCACCTGGGTGATCGGGTGGGTGTATTGGACCTGGGTCCATGCGCCCTGGGTTGGCCCGATCCGGACCTTGTCGTGCTGCACCAGGTGCTTGCCCAGCGGGCAGGCCTGGTCAGGCGCCGTGAAAAGTTGGGTGCGGCCCTCGGCCTCGATGCGGCCGACTCGCCATTGCGACAGGTCGGCTGGCTCGACGGGCTGCAGGGGCTTGAGCGTGCAGCTGGCCTCGGCGCGTTGATCGCGAAGCGAGCCCGGAAGGCCCGCAGTGGGTGGGTGGCGCTCCATCTCGGCGAGGGCCAGGTTGATGTCGGTGGGCGATGCCTTGGCCAGCTGTGTGGGTGAGGTCATCGGGTCGCTGGTCTTGGGGCACGCGGCATCGAGTGATCCACCTGCCGGCAGCCAGCTGGTGTCGCTGCGCTGAACGCGCCATTGGCCTTTTTGACGCTGGAACTGGATCCGCTGCAACTGGAAGCGGCCTCTGTCCAGCACGGGGCGGCCTTGTGCGTCCAGGGTCAGGGCGCACAGTTGCGCGACGGAATCGGTGGCCCAGGCTCGACGCACGGAGAGCTTCGAGCCCGGTGCCGATGGCGATGAGCTGGCCTGCCTGGCCAGGCTCACCAGCGTCACCCGCAGCGGCTCCATCGTCGCCAGTTCTCGGGCGTGTGCACCGGCGCTGGTCGTGCCAAGCAGGCAGCTCAGGAGGGCAGCGGACAGGGGGCGGTTGAAGCGGGCCATGGCGGTTCGGCGCAGCGGTGGGCCGCGCGTGGTTCATGTCCCGTCAAGGTACGCCGGTTGTCCTGTGCCAAAGGGTGGACAAAAGGGGTTTTGAGGCGGTATTTAGGCGGGCATCCGGGGCAGGCGAACAGCCAGCTCGTGCATCAGGCTGGGATGCGACACCTGGGCGTAGGGGGGCTTCGGCCATTGCCACCGTTGGGCTGGAAACAGCGCTCGCATCGCGTTGATGTCACAGTGGTACGGAGGCCCCTCGATCAGCCCTTGTTCGACCGCCTCAGGACGTGGGCGTTGCATGAACATCGCCCACAGGACGCCATTCGGTTGCAGCCAGTGGTGCAATTGGGCCGCATAGGTCGTCCAGTGGTCAGGGTGGATGGCGCACAGGCAGGTCTGCTCGTAGATGGCGTCGAAGGGGCGCTGCGGCGTGTGGGTGAGCACATCGGCCTGGACCACCTCGGCGCGCAGGCCCTGATCCATCAGCAGGGCCCGAGCGCGTGCCACGGCGGCCTCGGTGTAGTCCAGGCCGACCACCTCGAAGCCACGGCGCGCCAACTCGGCCACCTCCCAGCCGCCGCCACAGCCCGGCACCGCGATGCGGCACGGCTGCAGCGCTCCGCTGTCCAGCCAGGCCAGCAGTCCAGGGCTGGGTCCACCCCTGTCCCAGCGGGTTTCCTGTTTCTCGAATCGTTCTTGCCAGAAGGCTGACGTGGGTCCGCTCATGGTCGTGTCCTGTTGCTGTTGCCCTATGTCAGCGCAACCAAAGGCTGATGCGAGGCTGGCAGTCCAGGCTCAGGGCCGGGTCAACGGCTGCTTGACAGGCCGCCAGGCCTTGCTGGGTGCCGTTGGGGCGCAGCTTGTCCTGCCAGCCTGTCCTGGTCATCAGTTCATTGGCGCGCACGTTGAACAGGGTGGTTTGTGGCCCGGATTGCCAGCGGCCAGTCGATTTCAGCAGCTCGCCCTGGCTGACCACCTGCACGCTCACCTCAACGCCGGACATGCCCTCGATGGCATCCGCCACCTTTTTCACGGCGGGTGCGTCCCGCTGGGTGAGCCGCCCCAGGCTTGCCACGAAGGGGTCGTTGAGAACGTCCACCCGCAGGGGCTGCCCGACCTGGCGGTTCAGCTCGAAACGGTAGGTCAGGCTGTCTGGCATCGGGCGTTGGCCAAAGCGCCAGACCAGTCCCTGGAAGTTGGGCACCGCGTAGGTGACCTGGGCCACATGGAGGCGGCCCTCCTTGGGCAGCACCTCGCCGGACACGGCGATGCCCGGGGCCATGCTCATGGCCCGCTGCGCCAGCCTCGAGGGGCTCAGGTAGGCGGCCAGGGGGCTGGCACCGGGCGGCAGCCAGGCAGCGTCGTCGCGGACGCGGTAGGTTTCCGTGACCTGGCCGCTGCCGTCCGGGCGGATGTCAAAGCGCACGTCAACCTGGATGCAGGCACTCAGCCAGCACAGCACGGGCAGCCAGATCAGCCAGCGCAGGGTTCGGATCAGTCGGTGCATGGGGCCTCGTCGGCAGTGGATCTGCCCCGAGGGTACGACATCCCGAAGGCCGGTCCGGGGCTCAAAGCTGTGCGAGGTCTTCCCTAAGCTGCCTTGCTTTCTCGGTGACGGCTTGCTTGGCCTCGGGCGTCATGCGGTCGAGCTGACGGTAGACCATGCCGATGCGTGGGTTGCGGCGCAGCAGGTTTTCGTGACGAAGGTGAAAGTCCCAATAAAGCGCATTGAACGGGCAGGCCTGCTCGCCCAATCGCTCCTTGCGTTGGTAAGGGCAGTGGCGGCAGTGGTCGCCCATCCGGTCCAGGTAGGCAGCGCTGGACACATAAGGCTTGGTGGCCAACAGCCCCCCGTCGGCGAACTGGCTCATGCCCAGGGTGTTGGGCAGCTCCACCCACTCGGAGGCGTCGATGTAGACGCCCAGGTACCAGTGGTGCAGGGCCTTTGGGTCGAGCCCGGCGAGCAGCGCGAAGTTGCCGATCACCATCAGGCGCTGGATGTGGTGCGCGTGGGCGTCCTGCAGCGATTGGCCGATGGCGCGCGACATGCAGGCCATGCGCGTCTGGCCCGTCCAGAACCAGCTCGGCAGGGGCAGGGCGTGGCCGAAATGGTTGCGCTCGTCGTAGCCGGGCATGTGGGCCCAGTAAACACCCCGAACGTACTCGCGCCAGCCCAGGATCTGCCGGATGAAGCCCTCGGCCGCGGCCAGGGGCGCGCGGCCGTCTCGCCAGGCTTGCTCGGCCGCGTCGATCACCTCCCGTGGGTGGAGCATCTTGACGTTGAGCGCAAACGACAGCAGCGAGTGAAACAGCCGGTTGGCCCGCTGGCTGAGCGCGTCCTGGAAGTCGCCGAAATGGGGCAGGGCGTGCTGGACGAAGGCTCTCAGGTGCGCACGCGCCTCGTCGGCGTTCACCGGCCAGGGCAGTCGATCTGCCTGCGGCTGGCCAAAGGTGGTCACGCCCGCGTCCACGATGACCTGCCAAAGCGCCTGGTGGTCGTGCGGCGCGCGCCAGTCAGCGGGCTCGGGCGGCTGGCCTGACCAGGCTTTGCGGTTGTCGGCGTCGAAGTTCCACTGTCCGCCTTCGGGTTGACGCTCTGGCGACATCAGCACCCCATGGCGACGGCGCATGTGCCGATAAAAGTGCTCCATCAGCCACTGCTTGCGGCCGGCGAACAGCTCGGCGGCCTCTTCTCGTGCGGTCAGGAAGTGCTCTGTGTTGACCATCTCCACCGTCAGGCCTTGCGCCCGCTTGGCCTGAGCCCAGCGCGCCAACTCTTCATCAAGGCGCCATTCGTCGGGGGCCTGGTAGGCCACTCGGTCTGCCTGGTGGTGGGCGATCAGCGCGTCCAGGTTGGCCGTGATCGCCTGCCGGTTGCTCGGGTGGTCGATGGCGATGTAGCGCACCCGGTGTCCCTGCGCCCGCAGGTGTTCGGCGAAGTCCCGCATCGCGGCGAAGATGGCCAGCACCTTCTGGGCGTGGTGCAGCACGTACGAGGTCTCCTGCTTGACTTCCATCAGGACATGGACGACGCCCTCATCGACCTGCCGGTACCAGCTGTGGTCGGGATTGAGTTGATCGCCCAGGATCAGGTGCAGCGTCGTCATGCCTGGCTCCACATGCGGCGGTATGCGCCATCGGGGTCGTGCTCGCGGGCTTGTTTGTCGGCATCGAAGCGCCGACCGCCGCGAGGGTCGGTGCCGCGCCCGGCGATGTAGGCCCAGTTGCCCTGGTTGCTGAAAACGTCGAAGTCGATCAGCCGGGACTCGAACCAGGCGGCGCCGGCGCGCCAATCGCAACGCAAATCGTGGATGAGGTGACTGGCCACGATCTGCCTCATGCGGTTGGACAGCCAGCCCGTGGCCTTGAGCTCTCGCATGCCGGCGTCAACCAGGGCGTGTCCGGTCTGCCCCAGGCACCAGCGCTCGAAGGCTGCAGGGTCATGAGTGGGCGCGGGCAGCTGGCTGAGGCCCCTGGCGCGGTACAGCCGTTGGCCATGCTTGAAGTGCAGCAGCCGGAAGTGCTCGCGCCACAGCAGCTCGAAGGTGACCCAGCCGCTGCTGTCGCTGGCGCCGTGCTCGGCCTCCCAGGTTTGCAAGGCGTGCTGCGCCTGCCGCGCCGAGATCGCTCCCCAGGCCAGCCAGGGCGCAAGCTTGGTGGAGAACGCCGTGCCGTGCAGACCGTTGCGGGTGGCTTTGTAGTGGTGCGGCAGCCCTCGCGCCAGGTAGCATGCCCAGTGAGCTTGGGCCGCTTGCTCGCCGATGTGCCAGGCCCGCTCGGTCAGGGGAAACGACGACCTGGGGTCGGACTGCACCGCCGATGGCGCATCGAGCAGGGCTTGGGGCCATGGGTGGGCTGGGGCTTGCAGTGCAGGATCGATCATCGGCCGAGGCCATGCGGTGGGGCGAGCCTGGGGGGCGGTTGCCTGCAGGCCCGAGCGCTGCACCGCCTGGCGAAAGGACGTGAACACATCGGGCGTTTGCGCCGGCCTGAAGGGCAGTTCATCCAGCTCGAACAAGCCACCTTGGTGGCGGGTTTGCCAACGCCAGCCGCCCAGTTGCGCCGCTTGAGCCAGCGCCTGGTCGACGGCGGTTTCTTCTGGCGCTGGCACCTGCACGCTCCAGACCTCGCCCGCGCCGGTGCGGGCCACCAGCTGCGTGATGGCCTGTGTCGGTTCACCTTGCAGCACCAGCAGGCTGTGCCCTTGCGCGCGCAGGCCCTCAGAGAGTTGGCTGAGTGCTTGGTGCAACGCCAGCAAGCGGTGCGGGCCCATGCGCTGGCCCACCCACCGGGTCGCCTGGGTTTGCGCCGAGTCCCAGACGAAGACCGCCAGCCACGGCGCGCCCTGTGCCAATGCCGATGCACAAGAGGCGCGCAACACCGGGTGATCCGACAACCTCAGGTCCTGGCGAAACCAATGGATCACGGGCTTCATGGGTTCCCCCGGGTCGAGGCTGGTTGACCTTGACCTGGGCCCTGGCCCCGACAGCGGTCCGAGCAGTAGCGCACCTTGTCCCAGTCGCGCTCCCACTTCTTGCGCCAGGTAAAAGGGCGTTGGCAGCAGGCGCAGGCCTTGGTGGGCAGCTCCGACTTCTTTTTCATGCGCGGCATTCAGAACCCCAGGGACAGCTGATCGTCGTTGGATGTGTTGGCACCCCGCGCTTGCCCAGGCTGGCTCGCGCGCTGGGCCCGTTCGCCCCGGTGGGCCCGCGAGGCGTGCCGGTTCACGATGGCCTGCTTGGCTGCGCGCACGTCTGGGTCGGCACGGCGTGCGTGCAATCGCGCCTTGGCGCTGCGCAAGGCCTCGTCCAGGTCCACCAGCGGCAAGGGGATGTCGGCCTGCTCGTCGGCGCCCACGCGCACACCACAGCGCGCCTGCACGTCAGCGGGCATGCGCCAGGGCTCGAACAACCAGGTGTCGGGCACGCGTCGCATGGTGGGCAGCCAGCGGCGCACGAACACGCCGCGGGGGTCCTGGTCGCGGGCCTGCTTGACCGGGTTGTAGACGCGGGTGGTGTTGATGCCCGTGGTGCCGGCCTGCATCTGCATCTGGCTCCAGTGGATGCCGGGCTCGTAGTCGACGAACTGCCGCGCCAGCCACTCGCCCACGGCCCGCCAGTGCAACCACAGCGGGTAGCTGGCCACCGACACCAGCATGGCGCGCATGCGGAAGTTGACCCAGCCGGTTTCGCGCAGCATGGCCACGCAGGCGTCCACCAGGGGCCAGCCCGTGCGGCCGGCCTGGAGGGCCGCGAACCGTTCGGCGCTGAACTCACCCTCTCGCAGGCCGTCGTAGCCACGGTGCACATTGCGCCACTCGATTTCGGGCTCGCTTTCCAGCTTCTGGATGAAATGGCAGTGCCAATGCAGGCGGCTGATGAAGGCATGCAGGCCAGCATGTTGTCGCGCTGCCCAGGCCTGTTCGTCGGGCGGTGCCGAGCTGGCTGGTTCGGCGAGTTCCGCCAGTCGGTGGTGGGTGGCTTGCACGACCTCGCGCAGGCTCACGCAACCCAGCGCCAGGTAGGGCGACAGGCGCGAGCACGCGGTGGGGGCCGTCAAAGGCGACGAAATGCCACCTCGGTATCGGGCACAGCGGTCATTCAGGAAGTCGTCCAGCACCTCGAGGGCTCGCTGCCTGCCACCCCGTTGCCGGCGCGGCGCGTCGGCTTCGGCAAAGGTGGGCAGGTCCAGGGGCGCGCAGGGTGGCAGTCGCGCTTGGGTGGATTGACGTGGCGGGGCCGGGCGGCGGATCGTGTTCACCTTGGGCGGCGTGGGCGGCGGTGTGGGCCAGGTGGGGCTGCGCATGAAAGCGTCCCACCCCAGGTGCCAGGCGTCGCGGCTGCGCAGGCGGCGCACCACGCCGAACTGGGGCCACTCTTCGAATGCGATGCCCCGGTCCCGGCACCATGCCGCCACGGCAATGTCACGCTGGTAGGTCAGGGCGTTGCCGGTTTCCTCGTGTGCCAGCAGGGCGTCAAAGGGGTTTTCGGCGTGCAGGCGGGCCAACGCCTCGCAGGCCTCGCCGCGCAGCACGTGGAGTCGGCCACCGTGCGCCTGCACCTGTGCCTGCAGGTCGGCCAGGCACTCCATGACAAAGCCGAGCTGGCGCGCCGAGGCGTCGGGCTGGACCCACACCGAAGGCTCGACGATGTAGACGCCTCGCCAGGGCTGCTGTGGCGCGCGCAAGCTCGCCGCGTGGACGGCGGCGTGGTCGTGCACGCGCAAGTCGCGCTTGAACCAGACGAGGGGGGAGGCCATGTTTCGGAGTATCGGCAGGCGAGTCGGGTTCGACGCGGATTTGCCGCGCAAAAGCGGCGTCATGCTGAGGTCAATGTGGTCCGGTTGGAGGTGAGCGGGCCGCCGGTGCCTTGCCGCTAAACTCCCGGCGCAAGGTGGCCCGCCCCAGTGGCCGGCCCACACGAGACACGATTGCCCACCGATGACCCAACAGACCATCGACTTCAGCCCGCCGCCGCCCACCGATGGCGGTGACTCCCTGACCCTGTCCCACTACGCCGAGCGCGCCTACCTGGAGTACGCCCTGAGCGTGGTCAAGGGCCGGGCCCTGCCGGATGTCTGCGACGGGCAAAAGCCCGTGCAGCGTCGCATCCTCTACGCGATGGAGCGCATGGGCCTGGCCTTCAGCGGCAACAGCGGCCCCAAGCCGGTCAAAAGCGCCCGTGTGGTCGGCGACGTGCTGGGCCGTTACCACCCGCACGGCGACACGGCTGCCTACGACGCCATGGTGCGCATGGCTCAGGACTTTGCCCTGCGCTACCCGCTGATCGACGGCCAGGGCAACTTCGGCTCGCGCGATGGCGATGGCGCCGCTGCGATGCGCTACACCGAAGCCCGCCTGTCGCCGATCGCGCGCCTGCTGCTCGACGAGATCGACATGGGCACGGTGGACTTCGTGCCCAACTACGACGGCTCGACCGAAGAGCCCAGGCAGTTGCCCGCGCGCATGCCTTTCGTGCTGCTCAACGGCGCCAGCGGCATCGCCGTGGGCCTGGCCACCGAGATCCCGAGCCACAACCTGCGCGAGGTGGCCGCGGCCAGCGTGGCCCTGATCAAGAACGACAAGCTCTCTGATGAAGAGCTTTTCGCGCTCGTGCCGGGCCCGGACTTCCCAGGCGGCGGCCAGCTCATCTCTGCACCGGGCGACATCCAGGACGCCTACCGCAGCGGCCGTGGCAGCCTGAAGGTGCGCGCCCGCTGGGTCATCGAAGACCTGGCTCGCGGCCAGTGGCAACTGGTGGTCACCGAGCTGCCGCACGGCACCAGCGCCCAGAAGGTGCTCGAAGAAATCGAAGAGCTCAGCAACCCCAAGGTCAAGGCCGGCAAAAAGGCTTTGACCGCCGACCAGACCCAGCTCAAGGCCGCGCTGCTGTCGGTGCTCGACACCGTGCGCGACGAGTCGAGCAAGGACGCCGCCGTGCGCCTGGTCTTCGAGCCCAAGACCCGCACCGTCTCGCAGCAGGAGCTCATCACCACGCTGCTGGCCCACACCAGCCTGGAGACGTCCGTTTCGGTCAACCTGACCATGGTGGGCTCGGACGGCAAGCCCATGCTCAAGGGCCTGCGTCAGATCCTGACCGAGTGGATCGGCTTCCGCCTGGATACGGTGACCCGCCGCACGAAGCACCGCCTGGGCAAGGTGCTCGATCGCATCCACATCCTCGAAGGCCGGCAGCTGGTGCTGCTCAACATCGACGAGGTGATTCGCATCATCCGCGAGAGCGACGAGCCCAAGCCGGCGTTGATCGAAGCCTTCAAGCTGTCCGAACGGCAGGCCGACGACATCCTCGACATCCGCTTGCGTCAGCTGGCCCGTCTGGAAGCCATCAAGATCGAGCAGGAACTCGCCGAGTTGCGCGCCGAGCAGACCAAGCTCGAAGAGATCCTGGGCAACCCCGGCGTGCTGCGCCGCACCGTGGTCAAGGAAATCGAAGCCGACGCCAAGCAGTTTGGCGACGAGCGCCGCACCCTGATCCAGGCTGAAAAGCGCGCCGTTGCCGAGGTCAAGGTCATCGACGAACCGGTGACCGTGGTCATCAGCGAGAAGGGCTGGGTGCGTGCGCGCACCGGCCATGGCCACGACCCGGCGGGTTTCGCCTTCAAGGCGGGCGACGGCCTGTATGGCACCTTCGAGTGCCGCACGGTCGACCCGCTCATCGTGCTGGGCAGCAATGGGCGCGTCTACAGCGTGGCGGTCAGTGCATTGCCGGGCGCGCGCGGCGATGGCCAGCCCATCACCACCTTGATCGAGCTCGAATCGGGCACGCAGCCGGCGCACTACCTGGCTGGCAATGTGGAGCAGACCATCCTGCTGGCCAACAGTGGCGGTTTCGGCCTGCTGGCCAAGCTGGGCGACCTGATGACGCGTCAGAAGGGGGGCAAGTCGTTCCTGACGCTAGACGAGGGCGACACCGTGCTGCCGCCGATCATGGTGCAGCCGACACACACCCAGGTGGCCTGCCTGTGCGCCGATGGCCGCATGCTGGTGTTCGGGCTCGATGAGCTCAAGCTGCAGTCCAACGGCGGCCGCGGCCTGACGCTGATGGAGGTCGATGCGAAGAAGTCCCCGCTGGCCTCCGTGGCGACGGTGCACAACGGCGTGCGCGTGATCGGCACGACCCGTGGCGCCAAGCCCAAGGAAGAAGACGTTCGCAACTCGGCCTACGCGGCCCACATGGGCAAGCGCGCGCGCAAGGGCAAACCGGTTGAGGCCTTCCAGAAGGTGGCCCGTTTGCTGGCTTTGTCCTGATCGATCCCTGCGCTGTCCGGGCGCCCCACCCTTGACTGGGTGGGTGTGCTGCTCGGTCGGCAGGATGCAGGGTTTTCCTCGGGTACGCTCAGCCCCGTCGAATCACCCAACCCAGGAGAAAGCCATGTCTCGTTCGCTGCTGCGTCCTTCCCGTGCCACCCACCTTGCTGCCATCTTGAGCACGCTGGTGGTTTCGGCCCAAGCAGGCACCGTGGAGACGCCGGGTGGTTCGGTCACCTTCGCCTGGGGTCTGGACGCCGAAGAGATCGAAACCGGCACCTTCCAATACGTTTACCCTGGCGACGACGCATCGCCGCTGAGCACGGGTGGGCAACGCACGGCCACAGCCGGATCGGTCTCGGCCAGCGTCAACGCCTGGGTCGACCCTTACAGCGGCACCTTCAAGGCCCAGACCACCGCCACCACCGGCGATGCTGGCCGGCCCACCAGCATCGCGCAGTCTTACGCCCGCCTTGACCTGAGCGACACCGTGCGCATCAGCGGCCCGGGTGCGACGACCACCGTCACCTTCCGCATGAGCTACGACAGCCAGTTCAGCGGCCTGGCGCTGTCGTCTTTCGAGCGCGTGGGCCAGATCTCGCATTTCCTGCAAGCCGACTCCTCGCGTTACGCCACCCTGAGCTACCGCACGCCCAACCCGGCCTACGACCCCGAGGCCACCTGCACGGGCGAAGGCGAGATGACCGAATGCGGCGTCGAGACCATCGAGTACTTCACCACGTCCGAGAGCGCCTCCAAGGACCTCTTCCGCGAGTGGGCCCTGGGTGGCCCCGATGGCGTTTACGGCAACGGCGAGGTCAACAACGGCCGCTACACCGGTGAGGTGCTGTTGAGCCTGATCGTGCCAACCGGCGTTGACCTCACGCTGGGCTACACCGTGCACCAGAACGCCCGGTGCTTCCACCTCTCCAACTGCGACGTGGGTGTCAACGCCATGTTCTCCGATCACATCGGCCTGGAGCTGGCAGACGGCTACACCTTCACCTCGGCCTCGGGCTTCCGTTACGAAGGCCTGGCGCCCGCCGTGCCTGAGCCCGAAGCCCTGGCGCTGATGTTGGCAGGCCTGACGGGCATGTGGCTCAGCCGTCGGCGCGCCCAGGCGTGATTCGACAGTGGGGCTTCAGCCCCACACCCGCTGCACCACCCAGGTGTAGAGCGGGATGCCGATCAGGATGTTGAAGACGAACGTCACCCCCAGCGACAGCCCGAGGTAGAGCCCGGGCTGAGCTTCCGGCATGGCGTGGCGCAGAACGGCCGGCACCACGATGTAGGACGCGCTGGCCGCCAGCACCACCAGCAAGATCGTGTCACCCGCTGGCAGGCCCAGCATCGCGGCCAGCCCCATGGCGATCAAGCCGTGGGTCAGGGGGCCAACGATGCCGTAGCCGATCAAGGCCGGGTGCACCTGCCGCAGGGCTGGCAACTGTCGCGCCACCAGCAAGCCCAGGTCGAGCAGGAACAGCGCCAGCATGCCCTTGAACAGCGCGCCGGAGAACGGCTCCATCATCAGCTTGCCCTGGTCGCCCGTCGCCCAGCCGATCAGCAAGCTGCCCAGCAGCAGCAGGTTGGCGCCGTCGGTGAACGCCTCGCGCACCACGTGCCAGTGCGATGGCGCTGGCGCATCCAGGCCCGGCGTTGAAGCCCCTGACGCCCCTTGTTCGGTGGCCTGCTGACGGCGAGCCCATGCGGCCAGCGCCATCGCCATCAGGATGGCAGGCGACTCCATCAGCACCAGGGCCACGGCCATGTGACCACCAAAGGGCACTTGCAGTTGCGCCAGGTACTGGTTGGCCGCGATGAAGGTCGTGGCGCTGACCGAGCCATACGTGGCCGCCACGGCCGCCGCGTCGAAGCGCGACAGCCATTTGCGCAGCAGCAGGTAACCCAGGGCTGGCACCAGCAGGGCCAGGAGCAGCGCAGCACCCAAGCTGCCGAGCACGTCGGCGCCCAGGCCGCTGTGGGCCAGCGAGAAACCACCCTTCAGGCCCACCGACATCAGCAGGTAGAGCGACAGGAAGCGCGCAATTTGTGGCGGCACCTCGAGGTTGGATCGCAGCAGGCCAGCGACCACACCGAAAACGAAGAACAGGATGGCGGGGTCGAGCAGGTTCTGGAGCGGGTTCATGGGGCGCCATCCTAGGGTTTTACAGGTATCATGAAAAATCAAATCTTCTGATCTTATAGTTAGATAAAAACCTATGCATGTCACCTGGCGTCAGTTGCGGCTCTTCCAGGCGCTGGCCGAAACCGGCTCGGTCACCGCTGCGGCCGAGGCCGAACACGTCACCCAGCCGACGGTGTCCATGCAGTTGCGCCAGCTGTCCGAGGCCGCGGGCGTGCCGCTGTACGAGCCGCTGGGGCGCGGCATCCGCCTGACCGACGCCGGACAGCGCCTGGCGCGCGCCTGCCACGACGTGCTGCACCGCTGGGCCGAGTTCGAGATGGAGTTGGCCGACCTGCAGGGACTCAAGCGCGGGCGACTCGACGTGGCCGTGGTGAGCACCGCCAAGTCCTTCATCCCGCGGCTGCTGGGGCCTTTTTCGCAGCGCTATCCGGACATCGATGTGCACCTGGAGGTGGCCAACCGCGACAGCATCGTGCGGCGGCTGGAGCAGTCGCTGGACGACCTCGTCATCATGACCACGCCGCCCGATCACGTGGCCGTGCAAGCCGAGTTCCTGCTGGACAACCCGCTGGTGCTGATCGCGTCCAGGCAGCATCCCATGGCCACCAAGCAGGGCCTGCAACTCAACGCCGTTGCGGCTGAGCGCTTCATCCTGCGCGAGCCGGGTTCGGGCACGCGCATCAGCTGCGAGCGGCAGTTCGCTGCATGGGGTTTCAGCCCGCGCGTTCAGATGTCCCTGGGCAGCAACGAGGCCATCAAGCAAGCCGTGGCGGGTGGTTATGGCCTGGCCGTGCTGTCGCGTCACGCGCTCGACCGCGACCCGGCGCACGAGGGCTTGGCCGTGCTCGACGTGCAGGGCTTTCCGATTGCCTCGCGTTGGTACCTGGTGCGGCGCCAGGAGCGCCAGCCCACGCCGGTGGCGCGCGCCTTCCTGGGCTTCCTGCGCGAGACGCTCAATGGTGCGCAGGGCGTTCCTCAGCCAGGTGCGCTCACACCCGAACCACCGTCACCGAGCACTCCGCCTCGGCGACGACCTGCGCGCTGACGCTGCCCAGGTAGCGGCGCAGCGACGAGTTGCCCCGCGCACCCATGACGATGTGGTCGACCTGGTTGCGCGTGGCGAACTCGACGATGGCGCTGGCCGTGTCCGGGGCTTCGAGCACGTGGTAAGTCAGCCGGTGTTCGTCCATCTGCAACTGCTGTTGCAGCGGCCTGGCCCAGTGTTTGATGGCCACCAGCTGTTGCACGTGCAGGCTGTTGCCGGCCTCGTCCACCAGGGTGTCCATGCCGATGCGGTTGGTTTTCATCACGCTGACGCAAGCCAGGCGGGCGCCCGGCTCCATCTGCATGATGCGGCGCACGGTGGCCAGCAGCTTCTTGTCGAGCTCGGGCGTGCTGTTCTTGATGCCGATGGCCACCATCAGGATGGGACTGCGCTCGACGTGCTGGCTGCTGGGCACGTCCGACTTGGGCTCGTGGCCCATGGCCTTGAACCAGCGCTTCATGGTGCTGAGCGTGCCGCGCGTGCCGGTGCGCTCGGCGCGTGAGGTCAGCGGGATCTGTTCGGGATGTTGCAGGTCCAGCGCGAGCTGTGCGCCCGTCTGGTAGCGCTGCTGCGGGTCGATCTCCAGGCAGCGCAGGATGACTTCCTGCAGCCAGGCGGGGGTGTCTGATCGGATGTCGCGCGGGGGCACCGGGTCGGTGTAGAGGCGCTTGCGCAGCCCGGGTACGCTGCCGGGGTTGCCGAAGGGGCGCTCGCCCGTGGTCAGGTGGTAGAGCATCACGCCCAGGGCGAAGAGGTCGCTGCGGGGGTCGTTGCGCACGAACTGCACCTGCTCGGGCGAGATGTAGGGACCGGTGCCCATGGGCAGCGAGAACTCTTCTTCGAGCAAGTCGGGCAGCTTGTCGTGGCGGCTCAGGCCGAAGTCCACCATCACGGCTTCGCCCGTGGTGCGGAACATGATGTTGCTGGGCTTGACGTCCAGGTGCACCAGGTGCTGCTTGTGCAGGTCATGCAGGGCCAGTGCCACCCGCTGGCCGATGTCGGCCACCTCTTCGATCGGCAAAGGGGACTGGTCCAGCCGAGGGCGCAGTGTGTCGCCTGCAATGTGCTCCATCACGATGTAGGGCATGCGGGTGAAATCACCCTTGCCGACGAAGCGGGGTGCATGCGGGCCTTTGAGCATCGGCATGACCATCTGCTCGACCTCGAAGCCGACGATGGTGGCCGGGTCCTCGCCACCTTTGATGCGAGGCACCTTCATGATCAGCTGCGGCTCACCGGGTGGGTGCACGGCCCGCCCTTGTTCGTCGACGCGCTCGACCGACCACAGCGTGGCCATGCCTCCTTGGTGCAGCTTGGCCTTGAGCACGAAACCGTCGATGCGATCGCCTGCCTGCAGTTTGCCGGGAGACATGGTCATCGTTTGGGGCTCCTGTCGGCAATGAGGGGGCTCAGCGTCCGTCGCGAAGGCGTTGGGCCAGCGATTCGGGCAGACCGGCATCGATCACGCGCTGCGCCGCCGCGTCATGGTCGTAGGGCACGCGGTGGAAGGTGAGGGTGGCCGATTCGGTTTCGAACGTGGCGTAGCAGGCGGCCGGGTTGCCGTCTCGTGGCTGCCCGACGGAGCCGGGGATGGCGAGCCAGCGGCGCATGGGCGAGAGCTGGATGGGCGTGGCGTCGACCGGCTGGAACTCGCCCGACTTGCCTGTGGACGACAGGTGGTAAAGGCAGGGGTCGTGCATGTGGCCACAAAACACGTGCGACTGCTGCGAGGCAAACAGGCTGCGCGTCGCCTCCATGCGGCCTTGCACGTAGCCCCAGTGGGACGGGTCGTGCACGTTGGCGTGGGCAAACAGGCAGTCACCCAGGACAGCGGTCAGGGGCAGGGACTCGATGAAGGCGATGTGTGCGGCGCTGAGCTGTTCGCGGGTCCAGGCCAGGGACGCCAAAACGTGGTTGCCCAGGTTGTGCTGGTCTTCGTGCCGCAGGGCGTCGTCGTGGTTGCCTTTGACCACGATGGCGCCACCCTGGTGCTGGGCCATGACGAAATCCATGACCCAGGCCGGATCGGCGCCGTAGTCCACGAAGTCACCCAGCAGGACGGTTTGCTCGCAGCCACCCTCGCGCGCGTGCGACCAGACGGCTTCGACGGCCTGCCGATTGGCGTGCAGGTCCGAGAGGATGGCGAGTTTCATGAAAGGGACAGCTCAGAACGGGCGCAAAAGGCACAGTTGCCCATGCTAGCCCGCTGCTGCCCTGGGCATCAAGCTGGGGCAGACAGGTCTTGACGGCCAGCCTGGCCCTTCATTTCCTTGCGCAAAGCCACCGCATCGTGGCTGTGGGCAGACTTGCCGCCGACCTCGGTGCGGAACACCTGGACCGCCTCGGCAACCGATTTGGCCCGCTGAGCCAGGCTCATCGACGCAGCGGCGATCTGTTCCACCGCTGCGGCGTTTTGCTGCGTGATGCCGTCGAGCTGGGCAACCGCCGAGTTGATCTGCGAGATGCCGCTGAGTTGCTCTCGCGCGCCGCCACTGATCTGGGTGACCAGCGCGGTGACCTGCTCGACCGACTGCACGGCCTCTTGCATGGTGTTTTGCGCGGCGTGGGTGAGTTCGCTGCCGGCGCGCACCTTGTCGGCCGAATCGGTGATGAGCTGCTTGACCTCGCGAGCGGCGGTGGCGGTGCGGCCAGCCAGGGCACGAACCTCCGAGGCCACGACCGCGAAACCCCGACCTTGCTCGCCTGCGCGGGCAGCTTCCACCGCCGCGTTGAGCGCCAGGATGTTGGTCTGAAAGGCGATGCTGTCGATCACCTGGATGATTTCGCCGATGCGCCTGGACGAGTCTTCGATCGCCTGCATGGTCTGGGTCACATCGCTGACCACCTGGCTGCTGCGCTGGGTGATGGTGGTTGTCTGGTTCGCCAGATCGGCGGCCTGACCTGCCGTGTCGGAGCTGTGCTTGACGGTCCCGGTGATCTCTTCCATCGAGGCAGCCGTTTGCTGCAGGCTGCTGGCCTGCGATTCGGTGCGGCTGGACAGGTCCTGGTTGCCGGCGGCGATCTCCCGTGTGGCCAGCAGCATTTCGTCGACCTGCATGCGCGCGTCTTTGACGATGGAGCGCAGGTTCACGTTGAGCTGGTTGAGCGAGCGGGTGAACTGTCCGATGAGGTCGTGGCGATCGGAGTGGATGACTTGGGTCAGGTCGCCGGCCGCCATGCGATTGGCCGAGTCCATCAGGGCCTTGATCGGGCCCATGGTCATGCTGCGGATCTTCATGCTGGCAAAGGCGATCAAGGTGCCCAGCACCAGCAGGCAACCCAAGCTGATCGGCGAGAGCAGGCCTTGGCCGCTGCCGCCTGCCCACATGCCCATGCCGAATCCGATGAGGGCGACGCTGCCTGCGATCATGGCCAGGCGCTCGCTCAAGCCGGGTTTGAGGCGCTCGGCGGTGCGGCCACCCCAGGTGTTTCTCAGCACGCGGCCGTTGCGCAGGGTGTGGATCAACTGTCCTGCTTCTTTTTCCTGCCGCATGACGCGGTACAGCTCGTCGGCCTGGGCCACGGCCTCGCGCTCTGGCTCGGTGCGAACCGACATGTAGCCGACAGGCCGGCCGTCTTCCATCAGCGGGGTGACGTTGGCCTGAACCCAGTAGAAGGAGCCGTCCTTGCGGCGGTTTTTCACCAGGGCGGTCCAGGGTCGGCCCGAGGCAATCGTCTCCCACATGTCTCGGAAGGCCTCTTCCGGCATGTCGGGGTGGCGGATCATGTTGTGGGGCTGCCCCAGCAACTCCTCTCGGGTGTAGCCACTGACGTGGATGAAGCCCGGGTTGCAATAGGTGATGCGGCCCTTGAGGTCGGTGGTCGAAACCAGCGTGTCGCCTTTCGGGAAGGCGAATTCCTGCTCGGTCACAGGCAGATTCAGTCTCATTCCAAGCCTCGTTCGTCTCGGGGTTGCGAGTCGACAGGGTTTGAACGCCATCCTGCCGGGGCGGGCGCCTGACCTCTTGGTTCAGGCGTCATGCAATGCTTGTCGGAATGGTGCCCGCAAGCGAAGGGGCGGGAGGCGGGAAAAAGGCCGGCGTTCCGCGTCTTACTCCTTGGGTTTGTTACCATCTTTGTAGAGCGTGCCGGACTTGGCACAAAAGAGGTTCACCCCATGAAGACAGCCGAGCAGGAAGCGGTGCTGCGCGCCGTGCGCAAGCTGGTTGATTTCTGGCAAATCGAAGCCCATGAGCTGGACGGCATCGAGCCGGTGGTGGTCACGCCACAAGCGGTCGTGGCAGAGCCCGCACGGCCCTGTTATCGCCACCCGATTTCCGGTGAAACCTGGCGGGGCGAGGGCAGCCAGCCCGAATGGCTCAAGCTGGCGCTCACGCGAGAGGGCTACACGGTGCAGGAGCTGCGCGTGTCGATGTCAGATGACCCTGCCACCTCGGCCTGAGGTGGTCCCTCCGACAGGAATCGAACCTGTATTTGCCGCTTAGGAGGCGGCCGTTCTATCCATTGAACTACGGAGAGCGAGCGGTTGGCACGCAATGCCAGCTGCGGGCGCTAGTGTAGTGGATTGACGCTGGCTTGCCGGCCGATCGGCGATGGCGCCGGTGCAGGCAGCCAGAGTTCGAAGACGCCATCGCGCCCCTTGACGGTGGGTGGCAGCCGCCGTATCCAGATTTCCGCAGGTGGGGTGTCGGTGCCGACGCCCGATGTCGGCGTGGCCAGGTGCGGGCGCAGCCATTCGCGCAGCCCCTCGGCGCAAGCCATGTCGCTTTCCCGGTGCACGACGATGGTGGCTCGGGGCCAGGGGACCGGGCCGCGCTGGCCCTGCAGGGCAGATCGCTGCACGACGTTGTCGACTGGGGGGACCATCCACGGGCTGGCGGATTGGGCGTTGAGCTTGCGACGCAGGTCTTCTGCGATGTTGCGGGCTGACTCGCTGTAGATCTGCACGTACAGCAGCGCTGCGGGCGATCGGGTCGGGCAGGCTTGGGCCAGGAGATCACCGGGGCCAGGCCCCGCCGCGGGTGCGATCTCGTCAGGCATGCCTTCGGTGGCGGCCATGGCAGCCTGGTCCGGATCGGTGGGTGATCCGGTGTCTGGCGCTTGCGCGAAGGCGGTGTCACCGCCTGGGGTGGTGGTCCAGCGCTCCAGCAGCGCCATGGCCGCCTCGTATTGCTCTTGCGGACGCTGAGGCGCCACCCAGTAATTCATGGCCGTGGCGGTGGCGGGTGGCCGCTGCATGGCGGCGCAGAAAACCAGCCGGTCCTGGCTGGCCTGGGGGGTGCAGGTTTGCCATGCCTCGGCGCCTGGCTGGCAGCTTTCGCGGATGCGGGCGCTCATGCGGTGAACGCTGCCGCGGTCGAGCGGGCTGAGGGTGTCGCTGCGGACCACGTCCAGCATCAGGCTCTCGGCCTGGTTGACGACGTGCTCGGGGATGGCCTTGCATTGCCGGTCAAAGCCCTGCAACTCGGTCGAGACCTTGACGAACAGCTCGCGCGCCTGGGCGCGGGCTTCCTTTTGCTGCACGTTCATGCTCTCGACGATCTGCCAGCCCGACAGCAGCAGCGTGCCTGAGGCGCCCAGGCCCAGTGTGGTTTTGAGCGCGGCGGCGCGCGGGCCCCGTCGCCACAAGGGTTCGGGCGCGGCGGGTTGACCGGCGATGGCGGGGTTCAGCCGCGCCGAGACCCGCACGGCGTGCCGCGCGCGGTGCCGCCAGCCGGGCAACTGTGCCAGCCAGGTTTCGGTCAGTGCCTGGCCGATGTCTTCGCCCAGGCGGTGGTAGCTCTCCCACTGGGCTTCATCGAAGAACTGGTCGGACGTGGCTTCGTGGGGGAAGGTCGGGTTGCGCTCGGCGTAGGACAGCACGTCCACGTCCAGCGCGTTGTGCAGGTTGGGCTTGATGACGACCAAGGTGCCCTCCGGTCGACAGGCCTGGCCGGGCCGGTTCGGGTCCGGGCGTTCACGGTAGCGGATGCGCGCCAGCAGCACGCCCCGGCTGGAGGTGTTGTCCCGCAGGTCCTCCGGGGACAGCACCGTCAGGTCGGCGCCGCAGAGGGTGAACAGGCGCGATGCCTCTTCGCGGGTGTAGAAGTCGATCTCGGCGCCGAAGTCGATGCGCGCCTTGCGCACGAGGTTCTCAAGGTCGCTGAACTGGAAGTGACGATCGGAGCTGGCGTCGGACAGCAGGATGAAGTCGAGCTCGCGTTTGATCAGCGGGTACACGCCCGTGTTGTCGAAATGCCCCCCGTCTGAGACATACCACCATGGCCGCTCCTGCCCCATGAAGGTGGCAGTGGCCTCGCAGGTGAGCATCAGGGGCTTGGGGAACGCGTCCCAACCCAATTGGCTGAGCCAGCGCAGCCCGGGTGTGCGGATCGGGCTGGCGATCCAGAACCCCAGTCGGATGCCCAGGAAATACAGCAGCAGGGCCAGTCCACGCGAGGTGTAGGCGCCTGCGCCGGGCGATGCGGCCGCGCCCGAGATCGCCACCCACTGACCCACGGTGCCGGCCTGTTCGGCCGACGCGTGGCGATGCACCTCGCTCGGGCCGACTTCCATGCCGCGCCAGCTGACCGTCAGCAGCGCGCCCTTGCGGTCGGCGTTGTAGAGGTTGCTGTCGCTGTCGCGGGTTTCGTTCAGGCAGGTGTTGATGAGGTGGATGGGCGCGCCTTGGTCCTCGGGGCGGTAGTGGGCCAGCAGGCCGTCGTCGCCTTCGACCACGTTGCGCACGCTGCGCTCACGCCCGAGGCCCAGCCAGGGCAGGCGTGCCGGGTTGCCGACGGCCAAATAGGCCCGTGTCAGGCGCGCGCGGTAGAAGGCGTGCAACGACGTGCTGTTGGGCATGTGGGTGTTGGTCGAGGTCAGGGCGATCCAGGCCACGCAGGCCAGCAGCACCAGGATGGCGCGCATCAGCGGTGGCGCATTGCTGATGGCCTCGATGCTGTCCGGTGCGAAGACCAGCCATTGCAAGGTCACCAGCCAGGCCATCACCAGACCGAGCAGGCCGAGGGCGCTGATCACACCCAGCAGCTTGGGCAGCCACTCCCGAGCGTGGCCTTCCGTGTCCGCGGCCAGTTGTTGCAAGGGTTGGGCAAAGGAGCGCAACAGCAAAACGCCGACGCCACCGGCTCCAATGCCGCCCCACCAGGCGTTGCTGCCTGTCAGCAGCTCCTGCAACAACCACCAGCTGGCGGCATCGAGCACGCCCAACGCCAGCAGCAGCGCTGCGGCCAACCCGACGCCATGGAGCGCGCGGGTCAACCAGTTGCGCAGGCGTGCCGCAGCCAGGGCATGGCCCTTTTTGCGCATGCGGGGGTGAACCAAGGCGGCCCAGCACAGGGCCTGACCCAGCAGCACCGAGCCAATCATCAGCGAGGTCACTGCGTAGGCGCTCGGGCCCTTGGCGTAGAGGCTGTCCAGCACGGGGGCGCTGGCGTCACGTTGCATCCACAGCACCACCGTGACCAGGGCGACCGCCATCAGCCACTGCACGGCCTGCGCAAGCCTGGCTTGCCAGCTGTTCGCGTCAGGGCGAGGGGTGTCTCGCGTGAACCAGTAGCCTGCGATCAGGCCCGGCCCCACGGCCATGAGCAGTCCGGCCGACAGCGCCACCCAGGGTGAGTACCAGCCCTTCCACGCGCTCGAGAGCACCTGGGTGCTGTATTGCCACAGGTGCGGGGCGATCACCAGCAAGCCCCACATCAGGCAAAAGACCATGAACTCCAGGTGGATGGCCAGCAGCGCCCGCAGGTAGGTGACCACGACGATGCCGATGTCGCGCGAGCCACCGGGGCTGAGGTAGCGGCCATTGCGCCGCAGCCAACCCAGCACATTGCTGTCGTGGCCGGCCAGTGTTCGTTCGGCTTCGAGCATGCCGCAGTCGCCGGTCGGTGTGGGCTCGCCGTCGGCCTTGGCTGCCAAGCGCCCCAGCATCGCGGCCACGTAGCCACCGCCGGAGACAGACGAGAGGTAGTCGAAGCGGCCGAGCAGGCCTTGGCGGCTGAGCTGTTCCGAGGGGTGTTCGGTGCGTCCGTTGCTGGACTGCGGCACTGCCGCTGGCGTGGCCGCGCGGCCGCCTTTGGCGAGCCCGCGCAGCAGCCCCAGCGAGAAGGTGGCGCTGCGCACGCCGCCGCCCGACAGGGCCAAACCAACCAGGGGGATGGCGCGCTCAGGGCTGCTCGGATCGGACTGAGCTTCGCTCAGCGTGGGGGCCACACGACGGCGCCGTCGGCCAATGGCCGCCAGTTCGTCCTTGAGCTGCGCAGCCCATGCGCCGCCCCCACCAGAGTCCACTCCGGTGATGTCACCCTGCTTGTTCATCGCCGACGCTCCAGTCGATCAGACTGGGCGATCATGGCAAAGCAAGGCAGCCTGGGCAATGGCCCACAGCGGACCTAGGGATGCGCATCGCCAGCCGTGGCCTGGCAGCGAGCGCCCAGGCGGATCAGGCTGCGCGCAGCAGGCCCTTGGTCTCGATGAACTCGATCACCTGGTCCAGGCCGGCCTTGGTCTTGAGGTTGGTCATCACGAAGGGGCGCGTCGGGCGCATGCGTTTCGTGTCCGACTCCATGATCTCGAGGTTGGCGCCCACATGAGGCGCCAAGTCGGTCTTGTTGATGACGAACAGGTCGCTCTTGGTGATGCCGGGGCCGCCCTTGCGAGGGATTTTCTCGCCAGCGGCCACGTCGATCACGTAGATGGTCAGGTCGGACAGCTCGGGGCTGAAGGTGGCGGCCAGGTTGTCGCCGCCGGACTCGATGAAGACGATGTCGGCGTTGGGGTACTTGGCCAGCATGCGGTCGACGGCCTCGAGGTTGATCGAGGCGTCTTCGCGGATGGCGGTGTGGGGGCAGCCGCCCGTCTCGACGCCCATGATGCGGTCCGGGTCGAGCGCGCCGGCGACGGTCAGCAGGCGCTGGTCTTCCTTGGTGTAAATGTCGTTGGTGATGACGACCAGATCGTGGTGCTCGCGCATGGTCTTGCAGAGCATTTCGAGCAGGGTGGTCTTGCCGGAGCCGACGGGGCCACCCACGCCCACGCGCAGGGGCGGGAGCTTCTTGGTGCGGCCGGGGATGTTGTGCAGGTTGCTCATGATCGGAACAGGCGTGAGTACTGGGTTTCGTGCCGGCTGCTCAGGATGGCCAGCATGGGGGTGAAGGCCTGGCGCTGCGAGTCGGGCAGCGCCAAGGCGTGGTCGATGGCCTCGGGGATGGCGTGGATCAGGGCCTGCAAGATGCGCTGGCCTGCGCTCTGGCCCAGGGGCACGGCCTTGATGGCGGCTTGGACCATGTTTTCGGCCCAGCCGAAGGTGAAGCTCAGCAGGGCCTCACGCAGAGCGGCTTCGCCGTTGCTGTGGCCGCTGGTGTGACCATTTGGGGTGGGCAAGCACTGGGCCACGGCCAGGGCGAAAGCCACAGGCCAAGTTGGAGCAGGGGGCAAGCCGGCGCAGTGTTGCAGGCGCGGGTCGAGTCCGGCCCCGGTGGTGGTGGTGGTGGTGGCTTGCGCGGCGGCCAACGAGTGGGCGTTGCCATTGCGCAGCCATTCCACGAGCGAGCGCCCCATCTGCTCGGTTTGAAGGCGCAGTTCGGCGGTTTCGCGGGTCTGCACGACCCAGTCGTTGAGCTCGCGCACGCGATCAAGGTCATGGCGCTGCCAGGCGGGCACGGTTCGGGCCACGACGGCCAGGTCGCTGCGCGCCACGGCCAGCTGGAGCTGATCACGCAGCCAGGAGGCGACGTCGGCCTCGGTGGTGACGATGCCTGCGTCGATGGCCGCTTCCAGTCCTTCCGAGTAGCTGAAACCGCCAACCGGCAGGGCGGGCGAGGCCAGCCACATCAGTTGCAGGCGTGCCCCGGCGCTCAGCGGCGAGGGGCGGGGGACGATGCGGGGCATGGGTGGCTGTGGACGCTTCAGTGATCGTGACCGTGCCCGTGGTCATGCCCGCAGCCGGGGCCATGAACGTGGGGCTTGGCTTCGGCCGGCTTGACAGCGATGCCGATGGGCTTGCCGCGGGTCACAGGGGCGGCGGCGGCCGGTGCGGCATGGCCATGGCCGTGGTCGTGTGAATGACCGTGGTTGCAGCCCGGGCCGTGCACGTGGCCGGGCGCGCCGTGAGGCGGGTTGGCCGCAGGTGCGTGGCTGTGAGTGTGGTCTCCATGCGCATGATCATGCCCATGGTGCGCATGGCCGTGTCCGCCGTGCCCGCCAGCCGCATACGCGCCACCCTCGGGCTCGAAGGCCACGGCTGCATCGCGCACCGTCAGGTGCATGGCGCGCAGCATGTCGGCCAGCACGTGGTCGGGTTCGATCTTCAGGTGGTCGGGCTGCAACTCGATCTGCACGTGGCGGTTACCCAGGTGGTAGGCGGCGCGCACGAGGTCAAAGGGCGTGCCGTGCTCGGCGCAAGGGGTGATGACCAACACTGGCTGCGGGGCTGCGATCACTCGGATCATCGAGCCGTCTTCGGCCACCAGCACATCGCCACCGCGCACCAGCGTGCCGCGGGGCAGGAAAACGCCCAGCGTGCGGCCCTGGCTGTCGGTGGCGTCGAAACGGCTTTTCTGGCGCACGTCCCAGTCGAGTTCGACCTGCGAGGCGCGCTTGAGCAGCACGGGGGCCAGGCCCTGGCCCTGGGGGAGGAGTTTGTTGACGATCAGCATGGCCGCCAGTGTGGCTCAGAACAGGAAGTACTTCTGCGCCATGGGCAACTCGGTGGCCGGCTCGCAGACCAGCAACTGGCCGTCGGCGCGGACCTGGTAGGTCTGGGCGTCGATCTCCATGGTGGGCATGTAGTTGTTGAGCACCATGTCCTTCTTCTTGACGCTGCGGTTGCCCCGCACGCCCGAGACCTGCTTTTTCAAGCCGTATTCCTGGTGCTTGCCGGCGGCGATGGCGGCCTGGCTCATGAAGGTGATGGACGAGCGCGACAGGGCGCCGCCAAAGCTGCCGAACATGGGCCTGTAGTGCACCGGCTGCGGCGTGGGGATGGAGGCGTTCGGGTCGCCCATGGCGGCGGCGGCGATGAAGCCACCCTTCATGACGGTGCTGGGCTTGATGCCGAAGAAGGCCGGGCGCCAGATGACCAGGTCGGCCCACTTGCCCACCTCGATGCTGCCCACCTCGTGCGAGATGCCGTGCGACAGCGCCGGGTTGATCGTGTACTTGGCCACGTAGCGCTTGACCCGGTTGTTGTCCGAGCGGGCGGTGTCGCCGCTCAGGCTGCCGCGCTGGGCCTTCATCTTGTGCGCCGTCTGCCAGGTGCGGATGATGACCTCGCCCACGCGGCCCATGGCCTGCGAGTCGGAGCTGAACATGCTGATGGCGCCCAGGTCGTGCAGCACGTCTTCGGCGGCGATGGTCTCGCGGCGGATGCGGCTTTCGGCGAAGGCCAGGTCCTCGGCAATGGACGCGTCCAAGTGGTGGCACACCATCAGCATGTCGAGGTGCTCGTCCACCGTGTTGACCGTGTAGGGCATGGTCGGGTTGGTGGACGAGGGCAGGAAGTTGGCCTCGCCGACCACGCGCATGATGTCCGGTGCGTGACCGCCGCCGGCGCCTTCGGTGTGGAAGGCGCAGAGCGTGCGGCCCTTGGTCGCGGCCATGGTGTCTTCCACGAAGCCCGACTCGTTGAGCGTGTCGGAGTGGATGGAGACCTGGGTGTCGGTTTCTTCGGCCACGCTCAGGCAGCAGTCGATGGCCGAAGGCGTGGTGCCCCAGTCTTCGTGCAGCTTCAGGCCCACCACGCCGGCGTCGATCTGCTGGCGCAGCGCCTGCGGCTGGCTGGCGTTGCCCTTGCCCAGGAAGCCGATGTTCATCGGGAAGGCCTCTGCTGCTTTCAACATCAGCGCGATGTTGTCGGGGCCGGGCGTGCAGGTGGTGGCGAACGTGCCCGTGGCCGGGCCGGTGCCGCCACCCATCATGGTGGTCACGCCGCTCATGAGCGCCTCTTCGATCTGCTGCGGGCAGATGAAGTGGATGTGGGTGTCGATGCCGCCGGCCGTGACGATCATGCCTTCGGCGGCGACGATCTCGGTGCCCGGGCCGATGACGATGTCCACGCCGGGCTGCACATCGGGGTTGCCGGCCTTGCCGATCTTGAAGATGCGGCCGGCCTTGATGCCGATGTCGGCCTTGACGATGCCCCAGTGGTCGACGATCAGGGCGTTGGTGAGCACGCAGTCGCAGGCGTCCATGGGGCCGGGGCCGTTGGGGCGCTGGCTCTGGCCCATGCCGTCGCGGATGGTCTTGCCGCCACCGAACTTGACCTCTTCACCATAGCCGCCAGCGCGCAGCGTGTAGTCGTCTTCGACCTCGATGATCAGGTTGGTGTCGGCCAGGCGCAGGCGGTCACCCTTGGTGGGGCCGAACATCTCGGCATAGGCGCGGCGGGGGATGCTTGCCATTTGGGGAATTCCTTGTTTGGCTCGTGTGGGCGCTGCCCTGTGGGCAGCCCGGTGTGCGTCAGAGCGGGCCTTGCGTCAGGCCGCGAAAGCCGAAAACGACGCGATCACCCGCGTAATCGACCAGCTCCACCGTGCGCTGCTGACCGGGCTCGAAGCGCACCGCCGTGCCGGAAGCGATGTTCAAGCGCATGCCTTGGGCTGCCGTGCGATCGAAACTCAGCGCGGCGTTGGTCTCTGCGAAGTGGTAGTGCGAGCCGACCTGGATCGGGCGGTCGCCGCTGTTCTCGACCACCAGGGTGATCGTGCGGCGGCCTGGGTTCAGGACGATGTCCGGCCCGTCGGTGAGCAGTTCGCCGGGCGTCATCACTTGCCGCCCTTGAACCAGATGACAGCGCCGATCACGGCCGCGATGGCCACGAAGCCGAGCACATCCGAGGCGTGCCAATGGGCGAAGCCGGGCATGCCGTGACCCTCGTGGGCCCAGGCGGGCAGGGCGGCGCTCACGGACGCCAGGAGCAGAGTCAGGGGGCGGATTTGCTTCATGGTGGTGCTAGATTCGATCGGGGTGATCCGGTGCGTGACTTCATTGGCTCGTTTGTGCGCCAAAAATGTGCAACAAAGAGCTTCGGGCGGTGTTCATGCAATGGGTTGGTGCACTGTCACCAACTTGGTGCCATCCGGGAAAGTGGCCTCGACCTGGATCTCGGGGATCAGTTCGGCCACGCCATCCATCACGTCGGCGCGGCTGAGCACGGTCTTGCCTTCGCTCATCAGCGCGGCCACGGCTTTGCCGTCGCGGGCGCCTTCCATGATGGCGGCCGTGATCAGGGCCACGGCTTCCGGGTGGTTGAGCTTGAGGCCGCGGGCCTTGCGTCGCTCTGCCAGGAGGGCGGCGGTGAAGATCAGCAGCTTGTCTTTCTCGCGGGGGGTGAGTTCCATGGTTTGGCGGTGGCGTGCAGGCCGAAAGGCCGTCGGTGCGCACGGCACCGAACTTGCCTTGTCAAAGGGATTCAGACCCTCACCATGCAAGAGACAGACCACACCCGTCAAGCCCGATCGGCCTCAGAAAGCGGCGTGTCCTCCGAGGCCCGCCAGCGCGTCATCAAGGTGCGGCGCGACTACAACAGCTGGGTGGCCACCGAGACGCTGGAGGACTACGCCCTGCGCTTCACGCCGCGCTCGGCTCGCCGCTGGGGCAAGGCGGGCGTGGCCAACATGGCGTTCGGCGTCGCGTCTTTCCTGGTGCTGGAGGCGGTGGGTGCCACGCTGCTGGTCGACCATGGCTTCGTCAACGCCTTCTGGGCCATCCTGGCCACGGGGCTGATCATCTTGCTGGCCGGCTGGCCCATCAGCGTTTATGCCGCCCGGCATGGTGTCGACATGGACTTGCTGACCCGAGGCGCGGGCTTTGGCTACATCGGCTCGACGATCACCTCGCTCATCTACGCCTGCTTCACCTTCGTGTTCTTCGCCCTGGAAGCGGCGGTCATGGCCTACGCGCTGGAGCTGGCGTTCGACATCCCGCCGGTGTGGGGCTACCTGATCTCGGCCGGGGTGGTGGTGCCCTTGGTCACACACGGGGTCACCACCATCAGCCGCTTGCAGCTCATCACCCAGCCGATCTGGCTGCTGATGCTGGTGGTGCCCTTCGTGTACGTGTTCAACGCGCACCCGGGCATCTTGCAAGACCTGGCCGGGTATGCGGGTCAGGACGGTCAACACAAGGGATTCGATCTGATCGGGTTCGGCACGGCGTTGACAGTGGGCATCGCGCTGATCACGCAGATGGGCGAGCAGGCGGACTACCTTCGCTTCATGCCGGAGCCGCGTGACCGCAGCCGTGCCGAACGGGTCCGCTGGCGCGCAGCGGTTTTCATCGGTGGCCCGGGCTGGGTGATCCCGGGGGTGCTCAAGATGCTGGGTGGGGCGTTGCTGGCCTTCCTGGCCATCGGCTACTCGGTGCCGGTGGAGCAGGCTCTGGACCCGAACCAGATGTACCTCATTGCCTGGGAGAAGGTGTTCGCCAACCAGGGCTGGGCGATCGCGGCGGTGGCCGTGTTCGTGGTCATCTCGCAGCTCAAGATCAACGTGACCAACGCCTACGCGGGCTCGCTGGCGTGGTCGAACTTCTTCGCTCGGGTCACGCACAGCCACCCGGGGCGCGTGGTGTGGGTGGGCTTCAACGCACTGATCGCGCTGATGCTGATGGAGCTGAACCTCTTCCAGGCGCTGGGCAAGGTGCTGGGCTTGTACGCCAACGTGGCGATCGCCTGGATCATGGCGGTGGTGGCTGACCTGGTGGTCAACAAGCCGATGGGCTGGTCGCCCAAGGGCATCGAGTTCAAGCGGGCGCACCTGTACGACATCAACCCGGTGGGCGTGGGGGCGATGGTGCTCGCCTCGCTGGTGTCGATCGTGGCGTATGTCGGCTGGATGGGCGAGCTGGCGCAGGCCTTTTCGGCCGTGATCGCGATGCTGGTGGCCTTCGTGACTTCGCCGCTGATCGCCTGGGCGACGCAGGGGCGCTACTACCTGGCTCGCAGCTCTGACTTGCCGCATGCGGAGACCGAGGCCGGCCGGCCGCTCTCGCGCGTGATCCGGCTCAAGGCCCTGCACCGTTGCACGGTGTGCGAGCGCGAATACGAGGCCGAGGACGTGGCCAGCTGTCCGGCCTACCAGGGCTTCATCTGCTCGCTGTGCTGTGCACTCGATGCGCGTTGCCAGGACCTTTGTAAACCCGAGGCGCGCTGGGCGGTGCAGTGGCGCGCGCTGGGGCAACGGGTGATGCCATTGGCTTTGTGGCGGCGGCTGGACACCGAGCTGGGTCAGTTCCTGCTGATCATGGCGGTGCTGGCGCCTTTGTTGGCGGGGCTCTTCGGCCTGGTCTACCGCCAGCAGTTGCAGGAGATCAGCTCGCTGCACCTGGGCAGCCTGCCGGTGGCGGCAGACATGATGGGCGCCGCCCTGCTCAAGGTGTTCGTGGCGCTGCTGCTGATCGTCGGCGTGGTGGGCTGGTGGGTGGTGCTCACTCACAAGAGCCGGCTGGTGGCGCAGGAAGAGTCGAACCGGCAGACCCACCTGCTGCTGCGCGAGATCGAGCTGCACCGCATCACCGACGACAAACTGCAGCGCGCCCGCCAGACGGCCGAGCAGGCCAACCAGGCCAAGAGCCGCTACATCTCGACCATCAGCCACGAGCTGCGCACGCCGCTCAACGGCATCCTGGGTTATGCGCAGCTGCTGGATGAGGACGCCAAGCTGCCGGGCCATGCCAAGCACGCGGTGGGCGTCATCAAGCGCGGTGGCGACCACCTGCTCTCGCTCATCGAAGGCACGCTGGACATCGCCCGCATCGAAAGCGGCAAGCTCACGCTGGACGTCAAGCCGGTGCGTTTTGCCGAGCTCTTGCAACAGATCACCGGCCTGATTGAAAACGAGGCGCATGCCAAGCGGCTGACCTTCGTGGCCGAGCTTGACGCCAACCTGCCCGAAGCCGTGCGTGCCGATGAGAGGCGCGTGCGCCAGATCCTGCTCAACATCCTGGGCAACGCCGTGAAGTTCACGGCGCAAGGCGAGGTGCGGTTCAGGGTGCGCTACGCCCGCGAGATCGCCCACATCGAGATCACCGACACGGGCCCAGGCATCTCGCCCGAGGAGCTCGAGCGCATCTTCGAGCCCTTTGCGCGGGGTAGCTCTGCGGTGGGAGCGGGTGGCACCGGCCTGGGACTGACCATCAGCAAGATGCTGACCGACTTGATGGGCGGCGAGATGCGCGTGAGCAGCGAGGTGGGGCAGGGCACGACCTTCCAGATCCGGCTGTTCCTGCCGCAGGTGCGCGCGGCCGAGGTCGACCGCCTGCTGCGCCCGCGTGGCCTGCGCACCGGCTACGTGGGCGAGCGCCGCCGCATCTGGGTGGTCGACAACGAAGAGGCCGACCGCGGCCTGCTGGTGCGCATCCTGGAGCCGCTGGGCTTTGACGTGACGCCGCTGCCCAGTGGCCTGGCCTGCCTGGCGCAATTGCGTGCAGCGCCTTCGAGCGATCACCCCCACGCCATCTTCATGGACCTGGCCATGCCCGGGCTGGACGGCTGGGCCACCTTGCGCGCCATCCGGGCCGAAGGGCTGTGCGAGGCGCCTGCTGCCATCGTTTCGGCCAACGCCTTCGACAAGGCGCTGGACAACGACGTGGGCATCCGACCGGAGGATTTCATCGTCAAGCCGGTGAGGGTGGCGGAGCTGCTCGACTGGCTGGGGCGGCGGCTGGGGCTGCAGTGGATCGAGGCCGAGCGCAGCGCGCCTGAGTTGGCCGCGGCGCCCATGTCTGCCCCTGCCTCGCAAGCTGGCGCCTTGCCCAAGCTGGAAGCCCTGCGCCAACTCGAAGAGCAGTTGCACGCGGGTTACATTCGCGGCGTGCACAAAGTGCTCGACCAGATCGCTGCAGCCCAGCCCGAATGCGATGCCTTCGTGACCCGCCTGCGCGAGCTCGCCCGTCAGTTTCAGCTCGACGCCCTGGCGCGCCAAGTTGAGGGTGCGCTGGAAGTGGCTCAGGCCAGTTCGCGGGCCTGACAGCGCCTCACCACCGATTCAATCCCCGCATCCGCCAGCCCTCACAGATGTTTGACCGCCTCGACCGCAGCCGCACCGACGTCGTGCTCATCGTTGACGATGTGCCCGACAACCTGTCGCTGCTGCACGACGCCCTGGACGATGCGGGCTACACGGTGCTGGTGGCCACGAATGGCGAGGCGGCACTGCAGCGCGCCCTGCAGGCCGTGCCCGACGTGATCCTGCTCGACGCCATCATGCCGGGCATGGACGGCTTCGAGGTGGCCCGGCGCCTCAAAGCCCAGCAGGAAACCGCCCACATCCCGGTGATCTTCATGACCGGCCTGAGCGAGACCGAGCACGTGGTGGCGGCCTTCGATGCGGGCGGCGTGGACTACGTGGTCAAGCCCATCCGCCCGCGTGAGGTGTTGGCGCGCATCGCCAGTCACATCCAGGGGGCGCGCCAGGCTCGCCAGGCGCGCAATGCGCTCGATGCCTTCGGCCACGCCTCGATCACGGTGCGCATCAGCGACGGACGCATCCTGTGGCAGACGCCATTGGCGCGCAAGCTGCTGCAGTCGCATTTCGATGCACCCGAGGCGGTGGCTCCCGTCGAGCTGGCAGATTGGTTGAAGCTCACCGCGCCCAAGCTGTCGGCCGAGATCGCGCGGGGCCTGGTGCCCACGACGGTGCCCGTGTGGGCCGTCAACCAGGGCGGGCGTCGCCTGAGCTTCACGCTGCACCAGCCCACAGGCGATGACGAGTGGCTGCTGGTCATGCAGGAAAGCTCAGACCAGGCCGCGATGGACGCGCTCAGCCAGGAGTTCAAGCTCACCACCCGCGAGGGCGAGGTGCTCTACTGGGTCGTCAAGGGCAAGACCAACCGCGACATCGGCGACATCCTGGGCAGCAGCCCGGCCACGGTCAAAAAGCAGCTCGAGCACATCTTCGCCAAGCTGGGCGTGGAGACGCGCACGGCCGCGGCCGGTCTGGCGATGAGCCGGGTGGCGCAGCTCAAGGCGCGGTGAGGGTTCGGGGTGGGCTCCGGCTCAACTCGGTTTGGCCGGCAGCTCCATTGCCTGGGGATCGAACCCGCGTGAGCGCAGCCAGTCGCGCAAGGCAAGCCCGGTGGCCACGGGCCAGTAGCGGGCCTTCTCGGGCGCGATGCGCTTGTACTCGCTGAGCTCCTCGCCCAATGTGATCACGCCGGTGGCGGGCACGTGGTAGGCCAGGATGATCTGGTTCTGGCGCTCGAAGCGGTAGTGCCCGATGAAGTGCACGCCCGTGGCGTCCAGGTCCAGCTCTTCCTTGACCTCGCGGGCGACGGCCTCGTCGGGGCTGGGGTCGGCTTTTTCCAGGAAGCCGGTGATGAGCGCGTAGAACGGCGCGGTCCAGGCCTTGTTGCGCGCCAGGATGATGGCCCCTTCGTGCTCGACCACGGCCGCCACCACAGGCACCGGGTTGTCCCAATGGATGAAGCCGCAAGCCTCGTTGGGACAGCTCGGGCGATGGACATCGAGCGAGCCAGCGTGGCCGCGCAGGCTCAGGGGACTGGCACAGAGGGGGCAGTGGCGGTAGCTCATGTCTCGGTCGTCCTCAGGGTGTTCTGGGTTGCTCAGCCCACCGGAAAGCCCCGCATCAGCGCCCTTTGGATGCGCTGCGAGGCCACGGCCAGCGTGGCCTGGTGGGCCGCGCCGATGGCCTGCCAGTGTGACTCGAAATCTGCCACGCATTGCTCGAACAGGTGGCGCGGGCCAGCGGTGACGAGGTCGTTGCCGCCTTCTTCGGACAGCACCGAGATCATCGAGCCTTCGAACACCTTGAACAGGCGCTTGCCGATCTCGCGGGTCTGGGCAGTGTCGGCCTGCACGTTGGCGACCAGCAGGCCTTCTGCCGTCAGTGCCTTGCGACAGCTCACATAGAAGCTGCGTGAGCAAAGCGCCTGCGCAATGCCCTCGCCGTTGAAGCCATCGACCAGGATGAGGTCGTAGCTCCTCGGGGGTTTGCGCATGAACTCCGCGCCGTCGGCACAGACGATGCGCAGGCGCTCGCTGTCTGGGGGCAGGCAGAAGTCGTCGCGCAGGTCGATCACCTCCTGGCTGATCTCGACGGCGGTGAGGTCGGCCTCGGGCACGTGGCGGTGCAGGTACTTCAGCATCGACCCACCGCCCAGGCCGATCATCAGCACGTGGCGGGGACGGGGGTTGAGCAGCAGCGCGCCCATCATCGTGCGGGTGTAATCCAGCACGAGCTCGTCGGGGTCGGCCAGGCTCATGCAGCTCTGGATGAGGGTGGTCGACAGGCTCAGCGAGCGGGTCTGGCGGTTGGTGTGTACGTGGACGGCGTCGGTCATGGGTGAGGGCGAGTCTAAGCGCGGCCTCAGGGCAATCCCTTGCGTCCCGACCTGTCGGCTGACGCGATCGGTCATGATGCCTCTCAACTGGTCAGATAAGCTGACCAGCATGAACGCCATCCTCGACCCCATCCAGCGCCAACCGGTTTCCGAGGCGCTTTACCGGCAGCTCAAGGGCCGCATCCTCTCGGGAGATTTCAAACCCGGCGAGCGCCTGCCGTCCGAGCGCGTGATCAGCGAAGCCTCGGGCATCAACCGTGGTGCCGTGCGCGAGGCGGTCAAGCGCCTGCAGCAGGCCGGTCTGATTGCCGTGCGGCAGGGGGGCAACCACGAGGTGCTGGACTTCCTGCAGGAGGCAGGGCCTGAGCTCTTGCCTTCGCTGCTGCTGGGCGGCGAGGGCTTCAACCCCAAGGTGGTGTGCGACCTGATGGCCATGCGCTCGGTGCTGGCGCCCGAGATCGCGGCGGCGGCGGCCCGACGGGGGGCGCCGGCGCTGCACGCCACCCTGTGTGGCCTGTGCGAGGACATGCGTGTGCGCCAGGCCGATCTGCCCGCCCTGCAGCGGCTTGCGCTGGCCTTCTGGCAAGCCCTCGTGGTGGGTAGCGACAACGTGGCGTTCAGGTTGTCATTCAACGCCATGCGCAAGTCTTACCTCCAGGCCTGGGATGCCCTGACGCTGCCCATGGCCAAAGAGTTCCGCGACATCGAGCGGCTGCAGGGCATCGCCGATGCCGTGGGCGGCCGGGACGCGGCGGCGGCCTTTGCTGCGGCGAAGGCGCACGTGGGCCTGGGCGAATCGGCCATCCAGCAACTCTTTGGTCCGACCACATGAGCCCTCGCATGAACACCAAACGAGCCAACGACCGAGACATGCCCACCGCGCAGGACACGGTGCAGGCCAACCCCATGCGCCCGCCGGCTGACTCGCCCCGCACGGGTAAAGAAGCCTGGCGTGTCTTCCTCTTGCACCCGAGCCCGCAGATCTTGCTGGCGATCTTGTTGGCAGGCGGTGTCTGGCGCTGGCAGTTGGCTGGGTGGAGCTGGCTCGATGCGGCCATCGCCTTGGCCCTGTGGTTGGCGTTCCCGTTCATCGAATGGCTGATCCATGTGCACGTGCTGCACTTCAAACCCCTGCACCTGGGGCGCCTGACGCTGGACTTCTACCTGCCCAAAACCCACCGCCGCCACCACGCCGATCCATGGAGCCTGCGGTGGACGTTCGTGCCACGTCACGTGCACGCCTGGGTGCTGGTGTCGCTGGCCGTGCTGCTTTGGGCGGCGGGTCCCTGGCGAGCGTGGGTGCTGACGGGCAGCCTGGCTTTCTTGGTGCAGGGCCTTCATTACGAATGGGTGCACTACCTGGCGCACATCAGCTGGCGCCCGCGCATGGCCTACTACGAGCGCCGGGTGCTGGAACACCGCTGGCACCACTTCCGCAACGAGCGGCTGTGGTGGGGCGTCTCTCGTGGATGGGGTGACCGGGTGCTGGGCACCGCACCCGATGTGCGCGACGTAGCCCGCAGCGATCACACCACCGACCTGGGGATCAAACGCTGACAGGGCAGGGGGCTGACGGGCCCATGGGAACAAAGGGTGTGCTTTCGAGGCCTCCCACGCCACCCGATACGCCATGTGGCGTATTCAACAGCTCGCCCTGGCTGGGCACACTGAACCCATCGATTCAACCAACCCAGCCCCACAGGAGCAAGCTCACATGAACATGTCCCGTCGCAGCGCCGTCCAGTCCCTGTCCGCCGTCGCCCTCGGCGTCGCTGGCCTGGCCTTCAGCACCATGGCCCAAGCCGCCGACACCATCAAGGTCGGCGTGCTGCACTCGCTGTCCGGCACCATGGCCATCTCCGAAACGGTTCTCAAGGACACCGTCCTGATGGCCATTGACGAGATCAACGCCAAGGGCGGCGTGCTGGGCAAGAAGCTCGAGCCCGTGGTGGTCGACCCCGCTTCCAACTGGCCCCTGTTCGCCGAAAAGGCCAAG
>CAYJXE010000001.1:0-31328 GCA_964373965.1 uncultured Aquabacterium sp. | reverse complement strand
AGGTCTCGGTCGTGTTCGGCTGCTGGACCTCGGTGTCGCGCAAGTCGGTGCTGCCGGTCTTCAAGGAAAACAACGGCCTGCTGTTCTACCCCGTGCAGTACGAAGGTGAAGAGCTCGAGAAGAACGTGTTCTACACGGGCGCTGCTCCCAACCAGCAAGCCATCCCCGCTGTCGAATACCTGATGAGCAAGGACGGCGGCTCGGCCAAGCGCTTCGTGCTGCTGGGCACCGACTACGTCTACCCCCGCACCACCAACAAGATCCTGCGCGCTTTCCTGAAGTCCAAGGGCGTTGCCGAAGCCGACATCATCGAGGAGTACACCCCCTTCGGCCACTCCGACTACCAGACCATCATCGCCAAGATCAAGAAGTTCTCGTCCGAAGGCAAGAAGACCGCCGTCATCTCGACCATCAACGGCGACTCGAACGTGCCCTTCTACAAGGAACTGGGCAACCAGGGTCTGAAGGCCAAGGACGTGCCGGTGGTGGCCTTCTCGGTGGGTGAAGAAGAGCTGCGCGGCGTGGACACCAAGCCCCTGGTCGGCCACCTGGCTGCCTGGAACTACTTCATGAGCGTCAAGAACCCGACCAACGACGAGTTCATCAAGAAGTGGACGGCTTACGCCAAGGCCAAGAACATCGCCGGTCACAAGGACAAGCCCCTGACCAACGACCCGATGGAAGCGACCTACATCGGCATCAACATGTGGGCCCAGGCCGTGACCAAGGCCAAGTCCACCGACACCGACAAGGTGATCGCTGCGATGGCCGGCCAGACCTTCAAGGCGCCGGGCGGCTTCATGTCCAAGATGGACGAGAAGAACCACCACCTGCACAAGCCTGTCTTCATCGGCGAGATCAAGTCCGACGGCCAGTTCAAGGTGGTCTGGAAGACCCCTGGCCCCGTCAAGGCCGCTCCTTGGAGCCCCTTCATCGAAGGCAACGACAAGAAGAAGGGTGAGCCCGAAGTCAAGTGATCGGGTTCTCTCCTTGTGACCAGCTTTGAGCTGGTCACCCCGGGCGGGAGTCGCTTTCCGCCCGGCCGAAAAGTCCGAGTGCAAAGAGCGGTTCGCCCCGCTGGGGTCTCCCCAGGGGGCGTCTTTTTTCTGGTGATGCCTGTGATCAGCGACATCGATCGAACCTCCATCCATCCTCCCGTTGGCGCCTGGCGTCGGCGTGTTTCGCAACTGGCCCTGAGCTTCGCGCTCGGCGCAAGCCTCTTCGGCCTGAGTGGCCTCGTCGCCCAGCCGGCGTGGGCCCTGACGACCGAAGAGGCCTACGCCATCTCGGCCGGTGACAACGACGACCGCGTGGCAGCCCTGCGTGCTGCTGTGGCCAAGGGCGATCCGGCCCTGCCGGCCTTCCTGCAGGCCCTGGCTGACGACACCGTCAAGGTGGCCGGCAACCGCGCCTACATCGTCTATGGCGATGACGTGAAGGACGCCGCCACGGGCGAGCCGGCCAAGCTGCCCGAAGGCGCCGAAGACGTCGTCAACAACAACCGCATGGGCAGCGAGATCGAAGCCGCCCTGGCCATCGGCAAGCTGACATCCACCGATCGCGACGAGCGAGCCGCAGCCATCGAGGCGCTGTCCAGCGCGGCCGACGAGTCGCAACTGGCCACCATCGACCAGGCCCTGGCCGCCGAGTCCGATGCGCAACTGCTCAAGCAGCTCAAGACGGTTCGCTCCAAGGCCTTGTTGAACTCGCAAGACCCAGGCCGTCGCCTGGAGGCCGTCAAGGCCCTGGGGGCCGATGCGTCGCCTGAGTCCCGCTCCCTGCTGATGGAGCGCATGAACGACGGCGCCGAGACCGACGCCACCGTCAAAGGTGCCCTGCAGGCGGCCATCGATGCCGTCAATCGCAAGCTGGCCTGGGGCGAGCACGCGGGGGTGCTGTTCACCGGCATCAGCCTGGGCTCCATCCTGCTGCTGGCCGCACTCGGCCTGGCCATCACCTACGGCCTGATGGGCGTCATCAACATGGCGCACGGCGAGCTGATGATGATCGGCGCCTACGCCACCTTCGCGGTGCAGAACGTCTTTCGGGCCTACTTCCCTGAAGCGTTCGACTGGTACATCCTGCTCGCGGTGCCGGCGTCCTTCCTGGCCGCAGCCCTGGTGGGCGCGGTGCTCGAGCGCAGCGTGTTCCGCTTCCTGTACGGCCGACCACTCGAGACCCTGCTGGCCTCCTGGGGCCTGAGCCTGATCCTGATGCAGGCCGTGCGCACCGTCTTTGGCGCCCAGAACGTGCAGGTCGAGAACCCCAGCTGGATGTCGGGCGGCTTCGATGTGCTCAGCAACTTGACGCTGCCTTACAACCGCCTGGTCATCATCGCCTTTGCGGCCGCCGTGCTCATCGGCATGACCCTGCTCATCAGCAAGACCCGCATGGGCCTGTTCGTGCGCAGCGTGACCCAGAACCGGCCGATGGCGTCCTGCATGGGCGTGAACACCGCTCGCGTGGACACCATGGCCTTCTCGCTGGGCGCGGGCATCGCCGGCCTGGCGGGTTGCGCGCTCTCGCAGATCGGCAACGTCGGTCCCGACCTCGGGCAGAACTACATCGTGGACTCGTTCCTGGTGGTGGTCACCGGGGGTGTCGGCCAGATCGCCGGCACGGTGTACGCCGCGATGGGGCTGGGCATGGTCAACAAGCTGCTCGAAGGCTGGTCGGGGGCCGTGCTGGCCAAGATCATGGTCCTGGTCATCGTGGTGATCTTCATCCAGAAGCGTCCGCAAGGTCTCTTCGCGATGAAGGGCCGCAGCGCTGAAGCCTGAGGAAACAACAACATGAGTGCAGTGATGACTTCGAATCTGCCTGGCACCGGCATCGCGGTGCCCCGCAGCGCCCTCGGCCCCCAGGGCTGGACGGCCCTGATGGCCGCCGTGATCACCGTGATGGTGCTCGCGCCGGTGCTCAACATGGTGGTGCCAGCCGACTCGGCCTTCCACCTCTCCGACTACGCCGTGGCCTTGATCGGCAAGATCATGTGCTACGCCATCTGCGCGCTGGCCATGGACCTGATCTGGGGCTACACCGGCATCCTGTCGCTGGGGCACGGCCTGTTCTTCGCCCTCGGTGGCTATGGCATGGGCATGTACCTGATGCGCCAGATCGGCCGCGACGGCTCCTACGGCGCCGACATCCCCGACTTCATGGTCTTCCTGGATTGGAAGCAGGTGCCCTGGCACTGGACGCTCAGCGAAAGCTTCATCGCCCAGATGCTGCTGGTGGTGCTGGTGCCCGGGCTGCTGGCCTTCGTCTTCGGCTTCTTCGCCTTCCGCTCGCGCATCAAGGGCGTGTACTTCTCGATCATCACCCAGGCGATGACGTTCGCGGCCATGCTGCTGTTCTTCCGCAATGAAACCGGTTTCGGCGGCAACAATGGCTTCACCGACTTCAAGCGCATCCTGGACATCCCGATTGCGCAGCAGTCCACCCGCATGGTGCTGTTCGTGCTGACGGGCCTGACGTTGATCGGCTTCTTCCTGATGGCGCGCTGGCTGGTCAACACCAAGTTCGGCCGCGTGCTGCAGGCCATCCGCGACGCCGAGAACCGCGTCATGTTCTGCGGCTACAACCCGCTGGCCTACAAGCTGGCCATCTGGACGCTGTCGGCCGTGATGTGCGCCATCGCCGGGGCCCTGTACGTGCCGCAGGTCGGCATCATCAACCCCAGCGAGATGTCGGCGGCGGCCTCCATCGAGATCGCCATCTGGACGGCGGTGGGCGGTCGCGCCACGCTGATCGGCCCGATCATCGGCGCCTTCTTCGTCAACGGCGCCAAGAGCTGGTTCACCGTCGCGTTCCCGGAGTTCTGGCTGTACTTCCTGGGCCTGCTGTTCGTGCTGGTGACCCTGTTCCTGCCCGACGGCATCGTCGGCGGCGTCAAGAAACTGCTCAACAAGAAGGCTGAGGTGAAGGCATGACCCCCGACCTGATGGACGAAGGCAGCAAGACCCTGCTGCGTGCGATGAACACGCCCACCAACGCGGGCGAATCGGGCGGCCGAGAGGCCAACTACGGCCGCGTGGTGAACGACCCCAACCAGGTCGACCTGACCCACGGCTCCATCCTCTACCTCGACGACATCGAGGTCAGCTTCGACGGCTTCAAGGCGCTCAACAAGCTGAGCCTGGACATCGCGGTCGGCGAGATGCGCTGCATCATCGGCCCCAACGGCGCTGGCAAGACCACGATGATGGACGTCATCACCGGCAAGACCCGGCCTGACAGCGGCTCGGCCTTTTTTGGCTCGACCATCGACCTGCTGAAAAAGCGCGAAAACGAGATCGCCCAGATCGGCATTGGCCGCAAGTTCCAGAAACCCACCGTCTTCGAGCACCTGAGCGTGTTCGAGAACCTGGAGTTGGCGCTCAAGGCCGACCGCCGCGCCCGCGCCTCGGTGTTCTTCAAGCTCAGCGGCGAGCAGCTCGATCGCATCGGCGCCATGCTGCAGCTCATCCACCTGAAAGACCAGGCCCAGCGCACCGCAGGCCTGCTGTCACACGGCCAGAAGCAATGGCTGGAGATCGGCATGCTGCTGATGCAGGACCCGAAGCTTTTGCTGCTCGACGAGCCCGTGGCCGGCATGACCGACGAGGAGACCGAGCGCACCGCCGAGCTGTTCCTGTCGCTCGAAGGCGCGCACTCGCTGGTGGTGGTCGAGCACGACATGAAGTTCATCCACGAGCTGACCACGCAAGGCCCGACCGCCGGCAAGAAGAAGGTCACCGTGCTGCACGAAGGCTCGGTGCTGGCCGAAGGCACGCTGGCCGATGTGCAGGCCAACGACAAGGTCGTCGAGGTCTACCTCGGTCGCTGACGCAGGGTTTCAAGGAAGAACAACATGCTGAAGGTTGATAGCGTCAATCAGTACTACGGTGGCTCGCACATCCTGCGCGGCCTGAGCTTCGAGGCCAAGATCGGCGAGGTCACGGTTGTGCTCGGCCGCAATGGCGTGGGCAAGACCACGCTGCTCAAGAGCCTCATGGGCCTGGTGCCCATCAAGAGCGGCGACATCCAGCTCGATGGCCGCTCCATCGATGGCACGAAACCCTACGAGCGCGTGCGCCTGGGCGTGGGCTATGTGCCCCAAGGCCGCGAGATCTTCGGTCGCCTGACCGTGGCCGAGAACCTGCAGATGGGCCTGGCCAGCAAGCCTGGCAACACGCCGCTGCCTGAGCAGCTCTTCGAGCTGTTCCCCGTGCTCAAGCAGATGCTGCACCGCCGCGGGGGCGACCTCTCGGGCGGTCAGCAACAGCAGCTCGCCATCGCCCGCGCGCTGGCCGCCGGCCCCAAGATCCTGATCCTGGACGAGCCCACCGAGGGCATCCAGCCCAGCATCATCAAGGACATCGGCCGCGCCATCCGCAAGCTGGCCGACGAGGGCCTGAACGGTCAGAAGATGGCCGTGGTGCTGGTCGAGCAGTTCTACGACTTCGCCGCCGAGCTGGCCGACCAGTACCTGGTGATGGAGCGCGGTGAGGTCATCCGTCGTGGCCGTGGTGCCGACATGGAAGCCGACGGCGTGCGCCAGCTGATGTCGATTTGATGCCCCTGCCGGGCCTCGGGCTCAACCGAGGAGCCCGGTCCGTGGCAAGGGAGCGCGTTAGACTCGCGGCTCCCTTTTTTTCTGCTTCCGCCCCTTGAAAGGATCCGCCATGCCCGTCGTCACCACCACCTCCGGCCTCCAGTACGAAGACACCGTCGAGGGCTCTGGCGAGGTCGCCAAGGCTGGCGCCCACGTCACCGTGCACTACACCGGCTGGCTGTACGAAAACGGCGTCAAGGGCGCCAAGTTCGACTCAAGCAAGGACCGCCGCGACCCGTTCGAGTTCCCGCTGGCGGCCGGCCACGTCATCCGTGGCTGGGACGAAGGCGTGCAAGGCATGAAGGTCGGCGGCACCCGCATCCTGGTGATCCCGCCTGCGCTGGGCTACGGTGCCCGTGGCGCGGGTGGCGTCATCCCCCCCAACGCCACGCTGATGTTCGAAGTCGAACTGCTGGGCGTCTGATCGATGTTCGCGCCTTCTCAGGAGCAGGTCCGGCGTTTTTTTTGCGAGACCTGGGCCAAGCACCAGGCCGGTCAGCCCCTGACGCCCCTGGAAACCCAGGCGGCAGACTGGATCGCGCAGCACCCCGAGTACCACGCCGACCTGTCGGACGTGGAGGCTGCGGTGGCGGCGGTCTTCGAGGTGGAAGAGGGGCGCACCAACCCCTTTTTGCACCTGTCCATGCACCTGTCGATCACCGAGCAGGTGAGCATCGACCAGCCTCGGGGCATCCGGGCAGCGGTCGAGTTGCTGGCCAACCGGCGCCAGTCGCTGCACGAGGCGCACCACGAGGTGATGGAGTCCCTGGGCGAGATGGTCTGGGAGTCTCAGCGCTTCGGCAAGCCGTTCGACGGCGAACGCTACATCGATCACATCCGTCAGCGCGCAACGCGTTGACCGGTGGCAGCCCTTCACACGAGGGGTTGCTGCTCCCCCTGCGGCATGGGGGACCCACATAAACTGTGAACTTGTACCGGTCTTTTCCAACGGACTTGCCCATGCCCATCCTCGCCATGTCTTCTGGCACCGTCACCGCCATCTGGGGTGCTGCCTTCCTCCGCATGCCCAACGGGCAGCTCAAGCCCCTGAAGGTGGGCGACAAGGTCCTGGGTGGTCAGCAGGTGATCACCGAAGACGACGGCCTGGTGCAGATCTCGCCTGACCGCGAAGCCACGCCTCTTGCGCGGGCCACTGCCGACACCGAACGCGTGATCGCCGACCTGGCCCAGCCCGACCCCCTTGAAGCGCCCGCGGCCGGTTTGCAAGGTGGGCCAGGTGCAAGCCTGTCCGATGGCCTGCGCGTTGAGCGCATCAGCGAGGCCGTCACGCCGTTGTCGTTCACCTACGGCACCGAGCGCGTGCTGCCCCCGCCTATTTTTGCGGTGACGGCGCCAGACGAATCGGGCAGAGCCTCCCAGCCAACCTTGGACCCGACCGACCCCGCACCGCCTCCGCCTCCGCCGCCGCCTCTCTTGCCCACCCTGTCGATCGACGACGTCCGCGTCAACGAGGGCGCTGGCAACGCCACCTTCACCATCACCTTGAGCGAGCCCAGCACCGAGCCCGTGACCGTCAGCTACGTGACACAGGCCGCACCGTCGTCGGCCGGGGCGCAGGCCAATGCGGGGCAGGACTACGTCCCCACGCTCACCGCCGGCACCGTCACGATCCCGGCCGGCCAAACCTCGGTGCAAGTGCGCATCCCCATCACCGATGACGACGTCTACGAGGGCGACGAGGTGTTCCAGGTGGTCCTGAGCGATGCGGTCAACGCCGACATCGACCGGGGCGTGGGGCTGGGCACGATCGCAGATGACGGCACAGGCACCTTTGCTGGTTCGCCGAACCAGCCGCTGCCCGATGACGACCGTCCCGTGGTCAGCGTGCTTGGTGGCCCCACCGTGACCGAAGGTCAACCCAGCGTCTTCACGGTGCAACTCAGCCACGCCAGTGCGACCCAATCGGTGGTGTTGAAACTCGAGCCTCAAGCCGGTGTGGACGCACCTGGCACCAGCGCGATCGAGTCGGGTGCCACCCCCGGGGCCGACACGGCCGGTCCCTTGGAATACTGGAATGGCACCACCCAGCAGTGGCTGCCGCTGACCGACGGCCTGCTGACCTTTGCGCCGGGCCAAACCGCCATCCAGGTGCGCGTGCCCACGGTCAATGACTCGCCCGCCGAAGGTGCTGAAACCCTGTCCTTGCAGGCCTCGGTGGTCTCTGGCGTGACCGCCAACACCTCGGCATCGGCTCAGAACACCCTGCTCGACAACGACTTTGAAGCGCGCGTCTTCGAGTCTGGTCTGGCGGGGCGAACCGACCCGGCGCCGGCGCGTGTCTCGGGCAGCCTGTCCCTGCTCGATGACGCAGGCCTGCCCACCGAAGCCCGCCTGATCGCCCCAACCGAGCAGGTCCTGGCCACGATCAACCAGCAGCCGCTGGTCTGGAAAGAGACCGCTCCCAACACCTTGACCGCTTATGCCGGCTCGGCGTCCAACGCACCCGTGGTGGCCATCGCCCGCCTGGGCTCGGATGGCTCCTATTCGTTCGAGCTGCAGTCGGCCATCTTCCACCCGGTCACGCGCAACGAGATCGACCTGGTCTTCGGATTGCAACCTGCTTCAGGCACAGGTGGCCAGGCCTCCAGCCTGACCATCCATGTCGTGGACGATCAGCCGCGCCTGTCCAGCGCTTTCTCCACCCAGGCCTCCATCCAGGACACCAACCTGCTGTTGGTGATCGACACCTCCTCCAGCATGGCAACGGCCAGTGGCGTGGATGGGCTCAGCCGACTGCAGGCCTCGGTGCGTGCTGCCGAGCAGCTCCTGGAGAACTACGACGACGTCGGCAACGTGGCTGTGCGCCTGGTCACCTTCGGTGCCAGCGCCCAGGCTGCAGGCGATGCCTGGATGACGGTGGCACAAGCGCGCCAGGCCCTGGCAGCTTTGCAAACTGCGGCCATCGACGACGCTCGCCATGACCTGGCCCTGCAGGCAGCCCAATCGGCTTTTGCATCGCCCGGTCGAATCGATGGTGCGCAGAACATCGCCTACGTGCTGTCCGACAGCACGCCCTCGGCTCAGGTTGCGCAGTCGCTTGGTCAGCTGGTGCCCGACTGGGTCAGCTTCCTGAAGCAGAACAATGTTCGCAGCGAGGCCGTGGGCCTGGTGCCGGGTGTGCAGGGCTCCCTGGATGGCCTGGCCTACGACGGCATTGCGCGTTCCGACCTGGACGCCAGCCTGGCCAACACCTTCGCGCAGCTGCCCGGTTTGCTGACGAGCCTGGCGCCAGATGCCATCGGCGGCAACCTCGTGCGCGATGCAGGCCGCGGTGTGGCGGGAGGCGCCGACGGTGTGCCTCACCTGGACAGCGTCACCATCGATGGTCAGACCTACCCTTACCAGGCAGGGCAGACCGATTTGACCGTGACCACCAAGGCTGGCGGTGTTTTCCACATCGACCTGATCACCTCCGACTTCACCTACGTTCCAGCGGTGGCAACGCCTGCGGAAACCATCGCCTTCAGCGTCACCGACCGCGATGGTGATGTGGCCTCCTCCAGCCTGACCTTGCGTGTGGACCAGGCGCGCACCCAGGTGGGCACGGAACGCGGGGACGTGCTGACCGTCGTGACCGGGGCCGGCACCTTGCTGGGTGGTGGCGGCGACGACGTCCTCACCGGTGGTTCGGGCAACGACGCGTTGTATGGCCACGAAGGCAACGACAGCCTGGCGGGCGGCGCTGGTTCCGATTTGTTGGTGGGCGGAGCCGGCAACGACCGGTTGACGGGTGGCGCGGGCAGCGATGTGTTCGCCTGGCGCCTGGCGGACAGGGGCGATGGCTCGGGCGCACTCGACACCATCACTGACTTCAGCACGCGGCAGCTGTCCAGTGGCGGTGACGTCCTGGACCTGCGTGACCTGCTGCAAGGCGAGAACCTGATCAACGTCAGCGGCAACATCGCCGACTACCTGCGGGTGGCGTCCTTCGGCAGTGGCGCCTCAACCGGCACACGCATCGACATCAGCAGCCAGGGTGGCTTTGCCACGGGCACGGAGCACATCGACCAGCAAATCGTGCTGGAAAAGGCCAACTTGCTCGGCTTGAGCTCGGCAGGCGCCTCCCAACAACAGGTCATCCTTGACCTGATTGCCCAGGGGCGCTTGCTGGTGGATGTGACCTGAGGGGGCGCTGGCTCAGCGCCAGCGCGACTGCGGCACGGTCCGCAGGTCGCCGGGCAGGGTGGCGATGTAGCTCGCGAGCTGCTTGAGCTCGGCCGGGGTGAACATGCGCGCCTGCGTGGCCATGATCGCGTTGCCGCGGCCGACGGCGGCATTGCCCTCGATCTGGTAGGCCTTCAGCGACACATAGAGGTAGTCGGCATGTTGGCCGGCCACCTTGGGGTAGCTGCCGTCGATGGGCTTGTTCATGCCTTCGCCATGGCAGCTCAGGCACGCACCTTTGGTCAGCAGGGCCTGGACCTGGGCCGACGGGGTGGGCGCTGCTTTGGCCGCGGGCGCAGGCACGCCCTTGCCGTTGGCTTCGTAGAAGGCGGCCAGGTCGGCGATGTCCTGGTCGCTCAAGCTGGTGGCGACGCCGCGCATCGAGGGGTGCTTGCGCTCGCCTTGGCGGTAGGCCGTCAGCGCCGCCGCGATGTACTTGGCGTTCTGCCCCGAAATCATCGGCACCTTGTGCACCTCGGGGAAGCTGGCCTGGTAGCCCGGGATGCCGTGGCAGCCAATGCACATGGCGACTTTCTGGCGGGCGTTGTCGGGGTTGCCGACGACGTCCTGGGCGAGGGCGTGGCCCCCTGCTGCTGCGATCAGGCCGGCGGTGACCAGCGAACGGATCGGGTGGGAAAGTGTTTTCATGGGGCTGTCAGGAGAGAATGACGGGCGGGGAAACACACGGGTGACCAAACCATTATTGGGGCCCGCCCTATACTCGAACACAGTAACAACCCGGTTGAGTCAGCGCATGAAATTCCAAGGTACCGAGCAATACGTCGCCACCGAAGACCTGAAACTGGCGGTCAACGCGGCGCTCAAGCTCCAGCGCCCCCTGCTGGTCAAGGGCGAGCCCGGCACGGGCAAGACGATGTTGGCCGAGCAGGTGTCCGAGGCGCTGGGCATGCCGCTGTTGCAATGGCACATCAAATCGACCACCAAAGCCCAGCAAGGGTTGTACGAGTACGACGCGGTGTCCCGTTTGCGCGACAGCCAACTCGGCGACGAGAAGGTCAAGGACATCCACAACTACATCGTCAAGGGCGTGTTGTGGCAGGCCTTCGACGCCGACCAGCCGGTCGCCCTGCTGATCGACGAGATCGACAAGGCCGACATCGAGTTCCCCAACGACCTGCTGCGCGAAATCGACCGCATGGAGTTCTACGTCTACGAGACGCGCCAGCTGGTCAAGGCCAAGCACCGCCCGCTGGTGATCATCACCTCCAACAACGAGAAAGACCTGCCGGACGCCTTCCTGCGCCGCTGCTTCTTCCACTACATCCGTTTCCCGGATGCGACCACGATGAAGCAGATCGTGGAGGTGCACTTCCCCAACATCCGCCAGGATCTGCTGTCGGCGGCCATGCGCCACTTCTACGAAGTGCGCAACCTGCCGGGCCTCAAGAAGAAACCCAGCACCTCCGAGCTGATCGACTGGCTCAAGCTGTTGGTGGCCGAAGACATCCCGCTCGAGGCCCTGCAAAGCGCCGACGAGAAGGTGAGCGTGCCACCGCTGGTGGGCGCGTTGCTCAAAAATGAACAGGACCTCAGTTTGTTTGAGCGCCTGGTCAACATGGCGCGTCACAACCGGTGAACGCCTGACGCCTTGACGCCCGAGCCGGCCCTGGAGGTCGGCTTTTTGTTGTCAGGCCGCCTTGCAGGTGGGTGCCGCGACCACGCGGTTGCGACCTTCGGTCTTGGCCCGGTAGAGCGCGTCGTCGGCGCGCTTGAGCAGGGCGTGCAGGGGCTCGTCCGGGTCTTGTGCCGTGGCCATGCCGGTGCTGATGGTCACGCAGATCTGCTCGTCCTGCCAGGGGATGTCGGTGCGGTGCACCGCGCTGCGCAGGCGCTCGGCCGCCTGCAGGGCCCCCTCGTGGTCGGTGTGCGGCAGCAGCACGCAGAACTCCTCACCGCCGTAGCGTGCCACGCGGTCGACCTCTCGGGCGTGGTCTTTGAGGATGGCGGCCACCGCGCGCAGCACTTCGTCACCTGCGGCGTGGCCCAGGTTGTCGTTGATGCGCTTGAAGTGGTCGATGTCCACCAGCATCACCGAATACACCTCGCCAAAGCGCTGCAGGCGCTGCGCTTCCTTGTCCAGGCTGTTTTCGATGGCGCGGCGGTTGAGCAGACCCGTCAGGCTGTCGTGTTGCGACAGGTGTTGCAGGCGGTAAACCATCCGCATCACGACGATGTAGCCCAGCACGAAGCTCACCGCGATCGTCAGTCCGGATGCGGTGATGGCCAGCAGGGTCTGCGCGGTGGCGGCATCTGGCATGCGCTCCGGCGCAAACCTCACGCCCAGCGCCCCGACCGCGATCAACACAAAGTACAGCGCCGTCACGCCCAAGAGCAGATCCGAGGCGCGCGCCGTGCCGGCCCGGAACTCTCGCGCCAGGACCTCACGGGTGTCGAAAGCGGCCTTGACGAGGACGGCTGCGGCCACCAGGCAAGACGAAACGATGCCGGTGGTGACCAGGCCAGCGGGCAACCAGACCAGGAAGTTCAACGCACAGGGGATCGCGCCGATGAGGAGTTGGCGGCTCAATGCCTGGGGTTGGCGGAAGAACGACTGCAAGCCCCGTCGCAGTGAAATCGAGGAGATGACCAGCAGGCTGGAGGCCAGCATCAGGCTGATGCCCCGAGGCAGTCCGGTGTCAAACAGGAGCACGACCAAGGCCAGGCCCGCCACCATGTTCGCACGAAGCCATTCCGATGCGGCCCGACGCGACAGGCCCATCCACGTGCCCGCGATGAACCACATCGAGGTGGTGAAGGCGTACGTCAGCAGGACGTAGGACAGCAGCAGGTGTCGCAATTGCATGTCTGGTTCAGGCGACTCAGGTGTCCCCGAAGGCGTCACACCCATCTGGCCCCGATGTGGCGGCGATGCCGATCAGGGGCCAAAATAGCGCGAGATTCCCAGGACTGCCTATGCTCATTGACTTCTTCTTCGCGTTGCGTGCGGCACGTTTGCCGGTCACGATCCCGGAGTACCTCACGCTGCTGGAAGCCATCAAGCAGGACGTGATCGAACCCTCGGTGGATGAGTTCTACCACCTGGCCCGCACCACCTTGGTCAAGAACGAGGCGCATTTCGACAAATTCGACCGGGCTTTCTCCACTTATTTCAGGGGGGTGGTCGATGCTGTTGACTTCGGCAAGGAGATTCCCTTGGAGTGGCTGCGCAAGCACTTCGAGCGTGAACTGACGCCGGAAGACCGGGCCAAGATCGAGGCCATGGGCTGGGACAAGCTCATGGATCGAATCCAGGAGCTGCTCAAAGAGCAAAAGGAGCGCCATGAGGGTGGCAACAAGTGGATCGGCACCGGCGGCACCTCGCCCTTCGGCGCGCATGGCTACAACCCCGAGGGCATCCGCATCGGGCAGGACAAGTCCCGCCATCGCAAGGCTGTCAAGGTCTGGGACAAACGCGAGTTCCAGGACTACGACGACACGATCGAGCTCGACACCCGCAGCATCAAGGTGGCCCTGCGCCGCCTGCGCAAGTTCGCGCGCCAGGGCGCGGCCGAGGTGCTGGACCTCGACGACACCATCCACAGCACGGCGGCCAACGCGGGCATGCTCGACATCAAACTGGTGCCTGAGCGCCACAACGCGGTCAAGGTGCTGTTGCTGATGGACGTGGGCGGCTCGATGGACGACCACATCCACCGCGTCGAGGAGATGTTCTCAGCCGCCAAGAGCGAGTTCAAGCACCTGGAGTTTTACTACTTCCACAACTGCGTCTACGACTTCATGTGGAAGAACAACCACCGGCGCTTCACCGAGAAGATCCCGACCTGGGACATCATCCGCAAGTACAACAAGGACTACAAGCTGATCTTCGTGGGCGACGCGACCATGAGTCCTTACGAGATCCTGCAGGCGCACGGCAGTGTCGAGTACAACAACGAAGAGGCTGGCGCGGAGTGGATCGGGCGCCTGACGCACGCCTTCCCGCAGCATGTGTGGATCAACCCGGAGCAGCCGGGCGTGTGGGAGTATCGCCAGAGCGTGTCGATCATGCGCCAGCTCATGGGCGGGCGCATGTTCCCGATGAGCCTGCAAGGGCTTGAGAGCGCGATGCGTTTGCTGAGCAAGTGATGGGGCGTTGGGCTGGTTTGTTCATCGCCGGGCTGCTGGGCTCGGTGGCTTGGCTGTCGGGCGGCGTCGCTTGGGCGCAGGACGCCGGGGCTGCTTTGCCGCCTGCGTCACCGGGTGCGATCAGCGCGCCCGAAGCCGGCGCTTCTGGCGCTGCGGGCAGTCGTGCACCCAGGCCAGTCGATTGGCGGTTGACGGTGCAGGCCCCTTCGCCGCTTGACGACCTGTTGATGGAGAACCTTGACCTGGCGCGTTACCAGCGTGAGGCGCAGCAGGCGCAAGACGAAGAGCCAGCGTCACAGGGCGGCGACGAGCCGGCGCCCTCGGCCTTGCGCATCACCCGAGGCGAGTTGCGCCGACTGCTGGCCGAGGTGCCAGCCCAAGCCCGAGCCCTGCTGGAGGCAGAGGGTTACTTCACCGCCCAGGTTCGCATCAAGGTGGAGGAGGGGGCGGCCGATGGCAATGGTGTGGCCGCGCCTGTGCTCGTGCAGGTCGTGGTCGAGCCCGGGCCGCGCACGGTGATCAGTCGCGTGCAGTTCGTCTACGAAGGTCAGCTCGACAGCCGCTTGTCGACAGACGACGCCGAGGCAAAGGCGCTCACCGAAGACATTGAGGACAACTGGGATTTGTCGCAGGACGAGCCCTTCCGCCAGTCCGACTGGACCACGGCCAAGAACGCTGCCCTGGCTCGTTTGCGTGCCGACACCTACCCGATGGCCAGCTGGAGCGGCACATCGGCCACGGTCGATGCCCAGGCCCACACCGCCAGCCTGTTCCTGGTGGCCGACTCCGGGCCTGCTTTCTCGTTCGGCGAGGTGCGCATCGAAGGACTGGAGCGACAGCCCCCTTCGGCGGTCCTCAACCTGGCGCCGTTTAGGGCAGGGCAGCCTTACCGCGAACGGCAGGTGCTGGATTGGCAGGAGCGGCTGCAAAAGGTCAACCTGTTCGAGAGCGTGTACGTTTCACCGGCCCTGGACGTGAACCACCCTGAGGCCACGCCGCTGATCGTGCAGGTGCGCGAGGCGCCCATCCAGGAGGCTTCCGTGGGCGTTGGCGCGAGCAGCGACAACGGGCCCCGCGTGTCATTCGAGCACCTGCACCGCAACCCATTCGGCGTGGATTGGCAGGTGCGCACGAAGGTGCAGCTGGGCCTGCGCGTGTCGGATGGCCTGATTGATCTGCTGTCTCATCCCTGGCCCGGGCGCAAGCGCGGCCTGGCGTCGGCCCAGGTCTCCAGCATCGAGGACAACGACAACGCCATCACCCGAACGCAGCGCCTGAAGGTGGGCCGCTTGCGTGAAGGCGAACGACTGGAGCGCACCGATTACGTGGAGGCCGTGCGCACCTCGGTGCGTTCGGCCGCAGACCTGCTGGTGTCGGACGCGACCGCGCTGAGCTTCACGTCCCAATGGATTTTCCGCGACGTGGACAGCCAGGTTCTGCCGACCCGGGGCACGACGACGATGGTGTCGCTCACCGGTGGGCGCTCGATCTCTGCGCTCGACGAAAACGGCTACTTCGGCCGTGTGCATGGGCGCTTCACGGCCTACCTGCCTTTGCCGGCCTCGTGGCAGTTGCAGTTTCGCGCCGAGGGAGGTCAGGTGCTGGCGCGTGACAACGTCAGCGTGCCCGATGCCTTGTTGTTTCGCGCGGGCGGCGACGACTCCATCCGTGGATATGCCTTTCGCTCCATCGGCGTCGAGCGAGATGGCGTGACCACCGGTGGCCGCGTGCTGGGCACCGGCAGCATCGAGCTGTCTCACCCCTTGTGGCCGGGGGTGCCGAACCTGCTGGGCGCGGTGTTCATGGACGTGGGTGACTCGGCCGAGCGCATCGATCAATGGGCGCTCAAGCGGGGGCATGGCGTGGGCATCCGCTGGCGCAGTCCGGTGGGGCCCTTTCGCATCGACATCGCGCGTGGGGTGTCCACCGATGAGTGGCGCTTGCACTTCAGCGTCGGGGTCAGCCTGTGAGTGACGTGCACCCGGACCCCGACCGCGCTGCTGGTGGCGACCCTGGTGATGCGCCCGGGGATGCGCCAGCCGCCGGAGCACATGCGCAAGGCATGAAGCAGGGTGGGGGCCTTGGCCTTTGGCGCTGGCTGCGTTTGCTCTTGTCCTTTACTTGGCGCCTGACCTGGGCGCCGCTGTCGCTGCTGCTTCTGGGGCTGCTGTTGCTGGCCGCATTGTGGGCGCTGCTGCACGACGAGTGGCTGACCGAGCAGGTGGTGTCGCACTTGCCTGGCGTGACGGTGGTGGCGCCGCGTGGGGCCTTGCTCGGTGACTTCGAGGCCGCGCGCCTGGAAGTGAGCTTGCCGCGCGAAGGGCGCCTGGTCTGGCAGCAACCAGCCTGGCAAGGCCTGCGCCTGGTGGTGGACCGCAGTGCGCCATGGTGGCTGGGCGTGCAGGTGGACCGCCTGAGCGGGCGCCGCATTGACCTGAAGTGGGTGCCGGATCCGCAGGCGCAGCCCAGTCCGCCTCCGACCGACCTGAGCCTGCCGCTGAGCCTGACGATTGGTCGGCTTGAAATCGGCGAGCTGCATGGCTTGAGCGGTGGGCAGCCTCTGCGGGGCCTGGACGCCGAGCTGCGCCTGGGGGCCATGCGCCATGCGGTGCGCCTGCACAGCTTGAGCTGGACCGATTGGCGCCTGTCTGGTGAGTTGGGGTTGGGGGGCAGTGGGGCGATGCCGCTGGAGGCCGATCTTCAGGCCGAGGGCCGACGTGATGCATCCTCGTCGGGTGACGGCCTGCTGGCGGGCGCCGGCCTGGTCAAGCTGCGGGCGCAAGGGCCCCTCAAGGATTTTGGTTTGCTGCTGGACGTGCGCTGGCAGCCCGAGCGCGGATCGGCGCAGTCTTTGCGTGCCGACGTGGGTGTGCAGCCTTTTGCTTCCTGGCCGGTCTCCAGGGGGCGCCTGGACATCGATGCGCTGGACCTGGCAGCGTTGTGGCCTGGGTTGCCCCGCTCGGAGATCCGTGGGCGAGTGGGGTTCGAGGACCTGGCCGCGCGCGACCTGACTGCCAAGGTGGACCTGGGCAACGGCCTGGCAGGTGCCTGGGACCAGGGGCGCCTGCCCTGGTTGGCGATGAAAGGGCAGCTCTCGATCGATCGCAAGTTGGTCGCTCAGGCCGGTGCAGACACTTGGCGAGAGGTGCGCACCGACCTGGTGGTGAGTTTGCCTGGTCGCACGGCTCAGCAACCTGCCCGCCTGTTGTTCAACGGGCCCCTGATGGGGCGTGCGCCGCTGGTCGTCGGCGTGCAGGACCTGGCCCCCAGGGCCTTGATGGGCAGCTTGCCTGACTTGGCCTTGGCTGGTGAGTTGCGCTGGAAGCCTGATGCGACTGCCGCCGGCCTGTCGGGGGCGCTGGACCTGCGCCTGAACGGCACGGTGCACGAGGTGGCTGGCCGCTCGCTCAAGACCCCGGTCAGCATCAGCCTGGGCAGTCAGCTCTCACCCCAGCAGTGGGCGGTCAAGGCGATGCAGCTGGCTTCCGGCGAGGCGCGGGCACAACTCGACGACGTGAGCGTGCGCTGGGGTTTGGGTGCCGAGCAGGGCGGATGGGCGGCAATGGGGCGCGTGCGCCTTGATCGGTTCGACCCACGCGCCTGGCTGCCATGGCCGGCGGCACTGCAAGGCGAGACCCACCTGTCAGGACAGGGCCAGTTCGAGGTTGACGGCAAGCTCGCAGGTGCGATGGCGTGGACCTTGTCGCCCAGCAGCCTGGCGGGGGTGCCCCTGTCTGGACAAGCCAATTGGTCTGCGCCTCGGTCTGTCAACGGCATGACGCTGGACGCGCAGGCCACGCTGGGCGGCAATCGCCTGTCGCTCAAGGGCCAGGCCCCCCGTGGCTTGCTCAATGGACAGCGGGTCGGCGCGGCGGGGGGGTGGGAGCTGGACGTCCAGGCGCCTGACATCGCGTCCTTGTCCCCGTGGGCGGGGGCGATGGGCGCTGAGCGCATGCGTGGCCGCCTGAGCCTGACTGCTCAGGGCGCATGGCCTGTGCAGACCCTGACTTACCGCGTCAGCGGGCAGGACATCGCTGCCACCCGAGGAGACCGCGCCATCTGGCAGTTGGGATCGGTCGATGGGCAAGGTGAGCTCGACCTCGGTCGGGCCGACGGGAGGATGTCTGCGACGTGGTCCCTGCAGGACGCTCGCCTGAGCAGCTGGCGGCTGGCTCGCCTGGCGCTGAATGTGGACGGCAGCGCGGCATCGCACCGCATTCGGCTCGATGGCGAGGGCGCCCCGGTGCGCGAGGGGGAGGTGGACACCCAGCGCGCGGTGCGCCTGGGCGTGGGCCTGTCCGGCAACTGGCGCAGCACCGCCGCCGAGCGAGCCTGGCAGGCGCGCCTGGACGAGGCCCAACTGACGTGGGAGCAGCCGCGCGGTCGACCCGCCTTGTTCCGACTGGAGCCCACCGAGCTGGGTTGGCGCGTCAACGAGCGGCAATCGGAGTGGCTGGTGGCCGCCACGCGCCTGCAGGTCATGGGCCTCAGTGGGCAACTCGATCGCCTGGTCTGGCGCACACCGGGCGAACAAGCTGGGGGCGAGGCCTTGCGCGAGGTGTCGCTGGTGCTGCCGCCCTTCCCGCTGGCACCCTGGCTGGCGCTGTGGCAGCCAGAAGAAGGCTGGACGGGGGACCTGGTCTCCGGTGGCGAGTTCAAGCTGGTGCAACGGGGGGCTCAGCCATGGGAGGTGGACGCGCTGATCTCGCGGCGCTCCGGCGACCTGAGCTTTTCCGAGCCTGGCATCGAAGGCGGGCGGCCTCAGCGCCTGGGTCTGCGCGAGGCCCGTGTGAGCCTGCGCGCTCGCCAGGGCGTCTGGGTGGCCGAACAACGCATCGATGGGCGGGTGTTGGGTTTGCTGACCGGCAGGCAGGTCGTGCAGCCCTTGCGCGCCGATGCCTGGCCTGATCCGACCTCTTCGCTGGGCGGCGATGTCAGGTTGGACGTGACCAACCTGCGCGCCCTCGCCACCTGGGTGCCCGCTGGCTGGCGACTGGGTGGTCGGGCCCTGGTGCAGGCCAGCCTCGGGGGCACTTTGGGCGCTCCCCAGTTCACCGGGCGCATCGAAGGATCAGGGCTGAGTGCGTCGCAGGCCTTGTTGGGCATCAGCTTGCACGACGGCCAGCTGAACATGGCGCTCGATGGCGAGCGCATCAGGTTGACGCGACTGGAGGCGACGGGTGGCCCCCAGGGAGGGCGCATCGGGCTCGAAGGGGAGCTGCGTCTCGACAGCCCCTTGTCCGGGCGCCTGGCGTTGACCATGGATCGCTTCGCCGCTTTGCAGCGCATCGACCGCCGGGTGGTGGTCAGCGGCCGGGCAGAGACGACCCTGTCCGACTGGCACATGGTGGTCAAGGGGCAGTTCGGGGTCGATGAAGGCTTCATCGACATCAGCCGGGGCAGTGCCGCAACGATTGGCGACGACGTCAACGTCATCAACAGGCCGGGGGACGTTGACCAGCCCAAGAGCGCGGCCACATCGAGCGGTGCCCAGGGCAAACAACTCACGCTGGACACCGACCTGGCTGTTGGCATGGGTGATCGGTTGCGATTGAACGGGCATGGCCTGACGGGCCTGCTCAAGGGGCAGTTGCGGATCACGACGCCGCGCAACAAACCGGCCGTCCATGGGGCCATCAGGCTTGAGCAGGCCAAGTTCGCGGCGTACGGCCAGAAGCTCGACATCGAGCGCAGCGCGATCACCTTCAACGGCCTGATCGAGAACCCGCGCCTGGACATCCTGGCCATGCGGTCTCAGACCCCGACCGCCCAGGACAGCGACGTCAAGGTGGGCGTGCGCATCACGGGCACCGCGCAGGACCCGCGCATCCGCCTGTACTCCGAGCCGACCCTGTCCGAGACGGAGCAGCTGTCGTGGCTGGTGCTGGGCCGCGCGCCAACCGGCCTGGGCGGCGCCGACATCGGCCTGTTGCAGACGGCGGCGGTGGCCTTGCTCTCAGGGGACGATGGGCCCGGCGTGACCGACCGCGTGATCGGGGTGTTGGGGCTGGACACGCTGTCGGTGAGTCAGAGCGATGGCGCGGTGCGCGACACCGTGGTCAGCGTTGGCAAGCAGATCTCGCGGCACTGGTACATGGGTTACGAGCGCAACCTCAGCGCCACGGGGGGCAACTGGCAGCTCATCTACAGCCTGGCGCAGCGCTTCAAGGTGCGGGCCCAGGCGGGCGAGGACAACGCCATCGACTTCATCTGGCAGTGGCGCTGGCGCTGACGGCCTTGCCACAGGTGCCTTCGCCGCGCCTCGGACCAGCGTCAATGCCCGTCGTCGCGCAGGCGCTTGTGCAGTTGTCGGGTGCCCCACCAGATGGCCCCCAGCACGAAAGGCACGGTGGCACCGGCCACCAACTCCGGCTGGATCGGCAGGCCGGCCTGCTTGCCCGCCTTGCCGGCGTACAGGATCAGGCTGACCACGTAGTAGCTGATGGCCGCGATCGACAGGCCTTCCACGGTGCTTTGCAGTCGCAGCTGCAGCTCTTGCCCGCGGGTGAGCTTTTCCAGCAGCATCTGGTTCTGTGACTCGGTGGCGATGTCCACCCGGGTGCGCAGCAGGGCGCTGGCGCGCTCAATCCGTTGCGACAGCGAGCTCAGGCGCTGGGCCGCGGCATGCACCGTGGCCATGGCGGGCGAGACCCGTTTGAGCACGAACTCGCCGACCGACTGCGTGCCGGGGATGGGGGTCTCGCGCAACTGCTCGATGCGCTGCTGCACCAGCTGGTGGTAAGCCTGTGTGGCGGTGAAACGGTAGAGGTGGGTGGCCGTGGCCCGCTCGACGCGTGCGGCCAGGGCGATGAGCTGGTCCAGCAACTCCTGGTCCGAGGTGTCCTTGTTTTCCATGCGCGCCGTGATGGCCGCCAGCGTGGTCTCGGCCTCGCCCAGCATGGGCAGCAGGTCCTTGGCCACGGGCAGGCCGCGCAGGGCCATCAGGCGGTAGGTCTCCAGCTCCAGCAGCCGCTGCGAGATGCGGCCCACGCGCAGTTCCGAGGTTTGTGCAGAAGCGACGACCAGCAACCGCTCGAAACCGCTGTCACGCAGGCGGAAGTCGGTCATGGCGCAGGCGCGCTTGATGCCCAGCAGGGACGCCAGCGTGTCGTGCCCTTCGAACCAGTGTCGACCGAGTGATCGCATGGCAACCGGGTCGTCGGCGTCGCCATGCACCATCGCCATCATGATGGCCGCCACCGTGCGCCCAGGGATGCTGGCCAGCCAGGCCGGGTCGACCACGAGCTGCTGCATCAGCGCCTCCTCCGAGGCGTCGCGCAGGGCGTTCTCGGGCAAGGTTTGCACGATGGAGTAGCGCGTGAACTCGGTGTGGCGCTCCCATTTCAAGGTGTGTGAGGCAAAGCGCAGGCGCACGAAATGGCCGCTGAGCGCCGCCATCGGCAGGTCCGCCTGCTCAGGCAGCCGGCGCAGGTGGTGCCATTCGTCCTCGCGGCTGACACCCTCATTGAGCACGGCCACGTAGACCACCAGAGCAGGCAGTCGGATGCGCGCGGGTGGGCGCGCATGCAGCTCGTTGTGCAGCAACTCCCGCTGGGTGTCGTCGGGGGGCAGGGCGCGCGAGGGCAGGGCAGCGGTCATCCGGGGTCCTGGGGTGAGGGTCAGCGCAGCTTGCCCATCAGCCCTTCCATGTTTTCCAGGAAGGCGGTGATGCGGGCGTCGGCGTCGGGGGTGTCTGCGAGCTGCACTTGCAGGTGCTGTTCCATCTGGCAGCGCACCATGCGCAGGTAGGTGCTGTCCAGGGCCTTGCGCACGGCGGCCATCTGCATCGCGATGGACTGGCAGTCCTCGCCCTCCTCGACCATGCGCTGGATGCCGCGCAACTGGCCTTCAGCCCGTTTGAGGCGGTTGAGGATGTCGGTGCGGTGGCGGTCGTTGTCCAGGGAATCCATGTTCACGCGGGGGGCGAGCGGTCAGGTGGATGGGTGCCCCAAGGGGCAGACCGAGCAGTCTAGGGATACCGGGCGGGGTAAGCAAGCATCGTTCCCCCTTGATGCCCCTCGGACGGGCGCTGGGTTGGTGCTGGCTTGACGGGTGTCAACAGGGTGGCGCGTCAGCCTGGGATGAGGACGCTGCTTTGAGGCTGGGCCGGATCGTAGAAGACCTTGATGTGGGCACCAACGGGAAAGGGCGCCAGTTCCTGCTGGACTTCTTCCTTGGTCATGTACCGCCGCCCGAACGCCTGCAGCCGATCACCCGTGTAGGACACGCCGTTGACCATGTAGGCGTAACGCACCTCGGCGACCCAGTCGTGCTTGGCGCTATCGGGCTCGGCCGGGTTGTCATGCAAGGCGCGAGGCTGCGAGGTCAGCATGACGCCCTCGACACTCGGCCATTGCGGGCTGTTGCGCTTGACCTCCCAGGCACGCCAGGCGAAAAGGCCGGCGATCAGCACGATGGCCAGCAGCAGGATTTTTCCGAGGTCGTCGCTCATCGTTGGAGGCTTTCGGCGGGGCGCGCCCGTTTCAGGTTGGGCTCGATTGTGCCGCCTCGCTCAGCTCTGAGGGATGATGTGGGCTTGGCCGCTCCCTGTCGATTGATCCCTCCTTTTTTTTCCGCCACCATGTCCGACGCCCCCGCTTCACGTGCCGACCAACCCATCGGGCACAGCCCGTTTTACGCCCACATCGCCCGCCTGCGCCACATCAAGCGCTGGGGCCTGATGCGCAACGCCGTCGAAGAGGACGTGGCCCAGCACAGCTGGGAGGTGGCGGTTTTGGCGCATGCGTTGGCCGTCATCAGCCGCGACGTGTTCCAGCAGCCGGTGGACCCGAACGCGGTGGCCGCTCGCGCGCTCTTTCACGACGCGACCGAAGCCATCACGGGTGACCTGCCGACCCCGGTCAAGTACTCGCCCGCCATGCGCCATGCCACGGCCAACCTGGAAGGCGAGGTCTGCCGCGAGATGGTGGCGCTGCTGCCGCCCGTGCTGCAGCCGGCCATCGGCGAGATGATGGACCACGAGCTGTGGCCGGCCCACGAGGCGGCGCTGGTCAAGACGGCCGACCGCCTGGCCGCGTGGTTCAAGTGCCGCGCCGAGCTGCGCTATGGCAACCCGGAGTACACCCAGGCGGCGCAGCAGATCGAGGGCAAGCTCAACCAGCACATGACGCCCGAGCTGCGCTATTTCCTGGACACCTTCGGGGCGGCTTTCGACCTCACGCTGGACTCGTTGATGCAGCAGGGCGGTTGACGTCGGCGGTGGGCATCATCCCGCCATCAACGCGACGTTGCCACCCGCAGCGGTGGTGTTGATCGTCAGCGTCTGCTCGACGCAAAAGCGCGGCAGGTAATGCGGCCCGCCGGCCTTGGGGCCCGTGCCGCTCAGGCCTTGTCCACCGAAAGGCTGCAGGCCCACCACCGCACCCACCATGTTTCGGTTGACGTAGACGTTGCCCACGCGGGCCGCGCTGGCCAGTGCCTGCGCTCGGCTGTCGATGCGGGTCTGGATGCCCAGCGTCAGGCCGTAGCCCAGGTGGTTGATCTGATCGATGACCGCCTGCGGATCGCCCCGCCAGCGCCAGACCTGCAGCACCGGGCCGAAAATTTCCTGCCCCACGCGTGCAGGTGAAGCGACCTCGAAGGCTTGTGGTGCGAGCAGTTGCGCCACCCTGGCTTCGGTGGCATGCATGCGCTCCCGGTTGCGGCCCTGCGTGTCACCAGGGGCTTCGTCCCACAGTGGCTTGGCTTCGCGCCGCAGCCTCTCAAGCTGGGCCAGCACGTTCGCATGGGCCTCTGCATCGATCAGCGGTCCGACATCGGTGTCGATGCGGGCCGGGTCGCCCACCCGCAGCTCGCGCACGGCGCCCGAGATCATGTCCAGCACGGGCTCGGCGATGTCTTCGTGCAGGCACAGCAGGCGCAAGGCCGAGCAGCGCTGGCCGGCCGAGCGGAAGGCACTTTGCAGCACGGCGTCGCACACCTGCTCGGGCAGGGCACTGGGGTCGACCAGCATGGCGTTCAGACCACCGGTTTCGGCGATCAGCGGCACGATGGGCCCGTCGGACATGGCAAGGGTGCGCTGGATGAGCTTGGCCACCTGCGTGGAGCCCGTGAACGCCACGCCCGCGATGCCGGCTTGCGCCACCAAGGCCGCGCCCACGGTTTCACCCGGGCCGTGCAGGCCTTGCAGCACCTCGGGCGGCACGCCGGCGTCGTGCATCAGCCGGATGGCGGCCATGGCCACCGCTGGCGTCTGCTCTGCGGGCTTGGCCAGCACGCAGTTGCCCGAGGCCAGCGCCGCCGACACCTGCCCCAGGAAGATGGCCAGAGGGAAGTTCCAGGGACTGATGCAAACCCAGGTGCCGCGCCCGCGCAGCGTCAGCACGTTGGCCTCGCCCGTGACGCCGGGGTAGGGGGCAGGCAGGGTTTGGGGCGCCATCACGCGCTCGGCTTCCACGGCGTAGTAGCGCAGGAAGTCGATGGCCTCGCGCACCTCTGCGATGGCGTCTGGCCAGGTTTTGCGGCCCTCCTGCACGAGCAGGGCGCAGAAGGTGGGCAGGCGTTCCTGCAAGTTTTGCGCGGCGCTGCGCAGGATGCGGGCGCGCTCGCTCACGGGGCGCTCGCACCATTCCGGGAATGAAGCTTGGGCCCGCTCGAATGCGGCGGCCACGTCATGCGGTGACGACTCGGCCACGTGAGCCAAAGGCGTCGAGCGCAGCGTGGCCAGCAAGGCCTCGCGCTCCGAGCGCACGTGCAGCACTGGCCCTGTGCTGTTGGGTCGGGCCGGGCCGAAAATGTCGGCTGGCAAGGGCTGCCCGGGTTGCGGCGAGAGGTGCAGGGGAGAGCGCAGCAGCTCGTCGAGCCCGAGGCCCGGGTCGGCCAGCTGGTGCACAAAAGAGCTGTTGGCGCCGTTCTCCAGCAGGCGGCGCACCAGGTAGGCGAGCAGGTCGCGGTGCGGGCCCACCGGTGCGTAGACCCGGCAGCTCAGCAGCGGCTCGCGCAGCACCTCGCGGTAAAGGCCTTCGCCCATGCCGTGCAGACGCTGCAGCTCGAAGCGGGCGTCGCGCTGACGGGCCATCTGCAGCAGCGCAGCCACGGTGCCGGCGTTGTGCGTGGCGAACTGGGGGTAGATGGCATCGGGTGCATCCAGCATCGCGCGGGCGCAGGCCAGGTAGGCGATGTCGGTGTGGTGCTTGTGCGTGAAGACGGGGTAGTGGGTCAGGCCCTCCTCCTGCGCGCGCTTGACCTCGGCGTCCCAATAGGCGCCCTTGACGAGTCGGCACATCAGGCGGATGCGGTGTTGGCGTGCCAGCGCGATCACGTGTTCAACCAACTCGAGCGAGCGAGTCTGGTAGGCCTGCAGGGCCAGACCGAATCCTTGCCAGCCGGGGCACTCGGTCGCGATGCGCGCCATCAACGCTTCGGCCACGTCGAGAGACAGCTCCAGTCGGTCCACCTCTTCGGCGTCCAGCGTGAGGTTCAAGTTGGCGGCCGCCGCGCGCTGGCAAAGCGTCCACACGCGGGGCACCAGCTCGGCCATCACGCGATCGCGTTGGGCCTCCTCGTAGCGTGGGTGCAGGGCGCTGAGCTTGATCGACAGGCCGTCGGCCAGCATGGGTGTGTGGGCCTCACGCTGGGACTGGGCGATGCTGTCCAGCGCACCTTCGTAGGCTTTCAGGTAGCGCAGCGCATCGGCTTCGGTGCGCGCGCCTTCGCCCAGCATGTCGAAGCTGAAGCGCACGCCGGGGTGCTGGCGGTGCACCTGAGCGGCCTCACGCAAGGCCTGCTCGATGGTCTGGCCGAGCACGAACTGCTGGCCCAGCAACTGCACGGCGCGCACGGCAGTGGCCACCACCGCCTTGGCGCCCAGCCTCGCGGCGATGCCGTTGTCGCCATGGCCCTCGCCTTTGCCTTTGCTCGCACCTGCGCCATGCCCCGCGCGATTCGCACCGGGCAGGAAGTGCTTCGACCAGGCCACCACCGTGCTCGACAAGCGCGCCAGCGCAGAGTTGCCGTGCGCACTGAAGTCGGCGCGGCCGAGCTGGTCGGCGGTCAGCGCGATGGCCGTGTCGGCATCGGGCACGCGCAGCAAAGCCTCTGCCAGGCGCATCAGGGCCAGGCCTTCCTGGCTGGAGATCGGGTACTCCTTGAGCAGCGATTCGAGTGCCCAGAAAGGCGGCGGGTGGTCGCGAACGGCCTGCACCCAAGGGCGGGCCTGGCGCAAGGCCTCGTCCCACTTCAGCTCACCTTCCAGCGACTGCAGGCGGTGCCGCACGACATCGGCTTCAGGGCGGCACGGGTGGGGCAGGCGCATGGCGGGCTCCTTCGGTGGCGGGTGCGTGGGCTGGGTGGCGAGCGGTGACGGCGTTCGTGATGGGCTCAGCGAGGCGGCGCGCGCATCAGCGTGGTCTTGCCGAACAGGCTTTCGATCAGGTCAACGGCCAGCTCGGCGGTCTGGTTGCGCACGTCCAGCGCGGGGTTGAGCTCGACCACGTCCAGCGAGCCCAGCAGGCCGGTGTCGGCGATCATCTCCATGCAGAGCTGGGCCTCGCGGTAGGTGGGCCCGCCGCGCACGGGCGTGCCCACGCCTGGGGCGATGTCGGGGTCCAGGCAATCGACGTCCAGGCTCACGTGCAGGTGGGTGTTTTCGTCCAGCCCGAGCAGGGCCTGCTCCATGGTCTGGCGCATGCCGTGCTCGTCGATGTGGCGCATGTCGAAGACTTCGATGCCTAAAGCGTGCACCAGGCGTTTTTCGCCTTCGTCCACGCTGCGGATGCCGATCTGTCGCAGCTCGCTGGCATCGAGCGCCGGCACGTGTCCGCCCAGGCTCGTCAGGGCTTGCGGGCCGTGACCACACAGGCAGGCCACAGGCATGCCATGCAGGTTGCCGGTGGGCGTGAGCTCGGCGGTGTTGAAGTCTGCGTGGGCGTCTAGCCAAAGCACGCGCAAGCGTTTGCCCATGGCGCGGCAGTGGCGAGCCACGGCACTGATCGAGCCGATGGCCAGGCAGTGGTCGCCACCGAGCAAGATGGGCAGTCGCCCGCTGGCGAGTTCGCCATGCACCACAGCGTGCACGCGCTCGTTCCAGGTTGTGACTTCGCGAAGGTGCCGCCAGCCGTCGATGGCGGGCTGGCAAGGGTTGTCTGGGCCGTGCAGGTCGCCCAGGTCCTGCACCTGCAGGCCGCAGCGCTCCAGGGCGCCAGCCAGACCTGCCACCCTCAAGGCGCCTGGGCCCATGCGGGCGCCGATGCAACTGGCTCCCACGTCTGTTGGGGCGCCGATCAGGCTGACGTGTCGATGGCGCGTTGGCGTGTGAGGGCTCATGCGGCGTGCCGGGGCTTGGGGTGCCGGGCGTTTGTCGGTATGGGCGACAGAAGGCCGAGCAGGTCCTTGGGGTTGGCGGGCGCGGGCACCAGCGACAGCGTCTGCAGGATGCCGAGTGCGTCGGCGCAGTCTCGCATGAAGCGCAGGGCGGTGAAATCTTCCAACGCGAAGCCGACCGAGTCGAAGACGGTGATGTCCTCATCGCCCAGGCGCCCCGGGGCCTGGCCGCTGAGCACGCGCCACAGCTCGGTGACCGGGAAATCGGCAGGCATTTGTTGGATGTCGCCCTCGACACGCGTTTGCGGCTCGTACTCGACGAAGACGCGCGCGGCCTGCAGCACCTCGGCGGCCAGCTCGGTCTTGCCGGGGCAGTCTCCGCCCACGGCGTTGAGGTGCATGCCGGGGCGCAGCATGTCGGCGGTGACGATGGTGGCGCAGGCCTTGTCGGCGGTCAGCGTGGTGACGATGTCGGTGCCCTGCACGGCCTCGGCGGTGCTGGCGCAGGGTGTGACCTTCAGCGTGTCGTGGGTGTGTTCAGTGAGGTTGTGCGCCAGCTTGGCGGTGGCCGACGGGTCGAGGTCGAACAGCCGCACCTCCCGGATGCCCAGCAGGTGGTGAAAAGCCAGGCACTGGAAGTCTGCCTGCGCGCCATTGCCGATCACGGCCATGACGTGGCTGTCTGCGCGGGCCAAGGCGCGTGCGGCCAGGACCGAGGTGGCCGCAGTGCGCAAGGCCGTGGTCAGTGTGAGTTCGGACAACAACAGCGGCGCCCCGGTGCTGACCTCGGCCAGCACACCAAAGGCCATCACGGTGGGCAGGTGGTGGCGGTGGTTGCCGGGGTGGCCGTTGACGTACTTGAAGCTGTAGTGCCGCCCGTCGGAGATGGGCATGAGCTCGATCACGCCCTCAGGCGAATGGCTGGCAACCCGCGCACAGGTGTCGAATTCGGACCAGCGGCGGAAGTCGGCGTCCAGCGCGGTGACCAGGCCTGCGAGGCAGCGCCTCAGGCCCAGGGTGCGCAGGATGCGGGCCACGTCGTCCACGCCCAGGTACCGGGTGCGGGTGGTGGGGATGCTCGCGGGGTGTTTCATGGTGGCCTCCGTCTGCGTTGGAGCCAGTCTCCCACCGAGCGGTGGCAATGAAAATCGCCAGAATTGAGCAAGATGTGCCAGAAAATTGCCACTTCGGCAGTGCTTTCTGGCAAATTGATCAACCATGGATTCGGTTGATCAACAACTCATCGGCCTGCTGCGGCAGGACGCCCGCCTGACGGTGGCCACCCTGGCGCAGAAGCTGGGCGTCTCGCGTGGCACCGTCACCAACCGCCTGCGCAAGCTGGAAGACGAGGGCGTGATCGTGGGTTACACGGTGCGCTTGCGCCCCGATGCCCAGCCCGAGTTGATTCGAGCCTGGATGAGCATCGCGGTGGAGGGCAACCGCGCCCGCGAGGTGATCGCCTCGCTGCTGGGTGAGCCCGGCGTTGCGAGCTTGCACGACACCAATGGCCGCTGGGATCTGCTGGCCGAGCTGCAGGTGGCACACCTCGGCGAGTTGTCTCAGGTGCTCGAGCGCATCCGCTTGATCAAGGGCATCAGCCACACGGAAACGAGCCTGCACCTGCAGACCCATCGCGTCGCTTGATTCGCTGTGCCCGCTGACGCTGCGGGCTGCGCAAGAGCTCGGCGTCCAGGGCACTTGCGCGACCCGGCTCAGCGAGCGGCGGCCAGCTTGATGCGCTTGACTTCCTGTGCGAACGCCGCGCTGGTGCGCAAGGCTTGGTACTTGGCCTGTGCTGCGGCATAGGCCTCGGGCATCAGCATCTGGATCTCGGGGTCGTGGAACTGGTCCAGGCCTGCGCGTTTGGCCAGGATGGCATCGGCTTGCACCTCTTCGCGCGTCAAGGACTCGGTGGCCCCATTGGACTGCTGAGCCAGCGCGGTTTGGGTCATCAGGGCAGTGCTCAATGCGGTCAGCAGCGTGGCGGCGATTCGGGTGGTGGTCTTCATGATCGGGCCTTTCAGTCTCGGGTTTCAAGGGGAGGCAAGTTGGATCTGCCTTGGAAGCAAGTCTGGGTTTTCTCGTAAGATCAAGCAAATCGATTGAATGCATTTTTCTCATGAACGAAATCGATATTCGCCACGCCGACTTCCGCCGCATCGACCTGAACCTGCTGGTGGCCCTGGATGCCTTGCTGAGCGAGCGCCAGGTGGGCCGAGCGGCCGAACGCCTGTTCATTGGTCAGCCGGCCATGAGCCACGCCCTGGCCCGCCTGCGCGAGCTATTTGGTGACGAGTTGCTGGTGCGCACAGGCCGCCAGATGGCGCTGACCGACCTTGCAACCCAGCTGGCGCCGCGTGTGCGAGCCTGGCTTTTGGCTGGGGCTGCCCTGGTGCTGGAAGAGCCCCCCTTCGACCCGGCGCAAGCACAAGGCCTGGTGCGCATGAGCATCCCCGATGGCCTGGAATCGCTGATCCTGCCGCCTCTGCTGGCTCGCTTGCGCGCCGAGTCACCCGGGGTGCGCTTGAAAGTTCAACTCATTGAGGTCGAGCGTCTGCTCGATGCCCTGGATGCAGACGAGGTCGACATCGTGGTGGTCGGGGTGCCATTGCCCGAGCGCAACTGGCACGAGCGCATGACTTTGCTGACTGCCACCATGCAGTGTGTGCACTCGCGTGAGCAACTCGCCATCAAAGGCCCTTTGACCTTGCAGAAACTCGCCAGGCTTGACCACGTGGTCAGCAGTTACCGAGGTGAGGCCGCGACGGTGGTGGATGCGGCCTTCGCTGCCGAGGGCCTGCAGCGCAACGTGGTGGCGGCCGTGGCGGGCGTGGCCTCGACGGTGCGCATCTTGCGCAGCGCGCCACTGGTGTCGATTCAGGTGGTGCTCAGCGGCGTGATGGAGCTGCCGCCAGACCTGGTGGTCACGCCCCTGCACACGCGCGAGCCCTTGCGGATGTCGGTGGACATGCTCTGGCACCGTCGGCACAGCCAGCAGGGCCTGCACCGGCATTTGCGGACACTCATCGGCGAGATATCGGCCTCGCTGAGCGACCTGCGCCGCGCACCGCGAGCAAAGTGATCAATCCAGTCAGAACCCTTTGTTCATCGGGTTTGTGCCGAGATGTCCCAGCCAGGACCACAGGCTTATCCACAGAAACTGTGGATAAGCTCATCGGCTCTTGAACTGCGCCTCGCGCCACAGCGTAGGCGTCGTGTCCGTCCAGCGGCGAAACGAGCGGTGAAAGCTCGCCACCGAGTTGAAGCCAAGGCAATGCGCCACATGCTTGATGGGCAGCTGTTCGTCGGCGAGCAGGCTGCGGGCTTTGAGGAACTGGCACTCTTGCACCAAGGCCTGGTAGCTGGTCTGCAGGTCCGCCAGGTTGCGCCTCAGGGTGCGTTCGCTCATGTTCAGCTGGCGCGCCGTCTCGGCCATGCTCGGCTGTTTCGGCAGCGCCGACAGCAGCCATTGGCGAACCTTCTCTGCTGTGTCGATGCGGTTCATCCGGGCCGACAGGGCCTGCGCTGCCCGTTCACGTGCCCCGGCGTAGCCCACCTGGCTGTGGCTCATCATGGGGCGACCGAGGGCCGCGCGGTTGAAGATCACGCGGCAATTGCGTTGCCCGAACCGAACACGGCCACCCCACAACGCGTTGTAGCGCGGGGTGAGTTCGGGCTCACATTCATGGGGCACTTCGATGGCGGTCAGCTCATCGTCGCGCATGCCGCCAAAACGCAGCATCTGCAAGATCGACGTCACCAGGAAGTCGTGGCGGTAACGCACGCAGCCATGCTCCTGCAACCAGGGGTGCATCAGCACCTGCGCCTCGTCATCGCGCTCGATCAGCGTGTACTCCGGCTCTTCGAACAGCAGGGGCGTGAAGTGTTTGACGTCCTCGAAGATGTGCCGCAGGTCAGGCGAGAACAGAGCCAACGGCGTCATGATGCTGTATCGCATCAGCGCCAGGCTCTTGCCAGCGATCAGCCCGAAAGCGGGGTCCGCCGTTTCGGCCAGGATCACGCGGATCATGTCGGCGAGGTGCTCGGCCGGCACCCATTCGCCGTCTTCGTTGAGCAAGCTGGCGGGGTCAAGCTGGCAACGCTTCAAGATGCGCTCGCGATCGAGCCCTTCCACGTCCAGCGTGTGGGCCATGACGAT